>NZ_JBIBJD010000003.1:0-346291 GCF_042958445.1 Streptomyces sp. NPDC007991
CGCCCGGTTACATTCCGAACCCGGAAGCTAAGCCTTACAGCGCCGATGGTACTGCAGGGGGGACCCTGTGGGAGAGTAGGACGCCGCCGAACAATTATTGAAAAGGCCCACACCTTACGGTGTGGGCCTTTTTGTGTTTTACGGGCGTCACGACGGCTGTACCAGCTTGGTGTCGTACGCCAGGATCACCGCCTGAATGCGGTCTCGGGAGCCCGTCTTCGCGAGGATGCGGCCCACATGCGTTTTCACCGTCGACTCGGCCAGGTGGAGACGCATGGCTATCTCCGTGTTCGTCCAGCCCTGGCCGATGACCGTGAGGATTTCGCGTTCCCGGTCGGTGAGGGAAGCGAGACGGGGGTCCTCCTGGGGCGGGGCGTCCGACGACGGGCCCGACGGCAGGTGGTGGACGTAGGCGTCGAGGAGGCGGCGGGTCAGGCTGGGGGCCACGACCGCGTCGCCCGTGGCGACCGCGCGGATGCCGGCCAGGAGTTCCTCGGGCTGGGCATCCTTGACCAGGAAGCCGGAGGCACCCGCGCGGAGTCCCGCGTAGGCGTACTCGTCCAGGTCGAAGGTGGTGACGATCAGGATGCGGGTGCGGTCGCCGGCGGCGGTGATGCGGCGGGTCGCCTCGATGCCGTCCAGGCCGGGCATGCGGATGTCCATGAGGACGACGTCGGGGTGCAGCTCGGCCGCCAGGCGGACCGCTTCGCTGCCGTTCGTCGCCTCGCCCACGACCGTCATGTCGTCCTGGCTCTCCAGGAGCATGCGGGAGCCGAAGCGCTGCAGGGGCTGGTCGTCGGCGATCAGGACCGTGGTCACTGCGGGTTTTCCTCCGGGAGGTGTAGGCGGACGCGCCAGCCCTGCTCGGGGTGCGGGCGAGGGCCGGCCTCAAGTGTGCCGCCGTACAGGGCGGTTCGCTCGCGCATTCCGGGCAGGCCGCGACCGCCTGGGGCCTGGCGGTCGGTTCGGCCGGTGTTGCCCGTGTCCGTGATCGTCACCGTCACGGCACCCTTGTCCTCGTAGGTCAGCTCTATCTGCGCGGTGGCGTCGGGGCCTGCGTGTTTGAGGGTGTTGGTGAGGGCTTCCTGGATGACGCGGTAGACGGTCAGCTGGCGGCTCGGGGAGAGGCCGGGACTGCCGTGGGTGCTGGTGTGGACGGGGAGGCCTGCGGAGCGGACGCCGTCGAGGAGGTGGTCGAGGTCCGTGAGGCCGGGCTGGGGGGTCAGATCGGCCTGGTGCTGTTCGTCCTCCCGCATGACGTCCAGGACGCGGCGGAGTTCGGTGAGGGCCTGGCGGCTGGTGGTGGCGATGGCGTCGAGGGCCTGGGCTGCGCGTTCGGGGGACTTGGCAGCCGCGTATCTGCCGCCGTCGGCGAGGCCGGTGATGACGGAGAGGTTGTGGCCGATGATGTCGTGCATCTCGCGGGCGATGCGGGCGCGTTCGGCGGCGGTGGCGAGTCGGGCCTGCTGGTCGCGTTCGGTCTCCAGGCGGCGGGCGCGGTCCTCCAGGGCCTCGGTGTAGTTGCGGCGGGTGCGGACGGTGATGCCGATGAGGGCGGCCACGGTGACGGACATCAGCTGGGAGCCGACCTGCTGGTCCCAGGAGCCCTCCCCGTGGCGGGCGACCGAGACCAGGACCGGGGCGATCACCAGGGCCGTCGCCCACCACAGGTTGCGCAGGTCCCGGCGCAGGGCGATGTGGTAGACGACGGCGAGCTGGAGCAGGGCCGCCTGGAGGGCCGCGCCGGTCCACGCGTTGACGAGGGCGAAGGCGGCCATCGCGACGAGGACGGTCCTGGGGTGGGTGCGTCGCCACAGGAGAGGAACCGCGAGGGCGAGGCTCAGGGTGAGGAGCAGCCAGCCGGGGACGTCGAGGTTGTGGGCGTTGTGGCGCCAGCCGCCGCCGACGTAGTCGATCAGGGCCGCTGTCACCCAGAAAGCGGTGATGTGCAGGTCCCACAGCAGCGGGTGGCGTCGGTCGAAGGCGCGCACCCGGCGGGTGAGGCGGTGGGCGTACTCGGTGAGGGGCTCCGGCGCCCGGTCTTCCGTCACGGGGTACATCGTGAGGGTTTCCGGCACCGCGTGTCAGACGTCTCGGCGTCGTAGGACGGCGGCGGCCAGTGTGAGGATCGCCGTCGTCCACAGGAGCATGGCGAGGAGGGCGGCGCCGGGGGACGCCGTGCCGGGCAGGGGCTGGGCGGTGGTCAGGGTCTCCAGGGCCTTGCCGGGGAAGTAGCGGACGGCGTCGTCGACGATGTCGTACGGGAGCATGGCCAGGATCTCCGGGACGATCATGATGAGGCCGGTGAAGGCGCCGATGGCCATCGGGACCGAGCGGAGCAGGGCGCCGACGCCGAGGGCGAGCACGGCCAGGAGGGTGAGGCCCGCCGCGTTGCCGGCGAGGGCGCGCAGGACGCCCGGGTCGCCGAGGGAGGCCGCCTGGTCGGTGCCGGTGAGGAAGGACTGGGCGAGGGGGAAGGTGACGAGGTTCGTCAGCAGGGTGAGGGGGAAGGCGATCGCGGCCAGGACGGCCGCCTTGGACCACAGGACGGGCAGGCGGCGGGGGACGGCGGTCATCGTGGCGCGGATCTGGCCCGTGGAGTACTCGCCGGCCGTGGCGAGGATGCCCAGCACGCCGAGGTTGATCGTGGCGAACTGGGTGCCGAGGAGGATGAAGAGGACTGTGTCCATCCCGTCTTCGCCGCTGCTGTCGTAGGCGGCGGCCAGGCCCATGCCCATGGCGAGGGTCAGCAGGCTCGTGGCGATGAGGGTGATCCAGGTGGAGCGCAGGGTCCGGAGCTTGTGCCACTCGGAGCGCAGGACGCGGGCCGGGGTCACGCGGTAGGGGAGGGGCGCCGTGGTCATGCTGCCGCTCCTTCGAGGGTCGCCGTGTACTCCACGGCGTCGCGGGTGAGGTCCATGAAGGCTTCCTCAAGGGAGGCGGCGTTGGGGGCCAGTTCGTAGAGGGGGATGCCGTGGGCGGCTGCCGTGCGGCCGATGTGTTCGGCGTCGGTGCCGCGGACCTGGAGGGTGCCGGGGGTGTCGGTGGTGATGTCGACGCCGGGGGCGGTGAGGAGGCGTACGAGGTCGGGGGCCTGCGGGGTGACGACCTTGACGGTGCCCGCGCCGGAGTCGCGTACGAAGTCGGTGACGGTGGTGTCGGCGAGGAGACGGCCGCGGCCGATGATGACCAGGTGCTCGGCGGTGAGGGCCATCTCGCTCATCAGGTGGGAGGAGACGAGGACCGTGCGGCCCTCGGCGGCGAGGGACTTGAGCAGGTTGCGGATCCACAGCACGCCCTCCGGGTCGAGGCCGTTGACCGGCTCGTCGAGGATGAGCGTGGCCGGGTCGCCGAGCAGGGCGGCGGCGATGCCGAGGCGTTGGCCCATGCCGAGGGAGAAGCCCTTGACGCGGCGGTGGGCCACGTCGGTCAGGCCGGTGAGGCCGAGGACCTGTTCGACCCGTGCCCGGGGGATGCCGTGGGTGAGGGCGAGGGCGCGCAGGTGGTGGTAGGCCGTGCGGCCGGGGTGGACCGAGCGGGCCTCCAGCAGGGCGCCGACCTCGGTGAGGGGCGCGGGGTGGGTGGCGTAGGAGCGTCCGCCCACGGTGGCGTGTCCGCGGGTGGGGGCGTCGAGTCCGAGGATCATGCGCATGGTCGTGGACTTGCCGGCGCCGTTCGGGCCGAGGAAGCCGGTGACCGTTCCGGGGCGGACGGTGAAGGACAGGTCCGTGACGACCGTCCGGTCGCCGTAGCGTTTGGTGAGTTCGTGTGCCGTCAGCATGTTTCGATGCTCGTGCGTGCGGGGGCGGCCCGCGTCGGACCGGCGGCGGTAATCGGGGTGAGCGGTGTCGTACCCGGGTACTACCGTTGCCGGCATGAGCTATGTGATCCGGTCCGTCCGTGCTGATGAGTGGCCTGCGGCGAAGGAGCTGCGGCTCGCGGCGCTGCGGGATCCGGTGGCGCACCTGGCCTTCCTGGAGACGTACGAGGAGGCCGAGGCCCGGCCGGACTCCTTCTGGCAGGAGCGGACGGCTGGGGGCGCCGAAGGGGCCGACAAGGCTCAGCAGATCATCGCGGAGGGGCCCGACGGGCGGTGGGTGGGCACGCTGACCGTGCTGGTGGAGGAGCCCGGGACGACGGACTGGGCCGGGTTTCCGGTGGAGCGGAAGCAGGGGCACATCGTCGGCGTCTTCGTACGGCCCGAGGAGCGCGGGAGCGGGCTGACCGAGGTGCTGTTCGACGCGGCCCTGGAGTGGGCGTGGGGGCGGGGGCTTGAGCGGGTGCGGCTCATCGTGCACGAGGAGAACGGGCGGGCGCAGCGGTTCTACCGGCGGGCGGGGTTCGAGCCGAGTGGGCTGGTCGTGCCGCTCCCCGGCTCCGGGGAGCGGGAGCTGGAGTTCGTGCTGGAGCGGAGCTCTGTGGGGGTGCCCTTCTCAGACCGGTAGTTCGTCGTGCGGCCAGCGGGCGCGGCCCTGTTCGCGGGAGCGGAGCAGGGCCAGGGTCGGCATGCCCCGGTCCGCTCCGGTGGCCAGCAGCTCCGGGAGCTGGGGAAGCGGGGCCACGGCGGCGACGTCGTCCAGGACGAGGGTGAATGGTGGGTCGAGGCGACCGGAGGATGACCGTTCGGCCATGCGCCGGCCGCGCTCGACCACGCTGGAGACGAGGGCCGTCAGGAGGGGCATCGCGCCCGGGTCCGTCCTGGGGTCCTCGATGGATTCACCCACCACATAGAGCGTGCCCCCTTCATGGACGAAGGAATCCAGGGCGAGGGCATCATTTCGGTTGGGAGTGCAGGCCTCGCGGATGTTGACGGTGGAGAGCGCCGCGAGGGCACGGGTCGTCAGCTGCTGGGCCATGTCCCGGCGTTCGGGGTGTGCGGTGAGGGCGCCTTCGAGTTCTCCCGCGGAGCCGGGGGCGGCCTTGGGGTTGGTACGGAGGATGCGTACGGCGTCCTGGATCTGGGTGCCCTGGGACCAGCGGTGGACGTGGCGGATGGTGCGGCCGTCGATGGCGGCGGCGTGCAGATAGCTCCGCATGAGTGTCTCGGCGGTGTCGCTGAGGGCCTGGTCGAGTTTGGCGGTGGGGCGGACGGGGGCGAGGAGGGCGGTTGCTCTGCCCGTGGCTGTGGCCTTGTCCTCGCAGCCGGCGGTGGGGGACCAGTGGAGGCGGGCGGGGGTGGCGCAGAGGTGGGTGGGGTCGTAGAGGTGGGTGGGGCCCAGTTTGGCCCTCGCGTCTTTGGTTTCCTGCCAGACCGCTGGGTTGGAGGTGACGATGAGGGCCGGGCCCTCCGCGTCGCGTACGGCCTGGGTGGCGGTGGTTTGGCGGGTTTCCCTCGGGGCTACGAGGATTTTTTCCCACCCGCCCACTCGTTCCTGGCCGAACACAGAAGCAGGGCTCGTGGGTGCGGCCGCCGGGGTCGGGGCGAGGGGTGCCGTCGGGTCCAGGAGGTGCGTGGGTGTGGGTTCGGGGGCTGCGCGGCGGGGGGTGGGGACGTCGTGCTGCGCCGACGTGGGGGTGGTGTGCGGCGCCGGTGCCGGTACGTCGTGCGGTGTTGGCGCCGCGTGCTGCACTGGTGCCGGGGCGTCATGCTGCGCCGGGGTGGGCGGTGTCCTGTGCTGTTGTGCCGTCGGCATCTCGTGGTGTGCCGGGCCACCTGTTCCGTACGCGACCCCCGTCGGCTCCGGCGGGGTCGTCCTCTCCGCCCGGCGCCTTGCCCGGACCGCGCGCCATCTGGCCAGTGTGCCCATGACGAACACCGTCAGGACGATCAGGATCATCAGCTGGCCGATGAACAGGCCCCAGAACAGGCCGTAGCCGGAGAGTTCGCCGGGCGGTGTGTCGGGCCAGGCGCCGGGGATGTCGTGAGGCTGGGCGATGAGGCCGCGCATGGCCAGGGGCGTGCGGGTGAAGGTGACGCCGGACGGCCAGGAGCCGTGGGCGAACAGGGCGGCGAGGCCGGTGGCCGTCCACACCAGCAGGGTCATGCCGAGGAGGAACGCGAGTATGCCGACCAGCAGGCCGTCGGGGATGCCTTGCTGGCTGTCGCGCTGGATGCGGCGGTCGTCCGGTCTCACGCGTCCTCCCCCTACGCCACCGTCGATTCGGAGTCGCCCAGGTGGTGCTCCACGAAGGCCGCCGCCCGTTCCTCCGCCTCCAGTTCGGCGGCGCGCAGGGCGTCGTCCTCGAGGTCGGCGGAGGACTCGGTCATCGCGCGGTCGGTGAAGACCAGGGGGCGTTCGGTCTCCGTGACCAGGTGTTTGACGACCTGGACGTTGCCGTTGACGTCCCAGACGGCGATGCCCGGGGTGAGGGTGGGGATGATCTCGACCGCCCAGCGGGGCAGGCCGAGGACTCTGCCCGTGGCCCTCGCCTCGTCGGCCTTCTGGGCGTAGATCGTTCTCGTCGAGGCCATTTTCAGGATGGCCGCGGCCTCCTTCGCCGCCGCGCCGTCGACGACGTCGGACAGGTGGTGGACGACCGCGACGAACGACAGGCCCAGGCGCCGGCCGAACTTCAGCAGGCGCTGGAACAGCTGGGCGACGAAGGGGCTGTTGATGATGTGCCAGGCCTCCTCGACGAGGAAGATGCGCTTCTTCCGGTCGGGGCGGATCCAGGTGTGCTCCAGCCACACGCCGACGATCGCCATGAGGATGGGCATGGCGATGGAGTTGCGGTCGATGTGGGAGAGGTCGAAGACGATGAGCGGGGCGTCGAGGTCGATGCCGACCGTCGTCGGGCCGTCGAACATGCCGCGCAGGTCACCGTCGACGAGACGGTCCAGGACGAGGGCGACGTCCAGGCCCCAGGCCCGTACGTCGTCTATGGCGACGTTCATCGCCTCGGCCGACTCGGGCTCGGGGTGGCGCAGCTGCTCGACGATGTCGGTGAGGACGGGCTGGCGGTCGACGATGGTCTCGTTGACGTAGGCGTGCGCGACCTTGAGGGCGAAGCCGGAGCGTTCGTCCAGGCCGTGGCCCATGGCGACCTCGATGATCGTGCGGAGCAGCGCGAGCTGGCCCGTGGTCGTGATCGCGGGGTCGAGCGGGTTGAGGCGGATGCCCATGTCCAGGGCCGCCATCGGGTCCAGGCGGATGGGGGTTATCCCCAGCTCCTGGGCGATGAGGTTCCATTCGCCCACGCCGTCCTCGCCCTGGGCGTCGAGGACGACGACCTGGCGGTCGCGGAAGCGGAGCTGGCGCAGGACGTACGTCTTCTCCAGCGCCGACTTGCCGTTGCCGGACTCGCCGAGGACCAGCCAGTGGGGGGCGGGGAGCTGCTGGCCGTAGAGCTGGAAGGGGTCGTAGATGTAGCCCTTTCCGGAGTACACCTCGCGGCCGATGATGACGCCGGAGTCGCCGAGGCCGGGGGCGGCGGTCGGGAGGTAGACCGCCTGGGCCTGGCCCGTGGACGTGCGCACCGGGAGCCGGGTCGTCTCGACCTTCCCGAAGAGGAAGGACGTGAAGGCGTCGGTGAGGACGGACAGCGGGTCCCGCATCAGGTCCTACCTCCGAATGCCGGTGGCGAAGGGAAGGGTGTTCACGAAGGCGCGGTGGTGCTCGCGGTCGCACCATTCCAGCTTCAGGTACGACTTTCCGGCCGAGGCCCTTATCGTGCGCTTGTCGCGGGCGAGGGCCTCGGGGGAGCGCGAGGAGACGGTGATGTAGCCGACGAGGTTCACCCCGGCGGCGCCGCTGGCGAGGTCCTCGCCGCGCTGGTCGAGCCGGGAGTTCGCGGCCACGTCGCGCGGGTCGACGGTGCGGTTCATCTTGGCGGCGCGGGACGCCTCGGCCTCGTCGTTGGTCTTCTCCGTGAGCATGCGCTCGATGGCGACCTCGGTGGGTTCGAGGTCCATGGTGACGGCGACCGTGCGGATGACGTCCGGGGTGTGGACGAGCAGCGGGGCGAGGAAGTTGACGCCGACGGGGGTCATGGGCCACTCCTTCACCCAGGCCGTGGCGTGGCACCAGGGGGCGCGGGTGGAGGACTCGCGGGTCTTGGCCTGGAGGTAGGTGGGCTCCATGGCGTCCAGCTCGGCGGGCCAGGCATTACGTTTCGTCATCGCCTGGATGTGGTCGATCGGGTGGTCCGGGTCGTACATGGAGTGGATCAGCGAGGACAGTCTGCTCTGGCCGAGCGGCTGCCGTACGCGGATGTCGGCCTCCTGGAGGCGCGAGCAGATGTCGGTGAGCTCGCGGGCCATGACGATGGCGAGTCCGGCGTCCCGGTCGACCTTGCCGCCGTGGGCGCGGGCGGCCCGGGCCATGGCGTTGGCTTCGGCGGCGAGGTCGCGGGTGTAGTGCATGCAGGCGACGAGGTAGGCGCGGTGCTGCTCGCTGCTGGTGGACACCATCGACTGGAGCTGGTCGTAGGACTGCTGCAGCCATGGCGGTGCCTTGTCGTCGCCGCGGACGGCGACGTCCTTGGCGTGGGCGTCCGGGTCGGCGGGGAGGGTGCGGGCGAGCATCTGGAGGCGGGTGACGAAGCCGTCGCCGTTGGCGACGTGCTTGAGCAGGGTGCCGAAGCGGTCGACGAGGGCCTCCTGGTCCTCGGAGTCGCGCAGGCCGACGCCGGGGCCCTCGATCTCGATGGCGGCGGTGACGGTCTTGCGGTCGGCGTGCAGCAGGACGGCGATCTCGTCGGGGCCGAAGGGGGCGGCCAGCCAGGTGATGCGGCCGATGCCCGGAGGTGGCCCGACCTCGACCTCGCGGCCGTCGATCCGAGTACCGGCCTCGATGACGGAGGAGCGGTAGGTGGCGCCCTGCTTCAGGGTGCGCTTGTAGCTGCGGTTGATCTCGAACCACTTGTAGAACGTGCGGTGCTTGTACGGCACGTACACGGCGGCCAGCGCCAGCATCGGGAATCCGGCGAGCAGCACGATGCGCAGGGACAGCACGGGGACGAGGAGCCCGCACATCATGCCGAGGAACGCGCCGACGACGATCAGGGCGATCTCGCCGGTCTCGCGGTTGCGGCCGATGATCGCGTTCGGCCGGGCGCGGCCGATCAGATACGTACGGCGGGGCGTGACCGGGTGGGACACGTGGGAGTCGGTCGTCAACGCCCTTCACCTCCCGTGCGGTTGGTACGGCTGTTGCGGGTGCTGCTGGCGTGGGGGGTGTTGACAGGGCTGCTCGAACGGGGGGCGGGTGCGGCGGAGGGGACGGATCCGCCGCCGCCGTTCGAGGGGCGCGAGCTGTGCGCGGCGACTCCGCCGGAGGCGGGGTTGCTGGGGCGGGGGGCGGAGGACTGGCTGCCTCCGCCGTTGTTGTCGGCGCGGGTGCTGTGGGTCTTGATGCCCTGCGCGACCAGGGAGGCCGGGGAGCTGATGACCGCGGCGGCCTTGCTCTCGGCGCCCTGCATGAGGCGGTTGTTGCGGGAGCCGGCGATCTCGTCGCCGAAGCCGGGGACGAAGCGGTAGATCATCGCGCTGGCGAAGATGGCGAGCAGGATGATGGCGAGGCCGGAGACAACGGCGGAGAAGGCGTCGGGGCCGTCGTCGGCGGAGAGGGCGCCGGCGAGGCCGAGGACGATGACGATCACCGGCTTGACCAGGATCACGGCGATCATGATGCCGGCCCAGCGGCGCACGTGGCCCCACAGGTTCTTGTCGACGAGGCCGGCGTAGACGACGGTGCCGAGGAGGGCGCCGACGTAGAGGAGGGCCGCCCTGATGACGAGCTCCAGCCAGAGCACGCCGGCGGCGAGGATGCTGACCAGGGAGACGACGATCAGCATGATCGGGCCGCCGCCGATGTCCTCGCCCTTGTTGAGGGCCTCGGAGAACGTGCCGAAGAAGGCGTCGGTCTGGTCGCCGGTGGCTTTGGCGAGGACCTCGGTGACGCCGTCGGTGGCCGATACGACCGTGTAGAGGATCAGGGGGGTGAAGGCGGAGGCGAGGACGGTCAGCCAGAGGAACCCGATGGCCTCGGACAGGGCGGTGGTCAGGGGCACGCCGCGGACGGCTCGCTTGGCGACGGCCAGGAGCCAGAGGAGGAGCGTGAGGATCGTCGACGCGGCGAAGACGACGGCGTACTGCTGGAGGAACTTGGGGTTGGTGAAGTCGACGTTCGCCGTCTCCTTCACGGCGTCGCTGAGCTTGTCGACGGTCCAGGCGGCGGCGTCGGCACAGCCCTTGGCGAGGGAGGAGAGGGGGTCGAGGGTGGAGGTGGGGTCGAGGCGGGAGGTGCCGCCGCCCCCTCCCCTGGAGCCGCCGCCTTCCTCGCAATACTTCCTGGCAGGAGGAGCGATCAGCGAGCAGTCGCCGCTCTCGCTCGGTGTCGGCGTGGGCGTGGGCGCTGCAAGGGCTCGTGCGGCGAACAGTGCAGCGGACGCCTGTGCGGCGGCCACGAAGCCGACGAGCTTGAGCACGCGGTGCGAGCTACCGGGCATACGTGAACCCTCCGTACTCCTCGACGGCCTTCGCCATCTCATCGGCGCTGGAGGCCCTGTCATCGCCGGGAACAGGCGTCGGGCCGTCCTCCTGAGAGTGCGTCACGATTTTCCAGTCGCCGTTGGCCCACTCGAGTTGCATCGTGATGGTGAACCAACTGTTCGTGACCGGAGTCGTGGAGTTCTCGCCCGCAAGGCCAAGGAGACCGCTGCACCAGACCTCGACGGTCGCGCTGTCGGCGGAGTACTCGGTGATCTTGGTGCCGATCGGGCTTGTCCGGGACACGAACGTGAAGCCGTCGGGCGCTGAACCGTCCTCGTTCAGGCCGATGTTCTTGTTGAACTCCGGTGTGTAGGCCTTGTCCAGTCTGGCTTCGAAGCCGGCCACCCGGGAGGGAGCGATGATGGCCCGTAGGACGGCGTCACGCTTGACCTTGTCGAACATGTCGGCCGAGCCCAGGGCGACGGCGTAGTTGGCCGCCGCGCTCTCCACTCCCTGCTGGTCATGTGCGAACCCCGAAGGAGTGCTGCCGGTCTTCGCCTGCACTGGCCGTTTTCCCGAAGGGGCCGTTGCCGCTGTCTCCGGTTTGTTTGTGTTGGTGCCCGTGGAGGACGGGTCGTCGTCGTCGCGGTTCGCGAAGGCGATTGCGGCGATGAGGAGGACCACTACGCCGACCACCGTGACCAGGCTGCGGGACGACGAGCGGGGGCGGCGGGGGGTGCCGTAGGGGTCGGATCCGGTGTCGGGCAGGCGGGTGCGGGTCTGGCCCGTGCCGCCGTAGCCGCCGGAGGCCTCTTGCTCGTCACCGAGACTCATGCCGCGTACGCCCCCTCGACGTCGTACCGCTCGTACTCCTCGTACGACGGTAGCCGTGCTGGTTCCCGCGCGGGCGCGGTGTGGTGACTCGACATCAGGGAAACGCAACCTTCGCCGGTGGGCACGACGGGCGGGTGGGATGGAGGGGGACCGGGCGTGCCCGGCCGGGGCGGATGGGGCCCGGCCTACACGGCCATGCCGTACACGATGGTGAAGAGCGTGCCGAGCGAGCCGATGATGAAGACTCCGGTGAGGCCCGCGATGATGAGGCCCTTGCCCTGCTCCGCGCTGAAGGTGTCCCGCAGGGCGGTGGCACCGATGCGCTGCTTGGCGGCGCCCCAGATGGCGATGCCGAGGCAGAGCAGGATGGCCACCGCCATCACGACCTCGATCATCACCTTGGCCTCGTTGCCCAGGCTGCCGAAGGGGCCCCAGTCCGGAGCGATCCCGCCGATGATCGTGTTGATGTCTCCCTTGTCGGCCGCAAAGAGCATGTAAGTCACCGCCCCTGTTGGGTAGTTCCGCATCCTCTGCGGTCGTGCAGAGGTCAGGCCTCATTCTCGCCGACAATGACGCTGCCGGATGTCGACTTGGCGTCATTGATTGGCGGGTTTCGTACGAATACCTTGCCATCGTTCCGTGCCGGCCCCTAAGGGAGGCGGCGGACGGTGTACGAAGGATCGTATGGTCACTCTGTGTATCACGGCGTGTCACGCCGGGCAATGAGGCCTGAGCGAAACCTGTCGTGAGGTTCCGCCGTTGTGCCCTTCTGCGGCCTGTGTCACCTTTCCGGACCGTTTCTGACGGTCGGTCGGGTGAGTGGTCGTCCCGAGTCGTGCCGGTGTTCTCCGGGTGAAGGCTACCTGGCGGGGCGAACGGGCCGCGGCCGGGTGGCCGTGGACGGGTGGCCGCGGACCGTTGGCCCGGGTTCCTCAAGTAACGGTCTGTCACGAAGCCGCGGCACACGTTTTTCTCACCTTCGTCGGACACAGTGGTCCCGATGAAGCGCGTCCTCTCCCTCGCCGTGGTCCTCGTCGCCCTCACCTCCGCGTCCACCGCGGTGGCCGACGACGGGGCCGGGCCCTTCGGGGTGACCGTCACCGCCGGGGCGGTCGCGGGGAGTGCGCGGGTCGGGGTGCTCGTCCCCGCCGGCCGGGCGGACCGGCCTGCCGGGGCGCACTTCTGCACCGCGTCCGTGGTGCGGGCGCCGTCCCGCGATCTCCTCGTCACCGCGGCGCACTGCCTGGACGGGCGCGGGTCGCTCGTGTTCGTGCCCGGGTACCGGGACGGCCGTGCGCCCTACGGGGTGTGGAGCGTGAAGCGGCGGTTCATGCCCCGTGGGTGGGTCGAGGGGCGGCGGGAGGACAGTGACGTGGCGTTCGCGGTGGTCGCCCCTCGGGGCGGGGAGGGGGTCGAGGACGCCGTCGGCGGGTACCGGTTCGCCGCCGGTACGGCGACCGGGGCGACGGCCGTGACCCTCACCGGATACCCCGACTCCCGGGAGACGCCCGTCAGTTGCACCAACAAGCCATCGGCGCACAGTCCCACCCAGCAGCGCATCGCCTGCCCGGGGTTCGCCGGCGGTACCAGCGGAAGTCCCTGGGTGAACGGGGACGGGCAGGTCGTGGGGGTCCTCGGCGGGCATGACGACGGCGGGACGACCCCCGACGTGTCCTACAGCGTGGTGCTCCGTGCGGAGGCGGAGCGGTTGTACCGGGATGCGGCGGGCTGCGACGCGTGACGGGGCCGTGCGCCGGGTGCCCCCGCCGTGCCGCCCCGTGCTTGTGGGTGTTCCCCTTTCCGCCCCGACTCCCCTCCCCGTGATCATTCCGGTGTGCGGCGGCCGCCTCTACACTGACCGGGCGACGGACTCCTGGCCGGCGAGGGGCGGTTGACGGTGCGTAAGGCATGGATCGTGGCGAGTGTTGCGATCAGCTCCGCCCTGGCCTTCGTGATGCTGCTCGTCGTCGGGGTCTACATCGTCGCCGGGAACCTGGTCAACGGGGTCGGCGGTGGGGCGAAAGCGCTGGCCAAGGGGGCGGTGCCCGCCGCGTACTCGACCCTCGTGCAGAAGTGGGGCAACCTCTGCCCCGCCATCAGCCCGGCCCTGCTCGCCGCCCAGCTCTACCAGGAGAGCGGGTTCAACCCGAGGGCCCAGAGCCACGCCGCAGCCCAGGGCATAGCGCAGTTCATCCCCGGTACCTGGGCCTCCCACGGCATCGACGGCGACGGGGACGGCGACCGGGACGTGTGGGACCCGAAGGACGCGATTCCCTCCGCCGCCTCCTACGACTGCGAACTCGCGTCGTACGTGAAGAAGGTTGGCGGGAATCTGACGGAAAACATGCTGGCCGCGTACAACGCGGGGGCGTACGCGGTGATCAAGTACGGGGGCGTGCCGCCGTACACCGAGACCCGGAACTACGTGAAGAGGATCACGACGCTCTCGGAGAGCTTCGCGGCGCCCGTCGGGCGGGTCGACCCCTCCGAGCAGGCCGCCGGCGCCATCGAGTACGCGCAGAAGAAACTCGGCACGCCCTATCTGTGGGGCGGCACCGGCACCGCTGAGCAGGGCGGACGCTTCGACTGCTCGGGACTGACGCAGGCCGCCTACGAGACCGTCGGCATCAAGCTGCCGCGCGTCGCCAACGACCAGTACAACGCCGGGCCGCACCCGGCGCGGGACGAACTGCTCCCCGGTGACCTCGTGTTCTTCTCGGACGACCTCACCAATTCGCGTGCCATCCGGCATGTCGGCATTTATGTCGGAGGCGGGTACATGATCGACGCGCCGCGAACGGGTGCGGTGATCCGGTTCGACCCGATCGACACCCCCGACTACTTCGGGGCCACCCGGGTCACGGAAGATGGCGCGAAAGCACTGCCCACGAGGGTGTGAGCCGAGCGTGAACCCACCCCCTGAGCTGCGAAGACGTGTCTCTCTTCGATAACGTCTGAGTGATCATTCGGTGGAGTGTGGAACGTATCGACGGGGACCATGCGTTCCTTGTGACGTAGCCGAGCGGACGCGAGTCGGCACGTGTCAGGGACGCGTGCTGCGAAAGCGATCCGCAACCACGGGGGTGGCAGGAACGGCGCACACTCAGGTGCGCCGGGAGAGACGACGAAGGGGCCGCAGCACCATGGCTGGACTCGCCGCATCCGGGTCGAACCCCGACGTCGACCTGCTCTATGACATCAATGGCCTGGCCAAGGACGCGCCGCCGTGGTTCGACCGGGTCATGGAGTTCGTCGGCGAGTACGGGTTGTTGCTCGCCATCGTCCTGCTCGTGCTCTGGTGCTGGTGGTCCGTGCGGCGCCGGGGCGATCAGGACGCGGCATCCTCCGTAGCGGCGCTGGTCTGGGCGCCGCTGGCGGCGGGTATCGCCGTGCTGGTCAACGTGCCGATACGGGGGTTCGTGGAGCGGCCCCGGCCCTTCCTCGACCATCAGGGGCTCGAGGTCCTCGTCAGCGGCAAGACCGACTACTCGTTCGTGAGTGACCACGCGACGATCGTCATGGCGATGGCGGTCGGGCTGTTCGTGGCGAACCGGCGGTTCGGGCTGGTCGCGCTGGTGCTGGCCGTGTTCGGCGGGTTCATTCGCGTCTACATGGGTGTGCATTACCCGACGGATGTCGTGGGCGGGTTCGCGCTGGGGACGGCCGTGGCGTTGCTGTTGTCGCCGGTGGCGATGGCGTTGTTGACGCCTGTGGCGCGGGCGGTTGAGCGGTCGCCTCGGGTGGGGTGGCTGGTGCGGGCTCGTGGGCGCGGGGTCGGTGGGGATGGATCGGATGCGGTGCTTCCCGGGGCGCGGAGTGAGCGGGGCGGGGCGTCCGAGAGGGACCTCGCCGCGTAGTCCTCGCGCCCGCAACTCGGCTCACAGCGCCTGGGGATATGTGAAGAAGCGGGTCGGGTCGTATTCGTCCTTCAGTTTCTTCAGGCGGGGGGCCGCGTCGCCGTAGTACGCCTTGCGCCAGTCGGTGAGGGTCGGGTCCGTGTAGTTCTGGTAGGCCGCGCCCGAGGCGTACGGGCGCATGGACTTGTGGGCCGAGGCCAGCCAGTCGCGGGCCGTGGTGCCCGTCGTGCCGGGACGCCAGGCGGCGATGTACTGGGCCAGCATGCGGGAACGGCGGTGGACGAACGCCGTGGACGTCGGGGAGACCCGGTTCACCGCTCCGCCGAGGGCTGTGAGGGCGATGCTGCCCGTGCCGCCGCGTACCGACCTGATCTGGGTCAGCAGTGTGCGGATGCCGGCCGCCGAGAGGGAGCGGTCGAAGAAGTCCGAGGCCGCGGCGTACGTCTCGCGGCCCAGCGCGCCCTTCGGGGAACGGCCCGGGGTCGAGCCGGGCAGATGGCACTGGGCGTCCGCCGGGAACGAGGAGCAGCCGGCGTACACCTCCATCGACTCCTCGTACGAGCGGCGCTTCAGGGAGACGCTGCTCGCCGGGGCGCCGACGCGGTCGGCGAGGCGGTCCACCGCGTTCTTCAGCTCGCCGTAGGTGCCGAGGGAGAAGGCCGCGACGGAGACGGTCGGGTTGCCGCCGGCGGCGTTCGCCAGGTGGAGGGAGGACCAGATCTCGTCGGGCTGCGAGGGGCCCCACTCCTGCCAGGCCTTCACCACCGCCGCCGCCTTCGACGCCGGCCAGGACAGGTACGCCGAGACGCCCTGCGGGGCCGGGTGGGTCGTGAAGTGCAGTTCCGTCACGACGCCGAAGTTGCCGTTGCCGGCGCCGCGCAGGGCCCAGAAGAGGTCCTTGTGCTCGGTGGCGTCGGCGGTGAGCTGCTTGCCGTCCGCGGTGATCAGGGTGGCCCGGGTGAGGCTGTCGCAGGTCAGGCCGTAGGCGCGGGAGACCACGCCGTGTCCGCCGCCGAGGGTGAGGCCCGAGACGCCGACGGTGGGGCAGGAGCCGGCGGGGATCGTCATGCCTTTGGCGGCGAGGGCGCGGTAGACGTCGATGAGTTTGGCGCCGGCGCCGACCACCGCGGTGGTGCCGGACGCCCGGACGCGGTTGAGCTTCGAGACGTCGATGATCAGGCGGCCGTCGCCGGAGGACCAGCCCGCGTAGGAGTGGCCGCCGTTGCGGATCGCCACGCGCAGGGCGTGGCCGCGGGCGTAGGCCAGGGCGGTGCGGATGTCGTCCGGGTGGGACACGTACGCGACCGCGGCGGGCTTGAGCGCGTCGAAACGGGTGTTGTACAGCTGCCGGGCCGTCTTCCAGTCGGTGTCGCCCGGGCGGATGAGGGGGCCGTCGAGGTCGCGCGCGAGGGCGGACCAGTCGGCTGCGGTCTTCGTGGTGGTGCTGGTTCTGGCGGTGGCCGTGGTCCTGGAGCGGGTGTCCGCTGCCGTGCAGGCGGCGGTGAGGGGGGTTGCGGCCGCGGCGATGCCCGCCGTGCCGACTGCGAGGAATGTACGCCGTTCCATGGGGCCTCCCGGTGGTTCCGTCGTGGGAGACGGGGTGGTGAGGGTGCGGGTTCCATGGCGGGCTCAGTCGGCCCGGTGGTTCTCCGCGTCCGTGCGTGCCTGGCTTCTCGCCCGTCTGGCCGGGCCGCGCCAGCCGCAGGTGCAGTGGGCCATGCAGAAGCGGCCCTTGTCCTGTGTCGTCGTGCGGTGTTCCGGGAGGTGGGGGGGAGGTGCCGGCCCGTCCTGCTGCGCCACGGCGACCACGGTACCCAGCCCGGGTAAAGGCTTCGTATGCCAGCTGTGGAGGGCTCGCGTGACGGGGGCACCTACCGGTCGTTAACCGGAACAACAAGGGGGCCCGTGACGGACGTACCGGCTGGGGGTAGGCAGGCGATGACTGGGCGGCAGCGGGAACGGCGGCACAGGCGGACGGGTGCGGCGCTCGTCGCGGTCGGCGTCATGGCCGGGGTGGGGCTGGGGGCCGGAGGATGCGCGGGCGGTGACGCGGTGGCCGGCGACGCCCGGGGCGGGGACGCAGTGCTCGTGCTGCACCGGGCCGCGGACCGGCTGGTGGAGGCGGGGAGTTCCAAGGCCCGTACGTCGATGGAGATGGCCGCCGGCGGGACCCGGGTGACCATCAGGGGCGCGGGGGTCTACGACTACCGCAAGCGGATGGGGCAGCTGAAGGTCCTGCTGCCGCAGGATCCCGCGGGGGCCACCGAGCGCCGGCCCATCACCGAACTGCTCGCGCCGGGAGCCCTCTTCATGAAGAACCGGGGCGCCGGTGTGCCCGCGGACAAGTGGGTGCGGGTGGAGACGCGGACCCTGTCGGACGGGAACCTCGTCACCGGCGGGGCCACCGATCCGTTCGCGGCGGCCGAGGTGCTGCGCGGGGCGCGGTCCGCGACGTTCGTGGGCCGGACCGAGGTCGCGGGTACCGGCGTGCGGCACTACCGGGGCACGGCGGATCTCGGCGCCGCCGCGGAGAAGGCCTCCGAGGGCAACAAGGCGTCCCTGAGCGCGGCGGTGAGAGGGTTCGCCACGGCCGAAGTGCCGTTCGACGTCTACCTCGACGACGAGGGCCGGATCCGCAAGGTCCGGCACCGGTTCAGTTTCGTGGGCGGGCAGAAGAGCCCCGTGGCCGTCGCCTCGACCACGTTGCTCTACGATTTCGGGGCCTCGGCGCGCGTCCGGCTGCCGGACACCGACGACATCTTCGCGGGCAGGATCGCCGAGGACTGACCGGCGCGAACTAGCCCGTCCGTGCCATGCGCGGTGTGTAGGCCGCTCCCTACTCTAGGAAGTCGGTAACGGCAGAGACGAGGTGATGCACGTGGCTCCGGTCGGCGGTACGGCAGTTCAGGACCACGTGGCCCTCGCCGAGATCGAGCTGTGCGGGGAGCTGATCATCGCGGCGTCGGCCGCCGACGAGGAGCGGCTCAGCCTGGAGAGCATCGACGAGGTGCTGAAAGTGGCCGAGGAGCGGGGCGCCCGCGCGGACTGAGTCCGGCTCATGTCCGCAGCATGCGGGCGATCGCCTGCGTCGCTTCCTTCACCTTCGCGTCGATCTCGTCACCGCCCTTGCTTGCGGCGTCGGCGACGCAGTGCCGCAGGTGCTCCTCCAGCAGTTGCAGGGCGAAGGACTGCAGGGCCTTGGTGGAGGCGGAGACCTGCGTGAGTATGTCGATGCAGTAGACGTCCTCGTCGACCATCCGCTGCAGGCCGCGGATCTGCCCCTCGATGCGGCGCAGGCGCTTGAGGTGCTCGTCCTTCTGCTTGTGGTACCCGTGCACGCCCCGGTCGTGGTCGGTCACGACGTCTGCTCCCGCGGTGACATCCGTGACATCCCCGGCATTCGTAACGTCGGTCACGTCGGTCATCGCGTCCTCCTGGTGGGCTGTGTGCCGACATATGCGGGCGGTGCGCCGACATATACCCCTAGTGGGTATATGGTACCGAACTTTGCGGGGTATACGGCCCTTGGACCGCCCCCGTGCTCATCACTGTGCCCGATGGGCGACACTGGTGGGCGGCCCGATAGCCGTGGCCGAATGATGCGCCTAGCATCAGCCTGACCGAAACCGAAGCAAGCCGAGGACCCCACGTGCGCTTTCGTCTGACCCCCAGGGAGACGAGCTTCTACGACATGTTCGCCGCATCCGCGGACAACATCGTCACGGGCTCGAAACTCCTGATGGAACTGCTCGGGGCGGACTCTTCCGCCCGGGCCGAGATCGCAGAGCGTATGAGGGCAGCGGAACACGCGGGTGACGACGCCACGCACGCGATCTTCCACCAGCTGAACTCCTCGTTCATCACGCCGTTCGACCGCGAGGACATCTACTCCCTCGCCTCTTCCCTCGACGACATCATGGACTTCATGGAGGAGGCCGTCGACCTGGTCGTCCTCTACAACGTCGAGGAACTGCCCAAGGGCGTCGAGCAGCAGATCGAGGTGCTGGCGCGCGCTGCCGAACTGACGGCCGAAGCGATGCCGCATCTGCGGACGATGGAGAACCTCACCGAGTACTGGATCGAGGTCAACCGGCTGGAGAACCAGGCCGACCAGATCCACCGCAAGCTGCTCGCGCACCTCTTCAACGGCAAGTACGACGCCATCGAGGTCCTCAAGCTCAAGCAGATCGTGGACGTGCTGGAGGAAGCGGCGGACGCGTTCGAGCACGTGGCGAACACGGTGGAGACCATCGCCGTCAAGGAGTCCTGAGCCCTTCATGGACACCTTTGCTCTGGTCGTGACCATCGCGGTCGCGCTGTTCTTCACGTACACCAACGGTTTCCACGACTCGGCGAACGCGATCGCCACGTCCGTGTCGACGCGTGCCCTGACGCCGAGGGCCGCGCTGGCCATGGCCGCGGTGATGAACCTCGCCGGTGCGTTCATGGGCTCCGGGGTCGCCAAGACCGTCAGCGAGGGCCTGATCCAGACACCGACCGGTTCGAAGGGGATGGGGATCCTGTTCGCCGCGCTGGTCGGGGCGATCGTCTGGAACCTCATCACCTGGTACTTCGGGCTGCCCTCGTCCTCCTCGCACGCGCTGTTCGGCGGGATGGTCGGTGCCGCGCTGGCCGGCGGGACGACGGTCTACTGGAGCGGGGTGCTGGACAAGGTCGTCATCCCCATGTTCGTCTCCCCGGTGGTCGGTCTGGTGGCCGGCTATCTGGTGATGACCGCGATCATGTGGATCTTCCGGAAGGCCAACCCGCACAAGGCCAAGCGGGGGTTCCGGATAGCGCAGACCGTATCGGCGGCCGGAATGGCGCTGGGGCACGGTCTGCAGGACGCACAGAAGACGATGGGCATCGTGGTGATGGCGCTGGTCATCGCGGATGTCGAGGACTACGGCGATCCGATTCCGGTGTGGGTGAAGATAGCCTGCGCGGTGATGCTGTCGCTGGGCACGTACGCCGGCGGGTGGCGGATCATGCGGACACTGGGACGGAAGATCATCGAGCTGGACCCGCCGCAGGGGTTCGCGGCGGAGACGACGGGGGCGTCGATCATGTTCGCCACGGCGTTCCTGTTCAAGGCGCCGATCTCCACGACGCACGTCATCACCTCGGCGATCATGGGGGTCGGGGCGACGAAGCGGGTGAACGCCGTGCGGTGGGGGGTCGCCAAGAACATCATCCTGGGGTGGTTCATCACGATGCCGGCGGCGGCGATCGTGGCCGCGGCCTCGTACGGGATCGTGAGTCTGGCGTTCCTGTAGGTGGCCCTGGCGGCACGTATGCCCGCAGCTCAGCAACACGAACGGGCCCGCCCCTGGGAGTAGGGGCGGGCCCTTTTCGGCCTCGCGGTGGCACCGCCATGCAGCACCGCGAGGGGTCTCGGCGAGGGGCGGATCAGCCGAAGCGGCCGGAGATGTAGTCCTCCGTGGCCTGGACCGACGGGTTGGAGAAGATGCGCTCCGTGTCGTCGATCTCGATGAGCTTGCCGGGCTGGCCGACCGCCGCGAGGTTGAAGAACGCCGTGCGGTCGGAGACGCGCGCGGCCTGCTGCATGTTGTGCGTGACGATGACGATCGTGAACCGTTCCTTCAGTTCGCCGATCAGGTCCTCGATGGCGAGGGTGGAGATCGGGTCCAGGGCCGAGCAGGGCTCGTCCATGAGCAGGACGTTCGGCTCGACCGCGATCGCCCGCGCGATGCACAGACGCTGCTGCTGACCGCCGGAGAGGCCCGAGCCGGGCTTGTTCAGGCGGTCCTTGACCTCGTTCCAGAGGTTCGCGCCCTTGAGCGACTTCTCAACGATGTCGCTCAGCTCGCTCTTCTTGTAGCTGCCGTTGAGGCGCAGGCCCGCCGCCACGTTGTCGAAGATCGACATCGTGGGGAACGGGTTCGGCCGCTGGAACACCATGCCGACCTCACGGCGCACGGACACCGGGTCGATGCCCGTGCCGTAGAGGTCCTCGTCGTCGAGGAGCACCTTGCCCTCGACCCGGCCGCCGGACGTCACCTCGTGCATACGGTTCAGGGTGCGCAGGAACGTCGACTTGCCGCATCCGGACGGGCCGATGAACGCCGTCACCGAGCGGGGCTCGACGGTCATCGAGATGTCCTCGATCGCCTTGTGGGAGCCGTAGTAGGCGGTCAGTCCGCTTACGTCGATTCGCTTGGCCATGTCTCTACTTCACTTCCGAAAGTCTGGGGGTCGCTGTGGGGCCCGCGCGGCGGTAGCCGCACATTGACAGTTCAGCGACCGGTCTTCGGGGCCTTCCAGCGGGCGATCCCGCGGGCCACCAGGTTCAGGATCATCACGAAGGCGATCAGGGTGAGCGACGCCGCCCAGGCGCGGTCGTACGCCGTGACCTCGCCCGATCCGTACTGCTGGTAGATGTACAGCGGGAGCGACGCCTGCGCGCCGTCGAAGGGGTTGGCGTTGATGAACTTGCTGCCGAACACCAGCAGCAGCACGGGCGCGGTCTCACCGGCGATGCGGGCGATGGCCAGCATGATGCCGGTGGTGATGCCGCCGAGCGAGGTCGGCAGGACCACCTTCAGGATGGTGCGCCACTTGGGTACGCCGAGCGCGAGAGAGGCTTCGCGCAGCTCGTTCGGTACGAGCTTGAGCATCTCCTCCGTGGAGCGGACGACCACGGGCATCATCAGGATCGCGAGGGCGAGTGACCCGGCGAAGCCGAAGGGCTCCATGTCGAACATCAGCATGAGGCTGAGGATGAACAGGCCGGCGACGATCGACGGGATGCCCGTCATGACGTCGACGAAGAAGGTGACGGCCCGGGCGAGGTTGCCGCGCCCGTACTCCACCAGGTAGATCGCGGTGAGCACGCCGACCGGCGCGGCGATCAGCGTGGCGAGGCCGACCTGCTCCAGCGTGCCGAGAATGGCGTGGTAGATGCCGCCGCCCGTCTCGGAGTCGGCGACCACGCCCATGGAGTGGGTCAGGAAGTAGAGGTCGAGGACCTTCACGCCGCGCTGGACGGTCGACCACACCAGCGATGCCAGCGGCACCACGGCGAGCAGGAACGCGACCCACACCAGTGAGGTGACCACGCGGTCCTTGGCCTGGCGGCGGTTCTCGACCAGCGACGCGATGACATACGTACCGAGGACGTGCAGGATCGCGGCGATGAGCGCCCACTGGACGCTGCTGTGCAGGCCGGCGGCGGCACTGACGCCGAGTCCGGCGGCGACGGATCCGGCGGCGATGGCCCACGGGGCCCACTTGGGCAGATGGCCGCCGCGCAGGGTGCTGGGGCGCTTGCCGGCGAGGGTGGGTGCGGTGCTCATGCGTTGGCCCCCGAGTACTCCTTGCGGCGGGCGATGATCGCGCGGGCCGCGCCGTTGACCAGCAGGGTGATGACGAACAGGACCAGGCCGGAGGCGATCAGCGCGTCACGGCCGAACTCGGTGGCCTCGCTGAACTTGCTGGCGATGTTCTGGGCGAAGGTGCCACCGCCCGGGTCCAGCAGGCTGGTGTGGATCAGGAAGTCGGGCGAGAGCACGGTGGCGACGGCCATCGTCTCGCCGAGGGCGCGGCCGAGGCCGAGCATGGAGGCCGAGATGACACCGGAGCGGCCGAAGGGGATGACCGCCATGCGGATCACCTCCCAGCGGGTGGCGCCGAGCGCCAGGGCGGCCTCCTCGTGCATCTGCGGGACCTGGCGGAAGACCTCGCGGCTCACGTTCGTGATGATCGGCAGGATCATGATCGCGAGCAGGATGCCCACGGTGAGCATGGAGCGTGCGGCGCCGCCCTGCCAGGAGAAGACGCCGGTCCAGCCGAGGTAGTCGTTCAGCCAGCCGTAGAGGCCGTTCATGTGCGGGACGAGGACGAGGGCGCCCCACAGGCCGTAGACGATGGACGGTACGGCGGCGAGCAGGTCGATCACGTACGCGATGGGGCCGCGCAGCCGGCGCGGGGCGTAGTGCGTGAGGAACAGTGCGATGGCGACCGAGACCGGGACCGCGATGACCATGGCGATGATCGAGGAGACGATCGTGCCGTAGGCCAGGACCGCGATGCCGAAGACCGGCGGGTTGACGCCGGTGTTCCACTGGAAGGTGGTCAGGAAGTTGCCGTCGTCCTTGCTGATGGCGAGGACGGCGCGGTAGGTGAGGAAGACCGCGATCGCGGCCATGATCACCAGCAGCAGAATGCCGGAACCACGCGAGAGGCCGAGGAAGATCCGGTCGCCGGGTCGGGTGGCGCCACGGGCCGCGCGCTTCTGCTCGGCCGTGGGCGGCTGCGTGGGGGGAGGTGCGTCAGCTATCTGTGTTGTGTCCATCGGGTTCTCCGGTCTGCGGAACCGCACGTGCCGTGCGGCCCTTGGCGGCGGTGCACCGGACGGTGCGGTCCGGTCCCGCTGGGGGACCGGACCGCACTCAGGTCAGCTCAGGCTGTCGACGGTCGTGCGAACCTTGGTGATGATCTCTTCGGGCATGGGCGCGTAGTCGTTCTGGGCGAGGATCTTCTGGCCGTCCTCCGAGGCCGCGTAGCGCAGGAACGCCTTGACCGCGGGCAGCGTCTCGGCCTTGTTGCCCTTGTCGCAGACGATCTCGTAGGTCACCAGGACCATCGGGTAGGCGCCCTCGGCCTTGGTCCCGTAGTTCAGCTGCAGCGCGAGGTCCTTGCCGGTGCCGACGACCTTGGCCTCCGCGATCGCCTTGGTGGCGTTGTCGACGGTCGCCTCGACCGGCTTGGCGGCGCCGGTGTCGATGGCGACGGTCTTGATTCCGTCCTTGGCGTACGACAGCTCGAAGTAGCCGATCGCGCCGGCGGTCTGCTTGACCTGCGCGGCGACTCCGGAGGACTGCGGAGCGGACTGGCCGCCCTTGGCCTGCCAGGCCTTGCCGCCCTCGTAGGGGAAGTCCTTCTTGGCGGTGGCGATCAGGTACTTGGTGAAGTTGTCCGTGGTGCCGGACTCGTCCGAGCGGTGGAACGCCTGGATCTTGAGGTTGGGCAGCTTGGCGCCGGGGTTCAGCTTCGCGATCGCCGGGTCGTTCCAGTTGGTGATCTTGCTGTCGAAGATCTTGGCGATCGTCGACGAGTCCAGGACGAGCTTGTCGACGCCCGGGACGTTGTAGCCGACGGCGATCGGGCCGCCGACCATCGGCAGGTTGATGCCCTGGCCGCCGGAGCAGATCTTCTTGGAGGCCGCGACCTCCTCGGGCTTCAGCGCCGAGTCCGAACCGGCCCAGGGCACCTGGCCCTGCGTGAAGGCGGTGACACCGGCACCGGAACCGCCGGCCTTGTAGTTGATCTCCACCTTGCAGGCCGCCGAGAACTGCTTGACCCACGCGTCGACCGCGTTCTTCTGCGCGGAGGAGCCGTCGGAGAGCACCTGGCCCGAGGCGTCGTCACACTTGATGTTGCTCGGCGCGGCGGCGTTGGAGGAGTCTCCGCCCGCGGTGCCGGTCTCGTCGGAGCCGCACGCCGTGAGGGCCAGGGCGCCGGAGACGGCGAGAGCACCGAGAGCGAGGGCCCGCCGGTTCATGCGCTGAAGCTTCACTTGAGTTCCTTCCAGGAGCCGCCGTCCTGATCGGCGGCGTGCGAAGTGTGGGTGTCGCTGGACGAGGCCGCGCACGGCAGGCGCGGCTCGCATCTGGTACGGCCGAAATTAGACAGATCAGATGAAGGCGCCGATGGCCGGACATGAACGAGGGGTGAACCCCTGCCGACGGTGTGGTTAGGTCACGGAACGCTTACGGGGAGAGCGCGTGGGGGTTCCGCTTTCCGGACCTGAGGGGTTCAGTCCGCTTCTCCGGCCTGTTGCGGCGGATCCAGTATGTCGAGCAGGGCGTCGACCAGGGGACGGTCGTGGGGCTGGGTGAGGCGGGCGCGGGCGGCGACAGGTGTCAGCCACAGCACGCGGTCCACCTCGTCCGTCGGGGAGAACGCGCAGGAGACCGCCTCGGCCGCCCAGTAGCGGACCTGCTTGGGGCGGCCGTCCGCCCGGTAGCGCTGGGTGGGCAGCTCGGCGCCCGGCTCGGCCCGGCAGCCCGTCTCCTCCGCCACCTCGCGCAAGGCGCCGGCGAGCGGCTCCTCGTCCCGCTTCAGCTTGCCCTTCGGCCAGGACCAGTCGTCGTACTTCGGCCGGTGCACGAGGCAGAGCTCCAGCTCGCCGGTGGCGGGGGAGCGGCGCCACAGGACGCAGCCGGCCGCCCGCACGGTGGGGTCTGCGGGGCCGGAAATCGAACTCACCGGGTGCTCACCGCTTCCTTTTCCTTCTGCCAGGCCTGCTGGAAGGCGAAGCGCGCGGCCTCGACCTCGTGCCGCTGGTCGGCGTGGAGCACGCCGAGGGCGTAGGCCGTGGCCGGGGCGATCCGGGGGGTACGCGCCGCCTGGGCCGCCGCTGCCGCCGCCTCCGAGGCGTCGCGGTGGCGGTTCAGGGCCTGGCCGGCGGAGAGCAGGCGCAGGTCGACGACGGCGTTGCCCTTCGGGCCGCTGACGGCTTCGCGGGCGTAGCGGTGCAGGCGCAGGAGCAGGCGGACCTGGTGCCAGGGGGCGTCCTGCGGATGCGGGACCGTGTCAGGGGAGAGGCCGTGGATGAGGGCGGCGGCGTTGTACGGGTGGCCGGCGGTGACGAGGGGGAGCGCGGTCACGGCGTCGGTGAGGCGGTCCTTCGCGGCGGTGGCGAGGGGGCGGAGGTCTGCGGTGGCCGCGGCCGGGGTGAGGGGGACTTCGCTGGCCAGGACGGCGACCTTGTCCGCGATGGCGTGGAAGCGGCTGGAGCCGAGGGCTTGGAGGGCGGTGGAGTGGGCTCGGGTGCGGGCGAGGTTCAGCTGGCGGTCGAGCAGGGCGCCTGCTTTTGCTGCTCCGACGGTCAGGTTGCTGCGTTCTTGTGCCGGGGGCGGGGGGTTGCGCGGCCCGGCGTCGCGGGGTGCCGCTCTCGTCGGGACGGGCGCCGCCCCAGCGGTACGGCTGCCCGCGGCTACGTCGGCACGGCTGCCCGCGGCTGCGTCCGCGCGCGTGCCCGCGGCCAGGTCGCCCCGCGCGCCCGCGGCTGCGTCCGCATGCGTGCCCGCGGCTCGGTCGGAGCCCGACAAGCGGTGCAAGGCGTTCAGCAGGCGTTCCAGGCGGGACGTGTACGCGTGTTCCATCGCCAGCGTGCCCGAGACCCAGGCCAGTTCGGGGCGCATGGCCTCGCACCAGTCGGTGTCGAGGAGGGGCTGGAACGTGTGCAGGCTGGCGCTGATGCGGCGGGCCGAGCGGCGCAGTGCGCGGGCCGCCTCGACGGACCCCTCCGAGCCGTTCGCCCCGGAACCGGTCTCCCGGTGCAGGCGCAGCGCGCGGAGGAACTCCGTGGCCTGGGCCCGCAGGTAACCCGCGAGGGTGTCCCCGGTGGGGGCGGGCCCGGCCAGGGGGCCCGTCGGTTCAAGGTGTCGCTGTGCCACGCCGGCGCCTCCGGGCGTCTATGAGCATCTCCTGGACGTTGCGCAGGGGCTGGCCGTCCGCGTCGGTCGCATGCCGGGTCCAGTCGCCGTCCGGGCCGAGGTGCCAGGAGGCGGTGGCGTCGGACATACCGGTCTCCAGCAGCCGGTTCAGGGCCGCCCGGTGGGCCGGGTCGGTGACCCGGACCAGGGCCTCTATCCGGCGGTCGAGGTTGCGGTGCATCATGTCGGCGCTGCCGAACCAGATCTCGGGCTCGCCGCCGTTGCCGAAGGCGAAGACACGGGAGTGTTCGAGGAAGCGGCCGAGGATGGAGCGGACCCGGATGTTCTCCGACAGGCCCGCCACACCCGGGCGCAGGGCGCAGATGCCGCGCACCCACACGTCCACCGGTACGCCCGCCTGGGCGGCGCGGTAGCAGGCGTCGATGACGGCCTCGTCGACCATCGAGTTGACCTTGATACGGACGTACGCGGGCCGTCCGGCACGGTGGTGCTGGATCTCCTTGGTGATCCGCGAGACCAGGCCGTCGCGCAGTGACTTGGGGGCGACGAGCAGCCGGCGGTAGGTCTCGCGGCGGGAGTAGCCGGAGAGGCGGTTGAAGAGGTCCGAGAGGTCCGCGCCGACCTGCGGGTCGGCCGTGAGCAGGCCGAGGTCCTCGTAGAGGCGGGCGGTCTTCGGGTGGTAGTTGCCGGTGCCGACGTGGCTGTAGCGGCGGAGCGTCTCGCCCTCCTGGCGGACCACCAGGGACAGCTTGCAGTGGGTCTTCAGGCCGACCAGGCCGTAGACCACGTGGCAGCCGGCCTCCTCCAGCTTGCGCGCCCACTTGATGTTGGCGTGCTCGTCGAAGCGGGCCTTGATCTCGACCAGGACGAGGACCTGCTTGCCGGTCTCGGCGGCCTCGATGAGGGCGTCGACTATGGGCGAGTCGCCCGAGGTCCGGTACAGGGTCTGCTTGATCGCGAGGACGTCCGGGTCGCCGGCCGCCTGCTCCAGGAAGGCCTGCACGGAGGTGGAGAACGAGTCGTACGGGTGGTGCAGCAGGACGTCCCGCTCGCGCAGGGCGGCGAAGATGTCCGGCGCGGACGCCGACTCGACCTCGGCGAGGTCGCGGTGGGTGCCGGCGACGAACTTGCGGTACTTCAGCTCCGGCCGGTCCAGGGAGGCGATCCGGAACAGGCCCGTGAGGTCCAGGGGGCCCGGCAACGGGTACACCTCGGCCTCGCTGATCTTCAGCTCGCGCACCAGCAGGTCCAGGACCTCGCGGTCGATGGACTCCTCGACCTCCAGGCGCACCGGCGGCCCGAAGCGGCGCCGCATGAGTTCCTTCTCCAGGGCCTGGAGCAGGTTCTCCGCGTCGTCCTCCTCGACCTCCAGGTCCTCGTTCCTGGTGAGGCGGAAGGCGTGGTGCTCCAGCACCTCCATGCCCGGGAACAGCTCTTCCAGGTGGGCGGCGATGACGTCCTCGATGGGGACGTAGCGGCCCGGGGAGCTCTCCAGGAAGCGGGACAGCAGCGGCGGCACCTTCACGCGGGCGAAGTGCTTGTGGCCCGTGACCGGGTTCCGTACGACGACGGCCAGGTTCAGGGACAGGCCGGAGATGTACGGGAAGGGGTGGGCCGGGTCGACCGCCAGCGGGGTCAGCACGGGGAAGATCTGGTGCCGGAACAGGGTGAACAGGCGGGCCTGCTCCTTCTCCTGCAGCTCGCTCCAGCGGACCAGGTGGATGCCCTCCTCCGCGAGTGCGGGGGCGACGTCCTCGTGGTAGCAGGCGGCGTGCCGGGCCATGAGCTCGCGGGAGCGGGCCCAGATCATCTCCAGCACCTCGCGCGGCTGGAGGCCGGAGGCGGAGCGGGTGGCCACGCCGGTGGCGATACGGCGCTTCAGACCGGCGACCCGGACCATGAAGAACTCGTCCAGGTTGCTGGCGAAGATCGCGAGGAAGTTGGCCCGCTCCAGCAGGGGTGTGTTCGGGTCCTCGGCGAGTTCGAGGACCCGTTCGTTGAACGCGAGCCAGCTGCGCTCCCGGTCGAGGAAGCGTCCCTGCGGCAGCTGGACGCCGTCGACCTGCGACTCCTCGTACGCGTCGAGGTCGGCGTCGATGTCGGGTTCGAGGTCGGAGACGGCCGCCGCGATGGTGTGCGGGCGGTGGGCCGCGATGGAGCCCACGGAGGGCTGCGCGTGCTGGACCTGTGCCTGGGTGTTCGGCTGGCTCATGGCCCCATTGTTCCGCGCCGCCAGCATCACGGGCGCGTCGGACAGCGCGGGCGGGAGCGGGGGCGTCACATGAGTGGTCCCGTTCCTCACAGGCCCCTCTGGGGGCGGTGAAGGCTCTGGCGCGGCGGGAGTCATTGGCCGAGCCTCGCAAGCCCGTCTGAATCGATGGTTACGGCGACATGACGTGTGGGATAGCGCGGGGCGGCTCGCGGGGGTGCCGGAGAGGGCGATCCGGCCATGTGCGGGCCGTCCACAGGCTGTGGACGCGGTGAGCGGCACGAAAGCCAAGCGTGTTTTCGTGAACCGTTCCAGCCGGGCGGTCCGATGAGGAGACGTGAGCGAAACGAGAAGCGACGGGGAGCTGCTGCGGGCCGTCGCCGCGGACGCCGACCGGGGCGCCTTCGAGGAGCTGTACCGGCGGTACGCGCCGTGGCTCCGCGCCCGGCTGCGGGGCCGGTGCGCCGATCCGGGCGTCGTCGACGATGTCGTACAGGAGACGTTCCTCGCGGTGTGGCGGGGCAAGGCCCGCTACCGGGAGGAGGGCGATGTGGCCGGGTGGCTGTGGCGTATCGGGTCACGGCGGCTGGTGGACGCGCTGCGCGGTGACGGGGCGCGGGGGCGGCTGCGGCAGGCGCTGGCGCGGCTGCGGCACCGGGACGAGGTGTCGGCGGAGGAGCGCGTGCTCGCGGGGGTGGAGCACGGGGACCTCGCGGGCGCGCTGGTCCGGCTGTCGCCGGAGCTGCGGGCGGTGTTGCAGGCGACCGTCATCGACGGGCTGTCGACCCGGGAGGCCGCCGTGCTGCTGGGGATTCCGCCGGGGACGGTCAAGACGCGGGCGATGCGGGCCCGCAAGCAGTTGCGGGAGGCGTTGGCATGAGCTGGCACGTGCCGGAAGAGGATCTGCGCGCCTACGCGCGCGGCGAGCTGGCGGCACCGGCCCTGTGGTCCGCCGACGCCCACCTGGGCGCCTGCGCCGCGTGCCGGGGCGTGCTCGCCGAGGTGAGCGATCCCGTCGCGCTGGAGGCGGGGTGGGAGCGGCTCGACGCCGAGCTCGACGCGCCCCGGGCGGGGCTGCTGGAGTCACTGCTGGTCCGGGCCGGGGTGGCCGGGCACACCGCGCGGCTGCTGGCGGCGGCGCCGGTGCTGCGCCGGTCGTGGCTGGGGGCCGTCGTCGCCGTGCTGCTGCTGAGCGTCGCGGCGGGGCACGCCGTGCGGGGCGGGCAGTTCCCCACGCTGTTCCTCGCGCTCGCGCCGCTGCTGCCGCTCGCGGGGGTGGCGCTGTCGTACGGGCCCGCGCTGGATCCGACGCACGAGATGGCCGTCGTCGCGCCGATGCACGGGTTCCGGCTGCTGATGATCCGGACGGTGGCCGTGCTGGGCGTGGTGCTGGGGCTGAACGGCCTGGCGACGCTCGCGCTGCCCGCGTACGGGCTGCGGGCGCTGGCCTGGCTGCTGCCCGCGCTCGCGCTCACCGCGACCGGGCTGGCGCTGACGCCCCGGCTGGGGCCGGTGCTCGCGCCCTCGCTGGCCGGCGGGGCGTGGATCGGCCTGCTGGTGCTGGCCGAAGCCCTGCGGGCCGGCCCCGAGGTGCCGCTCGCGCCGTTCACCGTCGCCGGGCAGGGCATCGCCGCCCTGGTCGCCGCGCTCGCCGCCGCGCTGCTCTTCCTGTTCCGTGACCGCTTCGACCTCTTCCAGGGACGTGCCGTATGACTGTGACCGTGTCCGCCTCCGGGCTCAGCCTCCGCTACGGCGGGACCCGGGCCCTCGACGACGTGTCGCTGCGGCTGACCGGCGGCGTCACCGGGCTGCTCGGCCCCAACGGCGCCGGCAAGACCACGCTGCTGCGGGTCCTCGCCACGGCCCTGCCCGCCGACCGGGGCGCCTTCACCGTGCTCGGGCACGACCCCGGCACCGCGCGGGGCAGGCAGGAGGTACGGCGCCGGCTGGGCTATCTGCCGCAGACGCCTGGGTTCCACCCGGACTTCACCGCCTTCGAGTTCGTCGACTACGTGGCGATCCTCAAGGAGATGACCGACCGGGCCGCCCGGCATCGCGAGGTGCGGCGCGTGCTCGACGAGGTGGGGCTCGCCGACGTGCGGGGCAAGCGCATCCGCAAGCTGTCCGGCGGCATGCGGCAGCGGGTCGCCCTGGGCGCCGCCCTGGTCGGTGATCCCGGCTTCCTGGTGCTGGACGAGCCCACCGTCGGGCTGGACCCCGAACAGCGCATGCGGTTCCGGGAGTTGATCGCCGGGGCCGGGGAAGGGCGCACGGTGCTGCTGTCCACCCACCAGACGGAGGACGTGGCGATGCTCTGTCACCGGGTGCTGGTCATGGCCGGCGGCCGGGTCCGGTTCGAGGGCACTCCAGCCGAGCTGACGGCCCGGGCCGCCGGACGGGTGTGGAGCAGCACGGAACGCGATCCGGACGCCAGGGCGGGGTGGCGCACGGGGACCGGATCCTTCCGGAACGTGGGGGATCCGCCGGACGGCGCGGAGCTGCTCGAACCCACCCTGGAGGACGGCTACCTGCTCACCCTCGACGGTGACGCCGCGGAGGTGACGGCATGACCGCGGTCGTGGCGAAGCCGGTCCGGGCGACGGTGGCGGCCGAGCCGGGCGGGACGCGGGCCGCCGTCCTCACCCTCGCCCTGTTCGAGACCCGCCGGCTGCTGACGAGGCTGCCGGTGATCATCGCCTTCGTCGTGTACATCGGCTGGACCGTGTGGCGCGGCGGCAAGGCCTGGGACGGCTACCCGGCCCTCCAGGACGCCGACCGCGCCACCCAGAGCGCGCCGATGCTGGTCGGCCTCGCGGTCCTGCTGGCCGTCAACCGCGCCGCGCTGCGCTCGCGGCGGTACGGGACGGAAGCGCACTTCGCGGTGCTGGTCCTGCCACCGTGGCGGCGTACGGTCGCCCATGCCCTGTCGGTCGTGGCCGCGGCCCTGCTCACCGCCGTGTGCGTGGCCGGGCAGTTCGGCCGGGAGGCGCTCAGGCCCGGGGCGATCGGGCACGGTTCGGTCGGGGAACTGCTGGTGGGGCCGCTGACCGTGCTGCTGGCCGGGCTGGCCGGGCTGCTCATGACGCAGCTGGTGCGGTCGGCCCTCGCCGCCCCGCTGACGGTGGTGTTCTTCCTCCTCCTGTCCCTCTTCGGTACGGGTATGGGCGACGGTGCGACCCGGTGGTTCATGCCGGTGGTCCTGGAGCCGGCCGCAATCACACTGCCGTCCGACCTCATCGGCCGCCCCGCCGCCTGGCACGCGCTGTATCTGGCCGGGCTGGCGCTGTGCGCGGGCCTGGTGGCGGTGCTGGCCGCCGGTGGCCGTAGGCCGGTGGTGCTGGCCGGGGTCGCCGGGGCGGTGGCCATGACGCTGGTGGGCGGCGTCGCCCAGGCCGGCGGCGACTCGCCCCAGCTGGTCAAGGCCCGGGAGCGGGCCACGGTGAACCCGGAGCAGGTGCAGACCTGCGTCCGGCGGGACGGTTCGGCGTACTGCGCGTTCCCCGAGTGGGGCCCGCGGGTCGCGGACTGGGCCGGGGTCGTGCACCGGGTGCGGTCGCTGGCCGGGGGCAGCGCGCACGACCAGGACGTCGTCGTACGGCAGCGGATCGAGGCCCGCTACGGGCTCTCCGGCGACAGTGCGCTGATGCCTCTGGAGCGGCCGCACGAGGTGACCGTGCGCACCCGGTGGGGCGGGAACCGCGTCCCCGAGTTCTCGGCGGCCGTGGCCGGTGTGCTGGTCGCGGGGAACGAGAAGGCGTCGACGTCGATGTGCGACGGCCGCATGGTGACCGTCATGTGGCTGGCCCTGGGCTGGGAGTCCGACCCGATGGCGGTGCTGCGCCGCGTCCGCCTCAACGACACGGTGACCGGCTCGGACTTCGTGCTCCAGCCGACCGACGGGATGTACATGACGGCCGCGCAGACGGAGGTCCTGCGCGCCCTGCTGGACCGGCCCCGCGGCGAGGTCACCGCGCGCGTGAAGTCCCACTGGGCCGAACTGACCGAACCGAAGGTGACGGCGGCCCGGGCGGCGCGGCTGCTGGGCGTGCGCTCGCCCGAGGGGGACGACAAGTGCCTCGACTGACACGGGAGTTGCTCCTCCCGGTCTGCCGGACCCTCCCCCTGGGCGTGGTCGGTACGGCAGGGGGCGCGGGCCTGCTGCTCGCGGCGCTCACCCGGATCACCGGCGAGACGGGCGAACGCCTCTCCCTGCAGCTGCTGCGCGCCGCCGTCCTGGCCTTCGCGCTGGGCCTGGTCTTCCTCCTGGACGACCCGGCCCGGCACACCACGGCCACCGTGCCGGTCCCGCGCCCGGCCCGGATCGCGCTGCGGGTCGCCCTCGTCGTCCCCGCCACGGCGGCCTGGTGGACGGCAGCACTGCTGCTCGTGCCGCCGGAGCTACGGCCACCGGTCGCCGACATCACGCTGGAGGCCGGGGCGGCGTTCGCCCTGGCGGTGGCCGGCGCGGCGGTCGCGGTGCGCTGCAGCGAGGCCACGCGGCCCGGCACGCGGGTCGCGGCCGGTCTGCTGACCTCGGCGGTACTGGCCATTTTTCTCTGGCCCGGGCGGTGGGCGCTGTTCGTACCGGTGGAGGACGACCGGTGGGCGGCGGCACACGACCGGTGGGCGGTGGTGCTGGGCGTGGCCGTGCTGGTGGGGGTGCTGGGGGCGGTGGAGCCGTTGCGGCGACGGGCCGGCGGCTTGCGGCCGGCGGGTGGCGCGGGCGCCTGTCGATCCCGGCCCCTGAGCTGAGAAGCCGTGGTCAGGTCATCCGCCGTGGCGTCTCCCCCGCGTCACGGCGGTGATCGTCCGACATCAGCCATGCCTCCGCGTCCCGCCGGATCCGCGCCGTGTCGAGGCTCTCGTACTCCAGGATCACCGACCTGGTCGTGCCTCGCCGACGGTACCGGTTCATGATCGCGACATGCTCCGGCAGGCGTACGAACTCCGCCAGGGCCCGCTGCCCGGTCCACACCGCGACCGACCCGCAGCGCCGGGCCGAGGGGATGGTCCACAACCACATGCCGACGGCTCCGTCGAGATGCGGCCAGCGGCGCCGCAGCGCGAAACCGCGACGCGCGATGCCGGGCAGGTCGCGGTACGTGTCGCTGGTGAAGTCGGTGACGCTGACGAGCAGCGGGCCGCTCGGGCGGCCGCGCGCGCCGCTGTCGACGCCACGCGCCGCGGCGCGGTCGCCGAGTCGGCCCCCGGCCGGACCCGGGCACCAGCGGCTCCTCAGCACGGCGCCGGCGTCCAGGACGGGTCGCGGCCGAGCAGGGCGAGCAGCCTCTCGCCCGGCGGGGCGTCGTCGGGGACGGCCATCCGTCGGCGGAACGCGGCACCGGCCCCGCGGCCCTCGTCCGGGACCAGGGCGGCGACGCGCAGCGCGGCGGTGGTGAGTTCGGCGGCGGGCTCCCACGGGACGCCGATGGTCACCGCGACGTCCCAGGCGTGCACCACGTAGTCGAGCAGGTGGAAGCCGATCGCGATCCGTCCGGGGACGGCGAAGCCCTCGCCCACCTCCGGCAGCGCGAACCGCCGCTCCAGCACGTCGTCCTCCGCGAACGCCGCGGTGACCTCCTCCACCGACGCCTCGTACGCTGCGGCCGGGTCGTCACCGAGGTCGCCGTCGCGCCATACGGCCCACGGCTCGCCCGCGCCGCGGGCGGAGGTGGTGAACCCCTCGTTCTGGCTGACCAGATGGCGCAGCAGGCCGTACAGGGTCCAGTCCGCGCACGGCGTCGCCAGCCTCAAGTGGTCGGTCTTCACCCGGGAGACCATCTCCCCGGTCAGTAACAGCGCCTGGCGGTCAAGTCGTCGTATGTCCATGGCTGGAGCGTAATTTCGCACAGCGGTTCAGCCCCAGAGCCAATAACCTGCCAACTGATTGAGCCAGTTGCTGTTCGGACAGCCAACACGGCCGAGCGGAAGGAGCGGTGAGCCGGGATGGACGTGCACATCAGGCTCGACGGGCGGCGCGACCTGTCGGGCCAGATCTACCGCCGGCTGCGCACCGCGATCCACGACGGACTGCTGCGGCCCGGCGACCCGCTGCCCCCGACCCGGGAGCTGGCCCGCCGCCTGGAGGTGGCCCGCAACACCGTCGGCGTCGCCTACGAACGGCTCGTCGCCGAGGGCTACGCAGAGAGCAGGGTCGGCTCCGGGACCTATGTGCGTACGACGGGCCTGCCCCCGCACGGGGCCGCGACCGCCACCGACACCACCGCCTCGGGACTGCGCCCCCGCGCCCTGTGGGCGGGCCTGTCCCCATGGGCGGGCCCGGAGTTCACGGGACCGACCACGGCGGCCCACGACTTCCGGGTCGGTCTGCCAGATGCCCGGCTCTTCCCGTACGACACCTGGCGTCCCCTGATCGCCCGGGAACTGCGCCTTTCGGCGGACGGGGCGGTCGGGTACGGCGATCCGGCCGGCCACCCCGGGCTGCGGACCGCGCTCGCCCGGCACATCGGACTCTCCCGCGGCGTGCGGACCGGCCCGGACGACGTGCTGGTGACCACCGGCACGCAGCAGGCCCTGGACCTCATCGGGCGGGTGCTGCTCGAACCGGGCGACCGGGTGGCCGTCGAAGAGCCCGGCTACCCACCGGCCAGGCTGCCGTTCCTGGCGCAGGGCGCCGAGGTCACGGGCGTACCGGTGGACGCCGAGGGCCTGCTGGTGGACGCCATCCCGCCGGACACCCGCGCCGTGTACGTCACCCCCGCCCACCAGTTCCCGCTCGGGATGCCGATGTCCCTGCGGCGCAGAGCGGCGCTGCTGCGGTGGGCGCGGCGGCACGGCGCGGCAGTGATCGAGGACGACTACGACAGCGAATTCCGGTTCGGCGGGCGGCCGGTCGAGACACTGCACGGTCTGGACCGGGACGGACACGTCATCTATGTGGGGTCGTTCTCCAAGGTGATGCTGCCCTCCCTGCGCGTCGGCTTCCTGGTGGCGCCGGCCCCGCTGCGCACAGCACTGCGCACCGCCAAGTACACCGCCGACTGGCACACGGCGATCCCCACGCAGGCGGCGCTCGCCCGCTTCGTCGACGACGGGTTGCTCGCCCGGCACATCCGCCGGATGCAGCACACGTACGCGACCAGGCACCAAGCCGTCACCCGTGCGCTCACCGACCACTTCGCGGACCTGTCCGAGCTGGTGCCGTCCGCCGCGGGCCTGCACGTGACCGCGTTCACCCGAGGCAGCCTCGCCGACCCCGACGCCCTCGCGGACCGCGCCCGCCGGGCCCGGGCGTCCGGCGTGGCGGTCTACACCCTGGCGGAGGTCGCCGCGAACCGTTCCGTACGCCCGGGATTCGTCTTCGGCTACGGCGGGATCAGCTCCCCGGACGTCGAGCCGGGCCTGCAGCGCGTCCTCGGTCCATGAGATGGAAGGCTGTCGCCGTGGACCTCAAAGCCGTACGTGCCTTCGTCGCGATCGCCGATGCCGGGCAGTTCCAGAAGGCCGCCGTGGACTTGTCGCTCACCCAGCAGGCGGTCTCCAAGCGGATCGCCGCGCTGGAGAAGGACCTGGGGGTGCGGCTGCTGGTGCGGACGCCGCGCGGCGCGGAGCTCACCATCGACGGGCAGGTGCTCCTGCCGCACGCCCGGGCCCTGCTCCAGGCCGAGGAGCGGGCGGTGACGGCCGTGCGTCCCGGCGAACGCGCGCTGCGGGTGGACGTCGTGGGGCGCCGGGTCGCCACGGCCGGACTGGTACGGGACTTCCACCGGGCGCATCCGGAGATCGCCCTGGACGTCGTCACGCTCTTCGACGCGGACACGGCCGTGGCCGCCGTCCGGGACGGGGCCGTCGACGCGACGTTCCGTGCGGTCACGATGCCCGGGCGCCGGCTCCCCGACGGCGTCGAGGCCGTCCCCGTCCTGGACGAGCCGCTGCGCCTGTGCGTCGGACCCGACCACGAGTTCTTCCGAGCCACCTCGGTGACACCCGCGCACCTGGCCGGACACCGGATCTGGATGCCGGGCAACGCGCCCGGCACGGAGTGGTCGGCCTACTACGACGAACTCGCCGAGACCTTCGGCCCGGACATCGACACGATCGGCCCCAACTTCGGCATCGAGGCCCTCCTCGACACCGTCGCGGCCTCCTCGACCCTGGCGACCTTCCTCAGCGAACGGACCCCGCTGGTCTGGCCGGCCGACCACGACCTGCGCCTCGTCCCCGTGCGCGACCCGACCCCGGTCTACCCGCACTCCCTCCTCTGGCGGACGGACAATCCACATCCCGGCCTGGCGGCCCTGCGCGACCATCTGCTGGCGACACGCCCCCGGCTGACCGAGGGAGAGGTCTGGAAACCGTCGTGGGCGGACTGACCCGACCCGGCCTGACGGTTACTTCGTGACGTACGTGAGGAAGGACGCCCAGGGGCTTGCGCCGAACACGAGTATCGGTCCGTCCGGCTGCTTGCTGTCGCGGACGGGGACTGTGCCGGGGCAGTTGTCGGCGACCTCCAGGCAGTTGTTGTCGCCCCCGTCGCTGTAGCTGGACTTACGCCAGGTGAGCTTCATGATCGGTGCTCCTCCAGTAGGTCCCTGATGAACGTCAGCGAGTCCGACGGGGACAGCGCCAGATCCCGCAGCAGATCGTAGGACAAACGGTGGTGCAGAACGTCCTCTGGATCGTCCATCAACAGACCGCTGCTGTCACCTTCCGTGTAGGCCACGGCACCGCCGTCCTCCTGCCACAGCAGGGTGAGTGACCCCTTTGCCATGAAGGGGTGAATGCCGGCGGAGAACGGCAGCACCTGGACGGCGATGTTGGGCCACTGGGCCGCGTCCTCGATGTGCTGCAACTGGCCGCGCCACACCTCCGGGCTAGCGGAGGGCCGGCGGAAGGCCAACTCGTCGATGATGAAACGGACGTTTGGCATGGGAGGCCTGCGCAGCAGGAGTTGCCGTCCCAGGCGGGCGGCCACCTGTTCCTCGACCGCCTCTGTGTCCTGAAGGTCCGTTGCCTGGGAGCCAGACAACACCTCACGGGCGAATTCCTCGGTCTGCAGCAGACCAGGCACGTTCGGCGTGTACTTGTGCATGACCCGGGCCGTCGCCTCAAGTCCCATGAACCTCTTGTACTTGTTCTTGAAGGCGTCGAGCCGTGCCAACGCCCAGAGGCCCACCAATAGGTCACCGGACCCGTAATAGCTGTCCAGGTCCCCCATGACCGCGATTTTGGACAGCCGCTCTCCCGATTCCAGGCGGCTGAGATAGCTCTTGTCGTACCCGGTCTCGTCAGCCAACTGGCCCAGCGACTTGCCCTCCTTCTCCCGGAGGAACCGGAGAGTTCGTCCCAGCACAGTCCGCCCCGACTCCCGCTCCCCGTCAACCACTTCGCCCACGTCACCCCTCACTGTTGCCTGGAGCGCCAGGCAACACCTGGCCCCTTCCGCAGCGTACGCGCGACCAGTGACGATGAAGGCACGAACGGTAATCACCGCTCGTCACACCCATGCCCCCTGCCCTGAGAAGGGACGCTCCCGTGCGCCTGCGTATCGCCGAACTCTGCGAAGTGGTCCTGCTGCTCCTCGTACGAACCCTGCTGCCCGCCCGAGGGCGTCACCGAGCCACATCGGCCCCATCCCCGCCGACACGCGGTGCCCTCCCCCTCGCCCCGGAGGAGCCCTTGGTGATGGACACCCCCCTCGTACGGCCGTACCTCGACACCGTGGAGGTCTTCGCATGAGGCTGCTCCCCTGGACCGGCACCGACGGCAAACCCTGTTACCTCAGCACCGACGACCCGGACAGCCTCCTCTCGCGGCTCGCCGACGACATCGAGGCCGCTCAGCTCGCCTCCGCCGAACAGGTCCTGGGCGGTGCCGGGGCCGTGCTCCGCGACCCCGAGGCCGGTGAACGCGCCGTGCGTTTCGCGTTGGGCAGGGCCTTGGAGTCGCTAGGGGACGTGCTGCGTGTCGCGGTCAGCCGGGGCGAGCGCATCCACGGGGGCGACAGGTGACCCGTCAGTGGAAGCCGAGCATCCCGGGGGAGTCGATGTCCACCGTGACGACTCCCGGCGGATATGCGTCCTCCCGGTCCGTCAGCAGGATCGACATCCCTGTGAACTCGGCGCGAGGCAGCGCACAGTACAGGGCGTGGCACCTGTCCGAGCCGCCGTAGCCGTCCCTGACCATCGTTCCGACGGTGACTGCGGAAACCGTCGTGAGGTCGTCGACGACGACGGATGAGAAGGCGAGCACCCGCCCTGCCGCACCCTCGTCCTCCGACTCGGCCTGCATGAGGCAGAGCGCGGGAATCCGGAGGAAGTCGCCCGGGGTGCGCGCCATGTTCCCGGCGAGGAGGTTCAGCGTCTTGTGGCCGTCGGCCAGCGCCCGGGCGGCACCGGTGTCGAGAATGATCACGCGGCCGGACCCCGGGCCGCGCGGGCCTTCTCGGCGGCGATCTTGTAGATGTTGCCGAGTACGTCGGGTGCCTTCTCGAACTCCTCGTCACTGATGTCGACACCGATCACGTCCCGGACGACCTGCCGGTCAGCCGCGACGCGCTCCGCGAGCTGCGCCGCCGTCGGCTGCTCCGAAGCCAACTGCTCCACAAGCTGCCCCAGGGTCACCCCCCGCTCCTTGGCCACCTGCGCGAGATGGTCCCGGGCCTGGCGGGACACCTGGATGGTCGTGTTGTCTGCCATGGCTCCACTGTAGCCACACCACGGCAGGGTGCGCCCCTGGCCTCCGACCCCTTTCACACGATCGTGTTCAGACCCGGCAACCTTTCCACCCCCAGCGGCAACCCACCCCCGGATCACCCCCCCACGGAACGGATTCGCCGCATGAGTGAGCTGCGCAGCAAGCCCCGGCACCGCAGAAGCCGCACGGCCCTGGCGGTCGGTGTCCCGCTGGCCCTGACCGCCGCCGGCACCCTCGCCTACGGCACCGACCTCGGCGTCCTCGGGGCCACCGCCCAGGAGGCCTCCGCCGCCGCTCCGTCCTGGGCCGCCGACACCGCCGACGGGTTCGCCTCCGTCAACTCCCTCGGGCAGAACGGGACGTACGGTGGCCGGGACGGCAAGACGGTCACCGTGAAGACGCAGGCCGAGCTGGAGAAGTACGCCACGGCCACCGAGCCGTACGTCATCGTCGTCGCCGGCGCCATCAACATGAACCCGGTCGGCAAAGAGATCAAGGTGCAGTCCGACAAGACCATCGTCGGGTCCGGGACCTCCGGGCACATCGTCGGCGGTGGGTTCTTCCTCGGCCAGGGCGTGCACAACGTGATCATCCGGAATCTGACCATCCGGGACTCGTACCAGGGCATCTGGAACGACAAGGACCATGACTTCGACGCCGTTCAGATGGACGGTGCCCACCATGTGTGGATCGATCACAACGATCTGCGGCACATGGCCGACGGGCTCATCGACGTCCGCAAGGACAGCACGAACGTCACCGTCTCCTGGAACAAGCTGAGCGACAACAACAAGACCTTCGGCATCGGCTGGACCGAGAACGTCAAGACGGACATCACGATCCACCACAACTGGTTCCGCGAGACCGAGCAGCGCAACCCGTCCACCGACAACGCCGCCCACGCGCACCTCTACAACAATTTCCTTCAGGACGCCCCGGGCACGGACATCAAGTCGTCGTACGGCAACTACTCGCGCGGCGCGACGAAGATGGTCCTGGAGAACTCCCTCTTCCAGGGCATCAAGAACCCCGTCATCAAGGACAGCGGCGCCACCATCGTCCAGCGCGGCAACTCCTTCTCCGGCACCAGCGGGCGCAACGAGAGCGGCGGGACCGCCTTCGACCCGAAGACGTACTATCCGTACTCCCTCGACAAGGCCGCCGACCTGCCGTCGATCCTCAAGTCCGGTGCCGGGCCCCGCGCTTCCATCGGTACGACCGCCTCCGCCAAGGCCGCCGCCGCGACGACCCTCACCGTCGCCAAGGACGGCAGCGGGCAGTACACCACCGTGCAGGCCGCCGTGAACGCCGTGCCGGCGAACAATCCGTCGCGGGTCGTGATCGCCGTCAAGCCCGGGACGTACCGGGAGCTCGTCAAGGTGCCGTCCAACAAGCCGCACGTCACGATCCAGGGCACCGGCGGCAGCCGCAAGGACACGACGATCGTCTACAACAACGCGTCCGGTACGCCCAAGCCCGGCGGCGGTACGTACGGCACGGGCGGCAGCGCCACCGTCGCCGTCGAGGCCGACGACTTCCAGGCGCGCAACCTGACCATCTCCAACGACTTCGACGAGAAGGCCAACCAGAACCTCAAGGACCGCCAGGCCGTCGCGCTGCGGACCGCCGCCGACAAGGTGTTCCTGGACGGGATCATCGTCAGCGGCGACCAGGACACGCTGCTCCTCGACACCGCCGCCAAGGACCGGCTGGGCCGGGTCTACGTCAGCAACTCCTACGTCATCGGCAACGTCGACTTCATCTTCGGGCGGGCCACGGCCGTCGTCGACAGGTCCGTCATCACGCTGAAGAAGCGCTGGGACGGCACCTCGGCCGGTTACATCACCGCACCGAGCACCGCCGCGAACCGCAAAGGCATCCTGATCGCCAACTCCACGGTGAACGGCGATGTGTCGGGCGGCAGCTTCTACCTCGGCCGGCCCTGGCACGCGGGCGGTGACGCCTCGCTCGACCCGCAGACCACGGTCCGCAACACCAGCCTGAGTGCCGCGATCAAGTCCACGCCGTGGACCGACATGAGCGGCTTCTCGTGGAAGGACGACCGGTTCGCCGAGTACAAGAACACCGGCGCGGGGGCGGGCTCGGCGAGCTCCAACCGGCCGCATCTGACCGACGCGCAGGCCGCGAACCAGGAGGTCGCGGACTGGCTCGCGGGCTGGACGCCCTCGGCGTCCTGAAAGCTCCCTTCCGGGTCCGGCTGACGAGCGGCGCCGGACCCGGAAGGGCCACCATGCTTACTGGTTCCAGGCGTAGTGCAGCCGGTCCAGGCCGCTGGAGTTGTTCACCGTCAGGCTGAGGTTCGTGCCCGTGCCCTGGAGCGTGGTGAGGGAGTAGGTGTCACCGTTGCGCAGGCCGGGCCAGTACACCGAGCCCAGGCCCAGTTCGCGGATGGTGTCGGTCGCGGCCTGGATGTAGGCGACCTCGTTGGAGCCGTTGACGGGGCCGTTGTAGTCCAGGCCGGTCGTCATGGACGCGCCGAACTCGTCGAGGATCGTGCGGGAGGCGCAGTCGCCGATGCGCGTCTTGAAGTCCTGCTTCCACTGGTCGACGCTGGTCCAGTCGGTGTGCCAGAAGCCGTAGTTGTGCAGGGCCAGGCGCGTGCCCTTCAGGCGCGGGTCGGCGCACACCGGCTTGACGTCCTCGCTGTACTTGTACCCGCCGATCACCATCCGGTCGCGGGGCACGTTGCCGTGGGAGGCCACCCACTTGGCGGCGATGTCCGTCCACTCCTGGGCGGTGTAGCCGAACGGCTCGTTCATCGGCTCGAAGTACACCTTGGAGTTGCGGGCGTAGGCGGAGGTGATCCGCGCCCACATCTGGTCCCAGGAGGCCTGGTTGTCGATCTTGCCGTCCTTGGCGTTGTCGGCCTCCCAGTAGCCCAGGATGACCTTGAAGCCCTTGGCGGTGGCGGCGTCGATCGCACCCCGGTACGACTTCCAGAACGGGCCGTTCACCGAGGTGGGGTTGACCGGGAGGCGGACGGTGTTGGCGCCCAGCTTGGAGAATCCGCCGATGATCGCCTTGGACTTGGCGTAGGTGGTGGCGTAGCTGTCGGACGTGGACAGGCCCGAGGGCACGACCGCGTCGTGGGCGAAGTTGTCGCGCGGATCGGCCCAGTTGACGCCCTTGAAGTCGCTGACGGGCGGCGGGTCGGCGGGGGAGGCGGCGGCGGGGGAGGCGAGAGCTCCGCCGAACGCCGTGACGCAGGCGAGCAGGGCTCCGAGACCGGCTGTCCCCCGGTGAGTCTTTCGTGACACGACGTCCCCTTCTGAGCAGTTGTGTTCCGCGAGACCTCGCGTACAGAGCGGCGGTTCGTTGGCTCCCGCAAACTAGAAGAGGACTCGAACAGGGGTCAACACATCTGCTCACCAAATTTCATCAAGAACGCAGACAGTCCGGACCCAGGGGGCCCGCCGTCTACGACCCCACGTTCAGCCCCGAGCCCGACACCCGCACCCGGATGCCGTCCTCCTCCACCCGTACGTCGTCCAGCCGTACGTCCCCCTGCTCCGGCTTCGGCAGTTCGAACGCCAGGGCCAGCCGGTCGGCCAGGACCGGGCGGGTCAGGCCGGACAGCTCGTCGAGGAGGTCGGGGTCGAGGCCGATGCGGCGGAGCACCTCGGGGTTGTCCAGGGCCAGGTCGATGAGGTTGAGGCGCTCGGCCTGGCGGGCGAACGTCGGGGAGCCGGTCAGCTCGGCGAGCTTGCCGTCGTCGGCCAGGGCCTCGCGCACGGTCGCCTCGGGGACGCCCATCCGCCGCACGATGGCCGGGACCGAGAGCAGCGCCTTGGCCTTGCGGGTCTCCCGGGCCAGGTCGGCGGTTCCCTTGGGCGTCAGGTGCAGGCCCTCAAAGGCGCGGGTGCCGGGGCGGTAGGTGGCCAGGTTCCCGATGTCGAGCCGCATGCCGCCGATCTCCGTGGCGATGCCTCGCTCGCCCTGCCGCTGGATCCGGGCCTCGGCGCGCAGCCGCAGGTCGTGTCCGGCGACGGGCAGGGTGCCGTCGGCCCGGACGCGGTCGCGGCCCTCGCCGGTGAACGTCACCTGGGAGGCGCCGAGTTCGCGGTTGAGGTCCTCGAAGGACAGCAGGACGTCCCCGTCGAACCGGGGGACGTGGGCGCCGCGCACGGACGTGAGGCCGTCGGCGTCCAGCGAGATGTCGTGCGCCGTGGCCGACACCTTCGCCAGGGAGACCCGGTCGGCGGCGACGTCCGGGACGGTGACCTTCACCGAGTCCAGCCGCTTGTCGGCGAGTTGGGTGAGGAAGGGGAACCCGCCGATCTCCACCTCGGGCGCCGCCGCGAGGTCGAGCCGGTCCTTGAGCGTGTCGGCGGCCCGGTGCTCGGCGTACAGCACGGCCCAGCGGTCGCCGAGGGCGAGGAAGGCGGCGAGCACGACCAGGCCGACCACCGCCTTCACCGCGAGCGGCAGCCCGGCGAAACGATTCCGTCGACGCCGGCCGCCGCGCCGGTGGTCGGGCGGCGACCACTGCGGTTCCGCCTCGTCCCGCTGCTCGGCCTCCTCGCCGAGGAATTCCTCCAGAGGGGTCTCCTCCAGCGGGCCGTCGTCGAGCGCGCCGAGTTCCTCGTAGGGGTTGCGGGGCTGGTCGGAGCGGTCGTGGGGGTGTTGCGTGTCCATGCGGTGGGGGGTGCGCATCGTCTCATCCGACCATGCGCACCGCCCCTGGCCGCAACCTGAACCCCCGCTGTGCGACCGATGTCACGGACGGCCGCGCCTCACCGGCCACTTCGGCGGGATCCACCCGGTCGCCGAGGTCCGGGCCGATCGCGTTCCGGACGTCGGACGGGGCGGCTGCGCCGTCACCCGGTAGGGGCCTCGCCCTCGCCGGTGAGCGCTCCGCCGGTGACGGTCAGCACCTCGGTCAGCAGTCTGAGCACGCTGGCCGTCGGAGGGGGCGGGAAGGAGAACCCGGTCCGCCGGGAGGAGACGGAGGCGATCAGCCGCCGCACCCCCGGGTTCCGCGCGGCGAGTTCCCCGTCCCGGCCGCCGAGCTCCGACTTGGTGAACTCCGCGTCGTCGAACCGGGCCCAGACCCCGGGATCGTTCTGCAGGGCCGAGAAGAAGTCCGGGAACTTGATCTGGAAGGCGAGCAGGACGCCCGCGTGCAGCAGGCGGTCGCTGCCGGGCCGGCCGTCGTGCTGCTGGAGCGTGCGGACCGTGTGGTTCAGGCCGTTGATGAAGCGGCGCACCCGCCGCGGGTTGGCCGAGAACGCGACCTCGATGAGCTCCCAGAGCTCCCGCGAGGCACCCACCGCCGGGTCCGTGACCTCGCTGCTGAGCTGCTGGTACAGCAACTCGAAGGGGATGCCCGGCAGATGGAACGGGAAGTGGATCAGCTTCTCCAGGTACTGCCGCCCGCGTGCGCCGTCCGTGCCCTCCCGGTCGAACCGTTTGGCGGCGGCCTCCGCGACGACCTGGTAGTCCATGGCGAGCACGAAGACACAGGAGCCCTCTCCCAGGAAGAGCTTCAGGGAGTCGAGCACGGTGATCGCGGCGTCCTCGTGGCAGCGGTCCAGGTCGTCGATGAACAGGACGAGCCGGCCGCCGCCGGAGTAGATGTCGACGACCTCGCGGAAGTCCTGCTCGAAGCGGTTGACGTGCAGGTACGTCTCCGCCCCCGGGGCGGTGAGCGCGCCCTGGACGGCGTCGACGTCCTCGGGGGCCAGGAACCCCGCCGTCAGGGGGCCGGCCGCCCTGCGGGCGAGCAGCCAGGCCGCCGCCTGACTGAGCCGTTTGACCGTGTCCAGGGCCGCGGACAGCCGCTCCTGCCGTGTCTCCTCACCGGCCTCCCGCCGTCTGTCGAGGTCGACGGCGATCTCGGTGAGGACGGTCTGGATGAGGGCGTGCCAGATCTCGTCCTTCTGGTCGTACTTCCAGGGGTTGAACCAGACGGTCCGCACGCCGCGTTCCTTCAGCATGCCCTCGCAGACCTTCATGAAGCTCGACTTGCCCATGCCCCAGGGGCCGAAGACGCCGATCGTCAGCGGCAGCCCCTCGGCGGTCGCGATCGCGTCGCAGAGCACCTTGGCATGGGTGCCGAATCCGAACCGGTCTCCGTCCGGACCCGAGATCGGGTTGTCGGGCAGCAGCATGGTCCCCCCTCCCCTACGCCGTCCGTCCCGGCCACGGTGACCGGTTGCCGACGGCGGGTCACTCATCGTGCCGCAACGGGTCTGACCTGGGCAGGGATTCGACCGAAATACCAGGACGTCTCCGGTACCGAAAACCGGCGACGGGGCCGGTGACGTGCACCGGCCCCGTGCCAAGCCCCTGGGGGCGGGTTCGCGGTCTACTGGACGACCGTGATGCGGTCCGCCTTCGGCGGGGCCAGCGGGTTCGCGGCCGAGGAGTTGGCCGTGAGGTACTGCTCCAGCGCGGTCAGGTCGTCGGCGCCGACGACGTCGTTCGTGCCCTTGCCGAGCGTGGGGAAGCCGTCGCCGCCGCCCGCGAGGAAGCTGTTCGTCGCGACGCGGTAGGTGGCCGCCGGGTCGATGGCCTTGCCGTCCAGCCGGACCGAGTCCGTGACCACACGGTCGGCGCCGGACTTGGTGAGGTCCAGCGTGTAGGTGAGGCCGGACGACACCTGGAGGACCTTGGGCGCCGCCGCGTTCGGGCCGCTCACCTGCTCCTTGAGCACCTGGATCAGCTGGGCGCCCGTGAAGTCCTGGAGGTTCACGGTGTTGGCGAACGGCTGGACCGTGAAGCCCTCGGCGTACGTCACCACACCGTCGCCCTCACCGGCCTTGGCCGCGTACGTCAGCGGTGCCCGGATGCCGCCGGGGTTCATCAGCGCCAGGTCGGTCTCCGGGTCGAGCTGCTTGCCGTGGGCGAGCTGGGCGTCGGCGATGAGGTCGCCGAGGGGGGACTCGGTGCCGGTGTTGCCGATGTCGCCTGAGATGTAACCGATCGGCTTGTTGCCGATGGGCGCGGCCAGCGTGTTCCACTTGCCGATCAGCTCGGTCATGTCGGGCGCCTTGGGGACGTCCCGGGTGACCACGTGGTTCGCGGACTTCACGGCCGTACGGGCGATGTCGCCGGTCTTCCGGTCGTAGGTCAGCGTCGTGTCGGTGTAGAGGCGGCCGAAGGACGCGGCCGAGGTGACCATGCGCGGCTTGCCCGCCGGGTCGTCGATCGTGCACACGTACGCGTTGTGCGTGTGGCCGGTGACCAGCGCGTCCACCTGCGGCGTGACGTTCTTGGCGATGTCGACGATCGGGCCGGAGATGCCGTCGCCCGCGCCCGGGGCGTCGCAGTCGTAGTTGTACGACGCCGACGCCGGGAAGCCGCCCTCGTGGATGAGGGCCACGATCGACTTCACGCCCTGCTTCTGGAGCACCTTGGCGTACTTGTTGATGGTCTCGACCTCGTCCTTGAAGGCGAGGCCCTTGACGCCCTCGGCGGAGACGATGTCCGGGGTGCCCTCCAGGGTCACGCCGATGAAGCCGACCTTGACGCCGTTCTTCTTCCACACCCAGTAGGGCTTGAGGATCGGCTTCTTCGTCTTCTCGTCGAGGACGTTGGCGGCCAGGTAGGGGAAGTCGGCGCCGGTGAACTTCTGGTCCGTGTAGCAGCCGTCCTTCGGGTGGCAGCCGCCGTTCTGCAGGCGGGCCAGCTCCTTGGCGCCCTCGTCGAACTCGTGGTTGCCGACGGACGTGACGTCGAGGTCCAGCTTGTTCAGCGCCTCGATGGTGGGCTCGTCGTGGAAGAGGCCGGAGATGAGCGGGGAGGCGCCGACCATGTCGCCGCCGGCCGCGGTGATGGAGTACTTCTCGCCCTTGCGGGCCTGACGCAGATGGGTGGCGAGGTACTCGACACCGCCCGCGTCGATGGTCTTCGTCGTGCCGTCGTCCTGGTGTTCGGTGACGCGGCCGGAGGATCCGGCGGGCGGCTCCAGATTGCCGTGCAGGTCGTTGAAGGACAGCAACTGGACGTCCTGGTAGCGGCCCGGCCAGTGACCGCCCCCGCCGTGGTTTTCTCCGGCCGACGCCGACCCGGGCACCGCCGCCGCGGCCAGCGCGCCGACGGTGACCACACCGGCGGCGAGAGCGACGAGACGGTTCGTGCGACGTCTGCGGCGCTCCTGGTGCGCCGGTGCCGGTGAAGTGGCTGGCATACGTCCCCCTGTCGGGTCTGCTGGGACAGTGATGTCGTCCGGCGCAGCCTAGAGTCAACGCGCGTAGCGCGACAGAGTTTTCGTGGTTACAGCCTGGTTGCTTCTTGCCGCCGAATTTCCGGTGCTCCCCGTACCCTCGTACGCATGACCAGCGACGACATCGCACGGCCCGGCCGCACCCGCTCGATCGACACCTGTGCCGCCCTCTCGGCGGAGCAGACCGAGGCCGTTCTCGGACTGCTCGACGAGGCCGCCCGCACCGACGGGCAGCAGGCGGTCTCCGAGCAGGGCCGGTTGCAGTTGCGCGGCGGCGAACGCCCGGGCGTGGCCCATCTGCTGCTCACCGTGGACGGCGAACTCGTCGGGTACGCCCAGTTGGAGGACACCGACCCGGTGGAGCCGCCGGCCGCCGAGCTGGTCGTGCACCCCGGGCACCGGGGCCAGGGGCACGGGCGGGCGCTGGGCTCCGCGCTGCTGGCCGCGTCCGGCAAGCGGCTGCGGGTGTGGGCGCACGGCGGCCATTCCGCCGCCCGGCACCTCGCCCAGGTCCTCGGTCTGACCCTGTTCCGCGAACTGCGCCAGATGCGGCGCCCGTTGACCGGCTTCGACGCGCCCGAGCCGGTCCTGCCCGAGGGCGTCACCGTCCGCACCTTCGTCCCCGGCCGGGACGACGCGGCCTGGCTCGCCGTCAACGCCGCCGCCTTCGCCCACCACCCCGAGCAGGGCTCCCTCACGCAGCGGGACCTCGACGACCGCAAGGCCGAGCCGTGGTTCGATCCCGCGGGGTTCTTCCTCGCCTTCCGCGGCGACGAACTCGTCGGCTTCCACTGGACCAAGGTCCACGCCGGGGAGGGCCTGGGCGAGGTGTACGTCCTCGGCGTCGCCCCCGGCGCCCAGGGCGGCGGCCTCGGCAAGTCCCTCACGACGATCGGCCTGCGGCACCTGGCGGACCGGGGGCTGCCGACCGCGATGCTGTACGTCGACGCCGACAACACGGCGGCGGTGTCGGTGTACGAGCGGCTGGGGTTCGTCACGCACGAGGTGGATCTGATGTACCGGACGGAGACGTGACGGTGCCGGCCCCGGTGGGTGCCGGCCTCAGCCCACGGTGGCTCCGGCAGCGGCCGCGACGCGCGCGACGGACTCCCTGACCGCGTCCAGCGCCGCGGCTCGTTCCTGGTCGGTCATCCGGGCGGGGCCGTACGTGATCACGGGCTCCAGGACCTGGAAGCCGACGAACTCCAGCATCCCCCGGTGGATGTGGAACAGGAAGTCGTCCATCGGGCCGAAGGCGCCACCGGGCCGGAACGACTCGCTGGGCCCGCCGGTCGTGAACAGCAGCATCGCGCGCTTTCCGGCGAGCGCCGCGTCCCCGAAGAGGCCGTGGTCCCCGCCGAAGACTCCGCCCATCACGAAGACCCGGTCCACCCATCCCTTGAGGACGGCCGGCAGCGAGAACCACCACATCGGGAACGACAGCACGAGCAGATCAGCGGCGAGCAGCCGGTCGAGATGGGCCCTGACAGCCGCGTCGAGCGTCCCCTCCCGCACCGCCCGCAGCTGCTCGGCCTGCGGCTTGAACGGGCTCTGGACCGGTGCGAACTCCTCGCGGGCGAGCACCGGCGCCCAGCCGTCGGCGTAGAGGTCCAGGACGTCGACCCGGTACCCGGCCTCGCCCAGGGACCGGGCGGCGGCGGTCATCTGGGCGGTGCTGAACGACTGGGGCTCGGGGTGAGCGTGAACGATCAGGGCCGTGGGCGCAGCGGTGAAGGTCGACATGAGGAGATCATATCGACGTATCGCGATTCGTCAATCAGACGGTGGTGCCGATCGCCCGTGCCAGCCGTGCCAGCCGCTCCTCGTCGCGCCGGTAGTGGGTCCACTTGCCCACCCGGGTGGGACGCACGAGTCCCGCCCGTTCGAGCGTGCTCATGTAGCTGGAGACCGTCGACTGGGCGAGTCCCGCCTTCGCCTGGATGTGCGTCACGCACACACCGACCGCCCGGCGGTCCGCGATCGGCTCGTACGCGCCGAAGTGCGCCTCGGGATCCTTCAGCCACTGCATGATCTGCAGCCGGGCAGGGTTGCCGAGGGCCTTGAACACCTCGATCAGGTCGGTCGAGTCCAGTTCCGCCGTCGCGGCCATGTGCCACCCTCCTCGCGCGTCAGTGCGACACACCACGATATATCGATATCGGACGGGTGCTATTCGTCGGCGAAGGTGGGGCTGTCCGGCGGAGGCACCGCCGCCCCCGGCAGTCGTACCGCCGCCACCGTGCCGCCCCCCTCCGCCGGGGACAGCGACACCTCGCCGCCCGCCTGCTGCACCGTCCGGGCCACGATCGACAGGCCGAGGCCCGAGCCGGGCAGGGCTCGCGCGCCGGGGGAGCGCCAGAAGCGGTCGAAGACGTGGGGGAGTTCGTCGGCGGGGATGCCGGGGCCGTGGTCGCGGACGGTCAGGGTGCCCTCGGACAGGCGCACCTCGATCGTGCCGCCCTCCGGGCTGAACTTCACCGCGTTGTCGAGGACGTTGACCACCGCCCGTTCCAGGGCGGAGGGTTCCGCCCGGACGAACCACGGCTGGACGTCCGCCGTGATCGTCAGTTCCGGGCCGCGCAGCCGGGCCCGCCGCAGCGCCGAGTCGACGATGTCGTGCCAGGCGATGATCCGCGTGCGGCCCGCGTGCTGGCCGGTGTCCGGCCGGGACAGTTCCTGCAGATCGCCGATGAGCGCGGCCAGCTCCGTCATCTGCGCCTTCACCGACGCGAGCAGAGCCTTGCGGTCGGCCTCGGGGATGGGGCGGCCGGTCTCCTCGCTGCGGGTGAGGAGCTCGATGTTGGTGCGCAGGGAGGTGAGGGGGGTGCGCAGTTCGTGGCCGGCGTCCGCGATGAGCTGTTGCTGGAGGTCGCGGGAGCTGGCCAGCGCGGAGGTCATCGAGTTGAACGAGTGGGAGAGCCGGGCCACCTCGTCCCCGCTGTCCTGGTCCACCGGGATGCGGATGCCCAGGTCCTCCGTGCGGGCCACGTGCTCGACGGCCTCGGTGAGTTTGTCGATGGGGCGCAGTCCGGCCCGGGCGACCGCCAGTCCGGCCGCTCCGGCGCCCAGGACCCCCACGCCCGAGACCAGCAGCAGGATCAGTGCGAGATCGTTGAGGGTGGACTCTGTGTTCTTCAGCGGCAGGGCGAGGATCAGCGCGGCGCTGGGCGCGTCGGGCTGCTCGGACGCCAGCCGCACGGTCATCACGCGCAGGGCGTTGCCGTGCTCGTCGGTGCCGTTGCGGACGATGCCGCGCCCCACCGGCGAGTTCCTGATCACGTCCCGGTCGGCCTCGGTGACCTTGACCAGGCCCACGGAGCTGGAGTGGACGCAGATGTCCCCGTCCGCCTTGACGACCTCGAAGTAGGAGCTGTTCCGGAAGCTGTTGCCACCCTGCGGGGTCTGCGTGCAGTTGTCCACCGCCTGCTGGATGGCGATGTTCTGGCCCGGCTTCTGCAGCGACTTCTCCAGGTCGCCGTCCACCTGGTCGTACAGCTTCCCCTGCACGATGAACCAGCACGTCACCGAGACCGCCGCCACCGCGAACGCCACCGCCGCCGCCACCAGCAGCGCCAGCCGGGAGCGGATCGGCAGGGAACGGAACCGGCGTACGAGCTTGTTCACTCCGCGCCGCCCTGCCGCAACACGTAGCCCACACCCCGCACCGTGTGCACGAGGCGCGGTTCGCCGCCCGCCTCGGTCTTGCGGCGCAGGTACATCACGTACACGTCGAGGGAGTTCGACGACGGCTCGAAGTCGAAGCCCCAGACCGCCTTCAGGATCTGCTCCCGGGTGAGGACCTGGCGCGGGTGCGCCATGAACATCTCCAGCAGCGTGAACTCCGTACGGGTCAGCTCCACCTGGCGGCCGCCCCGGGTGACCTCGCGGGTCGCCAGGTCCATGCGCAGGTCGGCGAAGGCGAGGACGTCCTCGTCGTCCGGGGAGCCCGCGCCGACGGCCGCCGCGTAGGAACTGCGGCGCAGCAGCGCGCGGATGCGGGCGAAGAGTTCGTCCAGTTCGAAGGGCTTGACCAGGTAGTCGTCGGCGCCCGCGTCGAGGCCCGTGACCCGGTCGCCGACCGTGTCGCGGGCCGTGAGCATGAGGATCGGGGTCGTGTCGCCGGTGCCGCGGATGCGGCGCGCCGCCGTCAGGCCGTCCATGCGGGGCATCTGGATGTCCAGGACGACCAGGTCGGGCCGGTACGCCGCCGCCTTCTCCAGCGCGTCCGCGCCGTCGACCGCGACCTCGGTCCCGTACCCCTCGAAGGCGAGGCTGCGCTGGAGTGCTTCGCGTACGGCCGGCTCGTCGTCGACGATCAGGATGCGCTGGGGGTCACGGTCGCCGTCTGCGGGGCTCATGGGTCGGGGTCCTCGGGGGTGTGGTGTGGTGGGGCGGGACGGGGTGTCGCTGACGCTCTCAGCCTCGCACGTCGGCGGGGCGGGCCGGGAGAAGGATCAGCCCCGGATCAGCCCCGTACCGTGCGGCGCCGGGCGGCGGCGGCCCGGCGGGCGGGGCGGGCCTTGGCCGTCGCCACCTCGGGCGCTCGCGCCGTCGGTGCGTGCAGTGCGTACGCCACCGCCAGTGCCAGCGCGAACCCCGCCGGGTCGGTCCCCGGCAGCGTGTGCGGAACCTGCTGGATCATCGCCGTACTCCTCGCTGCGGTGGGCCTCAGTCGGTGGCGCCGGCCCGCAGCTTGGCGAGGTCGGCCTTGACGGTGTTGATCGGGATGGCGAAGCCCAGGCCGACGCTGCCCGCGTCGGAGGACGAGGAGGCGGTGCCCGCCGGCGAGTACATCGCGGAGTTGATCCCGATGATGTTGCCGTTCATGTCGATCAGCGCGCCGCCGGAGTTGCCCGGGTTGAGGGACGCGTCGGTCTGGAGCGCCTTGTACGTCGTGGTGTCGGAGCCGGTGTCGCCGTTGAACTGCCGCCCGCCGAACTCGAAGGGCCACCCGTCGCCCTGCTGGGGCTGCTGGCCCTGGTCCTCGCTGGTCGGGACGGTGACGTCACGGTCGAGGGCGGAGACGATGCCGCTGGTGACCGTGCCGGACAGACCCTCGGGGGAGCCGATCGCCACGACTTGGTCACCGACCTGCAAGCCCGAGGAGTCGCCCAGCGTCGCCGCCTTCAGGCCGGAGGCGTTCTCCAGCTTGATCAGCGCCAGGTCCTTCTTGCTGTCGGTGCCGACGACCTTGGCGGAGTAGGACTTGCCGTCGCTGGTCGTCACCTTGATCTGCGAGGCACCGGCGACGACGTGGTTGTTGGTGACGACCTCGCCGCCGCTCGTGATGATCACGCCGGAGCCGGTGGCGGAACCGGCGTTGGAGGCGGCGCTGATCTCGACGATGCTGGGGCTGACCGCCTTGGCGACCCCGGCGACCGTGCCCTTCTGGGCGGACGGCACCACGTTGGTGCTGGTGGAGCTGGAGGCGACGGTGTCGTTGCCCGTCAGCTCCTGTATGCCGTAGGCGGTGCCGCCGCCGATCGCCGCGGCGACGATCGCCACGGCGGCGAGCAGGGCGACCGGGCCACGCTTGCGCTTCTTCGGAGCGGGTGCCGGGGCGTACGCCGGCGGAGGCGGCCACTCGGGGTTCACCGGGGCCTGCTGCTGACCCTCGTAAGGGTTCTGGTACTCGCCACTGCGGTGGAAGCTCTCGGTCATGTCCTTGAGCTTGGATCCCGACGATGAGAGCTTCCTGAGTGCACCCTGAGAAGCCCGACAGAACCTCGTATGCCCGATATAAAGACGCCCAGGAGAGTGCTAGACGCAGCCGCAGGAGTGCCGTACCACCAGCCGCGACGGGAACACCTTCAGCCGTTCCCGGCGGGCTCCCGCCACGCGCAGTCCGTCGTCGAGGACGAGGTCCACCGCCGCGCGGGCCATGGCCGGCCGGTCCGAGGCGACCGTGGTGAGGGGCGGGTCGGCCAGGGCCGCCTCCTTGATGTCGTCGAAGCCCGCCACCGCGAGCTCGCCCGGCACGTCGATGCGCAGCTCGCGCGCGGCGCGCAGCAGGCCGATCGCCTGGTCGTCGGTGGAGCAGAAGATCGCGGGCGGCCGGTCCGGCCCGGAGAGGATCTTGAGGGCCGCCTGGTAGGCGTCGTAGCGGCTGTACAGCGCCTCGAAGAGCCGGCCCTCCGTGGAGACCCCGGCCTCGGCCATCGCACGCCGCCAGCCCTCGACGTGGTCGGAGACCGGGTCGCCGACCACGGGTGTCTCCGCTATGCCGCCCATGCAGGCGACGTACGCGTGCCCGTGTTCCAGCAGATGGCGTACGGCGAGCTGGGCGCCGCCCAGGTCGTCCGTGACGACGGCGACGTCGTCGATGGCCTCCGGCCGCTCGTGCAGCAGGACCACGCGGGCGTCCCAGGCGTCGATCTCGGCGGCCGCGAGGTCGTTCATGGCGTGGCTGACCAGGATCAGCCCGGAGACGCGCATCCCCAGGAAGGCGCGCAGGTAGTGGACCTCGCGCTCGGCGATGTAGTCGGAGTTGCCGACGAGCACCATCTTGCCGCGCTCGGCGGCGGCCTGTTCGACCGCGTGCGCCATCTCCCCGAAGAAGGGCTGGCGGGCGTCCGGCACGATCAGGCCTATGAGGTCCGTACGCCGGGACGCCATCGCCTGCGCGACCCGGTCCGGCCGGTACCCCAGCTCCTTGATCGCGGCGAGGACACGCTCGCGCGTGGCCGGGGCGACCGGCCGGGGTCCGTTGTTGATGACATAACTGACCACGGCAGTGGAAGTCCCTGCCAGCCGCGCCACATCATCCCGAGTCACCTTGGCCACGCGCGGAGTCTACGCGGATATACCCGCTCTGGGCAGGGCGTAAAGGAGCTTTCGTATGATTTACGCCTTGCCGCGCGACTCGACGGCGTCCACAGCGGCCGACTCGTCCGCTTTGTCCGGGTTCTCCTTGGCCGCCTTGGCCTTCGCCTCCTCGGCGGCGCGCTCCACCTTCTCCGGCGTGACGAATCGGTACCCGACGTTGCGGACGGTACCGATCAGCGACTCGTGCTCGGGGCCGAGCTTGGCGCGCAGCCGCCGTACGTGCACGTCGACCGTGCGCGTACCGCCGAAGTAGTCGTAGCCCCAGACCTCCTGGAGCAGCTGGGCGCGCGTGAAGACGCGGCCGGGGTGCTGCGCGAGGTACTTCAGCAGCTCGAACTCCTTGAAGGTGAGGTCGAGGACGCGGCCCTTGAGCTTGGCGGAGTACGTCGCCTCGTCGACCGACAGGTCGCCGTTGCGGATCTCCATCGGGGAGTCGTCGCTGACGATCTGCTGGCGGCCCATGGCCAGCCGCAGGCGCGCCTCGACCTCCGCCGGTCCGGCGGTGTCCAGCAGGACGTCGTCGATGCCCCAGTCTGCGGTGACGGCCGCGAGACCGCCCTCCGTGACGACGAGGACGAGCGGGCAGCCGGGCCCGGTCGAGCGCAGCAGCTGGCACAGGCTGCGGACCTGTGGCAGATCGCGGCGGCCGTCGACGAGGATGACGTCGGCGCCGGGGGTGTCGACGAGGGCGGGCCCCTCCGCGGGGGCCACCCGCACGTTGTGCAGGAGCAGGCCGAGGGCTGGGAGCACCTCCGTCGACGGCTGGAGGGCGTTGGTCAGGAGCAGCAGAGAACTCATACGTCTGGTTCCTCCTCGGTCCCTGCGAGGACGTTTGTTGGCACAGCACAGCTCTGCGATCCCGAAGGCCCCGTACACCTGCGGTTTCCCGCGTCGTATACAACGCTTCCGAAAGCACAAAAGGACCCGGGGGCTACGCTGCCCGAGTCCTCTGCCCAGCAGAATAGCCCACATGAGCACTGGACCGGCAGGTCATGTGGCGCGTTCCACCGATCGTCCGCACTCCGAGACGACCCGGGAAACACCTGTGCGGACGCGATTGCGGACCTTTCTGCGCACGTCGGACGGTGTGTCCATCGACGCCGTATACGACCCGGGTGCGGTTGTATACGACACCTCCCGGACGCCTGCCGATCACCCCGTGGTCGTCGTCGCCCACGGCTTCACCGGGGCCGTGGACCGGCCGCACGTGCGGCGGGTGGCGCGGGCCCTCGCCCGGTACGGGGCCGTCGTCACGTTCTCCTTCCGGGGCCACGGGGCGTCCGGCGGGCGGTCGACGGTCGGGGACCGGGAGGTGCTGGACCTGGCGGCGGCGGTGGAGTGGGCCCGGGAACTCGGGCACGCGCGCGTGGGCACGGTGGGATTCTCCATGGGCGGCTCGGTGGTGCTGCGGCACGCGGCGCTGTACCCGGGGCAGACGGACGCGGTGGTGTCGGTGAGCGCGCCGGCCCGCTGGTACTACCGGGGCACCGCCCCCATGCGCCGGCTGCACTGGCTGGTGACGCGGCCGGAGGGCAGGGTGCTGAGCCGCTACGGCCTGCGTACGCGCATCCACCACCGCGACTGGGACCCGGTCCCGCTCTCGCCCGTGGAGGCGGTGCCGAGGATCGCGCCCACGCCCCTGCTGATCGTGCACGGCGACGCCGACGGCTACTTCCCCGTCGACCATCCCCGCATGCTGGCCGCGGCCGCCGCCGACCAGGGCGAACTGTGGCTGGAGCCGGGCATGGGGCATGCCGAGAACGCGGCGGGTGACGAACTGCTGGGGCGGATCGGGGAGTGGGTGGCGGGCCGGGCGGGCTAGCCTGACGGAGTTCACCGACAAGCAGATCGAGGAAGCAGATGCCAAAGGTCACGGTGCGCTACTGGGCCGCCGCCAAGGCCGCGGCCGGGGTGGCCGAGGAGCCGTACGAGGCGGCCACGCTCGCCGAGGCGCTCGACGGGGTGCGGGAGCGGCACCCCGGCGAACTGGAGCGTGTGCTGCGGCGGTGCTCGTTCCTCGTGGACGGTGACCCCGTGGGCACCCGCGGACATGAGACGGTACGGCTGGCCGACGGCGGCACGGTCGAGGTGCTCCCGCCGTTCGCAGGAGGGTGAGCGATGACCGACCAGCCGACCAACCAGCCGTACGACGGCTACGACCCCTACGGGCAGCAGGGGTACCAGCAAGGGCACCAGGGGTGGCAGCAGGCGCACCAGGGTTACGACGACCCGTACGCCGCTGAGCAGTACGCGCAGCAGTGGCAGGGGCAGACCTGGGAGACGCAGACGCAGTCTCCGGTGTCCGCGCGGGTGACGGCGGCGGAGGAGACGGCGTATCTGCCGCCGCAGGGGTACGGGGCTCCGGCTCCCGCTCCCACGCCTGCTTCCACCGCCGAGTACGGCCCCGCCACCGTCGCCGGGAACCCGCGGATCACGGACGCGCAGCGGGCGCGGGCGGAGGGGCGCTCGCCGATCATCGAGCCCGGGATGCAGCCGGCCGCGCTGACGGCGCTGCTGGGGCTGCTGCTGGCCGGCGCGGCGGCGGTCGGCACATACGCGCTGCTGGTGCCGCTCGTCGTCCTCCAGGCCGTCACCGCGGCGGGCTGGTTCCGGCTGAACGGGATGTGGCCGGCGCGGCAGGGCATCGCACTGGGCTTCGCGGGCGCGCTGGCCGCGGACGCGGCACTGCTGGCGTCGGACCGCTCGCCCTCGGCGATCCTGGGCACGCTCGGGGTGTGGGTGCTGCTGGCGCTGGTGCTCCAGCTGCGGTCGCACGCCGACCCGGACGAGCGGATGTACGGCCTGATGGCGACGGTCGCGGCGTCGGCGCTGGCGATCATGGCGGGCGGGTACCTCGCGGCCGAGGCGGACGCGGTGACCGTGGGCGCGAGCGCGGTGGCGGTCGCGGTCCTGGCCCGCGCCCTGCCGCTGCCGACCCCCGTGTCGGTGGTGCTGGCGCTGCTCGCGGGGGCGGGCGGCGGCGTCGCGGCCGGCGCGCTGACGGGCCTGGGCACGTCGGGCGCCCTCCTGGGCGCGAGCGCGGCGGCCTGCGCCCTGATCGGCCACCGAGTCGCCTCCTACGACTACCCGTCCCGCTTCGTCCACTTCACGGCGGGAGTATCTCTGCCCCTGTCGGCAGCGGCCCCGGTGGTCTACGTACTGGGGCGGGCCCTGGTCTAGCGCGTCCCCGGCTGCGGGCAGTCGTGCCTCCCCCAGTGCCCGGCCTGTCACAGATGATCGACAAACCCGGGGACCACATCGCACACGGAGTTACCCTCACGCAAGGACGGCCGCTCGGTCGTCGAACGCCGGACCGCCGTCCAACCGCCTAGGTGGGGGAAACACCGCATGCGCGCACTGCGAATACTGCTGATCGTCGTCGTGATCCTGGGCGGGCTCTTCGTGATCGCCGACCGCGTCGCCGTGAACTTCGCCGAGGGCGAGGCCGCCGACCGCCTCAAGACCACCGAGAACCTCTCCGCCACCCCGGACGTGTCCATCAAGGGCTTCCCGTTCCTCACCCAGGTCGTCGGCGGTTCCCTCGACGACATCGAGGTCGGCATCACGAACTACGAGGCCGCCGCGGGCAACGGCGCCCAGAAGATCCGTATCGACGACCTCCGGGCCGACATGCGCGGCGTCGAGTTCTCCGGCGACTACAGCTCCGCCACCGCCACCAGCGCCACCGGCACCGCGACCATCGCCTACGACGAGCTGCTGAAGACGGCGAAGTCCGAGCCCACCCAGGTCGCCCCGGGCGTCACCGCCCACGTCGTCGGCCTCTCCGACGGCGGCAACGGCAAGATCAAGGTCACCGTCGAGGCCACCGTCCTCGGCACCAAGCTGCCCGAACCGGTCTCCGTGCTCAGCTCGGTGAAGGTGATCGACGGCGACACCGTGCGGGTGAAGGCCGACGGCCTGCCCAAGTTCGGCGGCGTCGAGATCGCCGAGTCCCGCGTCCGGGCCATCACCGACTTCCAGCAGAAGATCGACGGCCTGCCCGGCGGCATCCAGCTGGACAAGGTGCAGGCCGCGCCGAACGGCGTCGAGATCACGGTGAAGGGTTCCGACGTCCGCCTGGCCGGGTAGGGAAGCCGCCGGGCGGACCGGCCCCGGCGTCCGGTGGGCGAGACGGTGATGTCCGTAGCGCAGAGGTGACGGCGGATGCATTCGGACACAAGCCCTGTCCCGGGCCTCCGCGAACCTCCTCGATCTCGCATCGTGGATTTTCTCGTCTCAGAATGCGACACACCGGTGACACGCGTGCCCGACCGTCCCTACGATCGACGGCATGAAGCGACAGGCGGATCTCACGAAGCGGCGGGCAGTAGACCTGTGCCGCGTCGCCGCCATGCTCTGTCGCACCTTCTGAGCGACCGCGTCGGCCCATGCGCCGGCGCGCGCATCCCCGCCGCCCTGTACCAAGGGCACCCGTGCGCCGCCCTCGTCATGGGCGCGCCCCGCAGACCTCGCACGCCCCGCCGTAACTGCCCCGGAGGAGAAAGAGCATGAGCCGCAGCGACGTCCTGGTCGACGCCGACTGGCTCCAGGAGCACCTGGACGACCCGACCATCGCCATCGTCGAGGTGGACGAGGACACGTCCGCCTACGAGAAGAACCACATCCGCAACGCCATCCGGATCGACTGGACCAAGGACCTCCAGGACCCGGTCCGCCGTGACTTCGTCGACCAGGAGGGCTTCGAGAAGCTCCTGTCGGAGAAGGGCATCGGCAACGACCACACCGTGGTCCTCTACGGCGGCAACAACAACTGGTTCGCCTCGTACGCGTACTGGTACTTCAAGCTGTACGGCCACGAGAACGTCAAGCTCCTCGACGGCGGCCGCAAGAAGTGGGAGCTCGACGCCCGCGAGCTCGTCGCCGGCGACGAGGTGCCGGAGCGTGCGAAGACGGACTACAAGGCCAAGCCGCAGAACACGTCCATCCGTGCCTTCCGCGACGACGTGGTGGCGGCCATCGGCTCGCAGAACCTGGTCGACGTGCGCTCGCCCGACGAGTTCTCCGGCAAGCTGCTCGCCCCGGCCCACCTGCCGCAGGAGCAGTCCCAGCGCCCCGGCCACGTGCCGAGCGCCCGCAACATCCCGTGGTCCAAGAACGCCAACGACGACGGCACCTTCAAGTCGGACGAGGAGCTCAAGGAGCTCTACGCCGCGGAGAGCGTCGACCTGGCCAAGGACACCATCGCCTACTGCCGTATCGGTGAGCGCTCCGCGCTGACCTGGTTCGTGCTGCACGAGCTGCTCGGCGTGGAGAACGTCAAGAACTACGACGGCTCCTGGACCGAGTACGGCTCCCTGGTGGGCGTGCCGATCGAGCTCGGCGCCAACAAGTAAGCACACCGACCGACCTTTCAAGACCTCTCTTCAGGAGTACGACATGTGTGGAGCGAAGGCCGGCGGCCCCGACGCCTCGACGATCAAGCCCGGTGAGACCACCATCCAGGGTCAGGTGACCAAGGACGGCGAGCCCGTGACGGGCTACGTGCGTCTGCTGGACTCGACCGGCGAGTTCACGGCCGAGGTGCCGACCTCGGCGACCGGACAGTTCCGCTTCTACGCGGCCGAGGGCACCTGGACCGTCCGTGCCCTCGTGCCCGGCGCCACCGCCGACCGCACGGTCGTCGCCCAGAAGGGCGGCCTGGCGGAGGTCGCGATCGCCGTCTGACGGCGACAGTGCCAGGAGGGGCCGCACCCCACGGGTTGGACGCCTGGGGTGCGGCCCTTCGGCGTGCCCGGACCTACGCTTGAGGTATGTACGCACGACGGCGGCATACGTACTTCGCGATGATGGGCCTGTGCATCGGCCTCTTCGTCCTGGCCTGGGGTGTTGTGCGGTTGTGGTCCATTCCCGTGGCCGTGGGGATGTGCGTGGTGGCCATGGTCATCCCGCCTGTCGCGGCGATGGTCGCGAACCGCCGGGGCCCCGAGGACCGCTGGTGGGACGACCCCTCCGGCGACCCCAAGTCCGACGAGTGGTGGGACGAACTGGACGGCAAGAAGCGCCGGTAGTGAATGCACGAGGGGGAGGAACCGTGCGTCTGACGGCGGCGACTCTGGACGCCCCGGACGCCCGTGAGCTGGCCGCCTTCTACCTGCGGCTGCTGCCCGGGTGGCGGGTGTGGCGCGGGGAGGACGGGCAGGACTGGGTGCACATCCGGCCGTCGGACGGCGGTACCGGACTGTCCTTCCAGACCGAGCCCGCCTACCGGCCGCCCGCCTGGCCGAGCACGCCGGACCGGCAGCAGATGATGATCCACCTCGACATCGAGGTCGACGACCTGGAACGCGAGACCGCGCGGGCCCTGGCCGAGGGCGCGCGCCTCGCCGAGTAGCCGCAGGCCGGTGTCCGGGTGCTCCTGGACCCGGCCGGGCACCCGTTCTGCCTGTACACGGAGTCTCAGTAGACGAGCGCCTGCGTCTCGTCCGCCGTCGCCTCCTGGACGAAGACCTGGGCGCCCGCGATGCGGATGCCCTTCAGGACGTCCTGCTCCGTGATCTCGCGGCGGGCCGCGCACTGCGTGCACAGGGTGACGCGGCCGGCCGCCAGGACGGAGTCGAGCAGGTCGGGGAGCGGGGCCGCGTGCGGCAGCTCGAACTCGGCGGCGCGGCCGGGCAGGGCGAACCAGGCGGACTCGCCGGTCAGCCACAGGGATACGTCGACGCCGCTGGCGACGGCCACCGCCGCCACCGTGAACGCCTGGGAGCACCGCTCGGGGGCGTCCGCCCCGGCCGTCACCTTGATCACGAGCTTTTTCGCCATGGTCCGAATCGTAATCAACGCCCGTGCAACCGCGGGCGTCGCCCGGAGGTCTCCTGTGCGCGCGTATACGGAATGCGCGACTCACCTTCTGGGGGGCGTCTTGGAAGTACCCGAAGAAGTGCTTGGCGCGTCCGAGCCCGGGCCCGGGCCGCGTCGCCGTCGGCGGGGGCGTACGGCCTCGCTGATCGGTGCCGCCGCCGTACTGGGGCTGGTCGCCGGTACCTGCGCCGGTTACCTCGTACAGGTGGACCGCGCGCCCACGAAGCTGCCCTCCCTGTCGCAGCCGACGCTCGCGCAGGCCAAGGGCGAGGGGCCCGAGCCACTGTCGGCCGCACGGGACCGGCGGGTGAGGACCGACGGGGACCTGCGGAAGTTGCTGCTGGAGAAACCGCGCGGGGCGCGGGACGCCGAGTACCTGATGGGTGACGACGGCTGGCTGGCCCTGGCGGACTACGTGGGGTTCTACGACAGGCCGGACGAGGCGTTCGGCGAGATCGTCAGCGACGAGTTCCGTCGCGCGGCCACTACCGGCTGGCTGGTCGGCAGCACCTACGAGGTGGAGATCCGCCTGGTGCAGTACCGGCAGGAAGAGACGCTCGCCGCCGCGGAGAACGTGCGCACCAACCAGTACGGGGCCGAGGACGAGGACGGCACCGACAGCTGGGCCGTGCCCGGCAGCGGAAACGGGCGGGTCTACGTCCACACGCGGCCCGACACCAAGCCCGGCTACGTGCCGCTGTACACCGCCGAGGCACACGCCTGGCGCGGCGACATCGCCCTGGAGATGTGGATCACGGACACCAAACCGATACCCAAGGCCAAGATCATGGACTTGGCCGAGCGGCAGATGGAGCGGCTGTGAGCGACAACCAGGGGGAGCAGGTGGGGAGTGCGTCCGTGTCCGAGCCCGCCCCCGAGTTCCCGGGCAAGCCCGTACTCCGTGGCCGTGTCGCCGCTGTCGCCGCATCCGCGCTGCTGGCGGTCGCCGTCGTCGGCTGCGCGGGCTACACCGTCGTGGCCGTGACCGGCGCCGACCGGGACGCGGGTGCCCCGGTCTGGACGTTCCCCAAGGCCGCCGGTGAGTCCGAGGCGCAGAGGAAGGCCGCCCCCTCGGGGCTCGCCGGCATGCTCGTGCCGTACGGGGCCCCCGGGGCCAACGGCTGGGGGCGCGGCCCCGACATCGGTGAGTACGGCCCGGACGCGGCGCTGAGCGGGCAGCAGGCCACCGCCCTGCGCAAGGAGGCACTGAGCGGTCTGCCGCGCACCCAGCGCAAGCGGCTGGAGAAGGCGGTCGACCAGCAGCGCATCACCGGCATCGCCATGCGCAGCTACCTCAGCACCACGCAGCTGTCCAGCGGCTACACCGACGACGTCTACACCGTGCGCGTCGAGCTCTCCCAGATGGAGAACCGGGCCGCCGTCCAGGGCGCCTCGCGGTTGCGGGGCGCGTTCCTCGACGCCCTGGACATCTTCCGCGAGGGCCCGAAGATCAAGGGCCACAAGAACGCCCGCTGCTTCCTGCCGCCGAAGGACAAAGACGGAAAGCTGGAGGCGATGCTCTGCTCCGGGTACGTCGGGAACGTCCTGGTCACCGTCATCGCCGACGGTGCGAAGCCGCTCGACAGCAAGGGGGCCGCGACGCTGTTCCGCGAGCAGCTCGACCGCATCGCAGAGCCGGGGAAGGCGATATGACCGAGCAGCAGACTCCCGTGCCGCCCGCGCCGCACAAGACGCCCTCGGCGCCCGTGCGCAAGGACCGCAGGGCCCTGCGGGCCGTCCTGCGATGGACGGCCGCCGTGGTCGTCTTCGCGGTGGTCGGGGCGGCCACGGCGTACGGCGTCACACGGATGGAGCGGACCGATGTCCCCGGGCTCGCGACGGAGTCCGACGGGCGCTGGGAGTACCCGGTACTCACCCGGCCGCCGCTGCCCTCCGGCAGTCCGGGCCCCTTCGCCGAGGCGAACACGGCCGGCACGCACCACGCCGACCTGCGTGCCCTCCTCCTGTCCGCTCCAAAGGGCGCCAGGGACGACAAGGCGCTGCGGGGCACGGACGGCTGGCTGGCGGAGAAGGACTTCCTGGCGGAGTACGCCGCGAAGGACGACCGAGAGGAACTCGGGCAGCACCTGACCGACCATGGACTGCGGCACATCACCGCCCGAGGCTGGACCATGCCGGACGGCACCCGCACACGGATCTACCTGCTCCAGTTCGACACCGCGGCTGTCGTCGACCAACTGCTCGCGCCCTACCTCGCCCCTTACAGCGGGCCGAAGTTCCCCCTGCGTGGCGCCGGGACGTCCGCCAACGACAAGACGTTTCCCGCCGACGCAGTGGTGGCCGACGTCGAGCGCGTGGTCTACGACGAGACCAGGCCGCACGGCGTCGAACAGGTCCGTCACTCCTACCTGGCCGCCGGTGACACCCTCGCGCTGGTCGTGCAGTCCCGGAAGGGCGGTGCGCGGGCCGTGCCCTTCCAGCAGACGGTGACCCTGCAGAGCCAGTTGCTCGGCTGACTCCCGCCCCGGGCCCACCTCACACAGAGGCCCGGGGCCCGGCCGCGTAAGCTGGGCCCGGCCCTGTGCACCCACTCGCACCCCGCTCAAGGAGCACCCCGTGGAACTCTTCTTCGAAATCCTGCTGGTCCTGGTCGCCGTCGGCGTCCTCGCCTTCGCCGGGCTCACCGTGAAGAAGCTGTACCAGGGCCAGCGCTGACCCCCGTCTAGGAAGTTCCCATGATCGAGATCCCGTCCGACCTCCACAAGGACCTCGTCCCGCTCGCCTTCCTGCTCGGCAACTGGGCCGGGGCCGGTGTGCACGACTTCCCCGGCTCCGAGAAGTGCAACTTCGGGCAGGAGGTCGCCTTCACCCACGACGGCCGGGACTTCCTCGAGTACCGCTCCCACAGCTGGGTGCTGGACAAGGACGGCAACAAGGTCCGGCCGCTGGAGTCCGAGCACGGCTTCTGGCGGATCGACGCCGAGCGCAAGGTCGAGGTGACGATGACCCGCGACGACGGCGTCATCGAGATCTGGTACGGCGAGCTGGCCGACAAGAAGCCGCAGATCGACCTCGTCACGGACGCGGTGGCCCGCACCGCCGCCTCCCAGCCGTACACCGGCGGCAAGCGGCTCTACGGCTACGTCAAGAGCGACCTGATGTGGGTCGGCGAGAAGCAGACCCCCGAGGTCGAGCTGCGCCCCTACATGTCGGCCCACCTGAAGAAGGTCGTCACCCCGGAGGAGGTCGAGCGCTGGGCCAAGGCCCTGCCCGACGACATGCCGGACGACGGGATCGCTTTCTTCAAGTAGTCCCCGCACCCTCGCTTCCCCGTGGCCCCGGCCGAGCATGGCCGGGGCCGCTCCTTGTGCGTCAGAGCCACTCCCGAAACAGTCCCGAGGGGTTAACAGATTTCTTCTGCGCGTGCAGCAGCGGGACATCGGAGTTGCCCTGGCCGCGGTCGACGAGAAGATCCGGGCCCATGAGGACATTGTCAGGACGACCGGTGCCCTGCGCGACACTCTCTCGGATCTCCTGATGTCGGGCCGGCTGCCACCGTGTCCGTGATCGGGTCGGCACTTCTACACTGGGTGCTGTGGAGAGCACCGACTGGAAGAGCGATCTGCGGCAGCGCGGCTACCGGCTGACCCCGCAGCGGCAACTCGTGCTCGAAGCCGTGGACACCCTGGAGCACGCGACCCCCGACGACATCCTCGTGGAAGTGAGGAAAACGGCGTCGGGGGTCAATATTTCCACGGTGTACCGGACGCTGGAGCTGCTGGAGGAGCTCGGCCTGGTCAGTCACGCCCATCTGGGGCACGGGGCGCCGACGTATCACCTCGCGGACCGGCACCACCACCTCCACCTGGTCTGCCGTGACTGCCAGAACGTCATCGAGGCGGACGTCTCCGTGGCCGCCGAGTTCACCGCGAAGCTGCGGCAGACGTTCGGGTTCGACACCGACATGAAGCACTTCGCGATCTTCGGCCGGTGCGAGGACTGCACGCTCAAGGCTTCAACTACCGAGTCGTAGGCTTACGGATATGAAGAGCCCCCTGCTGACCCTGCCCGGCGCCGTCCCCGCCGAGGGCGTGGACGAAGGCGTCGCCGCCCACTACGGCGATCTGTTCCGCGAGCAGCGCGCCCTCGCCGACGGCGCCGGTTTCGTGGACCTCTCGCACCGCGGGGTCGTCGCCGTCACCGGCGAGGACCGGCTCGCCTGGCTGCACCTGCTGCTCACCCAGCACGTCAGCGACCTCCCGGCGGGCCAGGCCACCGAGGCGCTGATCCTCTCCGCGCACGGCCACATCGAGCACGCGCTGTACCTCGTCGACGACGGCGAGACCGTCTGGGCCCATGTGGAGCCGGGCACCCAGGAGGCGCTGATCGCGTACCTGGAGTCCATGAAGTTCTTCTACAAGGTCGAGGTCGCCGACCGCACCGCCGACATCGCGGTCGTCCATCTCCCGGCCGGCTCCATCGCCGAGGTCCCCGAGGGCGTCGTCGTACGGGAGACGCCGTACGGGCGGGACCTGTTCCTGCCGCGCGACGGCCTGGAGGCGTACGCCGCGCAGGCCGGGCCGCCCGCCGGGATCCTCGCCTACGAGGCGCTGCGCGTGGAGCAGCACCGGCCCCGGCTCGGCTTCGAGACCGACCACCGCACCATTCCGCACGAGCTGGGCTGGATCGGCTCGGCGGTGCACCTGCAGAAGGGCTGCTACCGGGGCCAGGAGACGGTCGCCCGGGTGCAGAACCTGGGCAAGCCGCCGCGCCGGCTGGTCTTCCTGCACCTGGACGGCAGCGAGGTCCACCTGCCGGTGGCCGGCACCGAGGTCCGGCTCGCGGACGAAGGCCCCGACGGCCGGAAGGTCGGCTTCATCACGACCTCCGCGCGCCACCACGAGCTGGGACCGGTCGCCCTCGCCCTGGTGAAGCGGAACGTGGCCGTGGACGCCCCGCTGGTGGCCGGTGACACGGCCGCGGCCCAGGAAGTCGTCGTCGAGCCGTAAGGCTTGTCGTTCTTTCGGGTCAGATCTCGATCAGCACGGTGAACGGGCCGTCGTTCGTCAGTGATACACGCATCGCCGCTCCGAAACGGCCCGTGGCCACCGTCGCGCCCAGCGCGCGCAGCTGGGCGACCACCTCGTCGACCAGCGGCTCGGCGACATCGCCGGGGGCGGCGGCGTTCCAGGTGGGGCGGCGGCCCTTGCGGGCGTCGCCGTAGAGGGTGAACTGGCTGATCACCAGGAGCGGGGCGTCGATGTCGCTGCAGGACTTCTCGTCGTGCAGCATGCGGACCGACCAGAGCTTGCGGGCCATTTGGGCCGCCTTCTCCTTGGTGTCCTCGTGTGTGACGCCGACGAGGACACACAGCCCCTCGCCCTCGATCGCCCCTACCGTCTCGCCGTCCACGACGACGCTCGCGCCGTCCACCCTCTGCACCACTGCTCGCATACGTCCATCATGCAGGGCGGTGACTTTCGCGCCTCGCGCGGTTCGCGCATGGCCCGAAAGGGTGGTTTGCCCGGGCGCCAACAGGCCCTGCACGGCCGTATTTTGCTGCTTAACCGCCCATCTGGGGTCTATCGGGGGCACTCGTTCCCATAGCGGCCACTTGGGGTGGCACGATGCATTCACACACCGGTCGAGGGGACGGTTGAGGCACATGAGCACATCCAGTACCGGACATCCGCTGGGGGCTGTCTGGCCCGGCCACACGGGGGCCGCGGCGGCGGAGTACCACCGGCCGCCCACACAGCGCACCGACAGCCCGCCGTTGCCCTCGGACGCTCCCGAGCACGATCTGGTCACGCTGAGCCTGCCCGAACTGCGCACGCTGCGCCGCGACGCCCAGCGCGACGAGGCCGACCTCAGCTACGTGCGGCGGCTGCTCCAGGGGCGGATCGACATCCTGCGGGCGGAGCTGACGCGGCGCACCCCGGTGGGCTCGGCCTCCGTCGCCGCCCCCGCGGAGGCCTCCGTCGTGGAGCGGCTCGCGGAGATCCTGCGGGACGCCCCGGCCCGGCACCGCTCCTCCGCCCGTCATCTGACCCTGGGGACACCGCAGGGCGAGGAGTACCGGCGGCTGGCCGCCGAGATGCTCGCCGAGGTCGAGCTGTCCGACCTGGACGCCCGTACGGACCTGGAGCTGAACACCGCGATGGTCCGGCTCGTGCGCTACGAGCAGCAGGTCTCCCGGCGGCGGCAGCGGCTCCAGCGCACGGCCGACGAGTGCAGCGCGGAGATCGCGCGCCGGTACCGCGAGGGGGAGGCCCAGGTCGACGACCTGCTCGTGTGAGTCGTCAGCGGCCCCGCGAGGGCCGGTCGGATATTGACGCGACACCGACCGGCCCCCCGCCTAGCGTGATGCCATGACCACCGCTCCCCGCGCCGACGGCATCGACGTACGCCCGATCGCCGAAGCCGAGTTCGCCGACTGGCTGCGTGCCGTGAACACCGGCTTCCTGCGGGCGCCCGCGCCGACCGAGGAGGAGATCGAGAATCGTCGCCGGCAGTTCGTCCCCGGCCGTTACCTCGGTGCCTTCGACGGTGGCCGGTGTGTGGCGACCTTCAGGTCCTTCGACCAGGAACTCACGGCCGTGGGCGGGGCGAGTGTCCCGGCCGACGCGGTCTCGGGCGTCACCGTCACCGCCACACACCGCCGTCGCGGGCTGCTCAGCCGGATGATGGCGCGGGACCTGGCGGCCGCGAAGGAGCGCGGGGACGTCGTCGCGACGCTGATCGCCGCCGAGTACCCGATCTACGGCCGGTACGGCTTCGGGCCGGCGGCCTGGACGTCGGAGTGGACGGTCGACGTGCCGCGCGCCGGTCTCGACGCCCGCTGGGCGAGCCCGGCGGACGGCGGGCGGATCGACCTGGTGGACGGCGAGGACGTCCGCAAGCTCGGCCCGGAGCTGCACGAGCGGCTGCGCCGCACCCGGCCCGGTGTCATCACCCGTGACGAGGTGTGGTGGAAGGTCAGCACCGGTGCCCTGCGGTTCGACCCGTCGTGGAAGCTTCCCTTCTTCGCCGTGTACCGCTCGGCGTCCGGCGAGGTCGAGGGCATGGCCGCCTACGACGTCGACGACAACTGGGGTGACGCCAAGCAGCCGTTGAACACGGCCACCGTGAGGTGGCTGCTCGGCGCGACACCGGCCGCGGAGCGCGCCCTGTGGCAGTACCTGTGCTCCATCGACTGGGTCGTGACGGTCAAGAGCGGCTGGCGGGCGCCCGACGACCTGCTCCCGTTCCTGCTGCCGGATCCGCGGGCGGCCAGGATCACCTCGCTGGCGGACTGGCTGTGGGTGCGGATCCTCGATGTCGTACGGGCGCTTGAGGCGCGGACGTACGAGGGGGAGGGGGCGCTGGTGCTGGAGGTCGCCGGCGTGGACGGACTGACCGGTGGGCGCTACCGGCTTCAGGCCTCGGCGGACGGGGCGTCCTGTGCGCCGACCACCCGGAGCGCGGACATCGCGCTGGGGCTGGGGGAGTTGGCGGCGCTGTGGCTCGGGGACGAGTCGGCGGTGCGTCTTGCGGCGCTCGGCCGGGTCCGGGAAGAACGAGCGGGCGCCGCCCGGAAGGCCGACGCCCTGCTGCGTACGTCCAGGCGGCCTTGGTGCCCGGACATGTTCTGAGCCGCCCTCCTTTCGCCGGCGGCAGGGATCCCGCATCCGTAGCGAGGTGTCCGGGGCTCCCGGCTCCCCTCCGGAAGGGAGCCCCATGATGGATGGCCAGCCCCTGAAGATCTGACCATGTCGCTCAAGTTGGCGACCAACTTCTCTGTACTTATCTCCGCTTGGAAGCGTCTCATAACCACCTGGTGATGAACTGCCGGAAGATGGCGGGAAGTTGTACTGTTTGGTTGTGGACCCGGAACACGCCTCCGTCACTGGACGGAAGAGGTCGCAACGGCCACAGAGAACACATCACGAGGTGGCCGACGAACTGCGCGCCCGGATCAGGTCAGGAGCACTGCGGCCGGGTGAACGCATGCCCACCCAGGCCCAGCTGGCCCACGAGTTCGGCGTCGAGCGCGGTGCCGTCCGCCAGGCCCTGCGCATCCTCCAGTCCGAGCGGCTGCTCACCAACGTGTCCAAGGGCAGCCCGGCGACCGTCGCCCCGGAGCCCGCCAGGGCGCTGACCGGCCCGCAAGCCCCGCCCCTGCCCACCACGGTGGCCCTCGCGCCCCGGATCGCGGCGGCCTTCGCGGCGGAGCACGTCGAGATCGACGCCGTGTGCCTGACCGCGATCTCCCTGACGCTCGCCATCGGTGAGCCCCTGCGGCAGATCCACGCCGGACGGCTGAAACCGGCCAAGGTCGACGTCCGGGTCCTGCTGCCCAGCCGGGACATCGACCTCGCCTTCCCGGTGCCGGTCGGAGGGCACGGTGACGACTCGGTGCACGAGCGGTGGCTGGCGATGCGCAACGCCCAGGGGCAGGTCCTCCAGCACAACCTGCTGGCCCTGCGCGCCACGCACGGCATCGACGTCCACGTCACGTTCCGCGCGCTGCCCTTCACCCCGCCGGTGAAGCTGTACCTGCTCAACGACACCGAGGCGCTGTTCGCGTACTACACGCTGATGCGCCGGGAGGCCGAGATCGACCACGAGCACCTGGAGATGTACGACGCCCAGGGCACCCAGTCGATGCTGTTCTCCTTCCAGCAGGGGCCCGGCCTGCGCGACACGACGTTCGTCGAGCAGTCGCACCTGTGGTTCAACGCACTGTGGGAGACGATCAGTTCGGAGCTGGTGCTGACGAGCTGACGTCAGCGGACGGGGCCCGTCATCAGCAGGGCGAGCACGACCGCTCCGGCGGAGCTGACCGCCGGGCTCTTGGCCTTGATGCCCACGCTGAGAAGGATCAGCCCGACGATTCCGGCCGGACCGTACTTCCACTGGACGAGCTGCTCGAAGGCGACGACGAAGGCGGCGGAGAGGAGAGCGAGGGCGGGCATCTGGTTTCCCCCTTCGGAAGCAAAACTTCCGCCAACTCAATCGAGTTGGCAACCAACTCTGATTAAGTTGTCCCCACTTGGCTACTAGTAATAAACAACTTTCAAACAACTCCCGCCAGATGGATCAGAGTTGTAGCGTTTGGTCGTGACCCAGGAGAGCGTGGCAGTGAACGGCAGCAGCAGGCATTCGCCCCAGAGGATCGCCGACATCCTGCGGGAACGTATCCGCGCCGGTGAACTCAAGCCGGGCGACCGCCTGCCCACCCAGGCCGAACTGGCGGAGGAGTTCGGCGTGGAACGCGGCGCCGTGCGTCAGGCCCTGCGAGCGCTCCAGGAGGACGGTCTCCTCACCAACGTCAGCAAGGGCAGCCCGCCGCGGATCGCCGCGCCCGCCCCGGCCCGCGGTGAGCCCCAGCCGACGATGGTGGGCCTGGCACCGCGGCTCACCGAGGCGTTCTCGGCCCGCCGGGTCCGCGTCGACGTCGTCTGCCACACCGCGGAGACCCTGATGGTCGCCATCGGCGAGCCGCTCCGCCTGATCCACGAGGGCCGTATCCACCCCGAGTCGATCGACGTCCGCATCCTGGTCCCCTCCCGGGACATCGAGCTGGCCTTCCCGGTGCCCGTGGAGGCGCACGGCGACGACAATCCGGTCCACCAGCGCTGGCTGGCGATGCGCAACGCCCAGGGGCAGGTCCTCCAGCACAACCTGCTGGCCCTGCGCTCCACGCACGGCATCGACGTCCACGTCACGTTCCGCGCGCTGCCCTTCACCCCGCCGGTGAAGCTGTACCTGCTCAACCAGGAGGAGGCGCTGATCGGCTACTACATGCTGACCAGGCGCGCGGAGGAGTGGGGCAGCCAGACCCTGGACATGTACGACGTCCTCGGCTCCCAGTCGCTCCTCTTCTCCTTCGTGAAACGGGCGGGCCTGCGGGACGCCGCGTTCGTCCAGGAATCCCAGAAGTGGTTCGACGCCCTCTGGGAAACCATCACCACGGACCTGACACTCTCCTAGTGACTTCTGATACGACACAGACTGGTTCGGCGACAGTCGAGAACGAGAACGACCAGTACCACCTTCCGACTCTGATCAAAGGCGCCCGTGTCGTGCTGTGGGACTTCGACGGTCCCATCTGCCGGCTGTTCGCCCGGCACTCGGCGGACGGGGTGGCGGGCGACCTGGTGGCCTGGCTGGAGGGCCGGGGGCTGCACGGCCTGCTGACGGAGAAGGAACGCGAGTCGCTCGACCCGCAGGTCGTCCTGCGCGCCGTGGACCGCCGGCATCCCGGCAGCGACCTCGTCGCGGAGCTGGAGGAACGCCTCACCCAGGAGGAGCTGCGGGCCGCGTCCTTGGCTATGCCGACCCCGTACGCGGATCCGCTCATACGCACCTGGTCCGCGGTGGGCTCCGGCCTCGCGATCACCACCAACAACTCCCCGCGGGTGGTCCGCACGTACCTCGAAGGCCGGGGCATCGCCGGCTGCTTCGCCCCGCACATCTACGGCCGCACCCAGGAACTCCACCACCTGAAGCCGGATCCCCACTGCCTCAACCGGGCGCTGAACGCCATGGGCGCGGCCCCTGGCGACGCCCTGATGATCGGCGACACGCCCCCGGACCACGAGGCCGCCGCCCGGGCCGGGGTGCCGTTCCTCGGGTACGCGAGCAACCCCCGCAAGGCCAAGATCCTCAAGGAGGCGGGAGCCGGGGCCGTGATCGAATCCCTGGAGCCCGTGCTGGCCTTGCTGCGCGGCTAGGCAGTATCGCTCAGGGACGCCGGTTCACCTGGGAGGGGGGAGTTCGGATCGATACCCCGGTTCTCCCCTGATCACGGCGTCCGGTGGAGTAACGTGCCTTCCCCCTTACACCATCCGCACCACCGGGGCAGGCTGAACCACCCAATGACACCCCCATCGGTCTCCGGTGCTCGGCAGCGAGCAGTCGAGTTGAGCGGCGACCCGAGCCTGGTCACGGGGCCGCTCAAGGGGTACCACCACGAGACCTACGTCCTCGCGCTGCCCGGCGGGACACGGACCGTCAAGGTACGTGAGCCGCGCTCCGAGATCCTGTGGTTCGACCGGAGGTGCTTCAGGTCGGAGGAGGCGCTGCTGCGCGCCCTCCAGGAGCACATCAGCCGCGTCCCCGGCATCGTCGATGTCGCCGGTATGGGGTTCCAGGGCTTCATCGAGGGGCGGACGCTCGGTGAGCAGCGGCGGCCGGGGCGGCGCGTGCCCGACGCGGTGTTCGACCAGATCGTCGATCTCTTCCGGGAGATGGTGCGGGTCACGCCGGACATGCTGCGGGTGGAGCGGCGCTGTTCGGACCGCGACCGCGCCGAGGAGGGGGACAGCGACGGTTTTCTGGAGCGTCTGATCGTCTTCGTCGAGGATCAGGTCTACCGGAAGAACCGCACGGAGTTCGCCGGCCTGTTCCACGCGCTCGGTATCTCGGAGGAATCGTTCACCCTGCTCCGCAAGCACGTCCTGGGGCTGAAGGAGCGCCCCTTCTGTCTCCTGCACGCGGATCTGCACCGGGAGAACTTCGTCCTCGACCCCGACGGCCGGCTCTGGGCCATCGACTGGGAGCTGGCGATGCTGGGCGATCCGCTCTACGACCTGGCCACCCACCTCTACCTGATGCGCTACCCGGGCGATCAGGAGAGCCGGATGATCCGTGAGTGGTGCGACCTGGTCGAGGGGATCCGGCCGGGCAGCTCGGCCGGGTGGGAGCGGGACCTGCCGCTGATCCTCGACTTCAAGCGGGCGCAGTCGGTCTTCACCGACGTCATCCGGGTGTCGCTGTCCCTGCGCGAGGACGCGGCCTTCAACTGGGTGGCCCTGCCCGTGGCCGCCGGCAGGCTCCAGAAGATCCTCACCGCCGCCGCACGCCCGCTCGGCCTGGCGCAGGTGCCGAGCCGCTCGCAGATCATGGCCGCGCTGGTCCGCTGGCACACGCCCTGACACGGACTCCCGCGGCCCGGTACTGCGTAGGCTCGCCGCATGAGTGAGATCGGGCTGCGGGAGCGCAAGAAGCAGCGGATGTACCAGGTCGTGTCGGACATCGCGATCCGGCTCTTCCTGGAGAAGGGGTTCGACGCGGTGTCCGTCGCCGAGGTGGCGGCGGCGGCCGAGATCTCCAAGCCGACGCTGTTCCGGTACTTCCCCGCGAAGGAGGATCTGGTGCTGCACCGGATCGCCGACCACGAGGGCGAGGCCGCGCGGGTGGTGGCACAGGCCGAGGGGGAGCCCGTGGAGGCGCTGCGGCGGCACTTCCTGGAGGGGCTTCAGCGGTGCGATCCCGTGACCGGGCTCAACGACGATCCCCGGGTGCTCGCCTTCCACCGGCTGCTCTACGGGACGCCCTCCCTGGTCGCCCGGGCGCACACGCACCAGGAGCGCTCCGAGGCCGCGCTCGCCGAGGCGCTCGGCGGTGATCTGGACGCGCGGCTCGCGGCCGGGCAGATCATGGCCGTGCGGCGGATCCTCGCGATGGAGAACTGGCGGCGGATCGCGGCGGGGGAGTCGATGGCGGACGTACGGGCGGACGCGGTGGCGGCGGCGGAGCGGGCCTTCGGGTGGCTGGCGGCGGGGCTGCCGCCCGGCATCCAAAGTGATACCAAGTAATAAATTTAACTTGGTTGCGTTTTCCTTGTACGCTCTGTGGAATGACGTCGACCGAGCCTGCCCTTCAGCAAGTCCTCGACCGTGAGCGCGTCCATCACGAGCGCTGCCGGGCCGCCCTCGCCGCGATGGTCGAGGGCGCCGACGAGCAGGTCGTCATCGGGGAGGACGTGTCCGCGTCCGGCGCCGATGCCGAGGTGCTCGGGTACCGGCTGCGCAGCCAGGCCAAGGCGCTGCGTGAGCTGCCCGAGGGGCCCTTGTTCTTCGGGGCCTTGCAGGGGGAGGACGGGCAGTTGCACATCGGGCGCCTGCGGATCTCCGAGCATCCGGCCGAGCCGCCCCTCGTCGTCGACTGGCGTGCGCCCGTCTCACGCGCCTTCTACCAGGCCTCGGCCCGCGACCCGCAGGGCGTCGCCGTGCGCCGCCGGTTCGGGTGGGCGCCCGGCAGCCGGGGCGACTCCGGCGACCTCACCGGCCTGGAGGACGAGCACCTGGGGCAGGGCGAGACGCGGACCAGCGAGATCGTCGCGCGGGAGATCGAACGGCCGCGCGTCGGGCCCATGCGGGACATCGCCGCGACCATCCAGCCCGAGCAGGACGACCTCGTCCGCGGGGACCTGGCGGTGTCGGTGTGCGTGCAGGGGGCGCCCGGCACCGGCAAGACGGCCGTCGGGCTGCACCGGGCCGCCTACCTGCTCTACACGCACCCGCAGCGCATCCGGCGTGGCGGTCTGCTGATCCTCGGGCCCAACCGCACCTTCCTGTCGTACATCGCGGAGGTCCTGCCGTCCCTCGGCGAGACGGGCGTTCGGCAGTCGACGCCGGCCGAGGAGATCGCGCGGCATCCGGTCCGGGGTGTCGACGAGCCGGCGGCCGCCGTCGTCAAGCACGACGCCCGGATGGCCGAGGTGCTGCGGCGGGCGCTGTACACGCGGGTGCGCGCCGAGGGCGCCGGCTCCCTCGCCGTGCCGGACGGGTCGTACCGCTGGCGGGTGCCGGCGCCGACGCTGGAAGGGATCGTGGCGGACGTGCGGCGGGAGGAACCGCCGTACGGGGTCGGGCGGGAGCGGGTGCGGGCACGGATCACGCGGTGCCTGCGCGAGCAGGCCGAACGGCGGGCCGGGCCGCCCCCCAACGCCTGGGTGCGCCGGATCGAGCGGGCCCGGCCCGTGTCCGCGTACGTCGACGCCGTCTGGCCCCGGGTGCGGCCCGACGAGGTCGTGGCCGGACTGCTCGGCGACGCCGGGGCGCTCGCGGAGGCCGCCGACGGGCTGCTGGACCCGGCCGAGCAGCGGGCGCTGCTGTGGCGCAAGCCGCCCCGGTCGTGGAAGTCGGCCCGCTGGTCGGCCGCCGACCTGGTGCTCCTCGACGAGGTCGCCGGGCTGATCGAGCACCCGGAGGGGTACGGGCATGTGGTCGTCGACGAGGCGCAGGACCTGTCCCCGATGGAGTGCCGGGCCATCGCCCGCCGGGCGCCCTTCGGCTCGCTGACGGTCCTGGGCGACCTGGCGCAGGGGACGACACCGTGGGCGGCGCGGTCGTGGCAGGCCGTCCTGGCGCACCTGGGGAAACCGGACGCGGCCGTGGTCGAGCTGACCACCGGCTTCCGCGTGCCGCGCGCGGTCGTCGCCCTCGCCAACCGGCTGCTGGAGCGGCTGGACGTGGACGTACCGGCGGCCCGTTCGCTGCGCGGGGACGGGGAGCTGCGGACGCGCGAGACCGACGCGGCCGGCGTGCCGGGCGCGGTCGTGGAGGCGGTACGGGACGCACTGGGGCGGGAGGGCTCGGTCGGGGTCGTCGCGGCGGACGCGGACGTGCCCGGCATCCGAGTGGCCCTGGACGCGGCCGGAATCGACGCGGCGGGCCCCGGGGAACTCGGCGCGAGGGTGTCCCTGGTACCGGCGAGCGTGGTCAAGGGGCTGGAGTACGACCACGTCGTGGCCGTCGAGCCGGCGGCGATCGCCGAGGCGGAGGACCGGGGACTGCACCGGCTCTACGTGGTGCTGACGCGGGCGGTGTCACGGCTGGAGGTGGTGCGGGCGCGGCCGTTGCCGTTCTGACCTGCCGGCCGCGACGGCGTCCCCAGGGTGTGGACGCCGTCGCGCGAGGTCATGCGGTCATGAGGCCGGGGCGAAGGGGCCGCTTCCGGTGAAGGCCCGTGCGTGGAAGCGTTCGCCGATGTGGCGGTGGGTGGCGGCGTCCGGGTGCACCTCGTCGGGGAGGGGGAGCCGCGCCGCGTCGGAGGCGCCGTAGAGGTCGAGGCCGTCGAGGTAGTGGAGGTTCGGGTCGGCGGCGGCGCGCTGCCGGACGATGCGGGACAGTTCCTCCCGGATGACGCCGAGCGTCAGCTTCCCGGCGGGCACCTCCGCCGGGTCGCCCATCGCGGCGAACCGCAGCCGGCCCTCGCCGAGCGCGCTGACGTCCGGGGCCGTGGGTCCGGGCGTGGTCTCGTGGATGGCGCAGTGGATCGAGGAGACGACCAGCAGCGGGGCGTCGGGGTGCCCGTCGCGGATCGTGTCGAGGAAACCGTGCACCGCCGGACCGAACGCGCGCAGCCGCATCGCGTCCGCGTTGACGATGTTGATGCCGATCTTCACGCTGATCAGGTCGGCCGGGGTGTCCCGCATGGCGCGCGCGGTGAACGGGTCGAGCATTGCGCTGCCGCCCAGACCGAGGTTGACCAGTTCCACACCGCCGAGCGACGCGGCGATCGCGGGCCAGATGGCGGTCGGGCTCGCGGCGTCGGAGCCGTGGCTGATCGAACTGCCGTGGTGCAGCCACACCCGGCGGCCCCGGTCCGGCACGGGCTCGACGGGAGCGTCGGTGCGCAGGGCGACGAGCGCGGTGGTCTCGTTGTGCGGCAGCCAGATCTCGACGTCCTTCTCCCGTGCGGGCAGGCCGGTGAAGCGGACGGTGCCGACCGGGCCCGGCGTGACCTCGCCGTCCCAGGTGGCCATGTCGATCGTGAGGACGTTGCCGCCCGTTCCCGCGGCCTGGCCGGCCGGGCGGCCGTCGACGAGCAGGTCGTACAGGCCGTCCGGGCGGGGCGGGAAGCCGGCGTAGTCGCGCTTGGTGCGCAGCGTGTCCAGCTCGACGGCGGTCGCCGCGGTACGGAACGCCAGCCGGACACCGGACGGCTGGGCCTCGGCCATGGCCAGCTGGGCGTTGGTGTTCTGCGCGCGGGCCCGGGCGGGCAGCCGGTGCGGGAGCAGCCCGTGCTCGGTGCGCTCCAGGTCGAGGGCGCCGCGCAGCAGGTCCGCCGTGAGGGGCGTGGTGATCCAGTCGTGCTCGGTGTGCATGGGTGTCAGCCTCGGGGGTCGGTGGGGGGTGCGGGTGAGCTGCTGCTGGTTGAGTGCGTATGAGCGCGTTCCGGTGCGGGCCAGTTCCGCAGCAGCGTGTCGAGGGCGTCGAGGATCCGGGCCCAGGTGACGTCGGTGTCGGGAGCGCTGTGGCTGAACCCGCCGCCCATCTCCAGGCTGACGTAGCCGTGGAAGACGCTGCCGAGCAGCCGGACCGCGTGGGTCTGGTCCGGTTCCGTCAGGTCGTAGCCGCGCAGCAGCGCCCGGGTCATCTGCGCGTGCCGGACGCCCGCGCTCGCCGCCGCCGTCTGCGGGTCGAGCCGCAGCTGGGCGGCGGCGTAACGGCCGGGGTGTTCCCGGGCGTAGTCGCGGTAGACGTCTCCCAGGGCGGCCAGGGCTTCCTTGCCGGCCCGCCCGGCCAGGGCGTCGGCGGCCCGGTCGGCGAGTTCCGTGAGCGCGAGCAGGGCGATCCGGGTCCTGAGGTCCTGGGAGTTCTTCACGTGCGAGTACAGACTCGCGACCTTGACGTCGAACCGGCGGGCGAGCGCCGAGACGGTCACCTGATCAAAGCCGACCTCGTCGGCCAGCTCGGCACCCGCCTGTGTCAGGCGTTCCGGTGTCAGTCCTACGCGTGCCATACGGCCACTCCCTTCTGCCAGAAGGTAGTGTGCATTTGCCTAAAGCTATTAGGCAAATTCGAGTGCCGTTATGGAAGCCGTGTGCTGCCTCAGGCGTCCTGGAGGGCGCGTCGGGCGGGTGCCCGCAGCCTCCTGCCGCGCCTGGTCGGGCCCCAGGGCTTCAGGACGGAGATCACCGTCATGAAGACGTAGGCGCACAGCGAGACGACCGGCCCGAACAGCACGTCACCGGCATCGGGCAGGGGCCCGCCCGCGGCGACGGCGGTGACCGCCGAGTTCACCGCGGGGCGCAGGGCGAACACCGTGGCGGTGGTCGTGGCGAGGGTGAGCCAGAACTTCGTGCAGACCCAGCGGTGCCGGGCGAGTCCCCACGGCGTGCCCAGGGACAGCACCAGTCCGGTGAGCAGCGTGAGGAACGCGACGGGGAGCAGGAGCCAGTCGGCGAAGAGCTTCATGGCCCGCACGGACGACTCCACGGTCACGGCGGACCCGGTGGTGGCCGCGGTGCTCCCGAGCGCGAGCAGCCCGAGCGTGAGCCCGAGCCAGGCCGCGGAGGCGATGACGTGGACGACGAGAACGGCCCGGCGCGCCGGGCGGCCGAGTTTCGGAATCGGGTGGGACTTCTGCTTCGGCTTCACGCTGCCACCGTGCCGGGCGGGGGTGGCGGTGGCGTCCGACGGCGGGAGTAAACCGGCGTACTGGTGTCGGAGTACGGGCGTCGGCGTTGTGGCGGGGGAGTACGGGCGGGGGACCGGCAGCTACCACCCCGGCGTGACAGCCCGGCTCTGTCAGCCCCGTCGTCTACCTTCACGGCATGACCGAGCCGTCCCACCTCACCGCCGTCCGAGAGTCCTACGACACCGTCGCCGCCGACTACGCCCGGCTCGTCAAGGAGCCGGCCGAGCTGGACCCGGTGTCGCGCGCGATGCTGGCCGCCTTCGCCGAGCTCGTCCGGCCGCCACACCCCGGGCCGGTGGCCGACCTGGGCTGCGGGCCGGGCAAGGTGACGGCACATCTGGCCGCGCTGGGCGTGCCGGTGTTCGGCGTGGACGTGTCGCCGGAGATGGTCGGACTGGCCCGGGCGGCATACCCGGATCTGCGGTTCACCGTCGGCTCGATGACCGCGCTGGAGACCGGCAGCGGCGAACTCGGCGGCATCCTGGCGTACTACTCCACCCACCACACCCCGCCGCAGTGGCTGCCGGCCGTGTTCGCCGAGTTCCACCGCACCCTCGCGCCCGGCGGCCGGCTGATGCTGGCCGGCCCGGTGGGCGGCGGCGAGCACCTGCGCCCCTCGCACGCCTACGGCGACCACCCGGTGTCCTACGAGTCGTACCTGCTGCCGCCGGACCGGATCGCGGAACTGCTCCACCGGGCCGGGCTGGTCGTCACGACGCGTGTGGTGCAGGAGCCGGAGGAGGGGACCAAGCGGCAGACCGGCACGTTCCTGGCGTACAAGCCGCGGTAGCGGGGGCGGGCGCGTCGCTGACCGCCGTGCGGCCACACCCTCCTGTCGGCGGCGGTCGTCTCGCCCCGTGCGAAGCACGGCGGGTTCGGAGCCGCGGCCACCGGTACGGCAGGGCTCCCACCTGGCGGCATGCGACGCCGGGAAGCGGTCAGTGTGCCGCCTGCTGGCGCCGCTTGCGGTAGTTGGCCACCTTGTGCCGGTTCCCGCACTCGGCCATGCCGCACCAGCGCCGGTTGGCGGACCGCGACAGGTCCACGAACAGCCGGGTGCACTCCTCGTTGAGGCACTCCCGCACGCGGGCGAAGTCGGCGCCGCCCAGCAGATCCACCGCGTCCCGGGCCACCGCGCCGAGCACCTCGTCGACGCCTCCGGTACGCGTCAGGTGACCGTCCTCGTCGAGTTGGAGCCTCGGCAGCGGCAACCGCGCCGCCTCGTTCACCTCGGCGAGGGCTTCCCGCGCCTCGCTGTCCGCGGCCGCCGTCAGGGGCCACGCGCCAACCAGCGTGTACACGGCTTCCCTCAGACGGCACATTCTCGTCAGGGCGCGTGCGTCCAGCCGGCCGGGCGTGTCGAGAAGTCCGGCCTGGTGGATCCAGCGCCGCAGGTCGTCAGGGGAACGCAGCAGTTCGATACGCCGGCTCCGCCGCCACAGCAGGGTGCCCGCGAGGTCCAGGCAGAGCCGCCCGCTGACGAAGACGAAATCATCCACACGGCCATGCTGCCAGGTGGTGTCCGGCACCGCCGTCACCCCTCCCGCTCGCCCAGTGCGTCGGCGACCCGGCCCAGGATCTCGTCCAGCACCTGGTGCGAGGTGGCGAAGTTCAGCCGCACAAACCCCTCGGCGCCGGGACCGAAGGGGAGGCCGCCGTCGAGCAGGACCCGGCCGTCGCCGAGCACCTTCTCCACCGGTGGTTCGCCCAGGCCGAGCGGCCGGGTGTCCAGCCATGCCAGGTACGTGGCCTCGGGCAGGTGGTGGCGGACGGACGGGAGCCGGTCACGTACCACGTCGCGGACGCGCCGGCGATTGCGGCTCAGCACGGTCAGAAGATCGCGCTGCCAGGCGTCGCCGTGCTCCCACGCGGCCAGGGTGGCGACCACACCGAGCGGTGAGACGGTGCCGTACAGGTCGGGCGGCTGGGCATCCCGCAGCGCGAGGAGGCGGTCCGGGCCATAGTGCGTGACGGCACAGCGGATGGCCGCCAGGTTGAACGCCTTGGTCGCGGAGGTCAGGGTCACCGTGCGGCGCGCGGCGTCGCCGGACAGACTCGCGAAGGGGATGTGCCGGTGGGGGGCGTAGGTCAGCTCGGCGTGGATCTCGTCGCTGACGACGAGCAGATCGTGGCGTCGCGCGATGGCCGCGAACTCGCCGAGTTCGTCGTGCGTCAGCACTCGGCCGGTGGGGTTGTGCGGATTGACCAGGACAAGTGCCGTGCAGCCGGACCGCTTCACCGCGGTGTCCAGGGCGGCGAAGTCCATGCGCCAGCCGTCATCGGTGTCCTCCATCGGGACGGGCACGATTCGCCGGTTCATCGTCCGCAACGTCGCCAGGAACGGCGGGTAGTTGGGAACCTGCACCGCCACCGCGTCCCCGTCCGACGTCGCGAGGTGAAGGACGAGTTGCAGACACTGGATCAGGTCGGTCTGCTCACGCACCCGGTGGGCCGGCGCGGTCCATCCATAGCGCTCGGCCATCCGCTTGGCGAAGGCCGTACGCAGCGGACTGCCGTCTGGCCAGTCCGGATAACCGAGATCGCGGCGGTCGACGGCCTCGTGCAGCGCGGCCACCACCGGCGGCGGGGTGGGGAAGTCCATGTCGGCCACCCACGCCGGCAGGACGTCCTCCTGCGAACGGTGCCATTTCACGCTGCCGCGAGCGCGCAGCCAGCCGGGGTCGAGGTCATCGAAGCCGGGAATTCCCCGAGTCGGCGCGGGCTTCATGCCGGTGCCCCGGCCCGCAGCAGATCGCGGGTGATCTGAACCTGTCCGTGATGCTGGGCCAGTTCCTCCAGTACGTGAAGCTGGACGCCCCGCACGCTCAGCGGACGATCAGGGCCCTCGAAGTCGGCAGGTGGCGTGTTGCGCGGCGGCTGTGACGGCAGCGCCTGGCGCAGGTCTGCTTCCAGACGCGTGAAGAGAGCGTCGACCTCCCTCCGCAGGCGCCGCACGTCCCCCTTCGCCGTGAACTCGGAGGGCCGGTCGCGGTCGACACGGCGCCCCGCGATCACGTGCCCCAGCCAGTAGTCGGCCACCGCCGTGCAGTGGTGCGCGATGGCGTACGGGGAGTTGGCGCCCGGCAGGGGCGGCGCGGTGTTGCCGAGGTCGTCACCCAGTTCTTCCAGCGCGCCGAGCATCCCGTCGAAGGCGCGGCGAAGGAAGTACAGGTACTCGTCATGATCGTGCACGGTGCCTCCTATCGATCGGGAAACACCAGCATGAGCCCGCGATGAAACACCTGTCAAGGCGGTGTCTTATTGCCTGGTCGGCGTGGCTTCTGCGTCGTGATTGCTGGAGAAATGGCTGAAGGACGAGTTGCCCGACAGTGCTATGTAACCGGGTTGAGTAGTGTCTTCGGATCGCGGCTGCCCGAGGTCGAACGCCGAGTTCGCCTCACTTGGCGGTGGGGAGGGGCTCTCCCTCGGCTTTCAGCGGGTCGACGGCTACCGGAGGAGGCCGAGGCGCGGCTGCTGGGGCTGGGAGTGGGTCGGTCCGAGTGGCAGCCGGACGAGGGCAGATGGCGCGTGCTCATGGATCCGGCGGGGCACCCGTGCTGCATCGTCGGAGGCTGAGGGGCCCGGCGTGGGTCGGGCGGAGCTCAGTTCTTGACGGCCTCCGCGATCCGCTGGGCGGCCTCGGCGGGTGTGAGGTGCGTGGTGTCGACGATCTCCGCCTCGGCGTGCAGCCAGGTGCGGGCCGCCTCGGCGTAGGGCTCCAGGTACTGGAGACGGAACGAAGAGTTGGGGCCGACGACGGTGTCGCCCGCGATGCGTGCGCGGAGGGTGTCCTGGTCGGCGTGGAGGACGAAGTGCCGTACCGGGATGGCGTGTTCGGCCAGGCCCGTACTGATCTCCCGCCAGTACCGCTCGACCAGGACCGTCATGGGTATCACCAGGGTGCCGCCGGTGTAGTCGAGGACGCGGCGGGCGGTCTCGACCACGAGCGGCCGCCACGGCGGCCAGTGCTGGAAGTTGTCCGTCTCGGGCAGCCCCGGCTTGATGTCCATGAGCGTCTCGCCGACCTTCTCCGCGTCGAACACCCGCGCATCCGGGAGCAGCCGCTGCACGAGCGCGCTGGTCGTCGTCTTGCCCGCGCCGTGGGTTCCGTTGATCCATACGATCATGCGGCCCCACGCTAGCGGCTGACGGGCCTGCCCGGGGCGCACCCACGTAACCTCTTCCCGTGCCCGCACCCCGCCTGCATCGCGTCGCCGTCCTCGTCCTGGAGGGTGCGAAGCCGCTCGATGTCGGGATTCCCGCGCAGGTGTTCACGACCCGCGCGAGCATGCCGTACGAGGTGCGGGTGTGCGGGGCGACACCCGGTCTCGTGACCGGCGGCGACGGCCTCGCGTACTCCGTCGCCCACGGCCTCGACGCGCTCGCCTGGGCCGACATCGTCTTCGTCCCCGGCTACCGGTTCCCGGACCGCGAGGACCCGCCGCAGGCCGTCGTCGAGGCACTGATCGCCGCCCACGACCGGGGCGCGCGGCTCGCCGCCATCTCGACGGGCGCGTTCGCGCTCGCCGCCACGGGCCTGCTCGACGGCAGGCGCGCCACGACCCACTGGCACTACACGCGGGCTCTCATGGTCAGGCATCCGCTCGTCAAGGTCGACGAGAACGTGCTGTTCGTCGACGAGGGCAGCGTGCTCACCTCGGCCGGCGCCGCCTCCGGCATCGACCTGTGCCTGCACATCCTGCGCGGCGACCTCGGCGTGGCCGCGTCCAACCACGCGGCGCGGCGTCTGGTCGCGGCCCCCTACCGCAGCGGCGGCCAGGCCCAGTACGTGCCGCGCAGCGTCCCCGAGCCGCTCGGCGAACGGTTCGCCGCCACCCGCGAGTGGGCGCTGCACCGGCTCGGCGAGCCCCTCACCCTCGACATCCTGGCGCGGCAGGCGGGGGTCTCGCCGCGCACGTTCTCCCGGCGCTTCGTCGAGGAGACCGGCTACACGCCGATGCAGTGGGTGATGCGCGCCCGCATCGACCTGGCCCGCGAACTGCTGGAGCGCTCGCAGCGCGGCGTCGAGCAGATCGCCACCGACGTCGGGCTCGGCACCGGCGCCAACCTGCGGCTGCACTTCCAGCGCATCCTCGGCACCACACCGAGCGAGTACCGGCGCACCTTCACCCGGGGCGAGTGACCCGCCCGGGCACCGTGTGGCGGGATCCTTTTGAACCGTGGCGATCCCGCCACTGTCCGCGGCGCCGGCCGCGGGCGAGCCTGGTGGGGAGGGAAGGGACATCACTCATGACTCGTATCGCCATCAATGGATTCGGCCGCATCGGGCGCAATGTGCTGCGCGCCCTGCTGGAGCGCGACAGCGCCCTGGAGGTCGTCGCCGTCAACGACCTGACGGAGCCCGCCACGCTCGCCCGGCTGCTCGCCTACGACAGCACGGCCGGCCGGCTCGGGCGCCCGGTGACCGCGGACGGGGACGCCCTCGTCGTCGACGGACGCCGGATCACGGTGCTGGCCGAGCGCGAACCGGCGCAGCTGCCGTGGGCCGAACTCGGCGTCGACATCGTCCTGGAAGCCACCGGCCGCTTCACCTCGGCCAAGGCCGCCCGGGCCCACCTCGACGCGGGCGCGAAGAAGGTACTCGTCAGCGCGCCGTCGGACGGCGCCGACGTCACGCTCGCGTTCGGCGTCAACACCGACGCCTACGACCCGGCCGTGCACACGGTCGTCTCGAACGCCTCCTGCACCACCAACGCGCTCGCGCCGCTGGCCAAGGTGCTCGACGACCTCGCCGGTATCGAGCACGGGTTCATGACGACGGTGCACGCCTACACGCAGGAGCAGAACCTCCAGGACGGTCCGCACCGCGACGCCCGGCGCGCCCGGGCCGCCGGCGTCAACATCGTGCCGACCACGACCGGCGCCGCCAAGGCGATCGGCCTGGTGCTGCCGAACCTCGACGGCAAGCTGTCGGGCGACTCGATCCGCGTCCCGGTGCCGGTGGGCTCGATCGTCGAACTGAACACGACCGTCGCCCGCGAGGTGACGCGCGACGACGTGCTGGCGGCGTACCGCGCCGCGGCCCAGGGGCCGCTGGCCGGCATCCTGGAGTACTCGGAGGACCCGCTCGTGTCGTCCGACATCACGGGCGATCCCGCTTCGTCGATCTTCGACTCGGCCCTCACCCGCGTCGACGGCCGCCACGTCAAGGTGGTCGCGTGGTACGACAACGAGTGGGGCTTCTCCAACCGCGTGATCGACACGCTCGAACTGCTCGCCAGGGGCTGACGGGACGCTTTCGAGGTCGCCGGTTGCCGCGGAACAGCGGGGTCAGTCCGCAACGGGGCACCGGTCCGCCCGGGACGGCGGACCATAGCGGGCGGCGACCGCGGCGGCGCGGTCGCACAGGGAGGTGCGCAGCCACTGCGGGGCCAGGACCTCGGCGTCGATGGCGTGCTGCCACAGGGCCCATTCGGCATGGCGCGAATCCTGGAAGATCACGTTCAGCCGCAGCCAGCCGTCCGCGTGGGCTTCCTCGGCGCAGACCGCCAGGGCGGTGCCGACCAGGTGCTCCCGCCGGGCCGGATTCACCCGCACCAGCACGGCGACCTTGTCACCGCCGGTCCGGAACCGCGCGTTGCGTTCCTGCCAGGCCCGGTCCAGGTCGACGGTTTCCGGTCGCTGCGCGGGTTCGTCGAGTTCCTCGGCGGCCAGCACCCGGGACAGCCGGTAGGTGCGGTCCTCGCCGGCCCTCTTGGCCAGCAGGTAACCCTGCTCGCGCACGGTGACCAGGCCGATCGGGTCCACCGTGCGCCACTTCGGGGCCTGGCCCACCGCCGCGTAGTGGATGCGCAACCTGTGTCCGGCGAACACCGCGCGCCGGACCTCGGCCACGATGGCGTCGGGCATCTCCTCGGTGGCCGTGCGGCGCGAGAGGATGTCGGTCTCCGGGTCGATGAGTAATCGCCGCGCCGCATCGGCCGCCGTGTCCCGAAGCCCCTCGGGCAACGCGTCGACCACCTTGAGCATGGCCGAGGCGAGCGCCGAACCGAGGCCGAACAGCTGTGCGCCGCGCCGCGATCCGGCCACGAGCAGGGCGAGCGCCTCGTCGTGATTCAGTCCGGTGAGCGCCGTCTGGAAGTCGGGCAACAGCGCGAAACCGCCGTGCCGGCCGCGCTCGGCGTACACCGGGACGCCGGCCGCGGACAGCGCGTCGATGTCGCGCAGCACCGTGCGGGTGGACACCTCCAGCTCACGAGCCAGTGTCTCCGCGGTCATCCGACCGCGCTGGCGCAGCAGGAGCACCAGGGAAACCAACCGGTCGGCGCGCATGCGAAAACTCTAACGAAATACATGACCGAGGATGTCACGTATTGCTGGAAGGCTCCTTTGTGCGACGACAACGCCCGGCGGGTGCCGAGTTGTTGACGTACGTACTCAGTGAACCCAGCGGATGGAGCGAGTCGGCAATGGAACGTAACGCGGTCAACCCGGTGTCGTGGTCGGTCGAGATGGGCTTCAACCAGGGTGAGGTCGTCTCCGGGCACTCGCGGACCCTGTACATCTCGGGCCAGACCGCGATGAGCAAGGAAGGCAAGCCCGAGCACGATGGTGACATGGCGGCGCAGCTGGCGCTGAGCATCGACAACATCGAGGCGGTGCTCGCCGAGGCCGGCATGTCCCTCTCCAACCTCGTCCGGCTCAACGTCTACACGACCGACGTCGACCTGCTCTTCCAGCACTACGGTGTGCTGGCGGGCCGGCTCGGCGCCGCCCAGGTCGCGCCGGCCACCACCATGCTCGGTGTGACGCGCCTGGCGATCCCCGGCCAGATGGTCGAGCTCGAGGGCACCGCTGTCGCGTGATGTGACCCCGTCTCCTCCGCTGCCCGTGCCCGTGAGCCGGCACGGGCGGCGGCTGCTATCCCTCCTCGCCGCGGACGGCACGGCGGAGCCTGATGAGGCGCTCGTGCAGGACGCGCTCCCCGCCGTGCTGCGTGGGGCGGTAATAGTCCGTGCCCACCAGGTCGTCCGGCGGGTACTGCTGCTCCAGGACTCCCTCGGGGAGCCTGTGGGGGTAGCGGTAGCCGATCGCGTTGCCCAGTTCCCTGGCGCCGGTGTAGCGGCCGTAGCGCAGATGGGCGGGGATCTCGCCGACGGCGCCCGCCCGGACGTCGGCCATGGCCTCGTCGATCCCGACGATCACCGCGTTCGACTTCGGCGCCGTGGCCAGGTGCACGGTGGCCTGCGCCAGGGCGAGGCGGGCCTCGGGCATGCCGATGAGCTGGACCGTCTGCGCCGCCGCGACGGCCGCCTGCAGTGCCGTGGGGTCGGCCAGCCCGACATCCTCACTGGCGTGCACCACCAGCCGCCGCGCGATGAACCGCGGGTCCTCCCCGGCCACGAGCATGCGGGCCAGGTAGTGCAGCGCGGCGTCGGGGTCCGAGCCGCGGATCGACTTGATGAACGCGCTGACGACATCGTGGTGCTGGTCGCCCTGCCGGTCGTAGCGGACGGTCGTCTGGGCGACCGCCCGCTCCACCGCGGATACGTCGACCACCGTGCCGCCGGTGCCGGTCACCCCGTCGGCGCTCGCCTCCAGGGCGGTCAGCGCACTGCGGGCGTCGCCGGCCGCGAGGCGTACGAGGGCGTCCTCGGCCTCGGCGGACAGCGTGACCGCACCGCCGAGGCCGCGCTCGTCCCGCACGGCGCGGCGCAGCAACGCGCGCACCTCGTCCTCGCTCAGGGACTGGAGTTGCAGCACCAGCAGGCGGGAGAGCAGCGGGGCCACGACCGAGAACGACGGGTTCTCGGTGGTCGCCGCGACGAGCAGCACCAGCCTGTCCTCCACGGCGCCGAGGAGCGCGTCCTGCTGGGTCTTGGAGAAACGGTGCACCTCGTCGATGAACAGCACGGTCTGCCGTTTCTGCCGGTCGCGGCGGTGGCGCGCGTCGTTCATCACGTCGCGCAGTTCCTTCACCCCGCTGGACAGCGCCGAGAGGGCGACGAAGTGCCGGGGGGCCGCATCGGCGAGCAGCCGCGCGAGGGTCGTCTTGCCGGTGCCGGGCGGACCGTAGAGCAGCACCGACGCCGCCTCCCCGCCCTCCGCCAGCCGCCGCAGCGGCGCGCCGGGCCGCAGCAGGTGCGCCTGGCCGACCACCTCGGCGAGCGTGCGCGGTCGCATCCGTACCGCCAGCGGTGCGCCGGCTGGTACGGGCTCGGCGGGCGGGGTGTCGTCGGACGACGTGGGTAACGCGAACAGCCCGTCGTCCTCGGCGGCCATGGACACGCGCGGCGGCCCTTCCTCTGCAGACAGGTCACTCATACGATCTCGGCGGCTACGCGTACAGCGTTCCACGGGCGACGGCCACGGCGGACCCCGCCACCTGGACCGAATCGATCCGTTCCGGCGTCCCCGTCGCGCGAGCGCGCATCGTCGAAGGGCGCCCCATCTCCACCCCTTGGCGGATCTCGATCCACTCCCCGAACGGGATCAGTCCGTGCCGGGCCAAGTGTACGGGGAGGGAGCCGGCGGCCGAGCCGGTGGCCGCGTCCTCGACCACGCCGTAGGCGGGGGAGAACATGCGCAGCCGCCACCGGGTCCCCGAGCCCGCGAAGCAGTTGGCGGCCATGTCGGGCAGCCTCGCGAGCACCCTCTGGTCCGGCTCCAGGGCGGAGAGCGCGGCCACGCTGTCCAGGCCGACGAACACGTGCCGGGGCCCGTTGTCGTAGACCTCGACCGGGAGCGTGCTGCCGGTGGCCGCCAGGTCGAGACCGGTGACCAGTTCGTCCGCGCGGTCGTAGGGCTCCCACGTCGGGAGGGGCTGCCACATGCCGGCGGCGACGGTCCGGCCGTCGTCGTCACGCTCCAGTTCGAACGCCACGGTGCCCTTGGCGGTCTCCATGAGGAGTTCCTTCGCCTCGTGCGACTCGCCGAGCACCACGGCCGTGCCCAGGGTGGGGTGCCCGGCGAACGGCAGCTCGTTCACCGGGGTGAAGATGCGGACCCGCACGTCCCCGCCGTCCTGCGCGGGGAGGACGAAGACGGTCTCGGACAGGTGCATCTCCCGCGCGATCTGCTGCATGCGTGCGGCGGAGAGGCCGGAGGCGTCCAGGAAGACCGCGGTCGGGTTTCCTTCCAGCGGGACGTCGGTGAAGACGTCGGCCACCACGTACTCGTACGTACCCATGGGTTCCGTTCTCGAAGGGGTTTTCCGGGTCAGTGGGTGTCGAACAGGGCCTGGTACTGGCCGACCGCCTTCTCGGTGGCCGCGCGCTCGTCGGGGGTCGGGGCGAAGGGGTTCGCGGCTGGGGGCAGGGCACCGAACTTGAGCAGTGCGGCCATGAGGAGGAAGCGCGCCTTGGTGGCCGTGAGGTTGTTGCCCGAGATGAACGTCGGGTCGGTGCGGTACGCCATGCCTCCGGTGTTGCCGCGGCCCGTGCGGACCACGGGCATGCCGGCGAAGACGGCGACGCTCAGCGCCGCGTTCCTCGTCGGGTCGGCCATCCCGAACGGCGACATGCCTTCGCACACGAAACCGGACAGGGGCGCGCCTGCGAGGTTGGCGTCGATCCGGGCGAGGATCTCGACCTCCTCCTCGTCGACGGGCGGGTCGTCGGTGCCGGTTCCCGTCGCCGCGTACCGGCTGTACTTGGTGATCGAGACGTGCGGCACGGCGGTGGGGACCAGTCCCCCGGCGTCCTTCGTCCCGACATCGACCGACAACACGCCCGAGCCCAGGCTCCCGGCGACGCCGGCCACCCGCTCGGGGAGCACGGTGAGGCGCACTTCCGAGCGGTGGGTGTGCTTGCGGGCGGGAAGGTAGGTGAGCTGCGGGGGGCCGTAGCCGCCGAGGTCGGCGACTATTCCGCCGTGGCCGCCGGTGACCTCGTAGCCGCCCGGCCGGGCGTCGACCTTGGTCACGTCCCGGGCCGAGTAGACGAGCTCGTCGACGATCACGCAGGCACCGACGCGGTCCTCGCCCCGTTCGTCCAGGGCGACGCCGGACGCGATGAACTTCACGCCGTCCACCACGTTGCGGTCCCCGTCCGCGCTCAGGGACTGGTGACGGCGCTGCGCCGCGTGTCCGACGAGCGGCACCTTCGTGTCGACCAGCAGCCCGAGCCAGTACAGGGTCTCGTCGACCGTCGGGCTCCCCTCGAGCCACTGGACGCCGGCGAACTCGCCCGTGGCCAGGACGGACTGGACCTGGTTGGTCGCCCGGGCGAGGTCCGCCAGACCGGGCTCGCTCTGCAGGTGGTACGGGTAGTAGACGAAGAAGTCCTGCCCGAGGCGCTCGGATTCGGGACCCGTGGTGTACCCGCCGGACGGAGCGGCGCGGAAGAACTCGAAGTCGGCGACGGACCCCAGCTCGACGGGGGTGCCGTAGTCGCCCAGGCCGAACCGCTCGATCTCCTCGTAGAGGCGGCGGGCGTCGGGGTAGAACGTCTGCCGGGCCGCTCCGGGTGGTGCGTACGGCGCGGTCGAGGTCTCCTCCCACGCGGATCCGTCCGCCTGCCTCCCCATGTAGGGGAGGGGGTAGAGACCGTCGGCGGGGTCGAGTTCGACGACGTACACCGGTGTGGCGTCGTCGGACGGCTGCTCGGCGTGGAACGTGCCGTCCTCGTCGAGCCAGCCGTCCGGCGGGGCGTACAGGCCGGCCGCGTCCCGTTCGAGCGGGTGCGCGCTGAACGCCTCGACGTACAACGTCACGGGCGCCGCGAGCCGTTGGGGACGCAGGGTGTCGAACCGGGAGGGGCACAGCGGCAGCCCGTGGCGTGCGCGGGCCTTGTTCGACGTGACCAGGTCCGGTGTGTTCAGGATCGTCGCCGTCGGTCCGGCGAACACCGCGATCCTCGGTCGCGGCGTGCCGGGCCCGGGAAGGTCATCGGTCACAGGGGCCTCAGGTGCTCGATGGTGATGTGGTGTTCCTCGGCCAGCCGCTGGGCGACCAGCGACCGGTGGCACGCCTCGGGGTCGCGCTCGACGCAGAACAGCGACGCGATGCCGTCGCTCGGCAGGGCCGCCACGAGCGGATCGAGGTCGGCCGGGTCGAGGATCTCGGCCGTGTAGCGGCGGGTGTACTCGGCGGCGAGTTCGCGGCGGGAGCGCTTGCCGACCCCCTGGCGGTCGTCCTCGGCGTACTGGAGGTGACGCAGTTCGGTGGTCGGGGCGAGTTCGCGGTGGTGCCGGTAGGCGATCCGGGCCCCGGCGAGGGCCGCCTGCAGCCGGAGTGAGTTCGCCCAGGCGTAGTCGGGTCCGCGCACTCCGCGGCGCTGACGTACGTCGATCAGCAGGCGCACGTCGGCCTGCCGTAGTCGTTCCAGGAAGGAATCGCCGTCGAAGCCGTAGACGCCGATCGTTGCCAACTTGAGCACCGAGGTCTCCTGTTCGCGCTGGTGCGCGTGCTCCACCCGGGTGGCTTCACCCGGGTACGTTCTCTGCGTGTCTGCCTGCCGTCAGGGGGTGTGCGGTGCGGCGATCAGGGCGGTCGTCTCCATGGGCAGCTCCGCGGTCCCGGTGATCTCCAGGCCGGCGCGGTCCAGCAGGTGTGTGATCCGGTCGAGGGTGCGGTGTTCGCCGCCCGTCGTCACCAGGAGGTGCAGGTCCCACAGGGCGGGCAGCACGGTGGAGTTCTCGTCCTCGACGAACCGGTCGAGGATCAGCAGCCGCGAGGAGGAGTCCGCCATGGCGCGGCGGCAGTGCTCGAAGACACCGACGACGGCTTCGTCGTCGTGGCCGGCCAGCACCCGGCAGAGGATGTAGACGTCCCCGCCCGCCGGGACGCCCTGGAACATGTCGCCCCCGACCAGCTCGGCCCGGTCCAGGCCGACGGTGGCGGACAGGTGTTCGCGCGCCTTGGGCATCATGTGCTCGCGGTCGAAGAGCGTGCCCTCGGCGTCCGGCGTGGCGCCGAGGATCGTGGCGAGCAGGTGCCCGCCGCCGCCACCGACGTCCACGACCTTCTTGCCGGAGAAGTCGAAGACCCCGGGCACCTGGTGGAAGAACATGCTCGCGGCGTTCATGGTGAGCTGGAACCGGCGGGCGGTGGCCGGGTCCTGACCCAGGTACTCGTAGAGCGACCGGCCGTAGGCGACTTCGAATCCCGAGCTCCGCGTGCTGACGGCGTGGTGGGCGTGCCCCCACGCGGCGTAGAACTCCTCGCCGTACAGCAGGCACATGTCGCTCAGGGACTGGGGGCCTTCGAGGAGGGCGGCGCTCACCCGGGTACCGCGGTAGCCGGTGGAGTCGCCGCCCTCGAATATGCCCATCGCCACCAGCAGGCGCATAAGACGGTGAACGCCCTGCTCGTCCGCCCCGGTCGCCTTGGCCAGTTCGGCGTCGGTGGCACGGCCGGCCTCGATGTGGTCGGGCAGTCCCAGTTTGACCGCGGTGTAGAGCGCCTGAGCCCGCCATCCTCCGGTGATGATGTCGACCACGTCCCGAGTGGCCTGCACGTCGACTGTCATGGAGTCCTCACCTCACGCTTGCTGACACGACTTGACTTGCCTCTTACGGTGAAGCCTCGTACTGCCGCGCGATCCACCGGCAGATCACCTCCACGACGTAGGCCCGCTCGGCGTCGTCGAGCGCGTGGCCGGCGGGGATGCCGTGCCAGCGCGCGAGGCAGGTACGGCAGCACGTCGCGGTGGCGTGCTGGGCGACGAAGACGGGATGCCCCCGGAAGGGCGTCTGACGGCCGTCGTTGCGCGGTTCGGCCGGCGCCAGCCTGCGACCGATCAGATCCTCGGCGTGCTTGCGGACGGTCGTGATCCCGCGCAGGTCGACCACCGCGCGGTCCCTTCCGCGCAGCCGGAACTTCGCGCGGAAGGGGTGCCGCCCGATCCGGTCCAACCGGTCGTCCAAAGCGTCGGTCATCGCCTCCCGGCTCCCTCGAACCCCGTGGCCCCGCGGGTGATCAGGCCTGCTGCCCGGTGATGTTGAACATCCAGGTGATCCCGAACCTGTCCACGAGCGTGCCGGCCTCGTCGCCCCAGATCTGCTTCCTGAGGGGCAGCGACACGGTGCCGCCCACGGACAGCTTCTCGAAGTACTCGCGCAGGCCCGCGTCGTCGCCGCCGAGGTAGAGCGCGACGTTGGTGCCCGGGTTGAAGGGGACCCGCTCGGGGACGTCCCACGCCATCACCGTGAAGCCGTCCGCGGTGACGAGTGTGGCGTGCATGATCTTGTCGGGGTGGTCGGGCGACTCCGGCGAGCCGAAGTCGCCGAACGTGCCCAGCTCCAGCTTGCCGCCGAGGACGTCGTGGTAGAACTCCATCGCCTGCCGGGCGTTCCCGTCGAAGGCGATGTACGGGTTGAGCCGCGATCCCACCTGATGCTCCTTGCTGTCAGTGCGAACGAGTGGTGGGAGGTCCCTAGGTGGGGATCCCGCCGCGATTGATCTTCGGCACCTCGATGCCCAGCGCGCGCAGCTGCTGGAACGGGTTCATGAACTCGCGCTGCTGCTTGATCTTGCCGTCTTCGAGCAGGAACGAGTGGATGAAGTGGTTCCGGTAGTAGCCGGGCGGATAGGCCGGGTAGAGGATCTGCCCCTCCCCGTCACACTCGACCCAGAACCTGTTGGGGTCCTGTGTCTCGAAGATCTCGACGTTCTTCCATTCCCAGTCGGGGAACATGCGCAGCGACCACTCGCCGTGCGCCTTCAGCTTCTCGTGTCCCCGGGAGTTGATCGGTTCGCCGGTGTCGCTGGTGTACAGGCCGGCGCTGCCGTCCTCGGTGAAGAGCAGGTAGCGCGTCAGCCGGTTCTCGCCCTTGCGGCTCATGTAGTCCGCGACGACGGCACGGTGCCGGGCGCGCAGTTCGAGGTCGGCGTCGAGCCCCTTGGACTGAGTGTCTTCCGTTCCCATCTCGTATTCCTCACTCCGTGTGCCGGGTGTGCCGGGTGTGCCGGGGGTGGACGTTGACGTGAGGTGCCCGGCCGCGTTCAGAGCCGCAGTTCGGGCCGGTAGATGTCCAGCCAGGTGCTCAGGTCGAGCACGCGCTCCATGCCGTTGCGGACGTCGATCGGCATGGTGGCCGAGTCACGCCGCGTGATGTCCTCCAGCCAGCTGCGGTCGACCAGGTCGAAGACCGGGTCGTCGGTCGTGAGCAGCTCTTTGGACTGCTGCAGCAGCGCGCTGGTGTACTGCGGGTCCAGCGTGGCGGGGTAGGGAGCCTTCACCCGGTCCAGCACCGACTGGGGCAGCAGGTCCGCGGTCGCGGCCCGCAGCAGGCTCTTCTCCCTGCCGTCGAAGGTCTTGAGCGACCACGGGGTGTTGTAGACGTACTCGACGAGGCGGTGGTCGCAGAAGGGGACCCGGACCTCCAGCCCGACGGCCATGCTGATCCGGTCCTTGCGCTCCAGGAGCATCCGGACGAAGCGCGTCAGGTGCAGGTAGCACATCACCCGCATCCGCATCTCCTGGTCGCTCTCGCCCTCGGCCCGCTCGACCTCGCCGACCGCGTCGGAGTACCGGTCGCGGATGTAGGCGGGCAGGTCGAGGGCGGCGGTGATGTCGGCGTTGAACCGGTCGGACACCTGGGCCCGCGCGCCGCTGACGAAGACGGCCATCCAGGGGAAGGTCTGCGCGGCCTGGACCTCCGGCTGGTGGAACCACCTGTACCCGCCGAAGACCTCGTCGGCGGACTCCCCGGACAGGGCGACCGTGGACTGCTCCCGGATGGCCTGGAACAGCAGGTAGAGCGAGTTGTCCATGTCACCGAGGCTGAGCGGACTGTCCCGCGCGGTGATGACGGCCCGGCGCACCGCCGGGTCGGCGATCGAGGCGTGGTCGAGCACGATGGACTCGTGCTGGGAGCCGACGTGCGCGGCCACCTCCAGCGCGTACGGGGCGTCCGTCGTGCCCCGCAGTTCGTCGGCGACGAAGTCGTTCTCCCGTCCGACGAAGTCCACGGCGAAGCTGCGCACCTTCTCGCCGGGCTCGCCGTGCTCCCCGGGCCGGCCCAGCTTGGCGGCGGCCAGCGCGGTGATCACGCTGGAGTCCAGACCGCCGGAGAGCAGGGTGCAGCGCGGGACGTCGGAGACCAGCTGGCGGCTGACGATGTCCTCGAGCAGGTCGCGCACGGTGGCGACGGTGGTCTTCTGGTCGTCGGTGTGGGGCCGGGTGGGCAGCGTCCAGTAGCGGCGCTCGCGCAGACCGGAGCGGTCGACGGTGACCAGGCCGCCCGGGACCACCTCGTTCATCCCGCACCACACGGCACTGCCCGGCGTCTGGGTGAAGCTGACCAGCTCCCGCAGTCCGGCGAGGTCGACGGCGCGGTCCGCCAGCGGGTTGGCGAGGATCGCCTTCGGCTCGGAGCCGAAGATCACCCCGTCGTCGGTGCCGGCGTAGTAGAGCGGCTTGACGCCCATCCGGTCGCGGATCATCACGAGCTTCTCGGCCCGGGAGTCCCAGACGGCGAACGCGAACATGCCGTTGAGCCGTTCGGCGACCGCTTCGCCCCACTCCAGGTAGCCGTGGAGCACGACCTCGGTGTCGCTGCGGGTCTGGAAACGATGGCCCCGACGACGTAACTCGTCCCTGAGTTCGGTGTAGTTGTAGACCTCACCTGTGTACGTGATCGTCACCGGGCCGTCGTCGGTGGGCACCACCATGGGCTGGGTGCCGCCTTCGAGGTCGATGACCGCCAGCCTTCGATGGCCGATCGCCGCATGCCGGTCCAGCCAGACGCCGCGGGCGTCCGGTCCGCGGCAGGCCATGGTCTGCGTCATCGCGTCCAGCTGCGCGCGCTGCAGCGTCAGATCCCGGTCGAACGAGACCCAGCCCGTCATTCCACACATCGACTTGCCTTTCTTCCTGTCGAGTCCACGATCCAGAGCACGGTCAGGGTTGGAGCCGGTCCGCACGCCAGCCGGAACCGTCGCGCTCGTAACGCAGCCTCCGGTGCAACCGGTCCTCCGGGTCGGACTGCCAGAACTCCACCGACGCCGGCTCCAGCAGATAGCCCAGCCAACGCTCCGGGCGGGGCAGCGCCGAGCCGTCCCGGCCCAGTTCCCGGGCCTGCTCGCGCAGCGCGTCCTCGTCCAGCAGCGGTGCGCTCTGGTGCGCCGCCACCGACATCGGGTGCGTGCTGACGGGCCGGGCCGCCCACAGGGCCTCGGACTCCTCGTCGGGCAGCGGACCGGCCGGACCGCTCACGCTCACCTGGCGGCCGGCCTCGCGCCAGTAGAACACCCCGGACGCCCAGCCCGTCTCGGCCAGGTCCCGGCCCTTGCGGCTGTCGGAGTGGCTGGCGAACACCAGACCCGTCGCACGGATCTTCAGAACCTGGACGATCCGGTTGGAGGCGTGGCCGCGGGCGTCGACGGTGGCCAGTGCCAGCGCGCCCGGCTCGCGGACGGCGTCCGCGACGGCGCTGTCGAACCAGGCCTGGAGCAGCTCCATCGGTTCGGCGGGCGGGGCGGTGAACTCCTCGGCGGTCCGGGGCTTCGTCGATGCGCTCACGATGACGTCCCGCTCGTCTCGAAGGCCAGTCCGCGCTCGACCAGCCGGCCGGAGTGGACACCTTCGACGATGGCCTCGACGTCGGTCATCATCCGCACGGTGGGCGGGTATCCGATGAGCTCGGTGGCCCGGTTCGGCGGCAGGGGTGCCGTCAGGTCGGCATCGGGATCCCACAGCATCACCGCGCCCCAGCGGTTGGTCTCCCGGTCGGAGATCCAGAACTTCAACCGCATTCCGCGGACCTCCGTCCACGGATCCACGCCCTCGTCGCGCAGGTAGACGCGCAAGGAGTCGATGGTCTGGCCGGACCCGGTCAGGTCCCACCAGGAGATGGTGGCTTTCATACGTTCACTACCTCCGCGGTCTCCATCAGCGGTACGAGCAGGTCGGCCAGGAGGCGCTCGCTGTCCTGGGTGAGCACGGACTCCAGGTGGAACTGCACCGAGCCGAAGTGCGGCCCGCGCAGGGCGTGCACCTCGCCCGTGCCGGCGTCGAGGCAGACCTTCACCTCGCCGACACCGGGGCACTGGAGCCGGTCGGCTCGCGTGCGGGCCGAGTAGGAGTTGTAGAAGCCCACGCGTTCGCGCGAGCCGAACAGGTCGATCTCGCGCTGGGTGCCCTGGTTCGGGACGTCGCGGCGCCGCAGTTCGAGCCCGAGGTGCCGGCAGAGCAGCTGATGGCTCAGGCAGACGGCCAGGAAGGGGATGCGCCGGGACAGCAACTCCTCGATGGCCCGGCTCATCTCGGCCATCCTGGGGTGGTCGGTCTCCCGCGGGTCGCCGGGCCCGGGGCCCATGACGACGAGGTCGTGGTCGTCGAAGCGGTGGTCCGCGTCGAAACCGCTGAGCTCCACGGTCAGGCCGATGGCGCGCAACTGGTGGGCCAGCATCGCGCTGAAGGTGTCCTCGGCGTCGACGACCAGCGCCCGGCGGCCGTCCAGCACCGGATGGGGCTGCGCGCGCTTCTCGGCCTCGCTGAGCCAGAAGTTCGCGATCGTCTCGTTGCGCCTTCCCAGCGCCTCCTGGACCAGCGGATGTGCGCCGAGCCGCTCGCCGGCACCGAGCGCCGCGAGCACGCCCGCGGCCTTGGTACGGGTCTCGGCGACCTCGGCGTCGGGGTCGGAGTGCCGGACGAGGGTCGCGCCCACGCCGACCTCGACGTGTCCGGTGTCGTCGACGTCCGAGGTCCGGATGTCGGCGGTACGGATGAGGATGGCCGAGTCCAGGGTGCGCGCGCCGTCGGCGTCCCGGCCGATGAGGGCGGCGACGCCCCCGTAGTACCCGCGGCCGCGCGGCTCGTAGCGGGCGATCACCCGGCAGGCGTTCTCCAGCGGGCTGCCGGTCACGGTGGGGGCGAACATCGTCTCCCGCAGGATGTCCCGGGGATCGAGGTCGCTGCGCCCCTCGATGACGTACTCGGTGTGCGCGAGCCAGGCCATCTCCCGCAGGAACGGCCCCGACACGCGGCCGCCGCCCTGGCAGACCCGGGCCATCATCTTGAGTTCCTCGTCGAGGACCATGTACAGCTCGTCGGTCTCCTTGCCGTCGGTGAGGAACTCCATGACCTCCGACACGACCGGTCCTGAGGCCGGATAGCGGTAGGTGCCGCTGATCGGGGTCATCGCCGCGACGCCGTCGCGCAGGCTGACGTGGCGCTCCGGTGTGGCGCCGACGAAGGTGCGGGTGCCGGTGTGCACGAGGAAGGTCCAGTAGGCGCCGGTCTCCCGGGTGAGCAGCCGGCGGAACAGGCTCAGCGCGCTGCGCGTGGAGTATCCGGTGATGCTGGTGACGAAGGAGCGCTTGATGACGAAGTTCGAGCCCTCCCCGGTGCCTATCTCGTTGTCCAGCACCGCGCGCACGGTGTCGGCGTAGGCGTCGTCCTCGGTGTCGAAACGCCCACCGGTCAGGTTGATCGGCTCGTCCGGAAGGGATCTCAGTGCCTCGGAGGTGGCGATCTGCTCCTGGTCGGTCACCGACATCGCGAGCAGCGGTGAGCCGTCCGCGGCGGCGGCGAAGCCGCGCTCGGTGACCTGCTGGTGGGGCACCAGGACCAGCGCTTCCTGCCGGGGCCGGCCGGGCCGTCCGGTCCGGTCGGCCAGTGGGATGTCGGCGAGCCGGGCCGGGGTGCCGACCCGCCCCAGCAGGATCTCCACCCGGTCCGGGCCGAGGGTCTCGGGGCGGTGCAGGAGGGCGAAGGCGCCCGGATCGGGGCCCAGCACCTGGTCGAGCAGGCGCGGTGAGTTCATCGGAAGACCTCCTCGGTGGTGGTGACCACCGAGCAGCGGGCGGCCGCGTAGTCGAGGGCCAGCCGGTGGTACTCGGCGGAGAAGTCACCGACGGCGTCGGCGACCAGGAACGGCTGGATGTCGTTGGTGAACGCCTCCAGGGCCGTCACCAGCACCCCGACGTGGGCGTAGACGCCGCAGATGATCAGCTGGTCGCGGTTCTGGTCGCGCATCCGCGTCAGCAGGTCCGAGCGGAAGAACGCGCTGTAGCGCCACTTGGTGAGCACCTGGTCCGCCGGCCGGGGCGTGAGTTCCGAGGTGATCCGACGATCTACGGGGTCCACCCTCATGCCCGGACCCCAGAAGTCCTTCAGCAGGCCGCGTTCCTCCTCCGTCATGCCACCGGGTTGCGCGGTGTAGAACACCGGGACGCCGAGCGCGGCGCAGCGCTCCCGCAGCAGCACGCAGTGGCGCACCAGCGGATCGCGCACCGAGGAGGGGAACGGCGCGAGGAAATAGCGCTGCATGTCATGCACGAGCAGCGCGGCCCGGCGCGGGTCGGGGGTCCACCGCGCGGTGCTGGCGGGCAGTTCGGCCGCGGTCGGCAGGGGGTAGGCGGGAATCGGCGCTATGCCCGGCACGGTTCTCCCTCGGCCCGGTCCGTCATCACGTGCGTCTGCCAGGCCGAGACCACCGACACCGCCTGGCGGGGGTTGAGCCGCGGGTCGCACAACGTCGTGTAGTTCCGGCCGATCCGGTCGATGCCGTGCTGGGCGTCGACGCATTCGGTCACGTCGTCGGGCGTGGTCTCCAGATGTATCCCGCCCGGTGTTCCGCCGGCTGTGCGCACGGCGGCCTGGAACGCCGTGACCTCCCGGACGATCGTCTCCACGACCCGGGTCTTGCGTCCCTCAGCGGTGGTCAGGGTGTTGGCGTGCATGGGGTCGACCAGCCAGATCACCGGGTGTCCGGCGGCGCGCACGGCCCGGACCAACGGCGGCAGCACATCCATCGTCGCGTCAGCACCCATCCGGGCGATCAGGGTGAGCCGGCCCGGCTCCTGTCCGGGGTCGAGCCGCGCGCACAGCCCGAGCAGGTCGGTGACCGTCATCCGCGGCCCGACCTTGCACGCGACCGGGTTGACCACATCGGCCAGCAGCGCGACGTGGGCCCCGTCGAGCTGGCGGGTCCGCTCACCGATCCAGGGCCAGTGCGTGGAGGTGAGCGCGGCCCGGCCCTCCCGGTCCCGGCGCAGCATCGGGATCTCGTAGTCGAGCAGCAGGGCCTCGTGGCTGGTCCACACGGCCGGCTCGACGCGCGCCCGGGGTGTCGGGGCGAGGTTGGCCATGACCTGGCTCGCCGCCCGGTAGCCCGCCAGCAGGCGCCGGGGGTCGGGCCGCCGTGCTTCCGGAACCGGCTCCGGGCCGTTCACCATGTGCCCCCGGTACACCGGGAGTTCCACGCCACCGACCCATTCGGTGTGTGCCGACCGGGGTTTGGCGTACTGGCCGCCGATCCGGCCCGCCCGCACCACCGGCTGGTGGGTGATGGCGCCCATGACGCCGGCGAGCACGTCGAGGAGTGCCACTTTCCGCTCCACGTCGCGCGCGGCGCATTCCGCCGGATCCTCCGCGCAGTCACCCGCCTGCACCACCTGGGCCTGCCCGGCGGCGACGGTGGCGAGCAACCCCCGTAATCGGCCAAGCGATTCGGCCTCCACGAGCGGGGGAAGGGCCGCCAGCACCTCCCTGACCTGTTTGACCTGTGCCGGGTCCGCCCACTGAGGCTGTTGCCGGGCAACCGGGGCCCGCGAGACTTCGGGCGAGGTGACGTTCAAGTTTTTCTCCAGACCTCGAACATGTCGGCAACTCGCCGTCTGTGCATGACGCCCGGTCAGTGATGGGCCGATGTTGCGTTGCCGTGGGGCGGGTAAGGGTTGTCCTGGAGGTACAGCCACGTACCGTTCGGCTGCTCTTGCACGGTGTCGCAGAAATTCCCGGTGAATCGTGTGCGGGTACCGTCAGGCCCGGTCTGCTCCAGGGAATAGTCGCCCATTATGGAGGCCGTGCGGTTGCGTACCTTGTCGCCTGTGCGTTTCCCTCCCGCCAGCACGGTCTGGCGAGGGTTGACGGTGAGTACCGGATCGGACTTGAACCAGTCGACGTAGAACGCTCGTATTTCCTTGTGGCCCCTGATAACCGATCCGTCGTAATTGACGATCGCCGCTTCGGGCTCTTGGAGTGCGACGACTCCGTCCACGTCCTTGGCCTTGATCCGCTCGCCCAGGAGTTGCAGCAACTCGGCCGGCGTACGAGCGGCGTCCGGCATGCTCTTGGTATTCGCCGGGACAGCGGTGGCAGGCGACTTGCCCGCAGGCGCCGACGTATTCGCCATCTCGGTCTGGATGAAGGTGGGGCCTGCGATGCTCACGGCCGTAAACACAATGGCCGAGGTGGTGATGGACAGCGTGAGTTTGATTCTGGTCATGGCATCTCCCCCAAAATGGAGATGGCAGCAGGCTAAGAGAACGCCTCTGCGGCGTTGGTCCTCCCCAATGGCCCCCGTTTGCCATCCCGCCCCGTTGATGACGTCATGCAACATTCCGGAACTGACCTCTGTCAACCCTTCCGGAAATACGGATGATGCCGGTCCGCTATTCATCTGCCTCAGGTGTTGAAGCGGAATGCCGACTGCATTACGAAGACCTGCGGGTACGGATGTTTCCGGAGTGGGATCCGGCAGAAGCCCGCGAGACGGGCTGGAGTGGTCGGCAATCAGGAATTATTTATTCCGGGAGGCCGGAACGCTCAATTCGCGCCAGACGTGCGGTGGCGCCGGTGGATGCCCCTCCAGTGGCGTGAGTCACATCAGTCACATCAGGCGTGGCGTGGCGCACTCTTGCAAGCGGGTGCTTGCAATAGTTAGCGGGGTGCGGCACTGTGGAGTCATGGCATCCCTCAACGTCGGCAATCTCGGTGACTACCTGCGCGAACAGCGGCGCACCGCGCAGCTGTCGCTGCGGCAGCTCGCCGACGCCGCCGGGGTGTCCAATCCGTATCTGAGCCAGATCGAGCGCGGGCTGCGCAAGCCGAGCGCGGAGGTGCTGCAGCAGGTCGCCAAGGCCCTGCGGATCTCCGCCGAGACGCTGTACGTCCGGGCCGGCATCCTCGACGCCGAGCGGGACCGGGACGAGGTGGAGACGCGTGCCGTCATCCTCGCGGACCCGACGCTGAACGAGCGGCAGAAGCAGGTGCTGTTGCAGATCTACGAGTCCTTCCGCAAGGAGAACGGCTTCGGGACCGGCGACGGCTCCGCGGTCGTCGACCGCGTGGTCGCCGAGGACGCGGCGGACAGAGACGGAGACGGGCACTCCCCGGACGGCGGCACCGGGATACCTCGGACCCGCACGGCCGACGGCGGCCGGCCCGCCGAGCGCCGTACCCGCGACAGCGACGGCGGCGACGGCGGCCCGTCCGCGACGCCGTCGGCGACCCGCCGCACGCGGGGGGACGACGGCGGTACGTCACCGTCGCCCGCCCGTCGCACCCGCAAGACCACCGGCGGTACGTCCGCCGCCCGCCGGGCCCGCAAGACCACCGGCGGCAGCGACACCGACCCGCAGCAGACGGCCGGCTAGCCGGACCAGGGCACCGGCCGCACCGCTGCGGATCACACCACCCTCAGCCGAACCCCCAAGCGAAACAGAATCCGGGAGGACCATCACCATGGCCATCACCGACGACCTGCGCAAGACCCTCAGCGACCCGACGCCGCTCTACTTCGCCGCAGGCACCGCCGACCTCGCCCTTCAGCAGGCCAAGAAGGTGCCGGCCCTGGTGGAGCAGCTGCGCTCCGAGGCCCCCGCGCGGATCGACGCCGTACGCAACACCGACCCCAAGGCCGTTCAGGAGAAGGCCTCCACCCGCGTCAAGGAGACGCAGGAGACCCTCCAGACCAAGGTCACACAGTTCATCGGCTCGATCGACGTCGACGTCAAGAAGCTCGGCAGCACGATCGACGCGGACCTGAAGAAGATCGGCGAGACCGCCCAGGACTTCGCGCTGCGCGGGGTCGGCGTGGCCGCCGAGTACGCCGTCAAGGCCCGCGAGACCTACGAGAAGGTCGCCGAGCACGGCGAGCAGGCCGTGCGCACCTGGCGCGGCGAGGCCGCCGAGGGCATCGAGGACGTCGCCGAGGGCGTCGAGGAACTGGCCGTGGCCGTCGAGCCGAAGGCCCAGCCGGTCGAGGTCAAGGAGGAGCCGGCGAAGCCCGCCGCCGCCTCGGCCACCCCGGCGAAGAAGGCCCCTGCCAAGAAGGCCCCGGCGCGCAAGACCACCGCCAAGAAGACCACCCCGCCGGCCAAGTAGGACGGCGCGGGCGCACAGCGATCACACGGGCCGGGCACCCTGGGGGTGTCCGGCCCGTTGTACGGGTACGGTGACCGCGTAGGGACGAGCCGAGTCAGGTGGTGGACGTAGTGCTGATGCAGGGCTTCGCAGGGTTCATGTGGCTTCTGAGCATTGCCCTGATCATTTTCAGCGGCTTCGCGTTGTTCGACGCCGCCGTGCGGCGTGAGGACGCCTACCGCGCGGCCGACAAGAAGACCAAGCCGTTCTGGATGATCGTCCTCGGGCTGGCCTTCGTGGTGAACCTGCTCTTCCCGATCCTGTCGTTCCTGCCGATCATCGGGCTCATCGCGACGATCGTGTACATGGTCGACGTGCGTCCCGCCATCCGCGCGCTCCCCGGCGGCGGCCGCAGCAGCCGCGGCTCCAGCAGCGACGGCCCGTACGGCCCCTGGAACGGCGGCCGGTAAGCCCCCGGGCAGCACTTCGGGGCCGGCCGGGGCTACGGCACCCGGTCCAGCAGCAGTACCGCCACGTCGTCCGTCAGCTCGCCACCGTTGAGTTCGCGCACCTCGTTCACGGCCGCCCGCAGCAGTTCCTCGCCCCGCAGTCCCTGGGCGATCTGGCGGCGCACCATCTGAGTCATGCCCTCCTGGCCGAGCCGCTCACGGCCCTCGCCGACATGGCCCTCGATCAGGCCGTCGGTGTAGAGCATCAGGCTCCACTCGGCGCCCAGCTCCACCTGCATGCGCGGCCAGCGGGCACCCGGCAGCAGCCCGAGGGCCGGCCCGTTGTTGTCGTACGGCAGCAGGCGGGCCGGCCTGCCCGGGCGGGCCAGCAGCGGCGACGGGTGGCCCGCCAGGCACAGGCCGGCGCGGCGGCCGTCCGGCGCGATGTCCACCGTGCACAGGGTCGCGAAGATCTCGTCGTCGGCCCGCTCGTGCTCCAGCACCTGCTGGAGCGTGCCCAGCAGCTGGTCGCCGCACAGGCCCGCCAGCGTCAGCGCGCGCCACGCGATCCGCAGCTCCACGCCCAGGGCGGCCTCGTCCGGGCCGTGACCGCAGACATCACCGATCATGGCGTGCACGGTGCCGTCCGGTGTGCGCACGACGTCGTAGAAGTCGCCGCCGAGCAGGGCGCGCGAGCGGCCCGGGCGGTAGCGGGCGGCGAACCGCAGCGGGGAGCCGTCCAGCAGCGGGGTCGGCAGCAGACCGCGCTCCAGGCGGCGGTTCTCCTGGGCGCGCAGCCGGCCCTCGGCGAGCCGGCGCTCGGCCGACTCGGAGCGTTTGCGCTCCACCGCGTAGCGGATCGCCCGGCTCAGCAGCCGGCCGTCCAGCTCGTCGCGGAAGAGATAGTCCTGGGCGCCCACGCGCACCGCCTCCGCGCCGCGCTCGGCGTCGCCCGAGGCGGTCAGGGCCAGGACGGCGTGCCGGGGCGCGAGCTCCAGCACGTGCTTGAGCACGGCGAGCTCGTCGTCGGAGTCGCTGCGGCCCGGAGCGGGCAGGGCGAGGTCCAGCAGGATGCAGTGGACGTCGTCGGTCAGCAGCCGCCCGGCCTCGGTGAGGTTGCGGGCCGTGCGGACGCGGATCGGCTTGCCCGCCTGGTCGAGCATGTCGGGCACGATCGGCGAACCGGCCGGATCGTCCTCGATCAGCAGCAGGGTCAGGTTCGTGTGGGCGGTGTTGGTCTCCACCTTGTCCGTGATGCTCCCGGCGGTGTCCGGCGTGCGCGGGGCGGCTGCCGAGGCGTCCGTGGCGGACTGCTCGGCGGGGCCGTCGCAGCGGGACTCGGCCTGCGCCTGACCACTCTCCACGGCCGGGATCGCTCTCTGCCGCGGTATGGGTACGGGCATCGTCTTGGGTTCCTTCCCTCCCCCCGAGGGCACGGCGGGGGCGAGGGACCTCGACCCACCGAGCGGGACCATAGCGGGTGTCGGCGCCCCATTGGAATGGTGTGAGCCACGCCGCTGCGCCATCGGCCAGTGTCATATGCCGCGATATGCGCCCCAGTTGGACACCGCCGGGATGCTGCGGGAATGACGAACGTCACGTCAGCGCGCGGTTTGGCGGCGGGGCGGGGTGGGCTGGATCACGTCGCCGTGGCCACCTGGCCCATGGGGTGCCCCTTCGGCCGAGCTTTCCCAGCTCAGTCGGCGTCCGGTCGTACCACCCCGAGGATGGGCATCGACCCGGCCCCCGCGAGGGTCACCGTCCGCCCGGGCCGCGGGGCGTGCACGATCGCCCCGTCGCCGACGTACATCGCGACATGGCTGGCGTCGTCGAAGTAGATGATGAGGTCGCCGGGCCGCATGTCCTGGATGTCGATGTGCCGCAACCGCTTCCACTGCTCCTGCGAGGTGCGCGGAATGCCGCGGCCGGCGGATATCCAGGCCTGGGAGGTCAGCCCGGAGCAGTCGTAGGTCTTCGGGCCCTCGGCGCCCCACTGGTACGGCTTGCCGATCTGGGCCGTGGCGTACGCGACGGCCTTCTTGCCCTGCTCGGAGGCCTTTCCGCTGATCTCGTCGAGGATGCCGGAGCCGAGCCAGGCGGTCTGTGCCCGGCCGGCGGCCTCCTTCTCCAGCTCGGCGAGGCGCTCCTGCTCCTCCTTCTGGAGCTCGGACTCGAGCTTCTCCGCCTGCGCGATCTGCTTCTCGACCTTCTTCCGCGCGGCGGCCTTGGCCTTGCGGCCCGCCTCCAGTTTCTTCCACTGCGCGGAGGCGTCCTGCGCGTACCGCTCCAAGTCCTCCTGCGTGCGGGTCAGTTCGCCGATCAGGCCCTTGGCCGCGTGCTGGCCCTGGCGCACCCGGCCCGCCCCGTCGAGGAACTCCTGCGGATCGTCGCTCAGCATCAGGTGGGCCTCGGGCGGGAGTCCGCCGCCGCGGTACTGGGCGGCGGCCGAGGCGCCCGCGCGGTCCTTCAGCTTCGCCAGCTTCTCCTGGCCCTTGACGATCTTCTTGGCCAGCTTGACGAGCTCGGCGGACTGCTGGTCGGCCTTCTCCTCGGCGGCGTTGTACTCGTCGGTGGCGCGGGCCGCGGCACGGTAGAGCTCGTCGAGCTTCTCGCGCACGGCTTCCAGGTCCTTGCCGGGCCCGCGCGTGGCATCCGCGCTCGGGGTGGGTGTGGGTGTGGGGCTCGCGAACGCCGTGCCCGGTGCCGCCAGTACCGTGAGCGCGCAGACCATGGTCACGGCCGTCGTGATCAGGCCGCGCTTGCCCGGTCCCATACCTCAGCCCCCAAACTGATTAACCGTCAGTAACATCCGGTGCGTCCGGGGATGCTGCCACGTCGGCGCGCGAAGCGACAGGGGTAGTACTTCCCGCAGTCCCCTCCCCGATATGCCCCCGGCATGACGATCTCCCCGCCTGTGTGACGAACGACTCAAAGAGATCGTTCCCGGCGGGCCGGTTCTGTCCGGCCGGGCCGGTCCGGTCCGGGCGGGTTCAGCCCCGCGGTGCCAACGCCTCCCACCGCACCGTCACTTCGCCCTGCCGCCACCGCACCGGCCCGTCCGCCACGGGCCAGTCGGCGGTCAGGTCCCGTACCGCCCGGATCCAGCGCTGTCGGGCGCCGTAGGAGGCGTAGGGCGCGGCGGCGGCCCAGGCGCGGTCGAAGTCGCGCAGGAAGGCGTGCACCGGCTCGCCCGGGACGTTGCGGTGGATGAGCGCCTTCGGCAGGCGTTCCGCCAGGTCCGAGGGGCGGTCCAGGGAGCCGAGCCGGGTCGCGAAGGTGACCGTGCGCGGTCCCTCCGGGCCGAGCGCGACCCAGACGTGCCGGCGCCCGATCTCGTCGCAGGTGCCCTCGACCAGCAGCCCGCCGCGCGCGCCGGTCGCCGGATCGGCCGGCGCGAGCCGCCCGCACAGCCGCTGCCAGACGGCGTCGACCTCGCCCTCCGCGTACTGCCGCAGCACGTTCGCCGCGCGGACCAGCAGGGGTCGCTGCGGGACCGGGATCTCGAAACCGCCGTGCCGGAACACGAGCCCCGCCCGCTCGTACGGCAGCGCCGCCGCGACCCGGGCCGGCTCGATCTCGACGCCCACCACACGCGCGCGGGGCGCCACCGTACGCAGGCGGTGCAGCAGTTCGACGGCCGTCCAGGGGGCGGCGCCGTACCCCAGGTCGACGGCCACCGGGTCGGCGGCCCGGCGCAGCTCGGCGCCGTGCGTGGCCGCGATCCAGCGGTCCATGCGGCGCAGGCGGTTGGGGTTGGTCGTCCCACGCGTCACCGTGCCCACGGGGCGGCGGGCGGCGGCGCGGGATGTCATGCGTAAGAGGTTAAACGCCGCGCCAGGGATGAAGACCCTGTGGGGGATCCGCCCCCGGGTCCGCCCGGCGGTCCGCCCGTGGGGCCCGCCCCCTGGGGATCTGCCTCGGGGTCCCGCCGTCGGGGATCCGCCCTGGGGATCCGCACGTGTGACCGGGCGGTGGGATCGTGTGACCGGGCGGTGGGATCGTGTGACCGGGCGGTGGGATCGTGTGACCGGGTGGTGGGACCCGTCCCGGGGATCTGCCCCCTGGGATCTGCCCCCCGGGGCCCGCCCCCGGGCCCGCCTCGGGGAACCCACCCCCGGCATCCGTCTTGGGCACCCACCCCCCAGGGTCCGCATCGAGGACCCGCCTCGGGGATCCGCTTTGGGGACCCGCACGTGTGACCGCGCTGTGGGATCCGTCCCGGGGATCTGCCCCCGGGACCCGCCCCGGGACCCGCCCCGGGACCCGCCCCGGGACCCGCCTCGGGGAGCTGCCTTGGGCACCCATCCCGAGGATCCGCATCGAGGACCCGCCCGGGGATCCGCCTTGGGCGCCCGCACGTGTGACCGCGCGGCGGGATCCGCCCCGGGGGACCCGCCCCGGGGGACCCGCCCCGGGCATCCGTCTTGGGCACCCACCCCCAGGGTCCGCATCGAGGACCCGCCCCGGGGGCCCGTCGGGGACCCGCCTCTTGGGACCCGCCCCGGGGCACCCGCCCCTGGGATCCGTCCTCGGGGACCCGCCCGGGAACCCGCACGCGTGACCGCGTGGCTCCCCGTCCGGGGAGAAGTGGCTCCCCGGACGGGGAGAAACCGTCAGTCCTGCCGGACGATGTTCGTGCCCGGTCCGCCGGAGAGTGTGTCCGCTCCGGGGCCGCCGTACAGCTTGTCGTCGCCGCTGTTCCCCCAGATCCGGTCGGCGCCGCTGTTTCCGTACAGGACGTCGTCGCCCCTGCCGCCGTACAGTTCGTCGTCGCCGGCCCCGCCGTACACCGTGTCGTCCCCGTCATCGGCTCGCAGGATCTGGTCGCCGGCGCCGCCGCGGAGGACGTCGTCGCCCGGGCCGCCGTCCACGATCTCTCCGTCGACGCCGGCGTAGAGGGTGTCGTCGCCATCACCGCCGCCGGCGTATCCCAGCGCGCCCGCCCTGATGGTGTCGTCGCCCGCGCCGCCCCGGACGGTGGTGCCGTCGACTCGTCCCCCGGTGGTGCCGGTCCACCTGTCGTCGCCGTCGCCCAGCTCGACCGTGCCGAAGTAGTAGACCTGGTCGGTGGCGTTGTCGAAGGAGACGGTGTCGTCGCGGTCGGCGAGGTCCATCTCCAGGGAGCTGAGCGGGGACTGGCTCTCGGGGGTCTCGACCGTGCAGGAGATCTTGGAGCGGTCCGCGCTGTCGGGGTGGCGGCAGCCGTTCCCGGCGTCGATCGGGACGACGTCGTCGATCACGTAGATGAACCGGGAGCGGTCGCTGGTGAACGACTGTGTGACGGCCACCGTGTTGGCCTGCCCGGGGGCGGCCGTGTAGGTGAGCTGCCAGCCGTACTCGTTCACCGCTGCGGTGGCCGTCGGCTCCGCGGCACCGGCCGGGCCGGCCAGGGCGATCGGAACGGCCAGAACCATGCCGAGAACCGGCGTCAGAACCGCTGAGGCGCGTAACAGCCGGCGGCTGACCGGGCGAGAGGGCATCGCGTTACCTCCGTGAGGCAGGAGTGGATCCTTCCGCAGGCTGTGACCGGTCGGGCGGGCGCCGGGTTGTCCGCGGTTCCGGCCTCGTCGTCCTTTCCAGGGCCTTTTCATCGCGCGGACAGCGCGAGTGACCTGCGATGTTCGATCGCGTTCAGCCCCCCGTCACCCTCGAACAGTTGAGCGAGAGGCGGTAATGATTCGGTAAAAGTCGCGAATCAGGAAATGGAACCCAACCCTCCGGTGTTGACCGCTCCAGGGCACATGGGCCCTGCCAAGGCATGCCCGGAGCGAGGAGGAACGCCACGTGAGCCAGTACATCGGCAGGCTCGGGCGGCGCTCCGCGTCATCGCCCACGCGCCTGCGGCTGCACCGAAGGCCCCGCCGGGTGGCCATGCTCTCCGTGCACACCTCCCCGCTCCACCAGCCGGGCACCGGCGACGCCGGCGGCATGAACGTCTACATCGTGGAGCTCGCGCAGCGCCTCGCCGCGATCAACATCGAGGTCGAGATCTTCACGCGCGCGACCTCGGCCGCCCTCCCGCCGACCGTCGAGCTCGCCCCCGGCGTCCTCGTCCGGCACATCGACGCCGGCCCCTACGAGGGCCTCAACAAGGAGGACCTCCCCGCCCAGCTGTGCGCCTTCACGCACGGCGTGATGCAGGCCTGGGCCGGCCATCGTCCCGGCTACTACGACCTGGTCCACTCCCACTACTGGCTCTCCGGCCACGTCGGCTGGCTCGCCGCCCAGCGCTGGGGCGTGCCCCTGGTGCACGCCATGCACACCATGGCCAAGGTCAAGAACGCCAACCTGGCCGACGGCGACACCCCCGAACCGGCCGCCCGCGTCATCGGCGAGACCCAGATCGTCGCCGCCGCCGACCGCCTCATCGCCAACACCACCGAAGAGGCCGACGAACTGGTACGGCACTACGCGGCCGACACCGACAAGGTCGCCGTGGTCCACCCGGGCGTCAACCTCAGCCGCTTCTCGCCCGCCGACGGCCGCGCCGCCGCCCGGGCCCGCCTCGGCCTGCCGAGGGACGCGCTGATCCCGCTCTTCGCGGGCCGCATCCAGCCCCTGAAAGCCCCCGACGTGCTGCTGCGCGCCGTCGCTGTCCTCCTCGACGATCACCCCGAGCTGCGCTCGCGCATCCTCGTCCCCGTCGTCGGCGGCCCCAGCGGCAGCGGCCTCGCCAAGCCCGAGGGCCTGCAGAAGCTGGCCGCACGCCTCGGCATCGCGGACGTCGTACGGTTCCACCCGCCGGTCGGCCAGGAGCAGTTGGCGGACTGGTTCCGCGCCGCCTCCGTCCTGGTCATGCCCTCCTACAGCGAGTCGTTCGGCCTGGTCGCCATAGAGGCGCAGGCGGCGGGCACCCCCGTGCTGGCGGCCTCGGTCGGCGGTCTGCCGGTCGCCGTGCGCGACGGCCACACCGGCTTCCTGGTGCGCGGCCACGATCCCGCCGACTACGCGCGCGTGCTGCGCGAGTTCGCCGACGATCCGGAACTGTCGCCCCGGCTGGGCGGGCAGGCCGCGCGCCACGCCCAGTCCTTCGGCTGGGACACCTCGGCCGCCACCACGGCGGACGTGTACACAGCAGCGATGCAGGCGCACCGCCGTCGCGTACGCTCGCAGCATGGGTGAAACCGATCTGGAACAGCGTGCGGCACAGGTCGTCGAGGGAGTGCTGAAGGACGCCGGCCTGGAGTGGGAGAGCCCCCAGCCCGGCACCTACGTCGCGCAGCTGCCCGGCACCCGCAAGCTCAAGACGACGCTCTCCCTGATCGTCGGCCGCCACTCCCTGTCGCTCAACGCCTTCGTCATCCGCCACCCCGACGAGAACGAGCAGGGCGTCCACCGCTGGCTCCTGGAACGCAACCTCAAGCTCTACGGCGTGAGTTACGCCGTCGACCAGCACGGCGACGTCTACGTCACCGGCCGGCTCTCCCTGTCCGCCGTCACCGCCGACGAGATCGACCGCCTGCTCGGCCAGGTCCTCGAGGCCTCCGACGGCAGCTTCAACACCCTTCTGGAGCTGGGCTTCGCCTCGGCGATCCGCAAGGAGTACGAGTGGCGGGTGTCCCGCGGGGAGCCGACGCGCAACCTGGACGCCTTCGCCCACCTCACCCAACGCCCCGGCAGCTAGACGGTCTGGTTCGGGGGCGCGGCCTTTCCTGCCTTGGTGGCACCTCTACTTGATCAGGGTGTCCGCGACAATGATCACCAGGCCGATCAGCATGTCCAGGCCCCCCGCCAGGCATGAGGACGGCCATCCGTGCCCGGAAGTACGGGCGGCCCAGGCGCCCCAGCCGAACAAGGCGACGGTGTTGAACAGCAGGGCCACGTCCACAGCCGTGGCCTCCGACCACCACCCGGCTGCCGCGGCGAGCAGGAGCGCCACCGTGGGCAGCACGGCGGCGACCAGCGGCCACTCGGCGAGGACCGACCGCAGTCTGCTCGTGGTGGCAGCCCCGTCGTCGGACGCACGCTGGGCGATGACGTGCGCGTACCCATGGGCGGCGCCCGACGCCAGTGCGGTGAGCAGGACCCACAGCGCGTCCGGACCGGGCTCGGCCTTCTCGCCCGTCGTGTCCAAGGCGGCCACCAGGGCGCTGGCCAGCACCAGTCCGTAGATGCCGCCGAACAGCGACTGCTCCAGCGGCCGATGACGCGTGATCCACCTCCTGGCGACGCTTTCGGAGCGGACCTGGTCGGCGCGGTCGGACATCGCATCGCCTCGGTGCGGGAGGAGGGCAGGGTCCGCACATGCTCACCCGCGTGGCGCCGGGGAACACGGCGCCACGCGCTACTCGCAGGGTTGTTGTGCCCCAAAGAGAGCCGAGCAGGACCGGGGCGGCGCTCCGTGGTAGCCCGGAAAGCCATGGTTAGAACGCTTGCCCGCAAACGTCTTCCTTGTAGTGAAGCTTCCGTGTTGCACCCTACAGGCGGCTTTCGCCCCAGCAGGATGGAGCCTTGCTGCCCGGCCGGCCGGTCACCGGCTGGTTCCGGGCGGCCTCCACCTCTCCGTACGCAAGGACACCGCGTTGACCAGAATCTCGCCTCGGACTGCATACGCCCGTCGCCTCGCTGCCGTGTCAGCCACGGGCCTTCTCCTGGCCGGCTCAGCACTCGCCGCCGAAGCCACTGCGGTTCCCGCGGCCGACACCTCCCGGGGCAGCGCCACGGCAGTGGCGTTCCGCGCAGCGCTGGACGTCTCCCGGGCCGATTCGGCCGGAACGACACCTCTGCGAGCCACGCTCGACGAGGTTCGAGCTCCGGCGACCGCGGAGAAGAAGACGCTCGACGTCACCGTCGACCGAGTCAACCGCGACCGCCCGGTCCGTCTGCTTCAGGCCGACGCCGTCGCGTCGAAAGCCGATGTCGAAGACGGCCGGGCCGAAGGGACGTCCCATCTCGTACGGGCGCGCGTCCATGTGCCCGGGCTGCCCGCACTGTCCCTGGTGGAGGTCGAAGAGGTCACCGCCAAGGCGACGTGTGCCGCCGGCCAAGAACCGGTCGCCGAGTCCCAGGTACTGGGCCCCGTCACCGCTCTCGGCAAGCGGGTGGAGCTGGGAGCCGGCGGCACCGCGACCGTCGAGGCCCCAGGTGTCGGCACGGTCCGGCTTTCCCTGTCCCAGAGGGAGACGACCAGTGACACCGCCGCCGCCACGTCACTCCGCCTGCACGTGTCCGTCGATCCCCTGCGGCTGGGCGTCGAGAAGGTGGAAGGCACCGTGACGCTGGCGCAGGCCACCTGCCGGTCTCCTCAGCCGGCCTCCGAGAACCCGGCACCGTCCAACACGCCGTCGGTCACCCCGGCGACGTCCGGCCGGTCGGCACCCCTCGCGCCGTCGGTCGCGCCTTCCCAGGAGGCCGGGCTGGCGGAGACCGGTGGCAGCCCCATGACGCCGTACCTGCTGGCAGGCGGGGCGGCGCTGGTCGCCGTGGGCGCAGCCGCCGCCGCACTCGTCGGCAGGAGAAGCCGCAGGAACACCTGATCCAGCGCGCTCGGCGCCGGCAGGGTGGGTCGGCAGCCTGGCCGCTGTCCGTGCGGCTGGGCTGCCGACCGTTGCGACGCCGACGGTGACCGGTGTCCTGTCCGTGGCGCCGGCACCGCCGCTCAGCAGCGGACGGCTCAGGCGGATCCGGCTTCGGGCCGTCTCCTTCGGTAACGCCCCGGCGGCACGCCCACCAGCTTGCGGAAGTGCCGGGTGAGGTGCGACTGGTCGTAGAACCCGGTCTCGGCCGCCACCTCGCCCGGCGAGCGCCCTTCGAGCAGCAGCCGCCGGGCGCGGCCCACGCGCAGGGACGTCAGGTACTGGTGCGGGGCGATGCCGTAAGCGGCGCTGAAGGCCCGTACGAGATGGGCGGGGTGGGCCCCGACGAGCCCGGCCGCCTCCCGCAGCCCGACCCCCTCCACGACCCGCTCGTCCAGCAACTCCCGCAGCCGCCGCGCGAGAACGGGATCCGCGGGCCGGGGCTTGTCGCGCTCGCCCCGCAGATGCCCGCGCAGCCGCTCCCCGACGAACAGCAGCCTGCTCTCGGCCTCCAGTTCCTCACCGGGCCGCAGCAGCGCGCCGTGCACCTGCCCCACGCGTCGCCGCAGCAGCGGATCGCGCAGGTCCGGCCGGTCGACGGCGGCCCCGATCAACTCGTCCCCGAGATACGTCCCGTCGAGATACAGCACCCGCTTGCGGAAGCCCTCCGGGGTGACGGGGGAGCCGTTGTGCGGCACGTGCGGCGGCAGCAGCGACACGGTGTCGTGCGGGGTGCCGTGCTCGTGCCGGTCGAGGTCGTACCGGACGGCGCCGGTGTCGACGATCAGCAGCGTCCAGGCGTCGTGGACGTGCATCGGGTACGCGTACTCGGTGAAGCGGGCGTGGAAGACCTCGACGACACCGGGCACGGCGGGCCGCCAGGCGGAGACGATCCGGGCGGGCTGGGAAGCCATGCAAAAAACGTACAAGACCCCGACGGGGGCCGCCGGACACGCTCGCATCATGAACACGCACACCGAACCGGCTCCGGAGCCGATCCGCTTCGACACGAAGATCGCCGTACTGCTGCGCGCCGACCTGGAGCCCTGGCAGCGTCTCAACGTCACGTCGTTCCTGGTCAGCGGCTTGGGTACACAGGTCCCCGAGGTGATCGGCGAGCCGTACGAGGACGCCGACGGCGTGCCCTACCTGCCGATGTTCCGCCAGCCGGTCCTGGTCTTCGAGGCCACGAAGGAGACCCTGACCACGGCCCACACCCGTGCCCTGTCCCGCTCCCTGCCCCGTGCGATCTTCACCTCGGACCTGTTCTCCACGGGCAACGACCGCGACAACCGCGCGGCCGTACGGTCGGTGCCGACGGCGGACCTGGATCTGGTCGGGCTCGCGGTCCACGGCCCGAAGAACGCGGTGGACAAGGTGGTGAAGGGGGCGCGGATGCACCCGTGAGGCGGGGCATGAACGCGCTGACGACCAAAGTCGCGGACGCGTAGACCAACGGCTGACGACAGGGCGCGTCCCGCCCGCCGACACTCGCCCCATGGAGGACGCGAGGAACGTTCGGTTGGGGAAGAAGCGGGTGCCGCCGACGGGCACGGGCGCAGGCACAGGCTCGGGCACGGAACTGTCCGAGCCGGCCTGGGTGATCACACTCTTCTGCGTGGCCTGCTGCGCCGGCGTCGGCGCCCTGCTCCCGCTCCTCGCCCGCCTGCTGCTGAAGCTGCCGTGGGCACCGCTTGAGGGCCCCGCCGAACTCCTGACCTCCATCCCGGAACCCGCCCTCACCCTCGGCACGATCGCGGTGGGCGCACTCGGCGGCCTGCTGCTGGGCCTCGCCGCCGCGCACGAGTCGCTGTCGGTCCGCGTCTGCGACACCCACCTGGCGCTGGCCATCAGGGACAGCACGCGGGAGTTCACCCGCGAGGAGATCGCGGTGCTGTGCAGGGACGGCAAGCAGCTCGTGGTGCTGGCCCCAGGTGGCATGGAACTGGCCCGGGAGCAGTGCGGCCTGCCCTGGCCCCGCCTGACCGCCGCCCTCGCCGAGCACGGCTACCGCTGGGCGGAGGAGGACCCGTACCGCGCCGAGTTCCGCCGCTGGGTCCGCGGCACCCCGGGTCTCCCCGAGGGCGCGGACGCCCTCCTGCGGGCCCGCGCCCAGACCCTCAAGAGCGACGACGACGCCGAGGATGCCCGTGAGCTGCGCCGCGAGCTGCTGCGGCTGGGCGTGGTCGTACGGGACGAGGAGAAGCGACAGTACTGGCGGATCGTCAGCGGGTGACGTCGACGGATGTGCATGCCGCCGCGATCGACGCGCTGTTCTCGTAGAGGTGGTGCCGGGTGATCCGCCCGCCCTCTACGGTGAGCCGCAGCGCGAAGGGCCCGGTGAACGACGCGCCGGTCGCACGGACGGTCCCGGAGAGGTGCCCCGTCACAACGGCGTCGCAACCGTCGACGAGGATCGTGTCGATGGACGCGCGGGCGTCCTCCGGCACGGTGTACTCGGCCAACTCGTCGGACTGAGCGGCACATTCGGCGGCCGTGGAGCGAGGCCGGATCCAGGGAACGACGGGGTTCTCGGCCAGCATCCAGTCGACCTCGTCCGCGAAGATCTCGGTGAGCCCCTCGGTGTCGCCGGCGAGCCGGAGTGCGAGGAACTTCTGGACGGTGGCGCGGGTGGCGTCCGCGGTGCTGGTGGCTGTCATGGGATCCAGCTTGCCGACGACGCCGGAGGACCGTCGATGACGTCGGAGGTAAGGATTCTGGCGACGGCCTGCCTCAACACCGCCCCTTGTGCGCCCCTCCAACTGTGCCTACGTTTCTCCCTGTCGTAGGGGACAGCTGAGCGGCTGACGCTCAACACGAGACTTCTGGCCGGTGTGGGCCAGGGAGATGCCGCGACTTCGCCCGAGGCTTCGCAGCCCCGTGGCCTTCGCAGCCCTGTGACCTTCGCAGCTTTCGCAGGCGATGGCACAGGTCGCCGGAACCCCACGCGGGGCACCGGACCGGTCGCGGCGACCCACTCTTCCAGGCTGACGCATCTGTCCGGCGAGCACGCCCGCGCGCACACCGACACCGAGAGCCCGGTCGCGGGCCGCGTCCGGTGCCGTGCCGTGCCGCGAACACCGTCGTCGGACGACCTGCGCGAGCCACATCTCAAGGAGCTTCGTGTCCAACATGCTCAAGGGGCTGATCCCGCCCCCCGGACCACCGCGAGGCCTCGCCCTCGCCCAACTCGTGTGCCGGCTCGGGGACGGGGCCTACAACATCTGCGCCGCCCTGTTCTTCACCCGGATCGTCGGACTGTCGCCGCTCGAGATGAGCCTCGGCCTGACCATCGGCTGGTCGGCGGCGCTCGTACTGAGCGTTCCGCTGGGCCACCTGGCGGACCGGGCCGGCCCGCGCGGCACGGCCGTCGCGCTGTTCGCGTGCGCGGCCGTGTCGATCCTGTCCTTCACCTTCGTCTCGTCCTTCGTGCCGTTCGTCATCGCGTCGTGCGCGTACGCGGTGAGTCAGCGCGGCGGCTTCGCGGCCGAGCAGGCCCTGCTGGCCGGTCTGGTCCCGAAGGACCAGGTCACCAAGGTCCGCGCGTACGTCCAGTCCAGCTTCAACGCGGGCATGACGATCGGCGCCGGGCTCGGCGGACTCGTGCTCCTCTTCGACACCCGGGAGGCGTACTACGCGGCGTTCGCGCTGAACTCCCTCGCCTTCCTGGTCTCCGCCTGGATCCTGCGCCGGCTGCCCGCGGTGGCGCCCCAGCCGGTCGCTCCCGCCGGGCCCGCCGTCGCCTCGGGCGGCCGACGCGACGGATCGGTGTTCCGGGACGCCCCCTACGTCGTCCTCAGCGCCCTGAACACCTTCCTGCTCCTGTACGTTCCGCTCATCGCCGTCGCCCTGCCCCTGTGGATCAGTGAGCACACATCGGCCCCGGTGTCGCTGCTGTCGGTGATGCTGATGCTCAACACGCTCGTGGTGGCGCTGTTCCAGGTCCGGGTCTCCGAGGGGGTGAAGGATCTCGCCGGTGCGGCGCGCTATTTGATCCTGGGCAGCTTCCTGCTGGCAGCCGCATGCGTCGCGTTCGCCTTCTCCGCGGCCGGCGACTCCGCCTGGACCGCGGGGGTTCTCCTCGTCGTCGGCGCGGGCCTGATGGTGGTCGGCGAGATGATGCAGGCCGCCGGGGAGTGGGAAGCGAGCTTCGGCCTGGCACCCCAGGGCAAGACGGGCCAGTACCAGGCTTTCTTCGGCAACGGCATCACCATCTCGGAGATGCTCGGCCCCCTGGTCCTCACCGGACTGATCGTCTACTGGGGACCGCCCGGCTGGATCCTGCTCGGCGCGACGTTCATCGCCGTGTCCTTCGCCATGAAGCCCGTCATCCAATGGGGCGCCCGCGCCCGCGACGAGAAGGCCCCGGACCCGGCCACGGCACGGGGCGGGCAGGGCCGGGCCGAGGCGATGGACGAAGCGGTGTAGGGCCTGTCCGTGCAGACGTGAGCGCGCGCCTCGGGCTGACGGCGGCCGTGGCAAAGTCCAGGTGTGCGCCCAGTCTTGCTCCGTGCCCGCCGGCGCCGGTCCGGCGGGCGTCCAGACCGGCGGACGGGGCGACGTCACGCAGGGACGCCGAGCGGCGGGTGCTCGAGCACGCGGGGCTTGTACTCGACCAGCTGGATGCGGCCGTCGAAGGTGCGGTGCTCGATCATCTCCAGGGCAACGTCCGGATAGCCGTCGTAGATGCGTTCTTCGCCCGTGGCCCCGGTGATCACCGGGAACATCACGACCCGGAAGCGGTCGACGAGTCCGGCTCGCAGCAGGGACCGGCACAGGCTGAGGCTGCCGATCGTGCTGAGGAGCCCACCGCTCGACTTCATGGCGCGGACCGCCTCGACGGCGTCGTCGCGGACGAGCGTGGAGTTGGCCCACGTCAGTGGCTCCTCGAGAGAGGAGGAGAACACCACCTTGGACGCTTGCGTGAGCTCGTCGACGGACGCCTCTTCTTCGGGCCTGAACTCGTCCTGGCCCTTCGGGACCTCGCCTGCGGCGAAGCCCGACATCAGGCGGTAGGTGTTCGCTCCCATCAGGTAGGTGGCCTCGGGCTGCTCGCCGAGCCATGCGAGGTACTCCGGACCCTCCAGGCCCCAGAACCCGGGCCATCCCTCTCCTGATGCGTAGCCGTCGAGGGAGGTGATGAAGTCGACGAGAAGCTCCGACATGGCGGTGTCCTTTCGTTACGGTGTCACGAGCTTGGACCGGCCGGGAGCCGCAAACTCATCGGCCGCGCTGTGGAGCAACGAGAAAACCCATGACACCGGGCACGAAAATGCCTCCCATCCGCGCCGTATGCGCAGGTGGGAGGCGTGATCGCAAAGGCTACTTCTTCTTGCCCTGGTTCTTGACCGCCTCAATCGCCGCCGCAGCCGCATCCGGGTCCAGGTACGTCCCGCCCGGGTTGACCGGCTTGAAGTCGGCGTCGAGTTCGTAGGACAGCGGGATGCCCGTCGGGATGTTGAGGCCCGCGATGTCCGCGTCGGAGATGCCGTCGAGGTGCTTGACCAGGGCGCGCAGGCTGTTGCCGTGGGCGGCGACCAGGACCGTGCGGCCGGTCAGCAGGTCGGGGACGATGGCGTCGAACCAGTACGGGAGCATGCGGACGACGACGTCCTTGAGGCACTCCGTCTGCGGCCGCAGCTCCGGCGGGAGGGTCGCGTAGCGCGGGTCGGAGAACTGGGAGTACTCGGCGTCACGGTCCAGCGCCGGCGGCGGGGTGTCGTAGGAGCGGCGCCACAGCATGAACTGCTCCTCGCCGAACTCGGCGAGCGTCTGGGCCTTGTCCTTGCCCTGGAGGGCGCCGTAGTGGCGCTCGTTCAGACGCCAGCTGCGGTGGACCGGGATCCAGAGGCGGTCGGCGGACTCCAGGGCGAGCTGCGCGGTGCGGATGGCGCGCTTCTGGAGGGACGTGTGGACGACGTCGGGGAGCAGGCCGGCGTCCTTGAGCAGCTCGCCGCCGCGCGTCGCCTCCTTCTCGCCCTTCGCGGTCAGGTTGACGTCCACCCAGCCGGTGAACAGGTTCTTCTCGTTCCACTCGCTCTCGCCGTGGCGGAGGAGGATCAGCTTGTACGGTGCGTCGGCCATGCCCCAGAGCGTAATCCACGCATTCGCCCGTTCGCGTGACTGCCCGGCAGGCGGACGTTTGACGGGTTCTGTTAATTGAGTGGCCTCCGTCAAGCGGGGCTTTGTAATTTGTGACGGCTACGTGCGCCGCTTACATTCTCGCGCTCCGGGGGAGCCCATGTCGTCCATGCCGTACGTCCTGCGTGCCAGACATGCCGTCCGGGAGAGCGTCTCCGGACTGCCCCGCGAGTTCTGGTGGCTGTGGACCAGCACCCTCGTCAACCGGCTCGGCGCCTTCGTCGCCACCTTCATGGCGCTGTACCTGACGCTCGACCGCGGCTACTCCGCCACGTACGCCGGTCTGGTGGCCGCCCTGCACGGGCTCGGCGGGGTGGTCTCCTCACTCGGCGGGGGCGTGATGACCGACCGGCTGGGGCGGCGGCCCACCCTGCTGATCGCGCAGGCCTCGACCGCCGTGTCCGTCGCGCTCCTCGGGTTCGTGCACCACCCGGTCGCGATCGCCGGTGTCGCGTTCCTCGTCGGCATGGCGAGCAACGCGTCCCGGCCCGCGGTGCAGGCGATGATGGCCGACATCGTCCGGCCCGAGGACCGTATCCGCGCCTTCTCCCTCAACTACTGGGCCCTCAACCTCGGCTTCGCCGTGTCCTCCATGGCGGCCGGGTTCATCGCCGAGGTCAGCTATCTCGCCGGGTTCCTGATCGAGGCGGGGATGACGATGGTCTGCGCGGTCGTCGTCTTCTTGAAGCTGCCCGAATCCAAGCCCCCCGCCGAGACGGTGAAGACGGCCCCTGGCTCCGACAGCTCCGACAGCTCCGTCAGTCTCGGGACCGTACTGCGCGACGGGCGCTTCATGGGCGTCGTCGGGCTGTCCTTCCTCGTCGCGCTGATCTTCCAGCAGGCCTCGGTGGGGCTGCCGGTGGCGATGGGCGAGGCCGGGTTCACGTCCGCCGAGTACGGCATGGCGATCGCCGTCAACGGCTTCCTGATCGTCGTGCTCCAGATCCCGGTGACGCGGTTCATCGAACACCGGGACCCGCGCCGGCTGCTCGTCGTCTCGTCCGTCCTCGCGGGATACGGCTTCGGGCTCACCGCCTTCGCCGGGTCGGTCGGCGTCATCGCCCTCACGGTGTGCGTGTGGACGCTGGCCGAGATCGTCAACGCCCCGACGCAGACCGGCCTGGTCGTCCGGCTCTCCCCGCTCCACGGACGCGGGCGCTACCAGGGGATGTACAGCATGTCCTGGTCCGTCGCCGGGCTCGTCGCCCCGCTGATGTCCGGGTTCGTCATCGACCGGTTCGGGGCGGAGTGGCTGTGGGGGCTGTGCGCGGTGGTGGGGACGGTGGCCGGGCTGGGGTACGGGGTGTTGATGCGGCGGGTGCCGCAGGAGGAGCAGCCAGCTGCTCCCACCGAGTCCGCCGAGCCTGCTGCCGAGGCCCTGCGAACTCCCTGAGACCGGCCGACCTCACCTTCAGCCCAAGTCCACTTCACTGGACCGTCAACGGCACCGGGTGGATCTCGTCCGCCTTGTGCCCCGCGCGTTCATGGACGCGCTGGACCGCTTCCGCGTCGGGTGCTTCGGAGAGGCAGTAGACGAGGCCGGACTCCGGGTCCGCCCAGGCCCTCTCGAAGTGCACGCTCTCGTCTCCTTCTATGGCGAGGTCCGCGTTGTGGGCCGCGAGCAGTTGCTCTTCCGTGATGCCCTTCATGCTGTGGTGGACATCCATGAACTTGGCCATGACGTCACGCTTCCTTCCCAGTCCCCGGCGGCACGCCGAAACAGCGGGCGTACCTCCATGGTCCGCCCGTACCGGTACGAAGGCACCACGACGTCCGAATCCCTCACAACGTGGCAGGGCCCCGGCGGCGAACCGCCGGGGCCCTGCTGGTCCTACGAGAACGCCGGCGTCAGCCGCACTGGCAGGGGCTGCCCGACTGGCATCCGCATCCGCAGCCCGAGCCGCAGCCGCATGCGGCGACCAGGGGCAGGTTCCTGGTCTCGGCGGGCTGCTCGGTCTCGCGCTGCCGCGTGGGGTCGGGCATGGTGCTGGGGGATTCGGCCATGGGTCCCTCCTCGAGGCTGGTGCCTGTGCCCATTGGATGCCCGCTCCGCCGGGCGCATCAACGGCGCACAGAGGCGCCCACGCGCCACGGCAGATCCCCGCGCCCGGGCCACTGGCGGCCCCGGCCGATCCCCGCCGGCCCCGGCCACTGGCGGCCACGGCGATTCCCCGCCGACCCCGGCCACGGGCCGACTCACCCGCACGCTCAGGCGCTCTCCGACCCCGTCACCGCCTGGATCTCCGGCTGCACATCCGTCTGGAGCTCGTCCGCGTGCTCACCCGTCACCAGGTACACCACCCGCTTGGCGACCGAGACCGCGTGGTCGGCGAACCGCTCGTAGTAGCGGCCGAGCAGCGTCACGTCCACGGCCGTCTCGATGCCGTGCTTCCAGCGGTCGTCCATCAGGTGCTGGAAGAGCGTGCGGTGCAGCAGGTCCATCTCGTCGTCGTCCTGCTCCAGCTGGAGCGCCAGGTCGACGTCCTTGGTGATGATCACCTCGGCGGCCTTGGCCATCAGGCGCTGGGCGAGCTGGCCCATCTCCAGGATGGTGGCGTGCAGGTCGCTCGGGACCGCGCGGTCCGGGTAGCGCAGGCGCGCGAGCTTCGCCACGTGCTGGGCGAGGTCACCCGAGCGCTCCAGGTCGGCCGACATGCGCAGCGACGTGACGACGATGCGCAGGTCCGTCGCCACCGGCTGCTGCCGCGCCAGCAGGGCTATGGCCCGGGCCTCCAGGTCGTGCTGGAGCTCGTCGACCTTCTGGTCGGCCTCGATGACGTTCTCGGCCAGCTTCAGATCGGAGTCGAGCATGGCGGTGGTGGCGCGTCCGATCGCCGAGCCGACCAGCCGGGCCATCTCCACCAGACCGTCGCCGATCGAGTCCAGTTCCTCGTGGTACGCGTCCCGCATCAGGCATCCCTCTCGTGCGTCCGTGTCGGGGTTCAAGGGCCGGGGCCCACCGGACAACCGGCGGTGCGACCGTCGTAGTGCCAACGGTCCGAACCCCACGCTCCCACGTTCCGGCCCGTACGCGTCCGTTTCCGTCATCCCAAATGAACCAATACTGGCTCCAAGGTGAACTCTGGGCGACGAGTGTTCGAGGTCGCAGCCGGACGGCTGTGGCCCGTGCCCGACCCATGCCTAACCTGGGTGCATGGACGTGAACGCGGCGGTCGCCGCAGTGGCGGCGATCGCCGGGGTGCTCACCGGCGTCATCGCCATGCTGGCGTTCCGCTGGAGTGAGCGTGAACAGAAGCGCCCCACGCGCAGCTCCCTCCACACGGACGCGGTGCTCCCGCCGGGCGTGGACACCGTCCTGTCGGTCCTCAGGTCCTCCGCCGTCGTGCTCGACGAGGCGGACGCGGTGGTCAAGGCCAGCTCGGCGGCGTACGCCCTCGGTCTGGTCCGCGGCGGCAAGCTCGCCGTCGAGCCGATGCTCCAGATGGCCCGGGACACCCGGCGCGACGGTGAGATACGCCAGGTCGAACTGGACCTGCCGCGGCGCGGCACCGGACGCGGGGAGGCCCTGGCCGTCTCCGCGCGGGTCGCGCCGCTCGGCTCCCGGCTGGTGCTGCTGCTCGTGGAGGACCTCACCGAGGCCCGCCGGATCGAGGCGGTGCGGCGCGATTTCGTCGCCAACGTGAGCCATGAGCTGAAGACGCCCGTCGGCGCCCTGTCCCTGCTGTCCGAGGCCGTCATGGACGCCTCCGACGACCCCGAGGCCGTCGAGCGGTTCGCCGGGCGCATGCAGATCGAGGCCACCCGGCTCACCAGCCTGGTCCAGGAGCTCATCGACCTCTCCCGGGTGCAGAACGACGACCCGCTGGAGGACGCCGAGCCGGTCCGTGTCGACGAACTCGTCGCCGAGGCCATCGACCGCTGCCGGCATCAGGCCGGCGCCAAAGAGATCACCATGGCTGCGGGCGGCACCGCCGACCTGTATGTGTGGGGCAACCGCGGCCAGCTCGCCGCCGCCCTCGGCAACCTCGTCGAGAACGCGGTCAACTACTCGCCCGCCCGCACCCGCGTCGGCATAGCGGCCCGCAAGGTGAACGCGCCCGGCGGGGAGCACATCGAGATCGCCGTCACCGACCAGGGCATCGGCATCTCCGACAAGGACAAGGAACGCATCTTCGAGCGCTTCTACCGCGTCGACCCGGCCCGCTCCCGTGCCACCGGCGGTACGGGCCTCGGGCTGGCGATCGTGAAGCACGTGGCCGCCTCGCACGGCGGGGAGGTCACGGTGTGGAGCGCCGAAGGCCAGGGCTCCACCTTCACCCTGCGGCTGCCGGAGGCCGGTGCGGCCCGCGACCGCGCACATCAGCAGCCCGCCCGATCAGAACGCGCAGGAGGCGCGGGCCTCGACGAAGAGGCCGGGCGGTCCACCCCCACATCCCCCGAATCAACCGCGTACGAAACGCTTCCTGCCCCGGAGGTCCTTCCGTGACCCGAGTGCTCGTCGTCGAGGACGAGGAGTCCTTCTCCGACGCCCTGTCGTACATGCTCCGCAAGGAGGGCTTCGAGGTCGCCGTCGCGACCACCGGGCCCGACGGACTCGACGAGTTCGAGCGCAACGGCGCCGACCTCGTCCTCCTCGACCTGATGCTGCCCGGCCTGCCGGGCACCGAGGTCTGCCGCCAGCTGCGCGGCCGCTCCAACGTCCCCGTCATCATGGTGACCGCCAAGGACAGCGAGATCGACAAGGTCGTCGGCCTGGAGATAGGAGCCGACGACTACGTCACCAAGCCCTTCTCCTCGCGCGAACTGGTCGCCCGCATCCGCGCCGTGCTGCGCCGCAGAGGCGAGCCGGAGGAGGTCACCCCGGCCGCGCTGGAGGCCGGCCCGGTCCGGATGGACGTCGACCGGCACGTGGTCACCGTCGGCGGCACCAAGATCGACCTCCCGCTGAAGGAGTTCGACCTGCTGGAGATGCTGCTGCGCAACGCCGGCCGCGTGCTCACGCGCATGCAGCTCATCGACCGCGTCTGGGGCGCCGACTACGTCGGTGACACCAAGACCCTCGACGTCCACGTCAAGCGCCTGCGCGCCAAGATCGAGCCGGACCCGGGTGCCCCGCGCTACCTGGTGACGGTCCGCGGCCTGGGCTACAAGTTCGAGCCGTAAACCGGCCGCGTGCGACACACACAGCAGGGGCGGGACCTCCCGGAGGTCCCGCCCCTGCTGTGACTCCTGCTACGGCCGCTCAGTGCCCGGCGCTCGCCGAGGCCGCGTCGGTCGGCGTGCGCGGCGACTCCTGGCCGCCCGGGTTCTCGCCGGCGGCGGGGCTCTCGGTGCCGGTCGGCGAACCGGAGGGGCTCCCCGACGGCGAGCCGGACGGGGACGCGGAGGCGCCCGGAGCGGCCGGGACCTCGGTCGGGCCCCACTCCTTGAAGTAGTGCTCGGCGGGGACGACGAAGGCGCGCAGGCTGACGTCACCCGTCTTGCTGAAGGTGAAGGTGACCTTCTGGGCGTTGCCGTCCTGGACGGCCTCGCGGCTGCTCGGCAGCACGGCGGCGGCGTTGTCCTTGCCGCCCAGGACCAGCGAGCCGTGGGCCGGGATGCTCAGGCTGCCGCCCTTGGCGGGCTTGAGCTCGGCCTTCTTGCCGGTGCCGGGCAGGGTGATGGACTCCAGCGTCTCGGCGCTGCTGCCGGAGTTGAAGAAGGTGGCGGAGATCGCGGCCGGGCCGGTCGACTCGAGGTCGGGCTGCGTGATCACGATCGCGTTCTGGACCTTGATGTTGCCGACGCTCGTCGCCGCGTTGTCCGGCTTGATCTCGAGGGTCTGCGCGTCGCTGCCGGCGCCGCACGCGGCGAGCGAGGTGACGGAGAACGCGATGGCGGCCGCGGCGAGGACGCCGCGTCGAAGGCTGCTGCTCACGGCGGCGGCAACTCCTTGACTCGAGCGGAGCGGCCGATAAAGCCGCCCTAAGTGTCTGTCAGCAGGCCTCAGGTTACCGAGCCGTTCCCGCCCGGCCGCACCCGACCCCCCGGCACCTGCGGTCCACCTAGTCACAAGTGACACCCAGGTCACATTGGCGGGTGCTCGTCGGGCATTCACATAAGAGCCTCGGGCGGCAGCGCGGATTTTCCGTGAAGGAATGCGCGGACCACCTGGGAATTGATCACCGGCGGCTCGCCGGGACGCCCGGTGATCAATTCCGGATTCGACCGGAACCCGGCTCGGGCCATCGAACGGAGTAGCGGAAGTCGATCATACGGAACCGGACATATGGGGATGTTCGGCCGCTTGGAAGGGGGTCCGGATGTGTGTAACGTACGCGTTTCACTCGGCCCGGACAGCCGCTCCGACCTGCGAATACCTTCTTCCATCCCCTGTCCGAAGCACGTTCCTGTCGGACTTGTCAAGCCCCGAGATATGCCCTGACCTGCGAAAACGCCATTCAGAACCCGCAGTTTCCGTGTTACCCTGGATAGCCACGGAAGGGGTACCTGTCACATGACGTTCAAGGTTGGCGACACCGTGGTCTATCCCCATCACGGGGCCGCGCTGATCGAGGCTATCGAAACTCGCCAGATCAAAGGCGTGGACAAGACCTACTTGGTGCTGAAGGTCGCCCAGGGTGACCTGACAGTGCGTGTGCCAGCGGACAATGCGGAGTTCGTCGGCGTGCGTGATGTGGTCGGTCAGGACGGGCTGGACCGGGTCTTCGAGGTGCTGCGCGCGCCGTACGCCGAGGAGCCCACGAACTGGTCCCGTCGTTACAAGGCAAACCTGGAGAAGCTCGCCTCGGGCGATGTCATCAAGGTCGCGGAAGTGGTGCGTGACCTGTGGCGTCGTGAGCGCGAGCGCGGACTCTCCGCCGGCGAGAAGCGCATGCTCGCCAAGGCCCGCCAGATTCTGGTGAGCGAGCTTGCCCTCGCGGAGAACACCAACGAGGACAAGGCCGAGGCCCTGCTCGACGAGGTTCTCGCCTCCTGAGGCGAAGCCGGTCGCTCAGCACTCTGCTGATCAATCCTGCACATCGAAATGCCGCGGTGCCCGATGACATTCTCCAGTCGCCGGGCGCTGCGGCATGTTCGTACTCGGATGCCGAATGCGCCGTCACCGCCGGATGTGTTATCACTCACGATCCGGTGCTTGGCGTGCCGGGCCCGGGCAGCCGGCTCGACCAGCGTCACGGAAGGGTCCGGTCGAGCGCGTCGCGCCCGGCACTCCTCCACGCCATACCCACCCCAGGGCAACACACAAACCTGACAGGAACCGATGTCTGACGAATCGCGTCCCTCGCCGTCGGCCGCCCCTCCGGCAGGCCGTACGGCGGCCGTGATCCCGGCCGCCGGCCGTGGTGTGCGGCTCGGCCCGGGAGCCCCCAAGGCGCTCCGCGCGCTGGGCGGCACCCCCATGCTCATCCACGCGGTGCGCGCGATGGCCGCCTCCCGCGCCGTCTCGCTGGTCGTCGTCGTGGCCCCGCCCGACGGTGCCGCCGAGGTCAAGTCGCTGCTCGCCGCGCACGCGCTGCCCGAGCGGACCGACTTCCTCGTCGTACCGGGCGGGCAGAGCCGCCAGGAATCCGTGAAGCTCGGCCTGGACGCGCTGCCCCCCGGCCACGACATCGTGCTGGTGCACGACGCGGCCCGGCCGCTGGTGCCGGTGGACACGGTCGACGCCGTGATCGAGGCCGTACGCGAGGGCGCCCCGGCCGTGGTCCCGGCCCTGCCGCTCGCCGACACCGTCAAGCAGGTCGAGCCCGCCCGGGCGCCCGGCGAGCCGGAGCCGGTCGTCGCCACGCCGGAGCGTGCGCGGCTGCGGGCGGTGCAGACACCGCAGGGCTTCGACCGGACGACGCTGGTACGAGCACACGAGACGGTCACCGGTGACGTCACCGACGACGCCGGCATGGTCGAACAGCTCGGCCTCACGGTCGTGGCGGTGCCCGGCCACGAGGAGGCGTTCAAGGTCACCCGCCCCCTGGACCTGGTGCTCGCGGAGGCCGTCCTGGCCCGCAGGAGGCTCAACGATGGCTTCTGACGAGACGCCCGCGTCCAGCGGCACCCCCCCGATGCCCCTGCCCCAGGTCGGCATCGGCACCGACATCCACGCCTTCGAGGAAGGGCGCGAGCTGTGGTGCGCCGGGCTGAAGTGGGAGGGTGAGGGCCCGGGCCTCGCGGGCCACTCCGACGCGGACGTCGTCGCGCACGCCGCGTGCAACGCGCTGTTCTCGGCGGCCGGCCTCGGCGACCTGGGACAGCACTTCGGCACCGGCCGCCCCGAGTGGTCGGGCGCGTCCGGCATCACGCTGCTGACGGAGGCCGCCCGGATCGTCCGCGCGGCCGGCTTCCGCATCGGCAACATCGCCGTACAGGTCGTCGGCCCGAGGCCGAAGATCGGCAAGCGCAGGGACGAGGCTCAGAAGCTGCTGTCGGAGGCGGCCGGAGCACCGGTTTCCGTGTCGGGCGCGACGACGGACGGACTGGGCTTCCCCGGACGCGACGAGGGCCTGATGGCGGTGGCGACGGCGCTGGTCGTACGGGCCGGGTGACGGCTCTGCCCCACACACCCCCCACGGCCTACTACCCTGGTCCCGTGACTATTCGCCTGTACGACACCAGCGCCCGGCAGATCCGTGACTTCTCCCCGCTCAAGCCGGGTTGTGTCTCGATCTACCTGTGCGGTGCCACCGTGCAGGCAGCGCCCCACATCGGGCACATCCGGTCGGGTCTGAACTTCGACATCATGCGCCGCTGGTTCGCGTACCGCGGCTACGACGTCACGTTCGTGCGGAACGTGACGGACATCGACGACAAGATCATCGCCAAGGCGGCCGACCAGAACCGCCCCTGGTGGGCCATCGGCTACGAGAACGAGCGCGCCTTCAACGACGGCTACACCGAGCTGGGTTGCCTGCCGCCGACCTACGAGCCCCGCGCCACCGGCCACATCACCGAGATGGTCGAGATGATGCGCGGCCTCATCGACCGGGGGCACGCCTACGAGGCCGACGGCAGCGTCTACTTCGACGTCCGCTCCTGGCCCTCCTACCTGGAGCTGTCCCGGCAGGACCTCGACGAGATGCGCCAGCCCGCCGAGGAGGGCATCACCGGCAAGCGCGACCCGCGGGACTTCGCCATGTGGAAGGCGGCGAAGCCGGGGGAGCCCAGCTGGGAGACGCCGTGGGGCCGCGGCCGTCCGGGCTGGCACCTGGAGTGCTCGGCGATGGCGCACAGGTACCTGGGCGCCGCCTTCGACATCCACGGCGGCGGCCTCGACCTGGTCTTCCCGCACCACGAGAACGAGATCGCCCAGGCCAAGGCCTACGGCGACGACTTCGCCCAGTACTGGGTGCACAACGCCTGGGTCACCATGAGCGGCGAGAAGATGTCGAAGTCGCTCGGCAACTCGGTCCTGGTCAGCGAGATGGTCAAGCGCTGGCGGCCCATCGTGCTGCGCTACTACCTCGGCACCCCGCACTACCGCTCGACGATCGAGTACAGCGAGGAGGCGCTGCGCGAGGCCGAGTCGGCGTTCGCGCGGATCGAGGGCTTCGTGCAGCGCGTGGTGGAGAAGGCCGGTGCCGTCGAGCCGGCCGCCGAGGTGCCGTTGGCCTTCGCCGAGGCGATGGACGACGACCTGGGCGTGCCGCAGGCCCTCGCCGTGGTGCACACCACGGTCCGGCAGGGCAACAGCGCGCTGTCCGCCGACGACAAGGAAGCAGCGGTCGCCCGGCTCGCCGAGGTCCGCGCCATGCTCGGCGTCCTCGGGCTCGACCCGCTCGACGCCCACTGGGCCGGGGAGAGCGACCGCGGCGCCGACCTGCACGGCGTGGTCGACACGCTCGTCCGCATGGTCCTCGACCAGCGCGAGGCCGCCCGGGCCCGCAAGGACTGGCCCACCGCCGACGCCATCCGCGACCAGCTCGGTCAGTCCGGCCTGGTCATCGAGGACAGCCCGCAGGGGCCGCGCTGGAGCCTCGGACCGCGCTGACCCGACCGCGATCCGGAAGATCGATTGTGCCGCCCGGGCCTCCGGGCGGCACACTGCACAGACGTACGTACGCACCGCACCCACAGACAGGTAGGTCATGGCAGCCAACAACCGCCGCATGTCCGGCAAGAAGGGCGCGCAGGTCGGCAGTGGCGGCCAGCGACGCAAGGGCTTGGAGGGCAAGGGCCCCACTCCGCCCGCCGAGATGCGCAAGGGACACAAGAAGAACCGTGTCGCGAGCGCCAAGGCGCGGCAGACCGCGCGCCGTCCCGCGCCCCGGGGCCGCGGCGGCAAGTCCACGTCCGAGCTGGTCGTCGGCCGCAACCCGGTCTACGAGGCGCTGCGCGACGGCGTGCCGGCGTCCACGCTGTACGTCCAGCAGTTCATCGACAACGACGAGCGCGTCCGTGAGGCCCTCCAGCTCGCCGCCGAGCGCGGCGGGATCAACCTCATGGAGGCCCCCCGCCCCGAGCTCGACCGGATGACGAACGGGCTCAACCACCAGGGCCTGGTGCTCCAGGTCCCGCCGTACGAGTACGCGCACCCCGAGGACCTCGCCGATGCCGCCGCCGACGCCGGTGAGGACCCGCTGATCGTCGCGCTCGACGGGGTGACCGACCCGCGCAACCTCGGCGCGGTCGTCCGCTCCGTCTCCGCCTTCCGCGGGCACGGCGTCGTCGTACCCGAGCGGCGGGCCGCCGGGATGACGGCCGGTGCCTGGAAGACGTCCGCCGGTGCGGCCGCCCGTACGCCCGTCGCCCGCGCCACCAACCTGACGCGCGCGCTGGAGGCGTACAAGAAGGCCGGCATCGTGGTCGTCGGACTCGCCGCCGACGGCGAGGTCGAACTCGGTGAGCTGGAGGCCCTCGGCGGGCCCGTCGCCATCGTCGTCGGCAGTGAGGGCAAGGGCCTGTCCCGGCTGGTCGGGGAGACCTGCGACTTCCGTGTGCGGATCCCGATGCCGGGCGGCGCCGAGTCGCTCAACGCCGGTGTGGCGGCGGGGATCGTGCTGTACGAGGCGGCCCGCCTGCGCGGCTGAACAGGCGTCCGCCACCTCATCCGTACGAGTTAATTCCGGGACCATCGGGGCGACGAGGACAAGCTTGACGGGGTCCGGACAGATCCGGCGAGTCAAAGCAGTGTCCTATCCCGACGTCACTCGGTTAGATGAGCGTGGACACCAGAACACCCCGCACACCCACGGGGGAACGCTCGTCGGGACTCGACGACGCTCCCGCGCTGAGCATGGTGAAGGTGCCGAGCGACCCGGCGCAGGTCATCGTCAATCACGCGAGTTTCCGCGTGCAGTTGGGCGTCTCGACGCGTCGCGTCCAGTCCCCCCGGGTCGCACGGCATCTGACCACCAGCGAGGACACCGCCCGCATCCCCGTCGTCACCGCCGGGGGCGCGGCGGACGGGGCCGCCACCCGCCGCCGTCCCGTCGTCTGGAGCGGCAAGTCCGCGCCCGACGACACCGGCGCCCACCGGCTCCTCCAGGCCGTCCGGCACGAGAGCGTCCGCCACCCCGAGGAGTCCGCCACGGACACCGGGGCCACCCAGGTCATCTCCCGCGTCGGCACCGACCCGCAGGCCCCGGGCTACGGCGCCGGGTACCAGGACGGCGGCTACGGCGGCACCGGCTACCAGGGCGACGGCTACCAGGACGAGCTCACCCAGACCGTCGAGACCCCCGTCGTCGGCCCGCAGCGCAGCCACGAGCCCGCCGACGGCACCCGGCTGCTGCCTCCCATGCGCACGGCCGGCAGCGCGTACGACGAACCCGCCTACGACGAGCCCGGCTACGACGAACCGGGCTACGCGGAGGAGGAGTTCGAGGACGACGCCGACGAGGCGGACGACACCCGGCGGGGCGGCAAGCGCCACGGCGACGACCCGGCACGGCACGCCTACTACCCGGGCCGCCGGATGAACCTCGGCGTCGTCCTGCTCCCGCTGCGCGTCTTCCTCGGCTTCATCTCCATCTACGCCGGCATGGGCAAGCTGTGCGACCCCGTCTACTTCGAAGGCGGCAAGCGCGGCTCCATGGTCAAGTGGCTGAACACGCTGCACCCCTGGGAAGTCGCCGAGCCGCTGCGGCAGTTCGCCTTCGAGCACCCGGTCGGGACCGGACTGGCCATCGCCTTCGCCCAGGTCATCGTCGGCGTCCTGACGGTGCTGGGCTGCTGGCAGCGCGTCGCCGCCTGCTTCGGCGCCCTGCTTTCGGCCGCGCTGCTGGTCACCGTCAGCTGGAAGAGCGTCCCCGTCTACGAGACCCCCGACATCATCTACCTCGCCGCGTGGTCCCCGCTGATCATCGCCGGCGCTCCCGTCTACTCCGTCGACGGCCGCCTGGCCGGCAGCGCCTGGCGGCGCCTCGGACCCCGCGCCGACATCTGGGACCTGCGCCGCTTCGTGCTGCGCCGCGGCGCCCTCGTCACCGCCGTCGCCAGCGGCCTCACGCTGCTCGTCGGCTCGCTGCTCGGCGGCGCCGTGCGCGATGCCGACCGGGTCGTCGTCCCCGGCCCCGGCGAGGCCCCGCGCAACGAACTGCCCGGCTCCCCGCTCCCGGGCGAGCCCGGCAAGCGGCAGGACCCGCGGACCCCGTCGGCCCCCACCTCGCCCACCCAGGGCGTCACGGCCGGCTCGGCCAGCCCCAGCGCGGGCACCACGACCAGCCCGGGCGCCACCCGGGACGCCGGCACGGTCACCGGCGGCTCGCCCAGCCAGACCCAGGGCAGCGCGGGTCAGGCCCCGCCCCAGCAGTCCTCCCCGGCCGGCCAGGCCCCGAGTACCACCTCCGGCCCGACCTCCGGCGGTACGGCGTCCGGCGGCACGGCAAGCGGCGGCACGGGCTCGACCGGCAGCACGGGCGAGGGCGGCGGCTCCTCGTCCACGGGCCGCCCGGGCCTGGTGGGCGGCTTGCTGGGGTAGCCGGCAGAGCAGGCACCAAGAGGGCCCCGCACCTTTGAGGCGCGGGGCCCTTCTGACGCAGAGGGGGCAGCAGACACAAGGGGCGCGGGGCTGTGTTTGCCATGCGGCTCCGCCGCGTGGGCGCGACAAGCCACGACAAGCCCGCAGTCGCCCCACGACCGCAACCGACCGAGTTCTCAGCGCCCCGACGACGCCAGTTCCTTGGCGGCCTCCGTCAGATCCTTCGCCGTGTCGATCGCACGCCAATACGACCCCTGAGGGATCGTGAACCCGGCCAGCTTCCGCTCTCGGGCCAGCCGGGGGAACGTCGTGCGCTCGTGGTCGCCCCGGTCCGGCAGCAGCCCCGCGAACTCGGGGGAGAAGACGTACACGCCGGCGTTGATCTCGAAGGTCGACGGCGGGGCCTCGATGAAGTCCGTGATGCGGCCGAAGCCGTCCGTCTTCACGGCACCCCACGGCAGCTTCGGGCGGGCCAGGGCCAGCGTCGCGACGGCGTCCCGCTCGGCGTGGAAGTCCGCCATGTCACGCAGCGAGAACCGGGTCCAGATGTCGCCGTTCGTGGCGTACCAGGGCCGGTCCGGGTGGGGCAGATGCGCGGCGGCGTACTTGAGGCCGCCGCCGCGGCCGAGGGGCTCCGACTCCACGACCGTGGTGACGGAGACGGGCAGATCGGCCGTCTCCAGCCACTTCTGGAGCACCTCGGCGAGGTGGCCGCAGGAGACCACCACGTCCGTCACGCCCTCCTCGGCGAGCCAGGACAGCTGATGGCCGATGATCGGTGTCCCCGTGCCGGGGATCTCGACCATCGGCTTGGGCCGGTCGTCGGTGTACGGGCGTAGCCGGGAGCCCTGGCCACCGGCCAGAACGACGGCTTGAACGGGGCGGGACGCGGCGCTCGGATCGCTCATGAGACCGAACTGTACGTGGCGTCCCGCCCGGGGCCGCGGCGGACAAGGGTTCTCGCGTCAGCCGCGGCCGGCTTCTCACCTCTCTGGTCCGGCGGCAGGGCGGGGTGCTCAGGTGTGCGCGGCCGCGACGCCCGTGGCGAAGGCGGTGTCGCAGACCGGGCGGGCGTAGGACTGGGCGCGTGTCGGGCCGTAGACCCGGACGGCGGCCTGTCCGAGGGCGCGGGCGATGGACGCGCAGTGCTTCGCCAGCGACGGGCGGCCGTTGACGGCCTGCTGGAGATGGGTGAGGGCGACGCCCGGGTTCTCCTCCTGGAGTTCGGTGAGCAGTTGGTCCCGCAGGAGGTCCTGCGGGGCGCGCTTGGCCGCCCGCGGGGTGCCGGCGGACGTGCTGGTGTCCGCGGCGGTGAGCACCGGGCCGGAGGTGCTCCCCGACCAGTTGACTCGGGTGACCGCGAGGGTCCCGGAGAGCACCAGGACGACGGGCAGGACGAAAGCGAGGGTGCGGCCGATCCGGCGGGCGGGGCCCCGGCCGCGTCGCGTCTGTTGGTTAGTGGAGTGCTTCACGCGTGTGAGGGTAGCGCGCGGTAATGGTTTGTAGACATTTAGTCACCGGTTCGGGGGATGAGAGAGTGCCCGTTTTTGGGTAGAGCGTTGACGCGCACCGCTCGAAACGTCCGGTATGCCGGGGTATTTGTCGACAACGAGAAGGGCCCCGCGGCACGCCGCAGGGCCCTCTTCGTCAACCTGGGTGATTCACCCGGGGTTGTGCGTTTGCCGGTGGGTCAGTCGGACAGGCGCTCGCCCGTGGAGGTCGAGAACACGTGGGTCTCACCCGAGCGGGGCACGATGTGCAGCTGGCTGCCCTTGTCCGGGACGTCACGGCCGCTGACACGGACCACGAGGTCCTTGGAGTCGTCGCCGACCTTCGCTGTGCCGTAGACGTAGGCGTCGGCGCCGAGCTCCTCGACGACGTTCACGGTGACCGCGAGGCCCTGCTCGACGTCCGGGCCGGCCACGTCGAAGTGCTCGGGGCGGACACCGACCGTGACGGTCTTGTCGGTGGTGGCGGCGATGGCGTCGCGCTGCACCGGCACGACCGACTTGCCGAACTTCACGCCGCCGTCGGTCACCGGGACCTCGACGAGGTTCATCGCCGGGGAGCCGATGAAGCCGGCCACGAAGAGGTTGGCGGGCTTGTCGTACATGTTGCGCGGGGTGTCGATCTGCTGGAGCAGGCCGTCCTTGAGGACCGCCACGCGGTCGCCCATCGTCATGGCCTCGACCTGGTCGTGGGTGACGTAGACGGTGGTGATGCCCAGGCGGCGCTGGAGCGAGGCGATCTGCGTACGCGTGGAGACACGGAGCTTGGCGTCCAGGTTGGACAGCGGCTCGTCCATGAGGAACACCTGCGGCTCACGCACGATGGCGCGGCCCATGGCGACACGCTGGCGCTGACCACCGGAGAGCGCCTTCGGCTTGCGGTCCAGGTACTCGGTGAGGTCGAGGATCTTCGCGGCCTCTTCGACCTTCTGCCGGATCTCCGCCTTGTTCACGCCGGCGATCTTGAGCGCGAAGCCCATGTTGTCGGCGACGGTCATGTGCGGGTAGAGCGCGTAGTTCTGGAACACCATGGCGATGTCCCGGTCCTTCGGCGGCAGGTGGGTGACGTCGCGGTCGCCGATGCGGATGGCGCCGGCGTTGACGTCCTCGAGTCCCGCGAGCATGCGGAGCGAGGTGGACTTGCCGCAGCCGGACGGGCCGACGAGGACGAGGAACTCGCCGTCCTCGATGTCGATGTCGAGCGCGTCAACAGCGGGCTTGGTGGAACCCGGGTAGACCCGGGTCGCCTTGTCGAACGAGACAGTGGCCATGGTGAATGAACCCCTTCTACCGGCAGGAACGTGCCGGACGATCCGAGTAGGAAGGCGGTGCCACGACGGTGTTCCGTGGTGGTGTAGTCCACGCGGGTGAACTGGCTCAGGACGGTACCTGGCGTTCACGTGGTCTGTCAGTACCTCCGGCCCTGTGAACTTCGTGGAAATTTTCGAAGACACCTCACGGCCGCCCGTACCGGTCCGCCAGTGCCGCCACCGCCCGCGCAACGGCCTGCCGCAGCCCGGGCGGCCCGAGGACCTCCGCCTCCGGACCCAGCCGGAGCAGATCCCCGACGGCCACGGCCTCCGCCTCCACGGGCAGCTCCACCTCCACCCAGCCGTCCGCGTCCGGCGCACCCGCGCTCTCAAGCGCCCGTGCACCCGCAGCCCCGAACTGCATGGGCAGCAGCCGCTGCCCCCGCGGTGAGAGCCGCACCCGGGCGACACCCTGCTGCAGGGCCGCCTCCAGCCGCCGGGACGACTCCTCCCAGCAGGCGGCCAGGTCGAAGCCGGCCGGGCGGTCGAAGAGCTCCCCGGTCTCCTCCACGGCCAGCAGGCGGGAGACCCGGTAGGTCCGCACGGACTCCTCCGCCAGGGCGACCAGGTACCAGATGCCGCCCTTGAGGACGAGCCCCAGCGGCCGCACCTCCCGGCGCACCTCGCCCCGCCACCGCCGGTAGTGCACGCGCAGCACCCGCCGCTCCCACACGGCCGCCGCCACCGGCTCCAGGCAGGGCACCGGATCGGCCTCCCGGAACCACGCCGGCGCGTCCAGATGGAACCGCTCCTGCACCCGCCGCGCCTGCCCGGCCAACTCCGCCGGCAGCGCGGCCTGCACCTTCAGCTGGGCACTGGCCAGCACCGCCCCGAGCCCCAGCTCGCGCGCCGGGCCGGGCATCCCGGCGAGGAACAGCGACCCGGCCTCGGCGTCCGTCAGACCGGTCAGCCGGGTCCGGTAGCCGTCCATCAGCCGGTAGCCCCCCTCCGGCCCGCGATCCGCGCACACCGGCACGCCCGCCGCACCCAGCGCCTCGACGTCCCGGTAGACCGTGCGCACCGACACCTCCAGCTCGGCGGCGAGCTCGGGCGCGGTCATCCGCCCGCGGTTCTGGAGCAGCAGGAGCAGGGAGAGGAGCCGGTCGGCACGCATGGGGGCCATTGTCCGGTGGACATCCCCGTACCCGTCCCCGTACCTGACAGGAGATGTCAGGTACGGCGGGCAGAGTGCTGTTCTCAGACGGCCCGCACGGCCACCGGCAGCTCGAGAGGACGCACCATGCCCGGCACACACGCCAACACCACGAACACCACCACGAACACCACCACCACCGGCCACTTCACCTTCGCCGACTGGCAGGAGCGAGTGATCGGCCCGGGGGAGGACGCGAACCCCCGGCTCGCCCACGCCTCCGTCCGCAACACCTTCAGCGGCGGCATCGAGGCGGCCCGCACGATCTGCGAGTACTCCATCGTCTACGTCACCCAGAAGACCGGCTCCTTCACCGGCATGGAACTGATCACCGGCCGTCTCGACGGGCGCGAGGGCAGCTTCGCGGTGGAGGAGCGGGGCTGGTTCGGTGAGGACGGGACGGTGCACTGCACGTTCGAGGTGGTGCCGGACTCCGGGAGCGGGGAGCTGGCCGGACTGCGGGGGAAGGGCGACTTCGCCGCGCGCCAGGGGGAGACGACCGTGACGTACCGCTTCGAGTACGAGCTGGAGTGAGACCGGGCGGGGCGGAACTTCGTGGCTCGGGGCAACAGGCTCTGTGTACAGTGGTGCCGCCCTCGCGTACGGCGGTGTAGTACGCGGTGCCCCCTTAGCTCAGATGGCCAGAGCAACGCACTTGTAATGCGTAGGTCGTCGGTTCGAATCCGACAGGGGGCTCCCACTCTGACCAGGGGTTTCCTTCGGGGGGCCGCTGGACTGTTTCGGGCCTGGTTGCAGCGCCAGTTGCTCTTCAGCTTGGGCGTGCTGTTTGCAGCCGGCCTTGCACGCCTTGCGGTGGTGTGCCGCGCCGCAGGCGTGCGGGTCGTCACACCCGTGCTGCCATGTGAGCCGCTGGAGCTGCCACCAGATCTTCGCGACGCCGTTGTCCAGGTCGACGTACTTCCAGCGCAGCCCCAGCGCCTCGCCCTGCCGCAGCCCCAGGGCGACCGACCAGCGGGCCCCGTTACGGCGCTCCGCTGCCTGGGCCAAGCAGGCCGCGGGCCTCGGCCTGGCTGACGGGCTCGATCTCCTCCTCGGTCGAGGACGGCGGCTCGACGAGGGTCGCAACGTTCCGCGTCACGATGTCCCTCTGCATGGCCACCTTCAGAGCGCGGGCGAGGATCCGGTGGGTCTTCAACACGTGCCCGATGCCAACCCCTGCTTGATCATGCGCAGGTACAGGGCGTCCAGGTGCTCGGCGCCGAGCTTGTCGACGCGGTGCTTCCCGATGCCGGGGAAGAGGGTAGAGCCTGCACGTCGATCGGTAGTCGTCGAGGGTTGGCGGGCTCATGGTGCCGTCCGCGACCTTGCGCGCGCAGGCCGTGTCCATCCATGTGGTGAGCCACTGCTCCACCGTTGGCGGGCGGCCGGCTTTTTTCGTCTTGCCCGCGTCGCGCTCCCGCTCCAGCTGGCGGACTTTCGCGCGTACGACAGCCTCGCAGAGGCGACGCCTGAGGCCATGCTCAGGGCCCTGTCATGGCAAGGGCTCGTCGGGAGGAAGTGACCATGGAAGCCGAAGTGAGTGAACCGATCTGCGCGCTCCTGCAATTCCAGTGCACCGAACAGGCCCCAGACGGGGAATGGCGGCTCTATCTCGGGCTCGCCGACGAGACGGTGTTCCCGATCAACATCACATGGGGCTTCGCAAGGATGCCCTCCCTGATGGAGCGAAGAGGGGGCTTTGTCGGACGGCTCACCCGGCCTCTTGGGGGTCACCGACATTCGGCCTCTGACGGCTGCGGAGGAGCAGGCGCAGCCGGTGGGGACAACATTGCTGGGCTGAGGCCGGGCTGCCCCACAGGCGGCTGTGTCTGCGGGGCAGCAGGGAGGGCACGGCTCCGTCATCTGGACGGTTGAGCACCTCGCGCGTGGCTCGGCCGTGTCCTCCGGTGTGTGGGCCGCCCCGTCCCGTGCTCGCCGAGGGTGAAGCGGGGCGGCCGGTGACGCCGGCAGCGGACGCGCGAACGCCGCGGCGTCGTTCGCGTTCCGGGCCCGGGGGGGGCAAGCAGCCCACGCTCTCGCCACGAGGACGGGGTGGAGAGGACGGGCGGGCGTACATATGGCGGTCGGCCGCGGTGGAGGATGCGGGGTCGGCCGTCCGGAGGTGCGGCGTAGTTCCAGGCCCCGCTCATCTGCCACGGGGGGAAGCAGACGAGCGGGGCCGGCCAAGGAGGACTACAGCACGGCTCGCCACTTGCCGCGGGCGAGACGTGTCTCTCCGTCCGGGGTGATGAGAACCCGGGCGCCGCGAGCGGGGAGTTCACCGTGCTGGAGCCAGTACGCGCGGAGCCCGTCCAGGATGTCCCACAGGCGGCGCGGCCCGCCCTGGTGAACCACCGTTCGTCCGTCGCCGCCGGTGACCGCGCGGGCCCACGAGCCGTCGGCGTGCGCCATCACTGCCGTCCGCCGCTCCCCCTGCTCCTGGTAGGAGTGCTCGATGCCGGGCGCGGTGACACCAAGCATCGAGTCGAGGTCCCACGCGTTGGCGACGTCGACCACCGGGTACGGACTGGTCGCCACGTCTTCGCCGTCCATGTCGTGTGCGGCGGCGAGGATCCCGGTCAGGCCAGGCCGGTAGTCGTCGCCGTGCCGGGCGTGCATGAATCCGGCGCGGTCCCACTCCACGCGGCCTTGGGCGCTGCCGTCCGGTCGCTTCTCAGCGGTCACCAGCAGCGACGTCCCGGCGATCGTCGTGACCAGCCGTCCGCCGACGCACAGAGCCGTCAGCCAGCTCGCCGGGACGCTCCGCACGGCGACGGTGGCAACGATCCGGTCGAACCTGCCCGCGCGGGCGGGGAGCGGTCCGGTCGCGTCGACCGGCTCCAAGGTCGGGCGCAGGCCAGCCTGCTCAAGCCGATCGCGGACGGCCTCGACGAGGTAGTGGTCGACGTCCACACTCGTCACTGCCTGGTCGCCGAGCCGGTGTGCGGCGAGCGCGGCTCCGTACCCGCTGCCGGTGCCCACGTCCAGGAGCTCGTCGCCGTCGTCGATCCGGGCGTGCTGGAACATGCGCACGACCAGGCTGGGAAGTGTCGCCGACGAGGTCGGCCGGCCGGTGGGGTGGTCGTCCGGCTTGGCCCGGTCCGCGTGCAGGGTTCCGACGCGGGTGATCAGCGAGCGGTCGCTGTAGGCGGCCTGGAACCAGGCGTCCTCGTTCACCGGTTCGCGCAGCACCCAGCGGCCGTCATCGATGTCCCACCACTTCGGTACGAAGAGGTGCCGTGGCGTACGGGAGACGGCTCCCCGCCAGCGCGAGGACCGGTGCGTCACGCGGTCGGCGAGTTCTGCTGCGCAGGTTTCCCAGATCACGCGGTCACTCCGAGGCTGGGCGTCGTCGGGGCCATGGCGTACGCAGGATCGCACGCCTCGGTGTTCGCCGGGTCGCAGTCGCCGGAGTCGTCGGGCGGACAAGCGGCACGCGGCAGAGGGACCGCGTCGGTGAGCTTCTGCCAGCGGTCGCTGTTCAGGATGTCAGCGAGACGCTGCTCGCGGACGTTCCCGGCGACGAGGAACCGCGACAGGATGCACCCGGACACCTTGCCGTCAGGGTCGACGGACACGCGGTAGCGGAAGCAGTTGCCGCACAGCTCCGACGTGCTCGGTACCGCGGCGGCCTGGTTGGCGGCGCGGCCCACCTTGCGGACCCGGTCCACCTTGATGCTCGTCACCCCGAGCCGACGCAGTTCCTCCTGTGCCTGAGCAACGCGCTGACCGTCGAGGACTTCGACGATGCCGACGCGCAGGGGGATGCTGCGGCGCACGGCTTCGGCGATGTTGTCGCGGGTGCGCCGGTAGCTGCCGGGCCCCTTGGTGATCTGCTCGTGCTGCTCGGCCTGGTCGCTGTAGTAGCTGGTGGCCAGGCACACGCCCGGCCGCTCGAACACGGACCACAGGCCGGGCCGGATGTGGGTGAGGTTGGAGTACACCTCGACCTTCAGGCCGGCGCCCAGGGCGTGGTCGACGTACCGGGGGAGGTAGGGGGTAAGCGTCGGCTCACCGCCGATGAACTGCACTGCGGGAATACCAAGTTCGGCGATGTCCGTGATGGTGTCCAGCCAGTCCTGGTCAGTCATGGCGCCGGCGGACGCTTTCGGGCCCGAGCTGGTGCAGCAGTGCGTGCACTTGAGCTGGCAACGGCCGGTGACCTCCAGCTCGACGGAACGGATGGCTGCCACGTTCGGTGTAGTCATGATTCTCTCCAAGCAGTGTGGGCCTGCCCCGGCGCTCGACCTGTCCAGAGTTAGGGGGCGGGACGGGCGTTCGGTGGTTGCGACCCTGACCCTGCGGTCGCCGTGGGGCCCCGTTCACGCTGGGGCAGGGCGACCGCTCGTCAGCGGAGGCGTGTGGCGCACGCGGTGTGGACGCGGCCCGACCGGGCCGCCCCACCAGGCGGGCGGCCGACGTCGTACGGCTCCCACGCGTCTTCGCCGGCGATCGGCCGGTCGCACAACAGGCACATGGTGAGGCCGGCGAGGCTGTCGTGGTGACCGACCAGGGACACGACCGATCGCGCCAGCCGCTTCACCCGCTCAACCTCACCTTGCAGGCCCGCGGCCTCGGGCTCGCCCATGCGGCTGCGAGCCTCGGCGATCGCGGCGAGAGCCACGTTCGCCGGGACGTCGTCAGGGGACTGGGCGGCGGCGAGCTTCTCGATCTGCGGGATCATCTGCTCGATGAAGGCGCGGAAGTCGGCCTCGAAGCTCTTGACGGTCTGGTGGCCCAGCAGCGTGGGCTGCTCGATGAACCAGGTCGCCTGACTGGCCATCGTGACAACGGTCGAGGCGGCCGTCTCTGTGCCGTGGGTGGCGTTCATCGCGCATCCCCCCAGGGGCTGGCCAGGGTGTCCGCGTACACGTCTTCGCCCAGGCGCGCCACGTAGGGCCGGACCAGGAAGCCTGTCTCCTCCCCTGGCGGAGGCGCCTGCCGTTCCCGGCGGTGACTGCGGGCGGCCATCAGCCGTGCGCCGCAAACCTCAGGCGACGGGTGGTGAGAGGGCGTGGGGAGCACGGAGTGCGGCGGGGTGGTGCGGCGGTGCCGACCGGGGCTGCGCGGTCCGAACAGCACCGCTCTTACCCATTCGAGTGCTCGTGATAGGAAAGTCATCGTCGACGCTCCTCAGTAGCGTTGGCCATGCCCCGGGGCCGTGTCAGCGGTCGCCGGGGCGTCTTCGTTCCAGGCGCCCGGCGCCCTCCTCCTCGGGGGTAGAGGACGCCGGGCCGTCAACCGCCGGCCGGGGCGCGAACGGCTTGTAACCACCCAACCCCTGTGCGCTGCTGTGGGTAAGGGAGGACAGTGGAGCAGCGGTTGAACTGGTTGAACACGACTCGGGGGCTCACATGCCACGGCGACCACGCACACCGAACACCGCCCTCGCGGCCCTCATGCAGACGGGAGGGATCGGGAACGCGCAGCTAGCACGCAGGGTCAACGCGACGGGCCGCGAACTGGGCGTCACACTCCACTACGACAAGACGAGCGTGTCTCACTGGCTCGCTGGATCGGTGCCGAAACCTGAGGCGCGGCCAGCGGTCACCGAGGCGCTCTCTCGGCTGCTTGGGCGCCCCGTAACGTGCACTGAGATCGGATGGCCCGACACCAAGGGCGCCGAGACACACGGCCCAGTAGCAGGGGTGATCGACCTGAGCCGAGCCGACATGGACCCGTCCCGCCGGGGCGTGCTGAAGACCGGCATGTACGCGGCGGCTCTGGCCGTACCCAGGTACGAGGACGTGACGGGGCGGCTGGAATCGGTAACGGCAGGCCGGACCGTGCACATCGGCAGGTCCGACGTGGAGACCGTCCGCACGATGACCGACAAGGTCGCCGACATCCTGGACCAGGTCGGAGCCGGGCACGCCCGGCCGATGGCCGCCGCCTTCCTCGTCAACACCGCCGGACCCTACCTGCGGGCGAGCGGAACGGAGCAGGTCACCCGCGACATGCGGGCGGCCGTCGCTGACTTCGTGTACCTCACGGGGTGGATGGCCATGTACGAGAACCAGCAGGGTCTCGGGCAGAAGTACTATCTGCGCGCGCTGGAACTCGCCGGCGCTGCCGAGGACCACGTCACCTACTGCCGCACCCTGCGCGGGATGAGCCTGCAAGCCACCCATCTTGGCCACGGAGCAAAGGGTCTGGAACTCGCCGATGCTGCTGCCGAGGCCGCGCCGTCTGCGGGGCCGCGCCTGGTGGCGTTCCTGCGCGGCCAGCAGGCCGCTGCGGCGGCGATGACGGGTGACCGGCACACTGCCCTGACCCGGCTCACCGAGACCGAGACGGCGCTGGCACGAGCGGACAACCGGCGTGACGCTGTGGGCGGCTACGACCAGGCCGCGTACTTCTTCCACGAAGCTCACGTCCGCTGGCATCTGAAGGACCGTGAGGGTTCCATCCGGGCGCTGCGGCAGTCCAATGCGGTGCGGTCCCCGCTGGAGCGTCAGGGGCGCGTGCACTGCCTTGGGGTGATCGCTGAGCGGCAGTTCCGTATGCGGCATGTTGAGGCTGCCTGCGAGACGTGGGGCCAGTTCCTCGACGAGTACATGACGATCAGCTCGGCGCGGGGTGACGAGCATTTGAAGGCGCTTCGGAAGAGCCTGCCCGTGTACAAGACGCTGCCGGCGGTGCGGGCCTTGTCCGAGCGGGCGAGGGAAGTCGCCCGCCTGAAGGCAGCTTGACCCAGACGTGCGGAAGGCCCCCGTCCTCGACGATCGAGGCGGGGGCCGTGGTGTGCTCAGCGCGTCCCGGCCTGGTGGGTGCGGCGCCACGCGTTGTGCGCCCGCCGGCCGACGCGCAACCGGAGTCTCTTCCCGCGGCACCGGGGGCAGGTCCGCACCTTCCGGAACCGCTCAATCTCGCCCGTCCTGCGGCACCTGCGGCACGGGGCGAACGGCTTCAGGGCGCACAACACGGCGTAGCCGCCGAGCGTGGCGACGAGTGCGGCCATCGCAATCAGCACGGGGTCTGTCTCGAATCCGACAGGGGGCTCCGAGAAACCCCAGGTCAGCTAGGTGCAGACCTGGGGTCACGCGTGATCACTTTGCGGTTCTACGGAGAAATGGATCCGAGCACCCAGGTATCCACGTCCGGAGCCCGCCTGTAGAAGACGTTCGACTGTACGGGATCACACAACACAAGCAGGATCTCGTGTTCCTTCAGGTCCACGGCCTTCTGGAACGAGGTGCTCTTCCCTGCCCTCACGCGTGTCACCTTGAACTCGAGCCGATGGGGTCCGGGCGGCAGCTCAACGAATGTGGGCCGCTTCGCATCGCGACTGCGCGAGCAGAGCTCCACGCCGTTCTCCCAGAGAGACACCACGCCTGCCTTGTACGTCAGGCTCCGAAGTGGCTCCCTGATCTCCGCAAACACCAGGACCCCTGTTCGCCTTCTGCGCTGCTCCCTCCGCAAGCGCCACCTGACCTGCAAAGGAAGCCGCTTTGACTCATCGAGCGCTTTCACGGAGGGACGTCCACCGGAGTCCACCATGAGCTAATCATCCTCCCAACGCCCGGAGTCGCCCAGGTTGCCTCCCGAGGCGGTCCCAACGGTCGCAAAACCAACAGAACTCACGTTGGCGACACCGGCAACACCACGCGACACGACCGCACCGCCCTTGAGCACAGTCCGCGTAACGATGCCGGCTCCTGCTGCCTCTCGCAGCGCTGAAGTCGCGACCCGACTGGCACCAAGAGCGGCTCCAGCCATGCCCAGGCTTGCTGCACCCATCGCGCAGCTCCCCCACTGCTTGGAGAAGCATGCGTCCGCGGTCGTGGCGGCACCCAGCACGAATCCGCCGACCAACGCCGCGCCGGCAACCCATCCCAATGGGGTGATCATCGAAGCCACGCCAAGCCCGACGCCGATCCAGCCCAGGAGTTTGCTGTTGTCCTGCATGAAGTCGTGAGCCGCGCCGATTCCCTTTTTCACCGTGTTCTTGATGCTTCCCCAGAAACCGTCGTCCTTCTTGGGCTCGGGACCGGGATTGGGCGGCGGCGGGATGGTCTTGAGCCAGCCCTTCGGAGCCGGCGTCGAGGGCAGGGTGATGTTGCGGCGGCCCGGGATGCCTCCGAGACCAGTGGGCTTCATGCCCTTGACGAGCGGCGGACGGCTGCCACAGCGGCAGGCCCGGACGGGACCCTCGCTGCTGCTGCTCGCCTTCTTCTTGCTGGTGCTGACCGGAATGCCGCCCCGGCACGTGATGCCATACTTCTGCGGCTCGCGGCACTCGGGGACGCCGAGGCCGGAGGGGTCGGCGACGGTGGCCGGGTTCTGGACCCCGTAGCTGTAGCCGTTCAGGGTCTGCCCCACATTTGTCTGCAGGAGCGGGTCGACGCTGATGAACTGGCCGATCTCGGGGTCGTACTGGCGGGCCCCGACGTGGGTGAGACCTGTGCTGGTGTCAGTGGTCTTGCCGAGGAAGCCCTTGTCGTCGGGCCACGCAGTCCCTGTGGTGCTGCCTCTCGGTGCGCCGAACGGGGTCATGTAGCGCCGGGAGAATGCCTGGTCCGTGGCGTCGATGGCGAGGCCGGCAGTGCCGTGCGGGTCCGTGACCAGGTAGCTGACCTCGTTGCTGCCGCTCTCGTTGGAACGGACCGCGACGGTCAGCTCTCCGGAGCTGTAGTGACGTTGGGCCCATGTGCTTCCGTCGGCCCGCAGATGCAGCTCGGTCGCCCCCGCGTACAGGACGCGGTCCCCGCCCGCAGTGCTGCGGATGAGAAGGGTGCCGTCGGCCCCGTACAGGTAGTCCGTCGTCTCGCCGTCTTCGGTAAGGGTGTTCAGCCTGCCCTCGTCGGACCATTCGAGTCCCTGGGTGGCGGTGCCGTCGGGACGGCTTGTGGTGTTGCCGGCGCTGTCGGACTCGTAGGCGTGTTCCGGGGCGGTGCAGTCAGCCCTGGTGCTGGTGCCGGTCAGGGCGTGCGGCTGGCCCTCCTTGGTGTAGCAGTAGGTCGTGGTGGTGTCGCCGGTGGCGGTGTGCTTGGTCTCCGTTGTGCGCTGGCCGGCATCGTTGTAGGTGTAGCCGGTCCAATACGGGGCCCGCCCGCTCAGGTTGCTGGCGCTGCGGGCGTCGGAGCACTTCTGTGAGGCGGGTGTCCATGCCTCGGTCAGGCGTCGGTGGCCGTCGTAGGCGAAGCACTGGGTCTCCGCCGCGGCGGTGCCGCCGGGGGTGCTGGTGTCGGCGACGGAGGTGACGTTGCCCGCCTGGTCGTAGGTGTAGTTGAGGTTCTGCAGCTTGTAGGGATGGGTCTGGTCCGTGACATGGCTGCCGACGAGCCGTCCTGTGCCCTCCTCCCAGGTGTTGGTGACGTACGCCTTCTTGTGCTCCTCGGTGTCGGCGGTGCCGAGCACGAGCTGCTGTGCCTGGCCGAGGGCGGAGTAGTCGATGTCGAGGAGGTAGCCCGTGCTGCCGCCGATGGAGGTGACCTGGCCGGTGCCGGTGTAGCCGTAGTCGACGATCTCCGAGGGCAGGCCGCCGAGGGCCGGCTCCTTGGCGCTCTGGAGGGTGCCGTCGGTGTTGTAGGTGCTCTCGAACCGGAGCGTGGCCGCACCCGCCGCAGCGAGTGGGTCGGAGTCCGGCAGGGTCAGTTCGGTGGTGGTGGGCCGGGACAGGCTGTCGTAGGCGGTGACGGTCTCGGTGTACGCCTTGCCCGTCTTGCCGCCGACGTAGCGGGTGCTCGCGTCCGGCAGACCCTTGAGGACCGCGTCGTAGGTGAAGGCGGTCAGCTGGTTGGCGTCGGTCTTCGAGCCGGTCCACGTGCCGGTCGTGCGGCCGAGTTCGTCGTAGCCGGTGAGGATGCTCTTGCCACGGGAGTCGGTGGTCTTGGTGAGCCGGTCCAGCTTGTCGTAGTCCATCCTGGTCAGACCCTTGTCCGGGTCGTCGGCGGTGGTCTTGCGGCCGAACAGGTCGTAACCGTATGTCCACTTGACGCCATCGGGACCGGTGACCTGGGACTGCTGATCGTCCAGCGTGTACTGGAATGTGATGGTGGCGTACGAGACGGTGCCCGAGCCGCCGCCGAACTGCGGGTCGGCCGGGCTGGTGCCCGTGTACTGGCGGGTCTCGGCGGTCCGGCCGCGGACGTCGGTGATGGTGCGGGTGGCCGAGCCGCCCTGGAGGGCGGTGGTGGCGGTGGAATCACCGGTGTAACTGGTGGTGGTCGACCACTTCTTCACCCCGTACGTGTACAGAGTGCTGGTGGTCGGCCGCTCCGAGCCGTCGTACACCGTCTCGGTCTGGGTAGGCGCCTCTCCGTACTCCGCACGCGTGTAGTCGCCGTTCGGGGTGGCGGTGCTGTCGAAGATGTCCTCGTACTTCTCGTAGGCCAGACCGCGTGTGTCGTAGCGGGTGTCGGTGAGCACCCGGCCGGCGAGCGGGGTGGGCGACTGCGTCTGCAGGGGCCGCATCATCGAGTCGTACAGCTCGTAGGTGGTGTTGTACGTCTCGCCGTCCTTCTTCAGGGCCGAGGTGGAGACCCATGACGGCTCGCTGCTGCTGATCCGGTACTTGAAAGTGGTGTTCGCGCTGTAGCCGGCGGCCTTGTTGCGGTTGGGCTGCCAGACCGCGGTCAGCCGGCCGAGGGCGTCGTAGGTGGACTCGGTCTTCTTCAGGTTCGCGTCATACACGCGCAGGGCCTGGCCGTGCCTGTGGTCCAGGAAGCTGGTGACCTTGTGGCCCTTGGGGTCGGTGACGATGGTCTTGGTCAGTGGCCCTGCGGCGGCGGGGGTGTAGGCCGTGTTGGTGGTGCTGCCGACGGCGTCGGTGACGTCGACGGGGCGGCCGAGGGTGTCGTACGCGGTGGTCGTGGTCGTCTGCCAACCCGAAGCAGGGCGCAGCCCGTCCGAGCCCGCCGTGGCGGAGTAGCCGGTGGCGCGGCCGGTCCAGGTGGCCGCCCCCTTGGCCGGCGTCTGGGACGCCGACCAGGCCGTGGCGGAGGGGTTGTCGTACACCGTGGCGGTGTCGGACAGGACGTCGCCCCGGGTGGCTGAGTTCGCCGGAAGGCTCAGGCTCGTGTCGGCCACCGAGCAGGACTGGCCGACCGTCCGGGTACGGGAGACCAGGTCGTTGATGCCGGCCGTGTCGTTGCGGGCGTACCAGGTACGGGTACAGGTCTGGTCGCCGCCCTTGCCGACCTCACCGGAGTCGTCGACGGTGACCGGCATGCCGTAGTCGTCGTACGTAGTGGCGATCGCGCGGGCCCGCCAGGTGTTCGCGGCGGTCAGGTACTGGTGGGTGGTGGTCTTGGCCGTGCGGACGTAGCGGGCGACATGGTCGGCGGCGTCGGGCACGTTCTGGCGTCCCGTCTCGTTCGACCACGGGTCGTTGACCTCGACCGTGATCGGCGTCGCGCCGTTGTAGGTGACGTGCTCGCGGCGTGTGCCCGCGTACTGGTCGCTGTCAGTGATGCTCGCGACCCCGATCGCCGGCGAAGAAAGCGGGCTGAGCGTGACCGAGCGGGTGGTGCCGTCCTTCTTCTTGTCGCCGTGCATGCCCTGCATGTAGAGCGAGACGGTCTTGGACCGCGTGGTGCTCGTGGCACCCGTGTAGACGGTCACCTCGCGGTAGCCGCGCCAGTCGGACCAGGTGCGCTCGGCCTTCGGCGTGAAGGGATCGTCACTGTGGTGCCAGGCCGCGCCGCTGTAGTCGTAGGCGTACTCGACCGCGTCGTTGTGGCCCGCCGGGTCCGACACGACGACGGCCTGGACCCGGTATTTGTGGAACCAGTCCACCGACGCCTCTGAGGAGCCGTTGATGTTCCAGTATTTCGGATAGCAAGAGCGGGTATTGGCGTCCTCGGCCGCGCCCGTCACCTCACTGCGCACGCACTCCGGCGAGGACAGGGTCACCGTGGTGATCGACCCGGTCTCCGAGGTGACCGTCGAGATGCGTGGCCGGGTCAGCGGCAGGATGTCGTCGGTGCCGTCGACCCTGTTCTCCCGCCACTGGTAGGTGAACGAGACCGGGTTGAGAACGATCTCGCTCTCACTGGCCTTGGCAGTCCGCTTCAACGACTTCAGGGTCAGGACGTGATCGGAGGTGTCACCGATGTCCCCGCCGTCCAAGTACTCCTGGGTGAACGCCCAGGAGTCCACGGGATCGAAGGCGCTGGTGGCTGCGTTCCACGAGGAGGTGTCGATGCCGGTCAGGCGCTTACGAGAGAAGAACGAGGGGCCGCTGGCGAGGCAGTCGGTGTCTCCGTCGGTACAGATCGCGTCGAAGGGAACGTCGGGCCAGTTCTCGGCGGTGTCCTGGGTCAGCGACGAGCAGTCCGAGGCGGTGCAGCGCTCGGCGTGGCTGAAGGTGACCTTGGCGTCGGCGTCGTCGGTGAACAGCGCGCCCTTGCGCAGCCCGTACTTGATCTCCTTCAGGTAGCCGCCGCGCGTGTAGGAGGCGTTGGCGGTGGTGGCCTTGTTCTTCTTGTAGTGGTTGGTCTCCTTGGCGTACCAGTAGGTGGAGGCGTTGCCGTGGGTGTCCTCGACGTAGTCGAGGTTCCACCGCCACGCCTGGGTCACGGAGCGGTCGCCGAAGGCGTCGCCGTTGTCGTAACCGGGCTCGCCGGAGTCGTCGCCGAAGACGGGGACGGTCCAGGTGGAGTTGGTGCGCTGGTCGGCGGCGCCGTCGAGCTTGTTCAGGCCGAAGACGTACTTGGTGCCGTCGCCGGTGACGACGGTCCAGTACTCGCCGTTGCCGTCTGAGTTGTCGGCTCCGGTGGAGCGGGTCACCGTGGAGGCGTCGTCGTCCTCCAGCCGCCAGGTGCTGTCCCAGTCGCCGGACTTCTTCACCAGGCGGCTCGCCTTCCCGTTCAGGACGAGCTGGGCGTTGTCGTATTTCCAGCAGTGGTCGAAGACGTCGTCGTGGCCGTCGTCGTCGCAGGAGCCGTAGGACCGCTCGATGTAGGACTCGGTCAGGCTGAAGCCCTCGCCGACTGCGCTGCCCTGGTTGTTGGTGGTGGCGGTGCGGCCGTCGACACTGCCTGAGTCGTACGAGAGGGACAGCTCCGGCGTCGGCCCGGCCGCTGCGGGTGGCACGTTGAAGTCGTAGTTCCAGGTGAAGGAACCGGAGTTGTCGCCCGCCTCCCAGGTGGATGATTCCGACAGTTCGGTGGCCGAGTAGTCGCCGGCGCCTGAGGGGGATTCTCCCGAGCCGGGGTCGGACGCGGTCACGGCGAACACCGCTGTCTGCGCGGTGGCCGCGTCGGCCAGCTGCGTCGAGGGGCCGTCGCCGGTCTCGGCCAGTGGCACGGAGGCGGTGATGATCCGGTCGGTGAGGTCGTTGTCGGACTTGACGGGGGTGGCGGTGCGGCACGCGGCCTTCTCCGGCGTGTCCAGGGCACAGCCGGGCAGGCGCACCAGGCGCAGCCGGGAGGCCCATCCGCCGCCGATGGCTGAGGCGAAGCCGCTGTAGTCGATGCCGAGTTCGGTCTGTCCCGGCCTGTCCGCCTCGGCGGTCAGCAGGACACCGGTGATGCCGGCGGCCCTGGCGGCTTTCTGGCCGAGGACCGTGATGTGTGCGGTGGTACCGGATTCGGCGCCGTTCTTGCCTCGGGCCGAAGTGATACTGACGGGGAGGCCGCCGGGCTCCGCCCGGACGCGCTTGCCGGCCTCCAGTTCGAGGCGTGCCTCACCCTGCTCGGGCCAGGCCGCCTTCCGCTCGGCACGGGCCTTCCGGGCCCGTTCGGCATTGGCCTTGTTGTCCTTGGCGACCTTCGCACGGGCCTTCTTCGCGCCGGGCCCGTCGACCTCCTTGACCTTGCTCACCCGCTGATCAGGAACGTCCGGTCGACCAAGCCCCTTGTCGGCGGCCTGCGCCAGGGAGGCCGGCCCGGTAGGGACCACCAGTGACAGGGCCAGGAACGTCACGATCGTCCCGGCGCGCCGCCTTCTGCCACTCCGTCTTCTCTCTGATGTGCCTATGCCAAAGGCCATGATTGTCCGCTCCCACCCCGTTGGGCTGTTCGTTTCGAAAGGCCGACAGAGACGTCGAAATGCTGATAAGCGCTGTGGCGTTACGGTGCGGCGCCGCCACAGTGGCGCCGCACCGCCCGACCGCGAGGGTCAGTCGCCCACGCGGACCTCGACCTGCTCGGGGCTCGCCATCGCCCCTGCCCACAGGCGGACTTCGGAGACACGAGCGGGCAGGTAGTGCCGCCATGTGCCGTTGGTGAAGCCCTTGCCGATGGCGAAGTCCCCACTGCCCAGCTGGACGGTGAACGACTTCGCGTCGCCGTTCTGCCCGTAGCCCAGATAGAGGCTGATCGTGCCGTACACCGAGTCGTAGATACCGGTCAGCCGCACCGGGCTGTCCAGAGCCGCCGCTTCATCGGAGACCACCGAGGAGAAGGTGCCATCAGCGTTCAGGCGGCCGAAGTGCCAGATGCCGACCGGCCTCGTGGTCTCCTCCAGCGTCTCCTCGTCCAGCACGGTGTCCTTGCCGGTCAGCTCGTACCAGATGCCCCAGGCCGAACCGTCTTCCGTCCGCTGGCCCAGGACCTGGCCGGTGTATCCGATGTCCTTGCTCAGCAACTTCGCGGAGTCCAGCTCGACGAGCGTGGACACGGTGAAGGGTGCGTGGTCGTACACCAGCGGGCCCGGGGTCGTGGCCGCGTCATCCACTCCGTCCAGGAGGATGGCCTCGCCGCTGATGGCGGCACCGCCGGCCAGGGTCAGACTCCTGCCATAGCCGGACGTGGTGTCCGCCACGGTCGTTCCGCTTCCCCGGGCGGCGTTCCAGTCAGCCACCAGCTCGACGCCGGCGAACTTCTCCGAGACCAGCAGCCGCGTCTCGTCCGCGACCTCCTCGTGCGTAAGGACACGCTGCCAGACGGCGACTTCGTCGATCGAGCCGGGGAAGTGGTACGTGGAACTGCCGCTCGGGAACTTGTAGCGGCCGAACTGCAGCCCGCCGGTGGACTCCCAGGAGCCCGCGCCGGTCGCCAGAGGCTCGCTCTGCCGACGGCCGTCCACGTAGAAGATCAGTTCTTCCGTGGCCGGGTCGTAGCTGCCGGCCAGGTGGGTCCACACACCGGTCTGGGCGGCGTAGACGGAGTACTTCCCGCGGAGGGTGGAGCCGTCCTGGTCGAGTACGCCGAAGAACCACTGCTTCACATCGGCGAGGTACCAGAGCACGAACGTGTTGCCCTGTCCCCCGGGCTGTGCGAGCACGGAGGCGTTCTTGTTGCCCTCGTCCAGCCGCGCCCAGGCGGAGACCGTGTAGGCGGAGCGGGTCTCCAGCACCGGCGCGCTGGTTTCCGCGTAGGCGGTGGTCCCGTTCAGCGACAGCCCCTTGTCCGTGACCGCCTCCGCCAAAGGCCGGCCCTCGCCGTCGTGCGTGATCAGCCCGCGCCGGCCGCGGTCGTCGCGCACGGCACCGCCGCCCAGCGTCGCGTCGTCGCTGCCGTCACCGGTCGCGGAATCCTTGGCGGTGCCGTCGGTCTCGTCGAAGTGCCAGCGCCCGACCGGGCCTTCGCCCGCGGCGACCAGGAAGTCGACCACGTTCTGGGCGCCCCAGCGGCCCACCGTGTCCTTCGCCCGCACATACAGGCTGTACGTACCGGAGCTGTTGGGCGTGATGTCCTTCGACACCGTCGATCCATCGATCGCCGTCGACCAGGCGTCCTCGGAGGACAGCTTGTACTGGTAAGCGACGTTGGAGTCCCCGGTGGCCGGGCCGAACGTGAAGGTCCCCTTCTGGCCGGGCCCCCCTCCGGGTGCGCAGGCCGTGTCGGTGCAGGCGGAGTAGGGGCTGCCGACAGTGATCTTCGGGGCCTTCGGTGCGGTCGGGTCGACCTTGAAGTAGCACCAGCCGGTCGTCGAGGCGTTCGACGGTCCCGACAGGTAGCTTCCGCCGCCGTTGTAGTAGGAACGCACCCAGGCCCGGTACCGGTACAGCGTGCCCTCGGTCAGCGTCGACCACGACTTCGTCAGTTTCACACCGTCACCGACGTACCCGCTGGACGGGCTGAGATCACCGTTGCCGGCCGTGGTGTCCGACCAGGTGGTGTCACTGTTCTTGTGGTCGAGGTCGAAGTAGACCCGCAGTTGCGCATCCTTCTCACCACCCGACGCAGTCTGTGCCGTCGCGGTCAGCGCCGGAGTGGGGTCGGAGACGATCGCCGGGTCCGACTCGGTCGTCTCACACACCGTGCCCGAGCCGGTCACCAGGCCGATGCCGGTCGGCTTGGCCGGCAGACCGACGAAGTCGACCGCGAGCACGGCGTCGTTCTTGAAGCGCTTCCAGGCGCTGGTGTCGGACTCGTCGTGCGCCCGGATCTCCAGCGTGAGCCGGGAGAACTTGCCCGCCGCGAAGCTCCGCACCGTCGGCGTCAGGTTCTCGTTCGACTCCTCGGGGTTGTCGTTGAACTCGATCGGCGCGTCCGGGGAGTCCGGATCACACAGCGAGCCGCGCCCCGCCGACACATGCCGGTCACCCATCAGGTCGAGCGCTTTGGGGCGGGAGGACCACGTGGTGGAGGAGGAGATGTTGTTGGTGCGCACCAGGTCCACCCAGCGCGGATCGCACTGGAACGCCCACGGCTCGGTCACCCGGAACGTGGCGTCCAGGACGTGCTTGCCCTTCAGGCTCGCCGGCGAGAACTCGAAGTACAGCCTCTGCACATAGCCCGGACCGCAGTAGTAGTTGTTCCAGGTGCCGCACTCGCCCGCGCCCTTGCCCAGACCGTCGTCCCCGTTGCTCCAGCCGTAGGACTCATAGCCGTCACTGCGCAGCAGCGTGCGCTCCGACTCGCCCCAGGTCACCGTCGGATCGATGTACAGCGGAAACGCCGACGCCTCCGTCCCGGTCAGCATCCCCGCGTCCGGGATCACCGTCAGCGCGTCGCCGGAGACCTTCACGTCCATGGTGGTGACGGTGTCCCCCGCGCCCGGTTCAGCACCCTCCGCTGATGACGCACCCACCTCGGCGGGATCCGAGCCCTCAGCGTCCGCATCCACCGAGGCTGTCGCCAGGGACATCGTCTGCGGACCGGATGCCGTACCGGCAGAGTCCCACATCTGAGCAGGCGGGGCCCTGAAGACACGGTTGCCGTCGTCGTCGATCGCAGTGAGGTTGCCCGCCTTCCCCTTGAGCAGGCTCAGGCCGGCCGCCTTCAGCGAGTAGTCGATCTGCTTCAGTTCCTCCAGGGCCGCAGCCTCAGGAGTCTTCACCACCAGCACATGGCGGAACCCCTCGACAGACGCCGTAACCCTCAGGTCGACGCCCGGAAGCACTTCCGCGTACACCGCGCTGGTCCCGTCCAGCTCCGGCTTCGGGAGCTTGCCCGGCCACCCCAACTGGAGTGACCGTCCCCGATCGGAGATCTTCACCAGCGGCTCGGCGTCCCCGCCACCGGAGAACTCCATCTCGACCGCCGTGGCCTTCGGCGCCACCATCCCGTCCCCACGGAGCTCCAAGGTGGCGTCCGGCGCCTGCCAGCCCCCACCGGACGAGGGCACCCGCACCGGAACCGCGGACTCCTCCAACGTGAAGGTGAAACCGTCAGGGTTGGCGAAAACTGTCGTACGCTCCGACCGCTCTCCGACGACCTCGACCCGCTTCCCCGACTCCTGGGCCTCGGCGAGCGCCCTCTGCCCCTCCGACAGCGGAGGCTGAGCCTCATCCGCCACCGCCTGGGAAACCGGCCCCCAAGCAGGCACAACTGCCAAAATCGTCGCCGCGGTCACAGCGGAAACCAGGGTCCGCATCGGTCTTCCGTGCACGCCGCCAGCGCGGCGCCCCCATCTCAAACTCACAGCCCCACCCCAAGTTCACGACCCAGTCATGACTTTTATTTGGCGCATTCTTTGCCATGCGCGTAAGGATGAAAACATTGCGTGATGAATCTGTGACCGAGGGGGACTGGTGAGGGCCGCGGGGGTGGTTGCACCACGACATACGACGGGCCCGTCCAAGTCCGGACGGGCCCTTGTCATGCCCTCACGGGTGATGTCGCACGTTCTGGACGTCGCTCAGGGCGTCCGTGCTGTCCACCCACTGGTCGATCGCGCCGGTGTCGGGCAGGGCGCGCAGGGCCGGGTCCGTGAGGCGGGCGCGGAGTGCTGCCGTGAAGCGTTCCGCGTGGAGGACCTGGAACGGGCGGCTGTGGTACGGGCGGGTGGTGGGGTCGACGGGGTCTGTGAGCGCGAGGTCGTTGTGGTGGGTCGCGATGGCCTCGTAGGCGTGTTTGAGGTGGTGCTCGCGGGTGTGCCAGTCGGGGGCCGTCAGCGCCGCGGTCAGGGTGGGGGTGAGCGTCGCGCCCAGGGGGGTCGCGGTGAAGGCGGTGCCGAGCCACTTGCTGTACGGCGGGTAGCGGCGGTGCATGAGGAGGCTCAGGCGCATCAGGTCGCGGATCAGACGGGCGGCCACGATCGCGGAGCCGAGTTCGTCGCCCACCTCGCCGCAGCGGCCTACGAAGGCCTCCTCCTGCGAGATGCGTTTCCACTGGCAGGCCAGGACGTACAGCCACATGTCGTGCGGGTACCAGCGGAGGGCGGTGCGGGCCGGGGCGAGTTGGTCGAGGCCGTCGTGGAAGACGGCGCCCGCGGTGACCTCGGCCAGGCGTTGGGTGGGGGTGGCCAGCCAGTCCGCCGTGGTGACGCCCTGGGCCGGGTCGAACCCGAGATGGGTCGTGAACCAGGTGGCGGGGTCCGCGATGTCGACGCGGTGGTGGACCGGGCCGTCGGTGCCGGTCATGACGCGGATGTCGGTGCCCGGGTCGTCCCCGGTGGGGGCGAAGTGCGTGGGGTGGCCGAGGAAGGTCTTCGGGAGGCGGTGGGAGAGCAGGGCGGTGAGGCGGGGGCCGTGGGCCTCGGCGTCCTCCGGGCGCAGGAAGAGCTGGAGGCGCGGCCCCCACTCGTGGTCGGCCGAGCGTGCGGTGTCGTAGCCGAGGACCTCGGAGCCGCTGCCCAGGCGCGCGGCCGAGTGGGGCAGGCCGGGGAGGGCCTCGTCCAGCAGGGGGCGTACGGCCTCGGTGTAGAAGCGGCGGGAGAGTTCCAGGCCGGGGAGGAAGGGGGGCATGGTCAGCCGGTGTGGTCGCGCAGGCGGCGGGCGATGGTGAGCTGGTCGTCGTCCAGGGGGCGGCCGTCCTCGATGTCCCACAGGGCGTTCTGGAGGAGGCGGCCGAGGGTCCAGGCGCGGGCGCGGGGGCGGTCCAGGGCGAGGACGTCGGTCATGGCGTCGAAGCGCCAGAGGATGTCGTCGGGGTCGTAGCGGTTGGCGATGGCCGGCCACAGCTCGAAGCCGGGGTCGCCCGCGAGGGGCTTGGGGTCGATGGCGAGCCAGGGGGCGCGGTCGGAGGCGAGGACGTTCTCGTCGTGGAGGTCCCAGTGCAGGAGCCGGTCACCGGGTTCGTCGACGACCTCGCGTACGGCGGCGGCGCAGTCGGCGACGAGGCCGCGGGCCTCGGGGTCCGGGACGCGGTCGATCGCCCACGGGGTCTGGTCGAGCATGGCCCGGGCGATGTCCCCGAGGCGGCGCATGCCGGGCGGGGCGGGGAAGGAGGTGAGGTGGGCGAGGAGTTCGGCGATGGTGACGACGGCCTGGTGGGGGTCCGGGACGTGGGACAGCATCCGGGTCTCGTCGAGACGCTCCAGCAGCATGGTGCCGGTGGGCTCGTCGTGGTCGAGGAGCCGGACCGCTCCGTCGCCGTCCCAGACGCCAAGCGCGACCGGTTCGCCCTCGCTCTCCTCGTCGAGGATCTGCAGCTTGAGGACCGCGGGGCCCCCGTCGGCGCGGCGGACCGGGACGACCAGGGCGGACACGCCGTGCATGGGCGGCCCGTCGGGCTCCAGTCCCCAGCGGTCGAGGAAGCCGGCCGTCAGGTCCGGCAGTTCATCGATGAAGGCGCGGCCCGCCTCGCCGTTGTACCTCTCCTGTGACGCTGCCAGTTCCCGGGGGATGTCGATCACTTTCGGCACGGTAGTGGGGCGGGCCGGGCGGGTCATGTGAATTAACGGGCGGGGCCTCGCCTCATGGCTCCAGCACCACCTTTCCGATCGTCCCCCGGCTCTCCAGCGCCCGGTGCGCGGCCGCGGCCTCGCGCAGCGGGAAGCGGTGTACGGCCGGGGTGAGCCGGCCGGCGGCGGCCTCGGCGAGGGCGCGCAGTTCGAGGGTGCGTACCGGGTCGGGGCCGCCGGCCTTCCGGAGCATCACGGGGCCGAGGACCTGCTCGGAGACGCCCTCGACGAGGTAGGGACCGCCGTCGTGGATGCCGTCCGCGGACCAGCCGAAGACGACGTGCTTGCCGCCGGGGCCGAGCAGGGCGACGGCCTCGCGGGCCACGTCGCCCCCGACGCCGTCGAAGACGACGGTCGCGCTCCGGCCGCCGAGGTGGGCACGGACCTTCGCGGGCCAGGCCGGGTCCGTGTAGTCGACGGCGAGGTCGGCGCCGCCCGCCTGGACGCGGGCGACCTTCTCCGGCCCGCCCGCGAGGCCGACGACCGTGGCGCCGGCGTTCTTCGCGTACTGCACGAGGAGCGTGCCGATGCCGCCGGCCGCGGCCGGGACGACGGCCACCGAGTCGGGGCCCAGCTCGGCGAACTGCAGGATCCCCATCGTCGTACGGCCCGTGCCGATCATGGCGACGGCCTCGGCGAAGTCCAGGTTCGCCGGGATCTCGTGCAGGCGCCCGGCCTCGGTGACGGCCAGTTCGGCGTAGCCTCCGGGGGCGAAGCCGAGGTGGGCGACGACCCGCTTGCCGAGCCACAGGTCCGCGACGCCCTCGCCCAGGGACTCGACGACACCGGCCACCTCGCGGCCGGGGATGGTGGGCAGGGGCGTCGGCTCGGGCGCCGGGCCCTGTACGCCCTCGCGCAGGGCGGTGTCCAGGAGGTGGACGCCCGCGGCCCGTACGGCGACCCGGACCTGGCCGGGGCCCGGCCGCGGGTCCTCGACCTGCTCGTAGGTCAGGTTCTCGGCCGGGCCGAAGGCGTGCAGGCGTATGGCGTGCATGGGAACTCCTGGGTGGCGTTGTCCGGTGTGCCGGTGGGGCGTCCGGTGCGAGCGGGGTCCGTCTGTGCTCATCGGTGCGTCCGGTGCGCCCAGCCTTCAACCTCAAGCTTGCTTGAGGTCAAGCTCCCGCCGGCCGAGCGCCAACGACACCGCCGTCAGGGCGCTGTTGAAGGAGACCTCCGACAGCACGCCCGGGGCCGCGACCTGGTCGCCGGCGAGGTAGACACCGTCGCCCCGGTCCACGGCCGGCCGGTCGCGCCAGCTGGTGCCGGGCAGGTCGACCGCGCCCGTACGGCCGTTCGCGACGGCCTCGCGCCGCCAGGTGACGCGCTCGCGCCACCCCGGGAAGCCCAGGTCCAGCAACTGCTCGGCGCGGGCGGTGCCATCGGCCTTGGACTCGTGCGGCGCGATGGGGATCTGCCCCTGGATGAGCTGCCGGCCGGCCGGGGCGAGGCTGCGGTCCTGGGCGGTGAACCGTTCGAGCCAGCCGGGCGCGTCGAGGTCGGAGACCGCGAACGCGTCCCCGCGCCGCGTCCGTACGGCGAGGTCGACGAGGACGGTACGGCCGCTCGGCCAGGTCAGGGAGTCGTCGCCGAGCAGGCGCCGGGCGGCGTCGAGGGACGTGGCGACGACGACCGGCGTGTCGGTGGGGAGCGTGTCGACCCGGGACAGGGTCTCCACCCGGACGCCCAGGTTCCAGGCGCGGGCGGCCATCCGGTCGATGAGGGTGGCCCAGCCGCCGCGCGGATAGTGCGCCTCGGGCGGCAGCTTGGTGGCGCGGCGCAGGCGCTCCTGCACGAACGCGGCGGACAGGGAGCCGGGGTCGTGGTGGAAGAGGGCGACGGCCGAGTAGTGGGCGGCGGCCCGGGCCCCCTCCTCGCCCGCGACGCCGGTCGCCCAGGTCAGGAAGTCGACGTCCACGGGCGCCTGTTCGGCGGTCCGGCGCAGCAGCTTCAGCATCGGGAAGGGCGGGGTGCGGCGCAGCGCGCCGTGGTGCCGCAACCGTAGCCGGGCGGCCTCCAGGGGCGGGATCGGGGCGAGTGGCCCGATCAGGTCGCGCTGCTTGAGCCAGGCCCAGTGCGGGCCGCCGTTGTAGAGGGCGTGCGGGCCCTCGTTCGTGCGGTAGGGGCCCTCGGCGGTGCGGGCCCGGCCGCCGAGGGTGTGGTGTGCTTCGTGGACGGTGACCTTGGCGCCCGCCTCGGCGGCGGTGATGGCGGCGGTCAGTCCGGCGAAGCCGCCGCCGATGACGGTGATGCGGTGCATGGCTGGGGGTCTCCCTCGGGTCGGGGTCGCCTTCTGGAAAGTACGACCGACCGAGGGCACCGGAATGTGACATGGTCGGTGTTCCCGCAGGTCAGGGCCGGTTGTCAGAGGTGGGGTGCAGCATGGGGGCATGGCGAGGACAGCGGCGGGCGGTACGGGTGTGAAGAGTGCGCGGCGACCGGAGGTGCGGCTGCCCGCGCTGGGGCCCCACGAGGGCGGCGAGCTGGAACCGGACGGGGACTACGACGGGCTGGACTTCCAGGAAGCGGACTTCACCGGTCAGGACGGCTCGGGCGCCCGCTTCATGGACTGCGCCCTGACGGGCTGCGCGCTGGACGAGACCCGGCTGCGGCACGCCCGCGTCCTGGACTCGACTCTCACCGGCGTCCGGGGCGTCGGCACCGACCTCGCCGAGGCGACCCTGCGCGATGTGGAGCTGACCGATGCCCGGCTCGGCGGGCCGCAGTTGCACGGGGCGATGCTGGAGCGCGTGCTGATCCGCGGCGGCAAGATCGACTACCTGAATGTGCGCACGGCCCGGCTCAGAGACGTCGTCTTCGAGGGCTGTGTCCTGGTCGAGCCGGACTTCGGCGGGGCCCGCCTGGAGCGCGTGGAGTTCGTGGACTGCGCGCTGAAGGGCGCCGACCTCCACGCGGCGACCCTGACGGACGTCGACCTGCGGGGCGCCGCGTCCCTGGAGATCAGCCGCGGGCTGGACCGGCTGTCGGGGGCGGTGATCAGCACGGCGCAGCTGCTGGATCTGGCGCCGGTGCTGGCCGCGCAGTGGGGGATCCGTGTGGAGGACTGAGCAAGGCGTTCGTGCCGGTCACGGGCCCCCGGGGACGCGGGTGTTCACGGAAGGCGGGGGAAGCGCGCCTGGAGCGTCCAGATCGCCGGGTTCTCGGCGAGGTCGTCGTGCAGGTCGGTGAGGTCGGCGATCAGGTCGTGCAGGAAGTCCCGGGCCTCGCGGCGCAGTTCGGCGTGGGAGACGGTGAGCGGGGGCTCGTCCGCCGGCATCCAGTCGGCCTCGATGTCCACCCACCCGAAGCGGCGCTCGAAGAGCATCCGGTCGGTCGACTCGGTGAAGTCCAGCTCCGCCCGCTGCGGCCGGGACGCCCGGGAGCCCGCCGGGTCCCGGTCGATCCGCTCCACGATGTCGCACAGCGCCCACGCGAAGTCGAGCACCGGCACCCATCCCCAGGCTGTGGACACCTCATGGTCGGTCTTGGTGTCCGCCAGATAGACGTCACCGCAGAACAGGTCGTGCCGCAGGGCGCGGACGTCCGCGCGGCGGTAGTCGGTCTGCGGCGGGTCGGGGAAGCGGTTGGAGAGGGCGTAGCCGATGTCGAGCACGGACGTGATGGTGCCACGCGCCGCTGAGGGGGCGTCCGCCTGGGGCTTGTCCGCAAAGTCCCGCCGTCCGCTTGGAGGGCGGGCCGCGCGGCGTCCGGTGCGTGCTCTGGGGCCCCCGGCCGAAGGCTGGGGAGCGCCGGCCGGGAGCCCCCGTACTGGGCGTACTCGGGCTTTCGTCCGGTGCGGCGAGTGGGGGCACTTCCCACGCCCTTGAGGCAGTGGGGGAGCGTACCGGGCGCCGCGGGGCAGGCGGGACTTCGCGGACACACCCTAGGATCCGGAGGGTGGCTCGATCTGTGCGTCTTGTCCCCGTCCTGCTCGTCTGCTGCGCTCTCGCCGGCACCGCGTGCGGCGGCGGAGTCCACGGCACCCCGGGCGGCTCCGGCGTACGCGACCCGTACTTCCCGAAGGCGGGCAACGGCGGCTACGACGTCACCCACTACGGCCTGCGTCTCGACTACGCCCCGGACGCACACCACCTCACCGGCACGGCCACCCTCACCGCCCGGGCCACCCAAGCCCTCTCCGCCTTCAACCTCGACCTGCTCGGACTCAAGGTCGGGAAGGTCACCGTCGGCGGCGAGACCGCCCGCTGGAACCGTGCCGGGCAGGAGCTCACCGTCCGGCCGCGGGAGGATCTCGACGAGGGCGAGACGTTCCGCGTGACCGTCGGCTACTCCGGGGCGCCCGAGACCGTCACCGACCCGGACGGCTCCCAGGAGGGCTGGCTGCGCACGACGGACGGGGCCCTCGCGCTGGGCGAGCCCGCCGGGTCGATGGCCTGGTTCCCCGGCAACCACCACCCCTCCGACAAGGCGGCGTACGACCTCACGGTGACGGTGCCGCGCGGGCTGAGGGCCGTGTCCAACGGGGAGCCGCGCGGCGAGACGACCGCGCGGGGCCGGACGACCTTCCGCTGGCACACCGCCGAGCCGATGGCGAGCTACCTCGCCACGCTCGCCGTCGGCGACTTCGACATCAGCCGCTCCACCACCGCGGACGGCCTGCCCGTCTACACGGCCGTCGACCCGGCGGAGAAGAAGAAGAGCCGCGCGGTCCTCGCGCGCATCCCCGAGGTCCTGCGCTGGGCGGAGCGGCGGTTCGGCCCGTACCCCTTCTCCTCCACCGGCGCGATCGTCGACCGCGCGGCCGACATCGGCTACGCCCTGGAGACCCAGACGCGCCCCGTCTTCCCCGGCGCCCCGGACCTCACGCTCCTCGTCCACGAGCTCGCCCACCAGTGGTACGGCGACTCCGTGACGCCGGAGAGCTGGCGGGACATGTGGCTCAACGAGGGCTTCGCCACGTACGCGGAATGGCTGTGGGAGGAGGATCACGGCGGCGACACGGCGCAGGAGAGCTTCGACGCGCTGTACGACCACGGGGACAAGACCTACGAGGACCTCTGGTCCTTCCCGCCCGGCAGACCCCCGGACGCCGCGCACCTGTCCGGAGCCCCCGTCTACCAGCGCGGCGCGATGGTCCTCCACAAGATCCGCCAGGCGGTGGGTGACGAGGTGTTCGGCGACATCCTCCGGGGGTGGGCGGCGGCCCATCGCCACGGGACCGCCGACACGGCCGACTTCACGGCGTACGTCGAGAAACAGGCGCCCGGGAAGGACTTCGACGGCATCTGGGAGGACTGGCTGTACGGGGAGGGGAAGCCGGAGCGGCCCTGAGGGTGCCAGGGCACGCTAGGGCGCGCTGAGTTCCTTGCGGAGGACCGCGCACGGGCGTTTCATCCGCCGGTCCTCGCGGTGGTCGACGACCTCGTAGCCGAGGGCGGTCCAGAAGGCCACGGCCTGCGGGTTGGCGTCGAGGACGGCGAGGCGTGCGCCGGTGCGGCCCGCCGCGCGGAAGCGCTCCTCCAGGAGGGTGGCCAGACGGCGGCCGTGGCCCTGGCCGTGCAGGCTCGCGTCCACCATCAGCAGGCCGATCCAGGGGTCCGGGTCGGCGGGGTCGGGGTGGTGGGCGAGTGTGATCGCGATCCCGGCCAGGCCGCCGAAGCCGCGGGCGAGCAGCACCTCGGTGCCGGGCCGGTCCACTCCTCCGACAGGGCGTGTGCCACCTGCTCCGGGCGGATGTCGTCAGGTTCGGCAGCGGCCGGGGCCGGCCGGGGACGGGGAAGCCCCCGGGCCGGTGGGCCGGTGCCGGGGGCTTTCGCCGCGGGTGAGGGCGTCCGTCAGACGTTCACGCCGAAGTCCTGGGCGATGCCGACCAGGCCCGAGGCGTAGCCCTGGCCGACCGCGCGGAACTTCCACTCCGCGCCGTTGCGGTACAGCTCGCCGAAGACCATGGCCGTCTCCGTGGCTGCGTCCTCCGACAGGTCGTAGCGGGCGATCTCGGCGCCGCCGGCCTGGTTGACGATGCGGATGTAGGCGTTGCGGACCTGGCCGAAGTTCTGCGAGCGGTTCTCGGCGTCGTAGATGGACACCGGGAAGACGATCTTGTCGATGTCGGCCGGGAGGGCGGCGAGGTTGACGTTGATCGCCTCGTCGTCGCCGGCGCCCTCACCCGTGCGGTTGTCACCGGTGTGGACGATCGAGTTGTCCGGGGTCTGCTTGTTGTTGAAGAAGACGAAGTGGGCGTCCGAGTAGACCTTGCCCTGTGTGTTGACCGCGATCGCGGACGCGTCGAGGTCGAAGTCCGTGCCGGTGGTGGTGCGGACGTCCCAGCCGAGGCCCACGGTGACAGCGGTCAGGCCCGGAGCCTCCTTGGTGAGCGAGACGTTGCCACCCTTGGACAGGCTTACAGCCATTGTTGGGAGTCCCTTCCCTCGTTTACGTACGGCAAAGAAGCTACAGCTACCCCCATGAACGCGGAGAGGGGTACGCGAGGTTCCAGGTCCTTTACTTTCTTTACTCGCGATTATTCGGGTGACGTGGACCGGACAGGAGCGGGAACATGGACGGCATGTCCGGTCCTCACGTCATCCGCGGCTCCGTCTCCCTGCCCGAGGCCGAGCTCATCTGGCGTTTCTCGCGGTCGTCGGGGCCGGGCGGGCAGCACGTCAACACCAGTGACTCGAAGGTCGAGCTGAGCTTCGACCTGGCGAGGACCGAGGCGCTGCCCGAGGTGTGGAAGAAGCGGGCGCTGGAGCGGCTGGCCGGGCGCCTGGTCGACGGGGTCGTCACCGTGCGTTCCTCCGAGCACCGCTCCCAGTGGCGCAACCGCGAGGCCGCCGCCGTACGCCTCGCCGCGCTCCTGGCCGAGGCGACCGCACCCCCGCCCAAGCCCCGCAAGCCGACCCGGATCCCCCGGGGCATCAACGAGCGGCGGCTGCGCGAGAAGAAGCAGCGCTCGGAGACGAAGCGGGGGCGATCGGCGCAGGGCTGGAGTTAGGGCCCTAGGTCAGCTCCAGCACTCCGACCGTCTGGCCTCCGCTGATCTCCCCGTTCGGGCGGAAGCCGAGCCCCAGGTAGAAGCCCTCAGGGCCGTCGGGGCCGGGATGCCAGGTGACGTAGAACTGCCGGGTGTCGCGCCGGCGGAGTTCCTCCGCGACGGACTCGACGGCGAAACGGCCGTGGCCCCTGCCCTGCTCCCCGGCCGCGATGTTCAGCCGCCACAGGCCCGAGCGCAGCACGCTGCCGTCCTCGTACCAGTCGATGTCGAAGAAGGCCATGAGGAATCCGACCGGGTGGTCGCCGTCGGTGATCAGGCGGGGCCAGGCGACGCCCGGATGGACGTAGGCCTCCGCGAGGGACTTCACGACCGGGGCGACCGCGTGCTCCTGATCGGGGCGGACGGCGATACCGAGGGCGGCGTCGAGATTCGCGGGGGTGATCTCCGCGAGGCGCGGGCCGGTCCTGGTCATGCGCGCAGCCCAGGCGGGCGGATCACCGCCGGGCCAACCGTTTCCTCAGCCCAACTGCCGGTACCGGCCCCGGAAATACGTCAGCGGGCCCCCCTCCGCGCTCGGCACCCGGGCCGTCAGGACGCGGCCGATGACCAGGGTGTGGTCGCCGGCCGGCACGCGCTGCTCGGTGCGGCACTCCAGGACCGCCAGGGCACCGCCCACCAGGGGCGAACCGGTGTACTCACCGCGCGTGTACGGGATGTCCGCGAAGAGCAGACGGTCGCTGACGCGGCCCTTCATGGCGAAGCGGCCCGCGATGTGCCGCTGGCTCTCGGAGAGGACCGAGACCGCCCACAGGGGCTGCTCGTCGAGCAGCTCGTCCATGCGGGAGCCCTCGCGCAGGCTCACCAGCACCAGGGGCGGGTCCAGGGACACCGACATGAAGGCCGTGGCCGTCATGCCCACGTCCTCGCTGCCCGGCGCCGAGGGGTCGTCGGGGTCGAGCGGCGGCTCCTGCGCGGTCACCAGGACCACGCCCGAGGCCAGCCGGGACATGGCGGCGCGGAACTCGTCGTTGCTCACCCCCTCAGCATGCCCGGGGGCGGGCGACGGAATGATCGGGTACGTGGCAGCGGGAGTGTTCGGCACGCCCGAAACGCTAATCTCCGTCTCCGGCGCCCCGCATCGGGCTCCCGCCCGATCACGGTCTTAGGTCTCCCGACGGGCTCCGGACGGTCTCCCGACGGCCTCCCGACGGACTCGGGGGAGAAATGTGTGCGCAACCTGACAAAGCCTGCGTTCGGTAGTCGCACGTGAAGAACGCAGAAACTCCACTCAATTGTTCAGGTTTGCCTGTGACTTGAGTCACAAGGGGCAGGAATTGTTGACCCTGTGTACCGAGTGGGCAGCGCGCTGTGATTCAGTGGCTGGGAAGCTGCCAGGACGATACGCCGATGAGAACCCTTGATTCGCTGCGAGGTCTCGGGGGGAGGGCGAGCATGGAGACCGAGTCGGAGCCCTACGTCCGCCTTGCGTCCCTGCGGCAACTGCACCAGGTCATGGCCGACATGAACACGGCCCGCAGCCTGGCGGACACACTGCAGACCGTCGCGGAGGGCGTCGTCGCCGCCCTCGGGTACGAGCTGGCGTGCGTGAACCTCGTACGGCCCGACGGCGACCTCGTCGTCGCCGCCTTCGCCGGGAACCCCGCCGCCGAGGCCCTCATCACCGGCCGCGTCGGCTCGCGCGCGTCCTGGGAACGCCGCCTCGGCATGGGCGAGCACTGGGGCGACCTGGTGTTCATACCGCACACCGAGGGCTGGGTCCTCGACGACGACGACGTCCCGCAGTGGTACACCGACGGCCCCGCCCCCCGCTTCGAGGACGAGTGGCACCCGGCCGACCGGCTCTTCGCCCCGATGTACGCGCCCGGCCCGCAGGGCAGCGCGGCCTGCGGCGAACTGATCGGCGTGCTGTCCGTGGACCGGCCGCGCAACGGCCGCCGCCCCGGCGCCTGGGGCCGTGAGGCGCTCCAGATGTACGCCTTCCAGGCCGCCATCGCGATCAGCAACGCCCGGCTGCGCGCCAACATGCAGCGGGCGCTCGTCCGGCTGGAGCGCGAGCAGCAGGCACTGCGGGCCAGTGAGGAAAGCTTCAGGCAGGCCTTCGAATACGCCCCGTCCGGCATGGCCATCGCCGAGATGGGCGGGGACCAGCACGGCCGGATCCTGCGCACGAACGACGCCCTGTGCCGGCTGCTCGGCCGCCCCGCCTCCGCGATGCGCCGCTACTCGTTCTCCGACCTGGTCCACCCCGAGGACATAGGCACGCTCCTGCGCACCTCCGCCGAGGGCGGCCGGGCCGAACTCCGCCTCGGCCGCCGGGACGGCACCTACGTCTGGGTCAGCCTGCGCAACAGCGTCGTCGCGGACGCCGCCGACGGCCCGCGCTTCCTCCTCACCCACGTCGAGGACATCGAGGAGCGCAAGCGCCGCGAGCTCCAGCTCGCCCACCGCGCCTCCCACGACTCGCTCACGGGCCTGCCGAACTCCGCCGAGCTGCGCTCCCGCCTGTCCGCCCGGCTGTGCCAGCGCGCCGCGCCCCCGCATCCCGGCATCATCGAGTCCCACGACGCCGCCTTCGGCCACCCCGGCTTCGACGCGATCGGCCACGCCTTCGACGCCGGGCCGGGCGCCGAGCCGTTCGACGCCTACGACCACCATGTGCACACCATCGCCCCGGACGGCGACCGCGACGACGGCACCAAGGGCCTCGCCGTCCTCTTCTGCGACCTCGACGGCTTCAAGTCGATCAACGACCGGTTCGGGCACAACGCGGGTGACGCGGTGCTCATCGAGGTCGCCCGCCGGCTGAGCAACGGCGTCCGCGACGGCGACACGGTCGCCCGGCTCGGTGGTGACGAATTCGTCATCCTCGCCGACGGGCTGGGCCGAGCCGACGCGCAGGACCTCGCGGTCCGTCTGCGCAACGAGATCATCCAGCCCATCCGCGCCGAGGGGCGGGCCGTCCGGGTCGGCGCCAGCTTTGGCATCGGATGGGCACACTGTGGAATGACGGCGGACGAAGTGTTGAAATCCGCTGACGAGCGGATGTACGTCGAGAAACGATCTCGTCCCAAACAACACAGACGCGCCGGGTGAATCCCAGGTCAGCGAGTTGATGCGGTCTGAGTCACCCGTTTGGGTCACTGGGAGCGGGTAGGCTCGCTCTCTCACCCACGTACCGCATTGCACCGCACCTGACTGAGGAGACCAAGGGATGACGCCCGGCAACAACGGCGCGAGCACGCCCGAGGACGACGACCCGTTCGGCTATCTCTACGCCGACGGGCAGGCCAACGGGGCCCAGCCGCCGTCCGGGGGCTACGGCTACCCGAACTCGGTCAACCGGGTGCGGGCGGTCGGCACGCGCCAGTACGGCCAGCAGCCGCAACAGGCGTCCTACGGGCAGGTCCCGCAGCAGCAGGGTGCTCCCGGCCGGCCGAACCCGCACTACGCGGCACCGGAGACGCTGCCCGGCGGCGCCCCCACCGCGCAGCAGCAGGTGCCGGGCGGCGGCGGAGGCGGCCGGGGTGGCCGCGGCCCCAACACCAAGGGCCTGCTGATCGGCGCCATCGCGGTGGTCGCCGCGGTCGTCATCGGCATCGGCGTGGCCATGATGGGCGGCGACAAGGACAAGGACGAGCCCGACAACCAGGCCAACCCGGGGCCGACCCAGTCCCAGGCGTCGAAGCCGAGCCCGTCGCCCAGCAAGGGCGGCGAGAGCAAGGTCGATCTTCCGAAGACCGACGCCAAGACGCTGCGGCTCGGGCCCGGCGTTTCGACGGCGTCGGACATCAAGGGCGCGAAGGCCGACGGGGGCGTCTATGTGACGGGCTTCAACCACGTCGGAGCGACCGTCACCTGGACCGTCGACGGCATCAAGAAGGCCGGCACCTACCGGCTCTACGTGCGCTATGGCATCCCGGGCGTGGACGCGAACGCCACGCTGGCCGTCAACGGCAAGCCCCAGGACCGGCCCGTCAACATGAAGAACTTCGGCAACCTTCCCAAGGGCGACTGGGAAAAGGGCTGGCAGGAGACGTGGTCCAACGTCAACCTGACCAAGGGCACCAACACGATCGAGCTCGCCTGCAACGAGGGCAACCAGTGCGACGCGAACCTCGATCAGCTCTGGCTCCAGAAGTGACGGCCGCGTTCAAGCCGCGCTGACCTCCCCCGAAACCGTCACCCTGCCCAGCAGCTCCTCGTACACCCCCCGGTCGAACTCCCCGGCCACCGGTGCTGTCACCGTCGCCGCCGACAAGGCCGTCGCCCGGGCCAGGCGGTCCGGCCAGGGGAGGTGTTCGACCAGGGCCGACAGCAGGCCGGCGACCGCCGAGTCGCCCGCGCCCGTCGGGTTGCCTCGGACAGCGGTCGGTGGGGTGGCCCGCCAGCGGCCCTCTCGGGTGGCGGCGAGGAGGCCCTCGGGGCCGAGGGACGCCACGACCGCGGCCGCGCCCCGGCGGCGGGCGTCCTGGGTGGCGCGCAGGGGTTCGTGGGAGCCGGTCAGTTCCGCCAGTTCGTCCGCGTTCGGCTTGATGATGTCCGGGCGGGCCGCGACGCCCCGGCGCAGGGCTTCGCCGCTCGTGTCCAGGAGGACCGGGACGCCGGCGGCACGGGCCGTACGGACCAGGCCCGCGTACGCACCGACCGGCACGCCCGGCGGCAGGCTGCCGCACAGGGCCACCGCCGAGGCGGACCGGAGCAGGTCCCCGTAGGCCTCCTGGAAGGCCGACCACTCGCCGGGCGTGACCATCGGGCCCGGTTCGTTGAGCTGCGTCGTGTCGCCGGTCTGCTCGTCGGCCACGGCGATCGTGCGGCGGGTCGCGCCCGAGACCGGGACCAGCGCGTCCACCACGCCCGGCACCGCCGCGAGCAGCTCCCGCACGACCCGCCCCGTCGCCCCGCCCGTGAAACCGGTCACCGTCACCTCGTGCCCGAGCGCGGCGAGCACCCGGGCCACGTTGACGCCCTTGCCGCCGGGGCGTTCCGTCACCTCGGAGACGCGGTGGGAGGCGTGCGGCCTCAGGGACCGGACGCGGTAGGTGATGTCGAGAGCGGTGTTCAGCGTGACCGTGAGGATCACCTGGGCCGACCTCCCCCGAGAATGCGCTTGCCGCCGTGAACGTTCAGTTAGTCCGATCATGCCAAAGAGACGGCGGTCGGCCCAGTCCTGGAGTCGGCCACCGTCTCCCTACGGCCGGATGGGTCAGTGCAGTTGAGGACCGACCAGCCATTCGCCCCGGCGCATCACGCCCTTGAGCTCGTAGTCCGCGTCCAGAAGCACCAGATCCGCGTCCTTGCCGGGCTCCAGGGAGCCGATCCGGTCGTCCATGCCGAGGAGCCGGGCCGGGGTGGCCGAGAGGGCCGTCACCGCGTCCTCGACGGACAGGCCGTCGACCGTGACCGCCCGCTTGAACGCGCGGTCCAGGGTGAGCGTCGAACCGGCGATCGTGCCGTCCGTCAGCAGGCGGGCCACGCCCTCCGCGACCTCCACCTCCAGCGGGCCCAGCCAGTAGCGTCCGTCGCCGAAACCGGCCGCGTCCATCGCGTCCGTGATGAACGCCACCCGGTCCGCGCCCGCGCGGTGGAACGCCAGCTGGAGCGCGGCGGGGTGCAGGTGCGTGCCGTCGTTGATCAGCTCGACCGTGATCCGGTCGTCCTCCAGGAGCGCGGCGATCGGGCCGGGGGAGCGGTGGCCGAGCGGCGGCATCGCGTTGAAGAGGTGGGTGGCGACCGTTGCGCCCGCGTCGATGGCCTCGACCGTCTGCTCGTACGTCGCGTCGGTGTGGCCGATCGCCGCGATCACGCCGTGTTCGGCCAGGAGGCGTACGGAGTCGATGCCGCCGGGTAGTTCCGTGGCCAGCGTGACCATCGTCGCCCTGCCCCGGGCCGCGTCGATCAGTTTGCGGACTTCCGCCGGGTCCGGGTCGCGCAGCAGTGCCTCGGAGTGCGCGCCCTTGCGGCAGGGGGAGATGAACGGGCCCTCGAAGTGGATGCCGGCGATCTCGCCCTGCTCGGCCAGTTCGCTCAGCAGGCCCGCGCGCTGGGTGAGGAAGTCCATGTCGCCGGTGACGGTCGAGGCGACCAGGGTCGTCGTGCCGTGCAGGCGGTGGGTGTGGATGCCCTTGAGGATGTCCTCGACCGAGCCGGAGGTGAAGGAGGCTCCGCCGCCGCCGTGGTTGTGGATGTCGACGAAGCCGGGGATCAGCCAGTGGCCTGTCAGGTCGACGGCCTGGGCGTTTTCCGGTGCTGTGCCGGTGATGCGGGTGCCGTCGATGGTCAGGCGGCCGTCTTCGACGGTTCCTGTGGGGAGGACGACTGTTGCGCCGGTGAGGACCGTGGGGTGTCCGGCCGTTGCGGGGTGCGGGTGCGATGTGGCTGGTCGCGCCCCGCGGCGGAGCCGCATATCGACGCTGTCCCGCGCCCCTGGGGCATCGGTCATCAGGGAGTTACCTCCATACGGTCGGTTCGGTCGAGGAGATCCCAGGCCAGGAGCCCGGCGCCCAGGCATCCGGCTGTGTCCCCCAGCGCCGCGGGGACGAGTGACGGCTGTTTCTGGAAGGTGATGCGGCGACGGATGGCTTCCCGCAGCGGCGTGAACAACGTCTCTCCCGCCTCCGCCAGCCCGCCGCCGATGATCAGGGTGCGGGGATCCAGCAGAGTCAGGGCCGTGACCAGGCCGTCGGCCAAAGCGTCCACGGCGTCCTGCCAGACCGCCCGAGCCCTCGGATCCCCCGACTCGACCGACTTCGCGCAGTCCGCGGCGTCCGCGCCCGGGGTGCCGGAGGCCGCTGCCCACGCCTCGCTCACCGCCGCCGCCGACGCGAAGCGCTCCAGGCAGCCGCGCTGCCCGCAGGGGCACGGCGTCCCGCCGGGGCGTACGACGATATGGCCGATCTCGCCCGCGAAGCCGTGAGCGCCCGCCTCGACCCGGCCGTCGACGCCGATGGCGCCCGCGATGCCGGTGCCCAGCGCGACGAACAGGAACCGGTCCGCGCCCCGGCCCGCGCCGATCCGGCCCTCGGCGAGGCCGCCGGTGCGCACGTCGTGGCCGAGGGCGACCGGGATGTCCAGCCGCTCCGCCAGCAGGTCGCGCAGGGGGACGTCGCGCCAGCCGAGGTTCGCCGCGTAGACGGCGACGCCCCGCGCCTCGTCGACGATGCCGGGCACGGCCACCCCGGCGGCCGACGCGGGCGTGCCGAGGTGCTCGGCGCCGTAGGCGCGCAGCTCGGCGGCGAAGTCGAGGATGCCCTCGACCACGGCGTCCGGTCCGTGCTCGCGTCCGGTGGCCCGGCGGGCGCGGTGCAGCGGCTCGCCCCGCGGGCCGGCCAGAGCGGCCTTCATCCCGGTGCCGCCCACGTCGAGGGCGATGACATGTCTCACGGGGAACAGTGTGACCCGGGGACCCGCAAGAGGTCTAGTCCACTCGCGTGGTGTAGACCTTGTTCCGAATATCGGAAACTTTCGGTGGCGGTCACGCCAGGGTTGGGGAAGAGCAGCGGTGCAGCGGCGGCGGATGGCAGGAACGATCGCGGTGGTGTCCGCACTGGGCATGACGGCGGTCCTCGGCGGCTGTGGCGTGACGGGTGGCTCCGCCGACGTGACCCTGAAGCTGGTCGCCGCCGACTACGGCGACAGCGCGGCCAACAGTTCCCGGAAATACTGGGACAAGCTGGTCGAGGAGTACGAGGCCGGCCACCCCGGCGTCAGGATCGACGTCAGCGTCTACTCCTGGAACGACGTCGACCGCAAGGTCAGGGAGATGGTCGCCGCCGGTGACCCGCCGGACATGGCGCAGATCGGCGCCTACGCCGACTACGCGGCGCAGAACCAGCTCTACAAGGCCGACGACCTGCTCTCCATACCCGTGCAGGCCGACTTCGTGGGGCAGCTGGCCTCCGCGGGACAGGTCAAGGGCGTGCAGTACGGCATGCCGTTCGCCTCCTCCACCCGCGTGCTCTTCTACAACAAGACCCTCTTCGCCAAGGCCGGCATCACCCCGCCCAAGACCTGGGACGACCTGGCCGACGACGCCGAGGCGCTGAAGGAAGAGGGCGTGAAGTACCCCTACGCGCTGCCCCTCGGCCCGGAGGAGGCGCAGGCCGAGACCCTGCAGTGGATGCTCAGCGGCGGGGGCGGCTACACCGACACGGTCGGCAGCTACGGCATCGACGCCCCGGAGAACATCGACACCTTCTCCTGGCTGAAGAACGAACTGGTCGCCAAGGACCTGACCGGGCCGGTCGCGCCCGGCGCGCTGAACCGGGCCGCCGCGTTCGCCGCCTTCGCCAAGGGCCAGGTCGGCATGCTCAACGGCCACCCCTCCCTGATGAAGATGGCCGCCAAGCGCGGCGTCGAGTACGGCATGGTGCCGACCCCGGGCAAGGAGGGGCCGAGCAAGTCCACGCTCGGTGTCGCCGACTGGATGACGGCCTTTCGCAAGAACGGCCACCGCGACCAGGTCGGCGACTTCCTCGACTTCGTCTACAGCGAGAAGAACGTGCTGGCCTTCTCCCGCGAGTACGACCTGCTGCCGGTCACCGGATCCGCCTCCCGGACCATGGCCGCCTCCGGCAAGGACCGGCACCTCAGGCCGTTCCTGGAGGAGCTGGTGGCCTCCGAGCTCTACCCGGTCGGCAAGACCTCCTGGGCCGACGTCAGCGCCGAGGTCAAGAAGCAGATCGGCAAGGCCGTCGCCCCAACCGGCAGCCCCACGGGCGTCCTGGGACACCTCCAGACCGTGGCGACCCGGGCGGAGAGCGGGGAGTAGACCCGCTGTCGGTGGCGGGCGTTACGGTGCCTGGCATGGACGAGGACACGGGCGACGAGCGGCTCGGGCGCAGGGAGCGGGACATCCTCGCGCTCGAACGCCGCGGTTTCTCCGGGCCTGGCGCGAAGGAGCGGGTCATACGGGAGGAGCTGGGCCTCGCCCCCGTGCGCTACTACCAGCTCCTCAACGCCCTGCTGGACGACCCCCGGGCCCTGGCCCACGACCCGGTGACGGTGAACCGGCTGCGGCGGATCCGCGAGAGGCGCCGGGCGGAGCGCTGACAGGCCTTACGGCAGCCGGTCCGCCAGCTCGCTCAGCAGGCGTACGACACCCTCCGGGCCGTCCACCACCACGTCCGCCCGCTCCCTGAGCTCGGTCACCTCGTCGCTGCCACTGCACACCAGCAGGCCCGGGGTGCCGTCCGAGCGGAGCGTGTCGACGGCCGAGAAGGCGGGCAGATCGCCCAGGTCGTCGCCGGCGAAGAGGACGGACCCGGCGCCGATCTCCCGGGCGAACCCGGCGAGGGCGGCGCCCTTGTCCATGCCGGGCGGGCGCAGTTCGAGGACCATGCGGCCGGGCTCCACGATCAGGCCGTGCCGGCCGGCCAGGCCGGCGAGCGGCTCGCGCAGGGAGTCCAGCGTGGCCTGCGGGTCGGCGGCCCGGCGGGTGTGCACCGCCACGGACCGGCCCTTGTCCTCGATCCAGGTCCCCTGCGACGCGCCGAGCCGTTCGAGGAGCTCGGGCAGCTCGGCGCGGACGGCGGCGACGCCGGGATGCGGCTCGGGGGCGCTGACCTCGCCGGTGCGGGCGTCCCAGCGCTCGGCGCCGTAGTGGCCGAGGACCACGAGGTGCTCCAGGCCCGGGGCGTTTGCGAAGCCGCCGTTGCGTACGGCGACCTCGGCGGGCCGCCCGGTGATCACCGCCACGGCGGCCACCTTCGGCGCGAGCGCGGCCAGCGCGGGGACGGCGTCCGGGTGGGCCCGGGCCTGCTCGGGGTCGGCCACGATCGGCGCGAGCGTCCCGTCGAAGTCGAGGCCGATCAAGGCCGTCGCCGGGCGGGTCAGAAGAGCGTCCAGACCCTCCTGCCCGGCTTTCGTGGCGGGCACCGGCAGCGGGGAGTCCGTGGGACCGGTCATCGGCGCTCAGCCCCTCAACGCGTCGAGCTGGTCCAGGAACCACTGCGCCGGCGGCAGTGCCGTCGCCGCCGCGGCCAGGCGCTTGCTGCGCTCGGCCCGCTCCTCCGGGCGCATCGACAGCGCCTCGTGCAGGGCCGCCGCCGTGCCCGTGACGTCGTAGGGGTTCACCGCGATCGCGTCCTCGGCCAGCTCCTCGAACGCCCCGGCCTCCCGCGACAGCACCAGGGCGCAGCCCCCGTCGGAGACGACCGGGACCTCCTTGGCGACGAGGTTCATGCCGTCCCGGATGGGGTTGACGAGCGCCACGTCGGCCAGCCGGTACGCGGCCAGGGAGCGGGCGAAGTCGTCCTTGAGGTTGAGGACGACCGGGGTCCATCCCGGCGTCCCGAACTCGGCGTTGATCTCCTCCGCGACCCGCTGCACCTCGGCCGTGTACTCCCGGTACACCGCGAGGTCCTGGCGCGACGGATACGCGAAGGCCACGTGCACCACGCGCTCGCGCCACTCGGCGTGGGTCTGAAGCAGCCGGCGGTAGGCCAGCAGGCCGCGCACGATGTTCTTCGACAGCTCCGTGCGGTCGACCCGCACGATGGTGCGGCGGCCCTCGCCGATCTCCTCCCGGAGCGCGGCCATCCGCTCCTCGACGTCCTGCTCGTGCGACCGCTTCCGCAGGAAGTCCGCGTCGGCCCCCAGCCCGTGCACGCCGATCCGCGTGCCCCCGAGCCCGCCGGCGAACTGCTCGGCGCACGCCGTGAACGCGTCGGCCCAGCGCCGCGTGAGAAAGCCCAGCCGGTCCGCGCCCAGCATGCCGCGCAGCACCTGCCCGGCCACGTCGTCCGGCAGCATCCGGAAGTACTCGGGCGGCGCCCACGGCGTGTGCGAGAAGTGGCCGATCCTCAGGTCCGGCCGCAGCTCGCGGAGCATGCCAGGCACCAGCGTCAGGTGGTAGTCCTGCACCACGACCGCCGCGCCCCGTGCCGCCTCCTCGGCCAGCGCCTCGGCGAACGCCCGGTTGTACGTCTCGTAGGACGCCCACTGGCGCCGGAACTCCGCGTCGAAGACCGGCTCCAGCGGCGTCTGGTAGATCATGTGGTGCACGAACCACAGCACCGAGTTGGCGATGCCGTTGTACGCGTCGGCGTGCACGTCGGCCGGGATGTCCAGCATCCGCACGCCGTCCTCGCCGACGCCCCGCCGGACCGCCTCGCGGTCGCCGTCGGACAGCGCCGAGCACACCCACAGCGCGTCGGCGTCCGAGCCGATCGCGGACAGGCCCGAGACCAGTCCGCCGCCGCCCCGCTTGGCGTTCAGCGAACCGTCCTCGCCCACCGCGTACGAAACAGGACCGCGGTTGGACGCCACCAGCACCTGTGCAGCACCGTACGTCGAAGCCATACGCCTCAACCTAGCCCGGCCCGGAAACGCTCAAACGTGCGGCCCCGCCCCATCCGGCCGAAAACGACCCCGGTCAGGCCGCTCTCCGCGCCTGGTACTCGGCGATCTCCGCCATCGGCGGACGCTCCTCGGTGTCCACGGAGTACGTGCGCGGCTCGAAGCCGTCGCCGTCGCGCTCGAACTGCGTCAGGGACGGCCGGATCAGATGCCCGCGGGCCAGCCGCAGCTGGGCCGTGCGGTAGATGGCGGCGGCCATCCGGCCCAGCGCCTGGCCGTCCTGGTGCCGGTGCTTGCGCACCCCGACGTCCACCTGGGCGAGGGCGTCCAGGCCCACCAGGTGCAGCGCGTCGACCAGCATGCCCAGCTCGATGCCGTAGCCGACCGGGAACGGCAGCTGCTCCAGCAGCGAGCGGCGGGCCGCGTACTCGCCGCCGAGCGGCTGCACGAACCCGGCCAGCTGGGGCCAGTGCATGTTGAGCAGCGGGCGGGCCATCAGCTCCGTGACCCGGCCGCCCTGCCCGGCCGCCCCGCCGAGCGGACGGTCGTACATGCCCTTCACCAGGGCGACGTCCGGGTCGGTGAGCAGCGGGCCCACGATCCCGGAGACGAACTCGGACGAGAAGTCCCTCAGGTCCGCGTCGATGAAGCAGACGATGTCCCCGCGCGTGACGAGCAGCGAGCGCCACAGCACCTCGCCCTTGCCGGGCACGGCCGGGATCCGCGGGATGATCTCGTCGCGGTGCACCACCGTCGCGCCCGCGGCGGCGGCCACCTCCGACGTGCGGTCGGTCGACCCCGAGTCGACGACGACCAGCTCGTCGACGAGCGGCACCTGCCGCATCAGGTCATGGCGGATGATCGCGGCGATGTCACCGACCGTCTCCTCCTCGTTGAGCGCGGGCAGCACCACACTCACCGTCTGGCCCGTGCGCTGCTTGGCGGCCAGGATCTGGTGGAGCGGACGATCGGTCGCTGACCAGGACCGGGTGCTCAGCCAGCGCTCGACTTCTTCCAGCACCGTGGCGGCTCCTCTGCGTACTCTCGGCGGGACGGACTGCCCGCCGCGGTAGCGGCTGACGGGTACAGTCATCTCGCGGTTCGGACGACTATCTCAACTGTCCTGGTCGTCGGTTACAGTCTTGAACAACGCGGATGACCATCGCATGTCCGGGGTCAGCCGTTGTTTACAACCGAATACAGCTCATCCAGAGGGGCAGAGGGATACGGCCCGATGAAGCCCCGGCAACCCTCCAGCCGATACTCGTAGGTCACTGTCGACCGCTCCGCGAGGCTCCCGGCTCGGGAAGGTGCCAAATCCGTCTCACGGCGAGATGCGTCGTGAGGAAGATGAGGAGAAAGGGCCTCGCCTCACATGGCTGTGCAGACTGTTGCAAGCACCACCGACTCCACCGTAGACCTCGGCCCCGCCGCCGCCCTGAGCTGCCGCGAGTGCGGCCACCGCGTACCCCTCGGCCCGGTCTTCGCGTGCGAGGAGTGTTTCGGCCCGCTGGAGATCGCCTACGACTTCTCGGCCTACGACACCGAGGAACTCCGCAAGCGGATCGAAGCGGGACCCGCGAACATCTGGCGCTACGCCCCGCTGCTGCCGGTCCCGGCCGACGTGGCGACGAAGCCGAACATCAACCCGGGCTGGACCCAGCTCGTCAAGGCCGACAACCTCGCGCGTGAGCTGGGTGTCGACGCCGGCAAGCTCTTCATCAAGGACGACTCCGGCAACCCCACGCACTCCTTCAAGGACCGGGTCGTCGCCCAGGCCCTGGAGGCCGCCCGCGCCTTCGGCTTCACCACGCTGTCCTGCTCCTCCACCGGCAACCTCGCCGGTGCCGTGGGCGCCGCGGCGGCCCGCGCCGGCTTCCGCTCCTGCGTGTTCATCCCGCACGACCTGGAGCAGGGCAAGGTCGTCATGGCCGCGGTCTACGGCGGCGAGCTCGTCGGCATCCAGGGCAACTACGACGACGTGAACCGCTTCTGCTCCGAGCTGATCGGCGACCCGGCCGGCGAGGGCTGGGGCTTCGTCAACGTCAACCTGCGGCCGTACTACGCGGAGGGCTCCAAGACCCTGGCGTACGAGATCTGCGAGCAGCTCGGCTGGCAGCTCCCCGACCAGATCGTGGTGCCGATCGCCTCCGGCTCGCAGCTCACGAAGATCGACAAGGGGCTGCAGGAGCTGATCAGGCTCGGGCTGGTCGAGGACAAGCCCTACAAGATCTTCGGCGCGCAGGCCGAGGGCTGCTCGCCGGTGTCGACGGCGTACAAGGCCGGGCACGACGTCGTACGCCCCCAGAAGCCGGACACGATCGCCAAGTCGCTGGCGATCGGCAACCCGGCGGACGGGCCGTACGTGCTCGACATCGCGCGGCGTACGGGTGGTGCGGTGGAGGACGTCAACGACGAGCAGGTCGTCGACGCGATCAAGATTCTCGCCCGGACCGAGGGCATCTTCGCGGAGACCGCCGGTGGGGTGACCGTGGGCGTGGCGAAGAAGCTGATCGAGAACGGGGTGCTCGACCCGTCGTTGACGACCGTGGTGCTGAACACGGGGGATGGTCTGAAGACGCTGGATGCGGTGGCCGGGACGGGGCTTACTGCGACCATTCGTCCCAACCTGGATTCGTTCCGTGAGGCGGGGCTCGTTTAGGGCTTCGTACTTGCTGCGGGCCGGACGGGGCTGGTCGCGCCCACGCGGCGGAGCCGAACATCGACACAGCCCCGCGCCCCTAGGTGCGCCCCCAGCCGTAGCTTCAATCAAAACCGGAGGTCATACCCCGATGAGCGTCACCGTTCGTATCCCCACCATCCTGCGTACCTACACCGGCGGGCAGGCCGAGGTCGCCGCCGAGGGGGCGACCCTCGGCGAGGTCATCGCCGATCTGGAGAAGAACCACACCGGGATCGCCGCCCGGGTGCTGGACGACCAGGGCAAGCTGCGCCGGTTCGTCAACGTGTACGTCAACGACGACGACGTGCGGTTCGAGCAGGGTCTGGAGACGGCGACGCCGGACGGCGCCGGGGTGTCGATCATCCCCGCCGTCGCGGGTGGCTGAACCGGTCGACCGGCTTGATTGTTACCTTCGGTAACGGCGGTCACTGAGAGTTCATCGAATTGCCCCCTCCGTGAGAGAAGCGGAGGGGGCAATTCTGTGTGATTGAGCGCGGTACAGTTGGGGAACGCAGCGCCGATCTCCCGATCGGGAGCCCTGGATTCCCGCCGCGCGCCCGACAAGATGTAGCCAAAGTGTGTGTATCTTTCGCGGCTTTCGTTCCTTTTGTGTGGCCCGACTTGCCCTGAAGTCTGGCGAATTCTCCCTACATTCCGGACCCCGCGCGTCCAGAATTCTCGTCCGATTGACCTGTTGCAGACGGCAGTTGGACAGATACATTCGGCCGCGGTCGACGCGTTCCGGCGCACGCCCCCAACCGTGGGGGGTGAGGTCTGACCCGGGTCCGCGAAGTGTGGATCTGTGCAAGGGCCAGTAATAGGGGAGTTAGGCATGGCTCAGGGCACCGTCAAGTGGTTCAACGCGGAGAAGGGGTACGGCTTCATCGCGGTCGACGGTGGTGCGGATGTTTTCGTCCACTACAGTGCGATCCAGATGGACGGCTACCGCACCCTGGAAGAGGGCCAGCGGGTCGAGTTCGAGATCTCGCAGGGCCAGAAGGGACCGCAGGCCGACATGGTTCGCGTCTCTGCCTGAACGCGCACCACGACCAAGCGCAAGCGACCGGTCTTCTCTGAAGGGCCCGCACCCCCCGGGGTGCGGGCCCTTCGGCCTGCCCGTGGCCTGCGGGCCGAGCCGGGTGCGCCCTGTTCGCCGGAGGCTGAGCGCCCGCCCGAACCGTGGGAGTCGCTTGCACTCGCCATGCCCGAGTGCTAATCATTGCGTTAGCACTCTGAAGGTGAGAGTGACAACGTAAGGACCGGGTCGGTGAGGCCCGCAGGCCGGGTGGGAAGGAACCACGAGGTCGGCGAGCCGTCCGTCGCGGGCGCGGGCGCGGTCCGAAGTAATCACCCCCAGTCCTGGAGGGACCACTTCACATGGCCAAGATCATCGCGTTCGACGAGGAGGCGCGGCGCGGCCTCGAGCGCGGCATGAACCAGCTCGCGGACGCCGTCAAGGTGACGCTCGGCCCCAAGGGCCGCAACGTCGTCCTCGAGAAGAAGTGGGGCGCCCCCACGATCACCAACGATGGTGTGTCCATCGCCAAGGAGATCGAACTCGAGGACCCGTACGAGAAGATCGGCGCCGAGCTGGTCAAGGAAGTCGCCAAGAAGACGGACGACGTCGCCGGTGACGGTACGACCACCGCGACCGTGCTCGCCCAGGCCCTGGTCAAGGAAGGCCTGCGCAACGTAGCCGCCGGTGCCAACCCGATGGCCCTCAAGCGCGGTATCGAGCGCGCCGTCGAGGCCGTCTCCGCCGCCCTGCTGGAGCAGGCGAAGGACGTCGAGACCAAGGAGCAGATCGCCTCCACGGCCTCCATCTCCGCCGCCGACACCCAGATCGGCGAGCTCATCGCCGAGGCGATGGACAAGGTCGGCAAGGAAGGCGTCATCACCGTCGAGGAGTCCCAGACCTTCGGTCTGGAGCTGGAGCTCACCGAGGGTATGCGCTTCGACAAGGGCTACATCTCGGCGTACTTCGCCACCGACATGGAGCGTATGGAGGCCGTCCTCGACGACCCGTACATCCTGATCGCCAACTCGAAGATCAGCAACGTCAAGGACCTGCTGCCGCTCCTCGAGAAGGTCATGCAGTCCGGCAAGCCGCTGCTGATCATCGCCGAGGACGTCGAGGGCGAGGCCCTGTCGACCCTGGTCGTCAACAAGATCCGCGGCACCTTCAAGTCCGTCGCCGTCAAGGCCCCGGGCTTCGGCGACCGCCGCAAGGCGATGCTGCAGGACATCGGCATCCTCACCGGCGGCGAGGTGATCTCCGAGGAGGTCGGCCTCAAGCTGGAGAACGCCACGATCGACCTCCTGGGCAAGGCCCGCAAGGTCGTCATCACCAAGGACGAGACCACCATCGTCGACGGTGCCGGCTCCGCCGAGCAGGTCCAGGGCCGGGTCAACCAGATCCGCGCCGAGATCGAGAACAGCGACTCGGACTACGACCGCGAGAAGCTGCAGGAGCGCCTGGCGAAGCTGGCCGGCGGCGTGGCCGTCATCAAGGCCGGTGCCGCCACCGAGGTGGAGCTCAAGGAGCGCAAGCACCGCATCGAGGACGCCGTCCGCAACGCCAAGGCGGCCGTCGAGGAGGGCATCGTCGCCGGTGGTGGCGTGGCCCTGCTGCAGGCCTCCCAGGTCTTCGAGAAGCTGGAGCTGGAGGGTGACGAGGCGACCGGCGCCAACGCCGTGAAGCTCGCGCTGGAGGCCCCGCTGAAGCAGATCGCCGTCAACGGTGGTCTCGAGGGCGGCGTCGTCGTGGAGAAGGTCCGCAACCTCCAGGTCGGCCACGGCCTGAACGCCGCGACCGGTGAGTACGTCGACATGATCGCCGAGGGCATCATCGACCCGGCGAAGGTGACCCGTTCCGCGCTGCAGAACGCCGCCTCCATCGCCGCGCTGTTCCTCACCACCGAGGCCGTCATCGCCGACAAGCCGGAGAAGGCCGCCGCGCCCGCCGGCGGCGGCATGCCGGGCGGTGACATGGACTTCTGATCGACCTGGTCGATCAACGTCCTTGCTGAGGGCGGCACTCCCTGTTCCGACAGGGGGTGCCGCCCTCGGGCGTGTCCGGGATCACAGTGCGGACGGGATGAGGTGGCCGGGGCCGGATGGTTGGACCGTACGTCTTATGCGTATGCACATACTGTCCGGTATCAAGAGGAGCCCCCACGTGACCGTCGACGCCTCCGCCGCCTCCCGCGCCGCCGAAATCCTGTCCCGGCCCGTATCGCTGGGCGGCCTGACCGTCCCGAACCGGATCGCGATGGCGCCGATGACCCGCATGTTCTCCCCGGGCGGCATCCCCGGCGAGGACGTCGTCTCGTACTACGCGCGCCGTGCCGCAGCCGGTGTCGGCCTGATCGTCACCGAGGGCACCTACGTCGGCCACGAGTCGGCCGGGCAGAGCGACCGCGTGCCGCGGTTCCACGGCGAGGAGCAGCTCGCGGGCTGGGCGAAGGTCGCCGAGGCGGTGCACGCCGCGGGCGGCACGATCGTGCCGCAGCTCTGGCACATCGGCATGGTCCGCAACCAGGGCGAGCCCCCGGTCGCGGACGCCCCGGCCGTCGGCCCCTCCGGTCTGCGCATCGGCGCCACCGAACCCACCGGCAAGGCCATGACCCAGGCCGACATCGACGCCGTCATCGGCGCGTTCGCCGAGGCCGCGGCCGCCGCCGAGCGCATCGGCTTCGACGGCGTGGAGATCCACGGCGCCCACGGCTACCTGCTCGACCAGTTCCTGTGGGAGGGCACCAACCGCCGCGGCGACGCCTACGGCGGCGACCCGGTCGCCCGTGCCGCGTTCTCGGCGGAGATCGTCGCGGCCGTCCGCGAGACCGTCTCCGCCGACTTCCCCGTCATCTTCCGCTACTCGCAGTGGAAGCAGGAGGCCTACGACGCCCGCCTCGCCGAGACGCCCGAGGAACTGGAGGCCATCCTGACCCCGCTCGCGGCGGCCGGTGTCGACGCCTTCCACGCCTCCACCCGCCGCTACTGGGTGCCCGAGTTCGACGACTTGGACCTCAACCTGGCCGGCTGGACCAAGAAGCTCACCGGCAAGCCGACCATCACCGTCGGCTCGGTCGGCCTGAGCGGCGTCGACTTCCTCAAGTCCTTCCAAGGCGAGGGCGCCGAGGTCGGCGACCTCGACAACCTCCTGGACCGCTTCGAGCGCGACGAGTTCGACATGGTCGCCGTGGGCCGCGCCCTGCTCCAGGACCCGCAGTGGGCACAGAAGGTGCTGTCCGGCCGCTTCGACGAGCTGGCGCCGTACGACCCGGCGGCGCTGAAGACGCTCAGCTGATCCCCCGGGGGCGGTCCGCACCCGGGCCGCCCTGGTTTCCCTTGCGTCAGTCAAGGACACTGGCGGAGCGCCTGTTCACCGGCACCCCGTGAGGAGCTCCAGAGATGACGACGACCGAGTCCCACCCCCCGACCGGCCCCTTGGCCGGGCAGCCCGCACCGGTGGTGCGCACCACCGCCGGTGCGGTACGCGGCCGCACGGAGGAGGGCCTCACCGTCTACCGCGGCATCCCCTTCGCCGCGCCCCCCGTGGGCGAGGCCCGGTTCCAGGCACCGCGCCCCGCCCTCGCCTGGGACGGCGTACGGGACGCCTACGCCTTCGGCCCGCCGCCCCCGCAGGACCTCGGCAACCTGGCCGGACCGGGCCTGATCGACGTGCCCGAGGGCGACGAGTGGCTCACGGTCAACGTCTGGACTCCCGCACCCGACCGGGGCGCCCGCCGCCCGGTGATGGTGTGGATCTACGGCGGCGCCTACAAGCTCGGCCACGCCGGCAGCCCCGGCTACGACGCCCGGCGCATCGCGGCCGACGGCGACGTGGTGGTCGTGTCGCTCAACTACCGCGTGGGCATGGAGGGTTTCGCGTACATCGAGGGCGCTCCCGCCAACCGCGGGCTGCTCGACCAGGTGGCCGCCCTCGAATGGGTCCGGGACAACATCGAGGCGTTCGGCGGCGACCCCGGCCAGGTCACGGTCTTCGGTGAGTCGGCCGGTGCCGGTTCGGTCGCCTCGCTGCTCTCCATGCCGAGCGCGACCGGCCTGTTCCGGCGGGCGATCGCGCAGAGCGTGCCGGGGACGTTCTTCTCCGACGCACTGGCCCGTGACATCGGTGCCGCGCTCGCCGCGGAGGCGGGACTGCGTCCCACGGTCGCCGACCTGGCGACGATCCCGCCGCGCGAACTGACCTCGGCGGGTGAGTCGCTGAGCGCCAAGATGGCCGGGTACGTCGACCGCTGGGGCCAGGCGGCGCCGACGGTCACGCCCTTCTCGCCGGTCGTCGACGGCGAGGTCCTGCCGGTCACGCCCTGGCAGGCGCTGGCGGCCGGCGCGGCCAAGGACATCGACCTGATCGTCGGCCACAACCGCGACGAGTACCGCCTCTTCGTCGCCATGGCGGGACAGCTGGGCCAGATATCCGAGGAGCGGGCGACGGCGGCCCTCCGCCTCTTCGCCCCCGGCCCCGACGGCGAGCGGGACTACCGCACGGCCTTCCCCGACGCGACCCCCGGCGAACTGTACGAACGCGTCCAGACGGACTGGCTGTTCGCCATGCCCTCCCTGCACCTGGCCGAGGCGCAGCGCGCCGGCGGCGGACGGGCGCACGTCTACGAGCTGACCTGGCCGGCCCCGGGCAGCGGCGGCGCGCTGGGCGCCTGCCACGGCCTGGACATCCCCCTGCTGTTCGGCACGTACGGGGCGGACCTCGGGGCCCTGCTGTTCGCGGGCACGGAGCCGTCCGCCGAGGCCGAGGCGCTGTCGTCGCGCTTCCGGTCGTCCTGGACGGCGTTCGCGAGGACGGGGGACCCTGGCTGGCCGGCGTACGAGGAGACGGAGCGGCTGGTGCAGGTGCTGGACGCGGAGCCGACGGTGCGGGCGTACCCGGAGGAGACGTCGCGGCGGCTGTGGGAGGGCCACGACTTCTCCGCCCTGCCCCTGCTGTGAGCTACAGGTTGCCCATCGGCTCGATGTCGACCCTGACCGGTGTCCCCCACACGCGCAGCACCTCGTAGTCGGTGAACTCGTGCACCAGCCGGTACGCCATGGCGGCCCGGGGAGCCTTGCGCTGGGCGGCGATGTACAGCTCGGCCTCGCGGCGGTCCCGGCGCGGGGTGCCGCACAGCTGCCAGGTCTGGCCGGTCCACAGCTCCGGCAGCCAGCGCTGCTGGGGCTGGGGGCGGTCACCGCTGACGCCGTAGCGGGACTGGACCGGCTCGGTGGGCTGGTGATGCGGGGCGGGTCCGTTGAACTCCGCCCGGCGGGCGGCCCGGCGCCGGGTCTCGCACAGCAGGCACAGGTCGGGGGCGCCCTCGTCGACCGGGCCGTTCGGATGCTCGGGGCAGCGTGTGCTGGGCGCCGCGTTCGAGACGCTCTCCTCCAGCAGGTCCAGGGCGCGCTTCAGATCCGCCTTGACCTCGTGCAGCTTGGCGTCCGGGGTGTCGGAGGTGAGGGCTTCCCCATGCTCACCGAGCAGACGGAGGGCACGGCCGAGGGCGGTCAGCTGGGCATGGTTCATGGTGCCCATTGTCCTCAGTCTGCGTAGTCCTTGAGTTTGGCGGTGTCCTCTCGGCGTCGTTGGGCCATCGCGGCGCGGATCTGGGCCGCGCGGTCGTGAACCGTGGGGGCGGACAGGGGTGCGGGGGGTTGCGCGGGCGCGCGTTCGCCCCGGCAGGCGCTGCAACGCCCCCCTGGCAGGGTTTCCGGACGTCCCGGAGCGCCGCAGTTCGCGCACTCCAGGACCCGTAGGGGCGGACGTGGGGCGGGTGGGGGCGGAAGTTTGCTGGTCAGGCGGTTGCGGACCAGGGCGGCGGGGTGGTGGACGGGTGTCGGCAGGCCGGCCGTGAGGGCTCGCAGGATGTCGTCCTCCGAGGCGCCCCGAGTGAACCACTCCGTCACCAGCGGGGCGAGGGTCGTGCAATCGGCCTGGGAGAGGGACAGGACGGGCGCGGTACGGCCGAGGGCGGCGAGGAGGATATGGGCCCGGGAGCGGGTCGGACGCTGCTGCTTTGGTACGTCGCCGCGAGTGAAGGCGGCCCACCAGTCGTCATCCCGGGCGGTGCGGGTGAACCACGTTCGGGTGATCCAGCGGGAGCTGCCGTCGTCCGCCGTCACGCACTCCTGACCCCGGCGCAGGTGGCCTGCCCGCTGGATGCGGTTGAGGGCTGTGCCCAGGGCGCACTGGCCGTACGGGAGCTGTTTGGCCAGCGTCTTCACGGAGATGTCGGCGCCGTCGGGGAGGCGGTCGAGGTAGGCGGCGATGGCGGCTTCGCGGGGTGGGAGGTGTGCGAAGTCGTGCGGGGAGCGGGGGAGTTGGTCGGGGGCGGAGCGCTTGCCGTAACCCGGGTTCGCCATTGGGTGCGCGGACGGGGAGGCAGCACTAAGCTGGGACTCAGCCATGGGACCGAACTTGTCCTTCGATCTCGTTGGTTAAGCCCCCGCAGGTGTTGGCGCACCGAGCGGGGGCTGTTGCGTATGCGGGAACGGTAGAGGTACGTGACTGTCCGTGGCAAGCCGGATGCGTCACGTCAACTTGCCAGGGCGGGAGGGCGGGTTGAGGCCCTCCACCCGTTCCTTGAAAAGAGGGCTCGAAGCTCGGAGCCCGAAGCTCAGGCCGTCTCGTCCTTGAGGTTTGCGACGAACGCGGCCCAGGCGGTGGCCCGGAACACGAGCTTCGGGCCGTGGGGGTTCTTGGAGTCACGGACGGGGATGGCGGTGGGGAAGTCGTGGGTGGCTTCCAGGCAGTTGTCGCCGCTCCCGCCGCTGTAGCTGGACTTGTGCCAGGTGGCCGCGCGCAGGTCGGAGTCAGGAATGTTCCTCATGCTCGTAATCCTGGGCCATCGCTTCAAGCAGGGCTAGAGACTTCTCCGGCGAGACCGCGGAGGCCGCGAGGAACTCGTAGTAGAACCGGTACTCCGCGACGGTGGCGGGGTCGTCATCCAGCCGCCCGGTGCCAACGCCTTCCAGGTAGACCAGCGGGGGCGCGTCGTCGAAGTCCATCAGCTTGATGCACCCCTGCATGGCCGGGTGCGCCCCCGCGTCGAACGGCAGCACCTGCACGATGGCCCGGCTCCGGCGAGCCAGCTCGGTGATGTGCCACAGAGCCTCTGCCATAACCTCCGCCCCTCCTGTCACCCGACGCAACGCCGACTCGTCAATCACCGCCCACAACATCGGCTTTGTTGGATCGTCGAGGATGCGAGTCCGCTCCATGCGAGCGGCCACCCTCTTCTCGATCTCCTCATCGGGGGCCGTCGGCTGATAGGCGCGGCACACCGCCCGGGCGTAGGCGGGCGTCTGAAGCAGGCCGGGGATCAGCATCGACGTGTACTCCCTGATGGCCGCAGCCCGGGCCTCCGCCTCCGCCGCCTCCGCGAAATGCTCCGGATACTTCGACTTCGCCGCCGCCCCGCAGTTCCGCTGGAAGAAGTCCTCCGTCCCCAGCACCTCGTCCAGCAATCGCGCGTACTCCCGCTGCAACCTCCGCGTACCCGCCTCCAACTGCCCGATGAACGACCCGCTCACGAACAGCCGCTGTCCCAGTTCCTCCTGGCTGAGGCCGGCCTTCTCGCGGGCGTGGCGGAGTTCGGCGCCCAGGAGGGCCCGCGGGGAGGAGGACGGGTCGAGGTCCCTGGATCCGGGCATGGGCACTCCCTGTCGCACACATGGGGTTGTTGGAACGCCGTGTATGGCCAGGTTAGAGACCCCTCGGACACGCTGTGTGGTGAATCGCAAACTCAGTGTGGAGGTAGGGAAAGGTGCGTTCGACCGAAGAGATCGTGGAGTCGCTGCGGGACGCTCTCGCGGGAGTCGGTGTCGTGCTGCCGTCGCTGGGCATCGACCCCGTGAGCGGGGCGAGCAAGGAGCCGTTCGCCCTGGTCGATCTGGGGCGGTGCAATGTACGGACAGCCGAGCAGCTGACCGACGTACTGCGCTCGCTGCCCGTGCAGGAGACGCTGCGGGCTCGGGTGAGGCAGGTCAACCGGGAGTCGGAGTCACGGTGAAGTATTGGTGACCGGCAGGTGTACAACCATTCGCCCCCTCTCGTCGTCGAACTGGCGTACCGCGCGTACAGCGGCGTACGCCCCACCGCACGCCCTCCCGGAAGAGACGTTCTTTCCCCAGAGGAATCCTGTTCATGACGCTCCGTTGGCTGTGTGGTGTCCTGCGTGTGCGCGGGAAGACCGATCTGTTGCTCGTCCTGCTCTTCGCCGCCGGTTTCGCCGCCCTGCCCGTTTTCGCGTTGCTGCCGTCGCTGTGGGGCTTCGCGGCGGCCTCGGTCGTGAGTTACGTCGCGGACGAGGTGCTGCACGCGCGGTCGCCGTCCTTCGTGCGGCGGCTGGCCGCCTTGCAGCTGACCCGCACCATGCGGTTCACCGTGCGGACGGTGATGCTGCTCGCCCTGGCCGACCGCATGAACGCCTCGGACGCGGTGCTGGTGACCGCCCTGGCCGTGTTCAGCGCCCACTTCGCGCTGGTGACGCTGTACACGGCGGTGCATCACGCCGTCCGGCGGCGGCGCACGCTCCCGGTGGTGGTGCGCAACCTCGACATGAGCGGGGCGGGGATCCCGGCGGCGCCGCCCGCCTTCCTCTACCGGCGGTTCCTGCGCAAGCTGCTGCATCTCGACGTGCCCGCGCACGCCGGGCTGCTTGTCGCGCTGGCGGTCGGGGAGTGGACCCCTGCCGGCGTCGGCTTCGCGCTCACGGCCGGGCTGTCCGCGGTGGCCGTCGTGGCGCTGCTGGCGCAGTTGCGCCGGGCCCGCCGGATGCCCTCGGGGGGCGAGGTGATCGCGGAGGTCAACCGGCAACTGGGCGGGTACCGGCCGGAGGTGGCGCTGTACTTCAGCTTCGCGTCCGTGTCCCGGGACTTCATGTACCAGGTCAACATGTGGATCGAGACGCTGGAACAGCTCGACCGGCGGCCGTTGATCATCCTGCGGGAGCGGGCCTCGTTCCGTTATCTGAGCCGTACGCGGCTGCCGGTGGTGTGCGTGCCGAAGGCCGATGACGTGGCGCAGCTGGAGCTGCCCGAGCTCCGGGTCGTCCTCTACCCCGGCAACGCGGGCAAGAACGTGCACATGCTGCGCGTCGCCGAGGCCAAGCACGTCTTCATCGGGCACGGCGACAGCGACAAGCTCGCCAGCAGCAACCGGGTGAGCAAGGTGTACGACGAGATCTGGGTGGCCGGGCGGGCCGGGCGGGACCGCTACCAGCGGGTGCGGCACGCCATCAGTGACGGGGCGATCGTCGAGGTGGGCCGTCCGCAGCTGTCGTCGATCCGGCTGCACGCGGACCATGTGCCCGGTCCGCTGCCGGTCGTGCTGTACGCGCCGACCTGGGAGGGCTGGAGCGACGACGACTGCCACACGTCCCTGATCCCGATGGGCGTGACGCTGGTGGAGAGACTGCTCGCGGAGAACGTACGGGTCGTCTACAAGCCGCATCCCCTCACCGGCAAGCGCTCCCGCGCGGCCGCCGAAGCGGACCGGGCCGTCCGGCAGCTGCTGCGCGCGGACAACGAGCGGCGTGACGCGGAGCGGGCGGCCGCCGCGGTCGCCGCCGCGAAGCCGCGGCTCGCCGAGATCCAGGCCCGCCTCGCCGAGCTGTCCGGGCGGCTCGCCGGCGACGACGCCGAGCAGACCCGTGCGGCGCGCCTCCCCGGCCTGGACGGGGAGGCCGAGTGGCACGAGCTGCGTGCCGAGTGGCACCGGATCTTCTGGGAGAGCCGGGGCCCCGTCCGGCACAACGTGGTGGTCGGGCAACTGCCCACGCTGTACGAGTGCTTCGACCAGGCCGACCTGCTCATCAGCGACGTGTCGTCCGTGGTCGCGGACTTCGTGGCGAGCCTCAAGCCGTACGTGCTGACCAATGCGGCCGACCTGCCCGACGCGGAGTTCCGGGCCGCGTACACCACCGCCGGGGGCGCCTACCTGCTCGACCGGGACTGCGCGCGTCTGCCGGAGATCCTGCGTTCGGTCCGCGATCCGCGCCACGACCCGATGGCCGCCGACCGCCGGGTCCTCAAGGAGTACGTCCTGGGCCCGGACCGCCCCACCTCGATGGAGCGTTTCAACGCGGCCGTCAACGCCCTGGCCGGCAAGGCCGCGACGGAGCACGAGGAGTGGCGAGGGGAGGGGCCGAGGGTCGCCGTCGGGCTCTAGGGTGTGCCCGTCGCCGCCGCCAGGGCCGCGCGGAGGTGGCCGTCACAGTCCGCCAGCAGGCGGGTCGCCGTCGGGCCGTCCACGTCGGCCAGGAGGGTCAGGATCGCGTTCTTCACCTCGCCGTCGGTGGCCGCCAGCGCCCGTTCGATCTCCTCGTCCGAGGCGCCGGTGGCGAGGGCGACGATGCGGTGGGAGCGGGCGCGCAGTTTGTCGTTGGAGGCGCGGACGTCGACCATCAGGTTTCCGTAGGTCTTGCCCAGGCGGATCATCGTGATCGTCGAGAGCATGTTCAGGACGAGCTTCTGTGCCGTGCCGGCCTTCAGCCGGGTGGAGCCGGTGAGCAGTTCGGGGCCCACGACGATCTCGATGCCGTGCTCGGCGGCGGCCGCGAGCGGGCTGCCGGGGTTGCAGGCCAGGCCGATGGTGAGGGAGCCGTGGGCGCGGGCGTACTCGACGGCGCCGATGGCGTAGGGGGTGCGGCCGGAGGCCGAGACGCCGACCACCGTGTCGTCCGGGGTCAGGCCGAGGGGCTCCAGGTCGGCACGGGCCAGTTCCCGGGAGTCCTCCGCGCCCTCCACGGAGGTGGCCATGGCCTGCGGGCCGCCCGCGATCAGGCCGACGACCCGGGCGGGGTCGGTGTTGAAGGTGGGCGGGCACTCGGAGGCGTCCAGGACGCCCAGCCGGCCCGCCGTGCCGGCCCCCGCGTAGACCAGGCGGCCGCCCCGGGCCATCCGTTCGGCCAGGGCGTCGATCGCGGCGGCGATCTCGGGCAGCCGGGCCGCGACCGCCCCGGCGACGGTGGCGTCCTCGCCGTTCATCAGCCGCGCGATGTCGAGGGTGGGCAGCCGGTCGATGCCGGCCAGCTCCGGCCGGAAGGCCTCGGTGGTCAGGGACTCCAATTCGGCTCTGAGCTCTTGGGAATCGGAGGTGGAGGTCATGGGACGGCTCTTTTCCGTGTCTTTCCGGTGTGTGCCGGCGGGGCCGGTTCGAGCGGGGCCGGTTCAGGGGCGGTGCCGGTGGGCCAACGCCTCGTACGACGCCGAGAGTGCCGGCGCCGCCGTCTCGTACGTCCGCTGCGCGACCCCCACGAACAGGCAGTCCACCACGAGAAGCTGTCCGGTCCGGGAGGACATCGCCGCGGGACGCAGCTCGCTCTCCCGGGCCGTGGACGTGGTGAGGACGTGGTCGGCGTACTGCGAGACCGGGCCGCCCGGGCGGCCGGTGATCGCCACCGTCGTCGCCCCGCGCTCGAAGGCGACCCGCAGCGGCTCGATGACGTCCCCCGTCGACCCGGAGTGCGTGATGGCGATCGCGACATCGCCCGCGCGCAGTTGCACGGCGTTGGTGACGGCCAGGTGCGGGTCGCTGTGGGCGTGCGCGACCAGCCCTATGCGCAGCAGCTTCTGCGTGAGGTCCTGGGCGACCAGGCCGGACGCCCCGACGCCGTACACGTCCGTGCGGCGGGCGGCGGTCAGCGCGGTGACGGCCGCGCCCAGTTGGGCGGTGTCGAGGCCGGCGGCGGTGTCGGCCAGGGTCTGCTGCTCGTCGTAGGCGAGCTTCGCGACCACGTCGGCGATGGGGTCGTCGACCGCGATGTCCGTGGTGATGGCGGGCGCGCGGCCGGACTGCTGATGGGCGGCGAGGCCGGCGAGGGCCAGGCGCAGGTCCCGGTAACCCGGATAGCCCAGCAGCCGTGCGGTGCGTACGACGGTCGCCTCGCTGGTGCCGGTGAGCTCGGCGAGGCCGGTGACCGTGAGGGCCGCGCAGCCGGCCGGGTCGCCCGCGACGGCCTCGGCGACGCGCTGCATCGAACGCGTCATCGACGGGCCCAGCGTGCGCACCTTGGCCGCGAGGGCGGCGGGGGCGGGCGGGGTGCCGAGCGTGCCGGCCATGGCACCCGCACCGCCCGTGCCGTCCCGGCCGCCGGCACCGCCGCTTTCACTGTGGAAAGTTTCCTTCACTCTTCGGGTCACATCTGAAAGATATTTTCGGCTCGGCGTCGCGGTCAAGAGTGCGCACAATGGGGGCATGGACCCCATCAGCCCCCTGGAGCAGGCACTGCACGCCGCGCGCGCCCTCGTGCTGGCCGACCTCGTCGCGGGACGCGTCGCCGAGGCGGACGTCGTCTCCCTGGTCGAGGAGTCCGTCGTGCAGCGGCGATGGTGGGTCGAGCAGTGGCCGGAGGGCGCGCAGTACGTCGCCGGTCTGGTCGCGCAGGACGTGCAGGACGCCCTGCTGGAGCGCTACGGCCGCTGGCCGCTGTGCCCGGTGTGCGGCACCGGCGACCCGCACGCGCTGGACGTGCAACCGGAGTTGGGGCCCGACCCGCACTGGGTGTGCAGCGAGGCGGGCGTGAAGGTCGCGGCGGTCGGCTCGCTGAGTGAGGCGCTCGGCGGAGCGGCTTCCTCGTGACCGTCTATGTCGACCCACCGACCTGGCCCGGCCACGGCCGCATGTGGTCCCACCTGATCAGCGACGTCTCGTACGAGGAACTGCACGCCTTCGCCGAACGCCTCGGCGTGCCCCGGCGGGCCTTCGAGCGCGACCACTACGACATCCCCGACCAGCGGTACGCGGACGTCGTGGCGGCCGGGGCCGTGGAGGTCAGCAGCCGCGAGGTGGTGCGGCTGCTGCACGGGGCGGGGCTGCGCCGGCCGAAGGGGCGGACTCAGCCGCGCGGTTCGCGCAGCTCGTAGCCGACCTGCTCGGTGTCCTCCGCCACGACCTGGAACCCGGTGCGGGCGAGGACGCGGTGCGAGGGCGCGTTGTCCCGCTCCACGTTCGCGACGACGGTCCGCACCTCGTCCCGGGACAGCGCCCACGCCGACAGCGCGCGCAGCGCCTCGGTGGCGTAACCGTGGCCACGGGCCGCTTCGACCAGGTCGTAGCCGACCTCCACCCGCCCCGACGCGTCCGGCACGCTGTGGAAGCCCATGGCGCCGAGCGCGCGGCCGTCCTCCCGCCGGACCAGGACGTACATGCCCCACTCGGGCCGGTGGACGCCGTCCTCGTACTGCTTGAACACCAGCCCGGAGCCCACCCGGGTGCCCTCGACCGGGCCGCCGTCGAGCCACTCGAAGCCGCCGTCGCCGACCGTGGCGAGATCGCCCGCCGCCGCCGGGGTGACGCCCTGGAGGGTGAGCCGGCCGGTGGGGATCACGTGGTTGTTGCTCCACCGCCACTCGGTGACCGGCTCCCGGCCGGGCAGATCGCCGCGGCCGGTGGCCCACAGCAGGGTCCGCCACGGGGTGGGGCCGGGCTGGACCTGCGGGAAGATCCGGGTGAGGACGAAGTCGCACAGCTCGGGGGCCGGTTCGTACGCCAGGCCCAGGCCCTCGGCCAGGTCGTGGGTGTGCAGCAGCACCTCGGCCACGCCCATCGCGGCGAACCCCTCACGGTTCGCGCTGCGGAACGGATACGGATGGAAGGCCCGGACCTCGCGCGGGGTGGTGCGGATCGCGGCGGCGAACAGGGCGCCCATCGTGCGGATCACCCGCAGCGTGCCCGCGTTGTCCGTCCCCTCCTCCAGCGAGATCTCGAACGGCGCGTACGCCTCCTGCTCGCGCCCCGCCAGCTGCCCCGCGTACCCGATGAGGTCCTCGGCGATGTGCACCGCCGTCTCCCGGCAGCTCCACTCCAGCCGCCCGGCCCGCACCGCCTCCCAGTCCCGGTCGGTGACCGCCCCCAGCAGGCCCACGCACTCGTCGACGGCCCGCTCCACCTGTTCCGCGCCCGTTGTCCACATGCCGGGCAGGTTACGAGGCGTCGTCGGGCGGAAGCGACAGCATTTCCAGCTCGGCGGTGAGGTTGTAGCGGGCGGTCGCCTCCCACTCCGATGCTCCGTACGGCGTCCTGAACAGCCTCGGCAGATCGAGGAGTTGGCCCAGGATCGCCGCGCGGCCCGTGCGGAAGGCCTCGTTCGGGACGAAGTGGTACTCCTCGCGGACGGCGGCGGTGTAGGCGGCGTAGGCCGACGGGGGCGAGGCGAGGATCGCCAGGTCGGCGTCGCACAGGACCTGGCCGTCGGGGTCGGAGTCGGCGGGGTCGTGGCCGACGGTGAGGCGGACCAGGCGGGCCACCTCGGCGGTCTTCGCGGCGGGCACGCCGGCCTCGGGCAGGGCGCGTTCGGCCAGGCGGGCGGAGCGTTCCTCGTTCTCGGAGCGCTCGGGCAGGTAGACGGCGTCGTGGAACCAGGCGGCCAGCCGGACCACGTCCGGGTCGCGGGCGTACTTCTCCAGTGCGTCGATGTGGTCCAGGACCGCCGCCAGGTGCGCCACCGTGTGGTAGCGGCGCTGCGGCTCCTGCCAGCGGCCGAGCAGGTCGTCGGCGTACGGGACCGGGTCCGGACCGGCGGCCGGGCCCCGGGCCGCTTCCAGGGTGCGGACGAAGCGGACACGGAGGGCGTCGATATCGGCCATGGGGGCATTCTCCCGCTCGGCGGGGCCAGGCACCTAGCGTGGGGTCCATGACGACTCCTGCTGATGTGCACGACGTACGGGACCCCGAACAGCCCGGGAGGCTGCTCGCGATCGAGCGTGACGCGCTGATCCCGCTGCTCCGGGGGAGGACCGAGGAGGACTTCGCGCTGCCCGTGGGGGCCTGTCCGGGCTGGTCGGTGCGGTCGGTGCTGGCGCACTGCTCGGCCGCGCTCACCCGGGTGGTGGAGAACCGGTTCGAGGAGGGCGTGTTCTCGCCCGAGTCGAACGACCGGGACATCGCCGAGCGGGACGGCTGGAGCAACGCCCGGGTGGTCGACGAGCTGGAGCGCGGCATGACCGAGGCCGGGCCGGTGATCGCCGGGGCGGGCGGGAAGCTGGACGCTCTCGCGCTGGGGGAGTGGGTGCACGCCGGGGACGTCCGCGACGCCTTCGGCGAGCCCGGGGCGTACGGCGGGGCCGGGCTGCCGGACGCGCTGGCGCTGCTCGCCCGGATCACCCGCGAGCGGGGGCATGTGCCGCTGCACGCCGACCTCGACGACCTGGACGAACCCCTGCGGCTCGGGGAGAGCGGCGGGGAGCGGCCCCCGGGCCGTTTCATCGGGGACGGGCCGACCCTGGTGCGGCTGTACACGGGGCGGCCGGCCGGCGGGGCCGAGTTCGAGCTGGTCGGGGTGGAGGCGAAGGACCTGAACATCTTCGGATGAGCCGGGCCCCCGGGGCGTGGGATGCGGCGGGAGCGGGCAGCGTAGTCTTGATTGGACTAGACCTGTTTGGGTTCAGACCTGCTGTCGTACGCCGACGCCATGCCGACGAAGGGGCCCCATGAGCAAGCGTGCAGTCCTGGAGGTGATCGCCCTCGGCGTCGAGGACGCGGTCGCCGCCCGGGCCGGAGGCGCGGACCGGCTGGAGCTGGTCACCGACATGGCGGCCGACGGGCTCACCCCGTCGGCCGCCACCGTCGCCGGGATCCGCCGGGCCGTCGACCTCCCGCTGCGGGTGATGCTCCGCCTCGCCGACGGCTTCGCGGCCGGGGACGTCGACCGGCTTGCCGGGGTGGCCGCCGGGCTGCGGGAGGCCGGGGCCGAGGAGTTCGTGCTGGGGTTTCTCGACGCGGAGGGTGGGGTGGATCTGGCGGCTGTGGAGCGGGTTGTGGGGGCGTTGGACGGCTGCCCCTGGACCTTCCACCGGGCCATCGACCGGGCCGCCGACCGGGACGCCCTGCGCAAGCAGCTGGACGGGATGCCCGGGCTGGACACGTACCTGACGGCCGGCTCGGCGAACGGGGTCGACGACGGGCTCCCCGTACTGCTCGCGGAGGCGGGGCGGGCCGGGCAGCCGGGGTATGGGCAGCGGTTGCTGGTGGGGGGTGGGTTGCGGCTGGAGCATGTGCCGGTGCTGCGGGGCGCGGGGGTGGACGCCTTTCACATCGGTGGGGCGGTGCGGCCGGGGGGATGGGGGGAGCCGGTGTCGGCGGCGGCGGTGGCCGAGTGGCGGGCTGCGGTGGACGGCGGTTGAGCGGTGGCGTCAGCCCGCGGGCAGTCGTGCCGCTGAGGCGGCACGGGTGGGCGCGGGCGGCAATCCCGCTGCGCCGGGTTGCGCCGCCGCCCCGCCATCAGCCGCTGCGCCGGGCGTCTGCGATGCGCGCCCGGGTGTCTGTGCCCCGTCCGCCCCAGCGGCACGATGTCCCGCGCTCAGGCGATCAACTGCGGCGGCAACGGCGCCGCGTGGGTCACCGTCAGGCCCGATACCGCCCTCGTCAGCGCTACGTACAGGCGGCGCAGGCCCGTTCGCTCGTCCGGTTCGCCGTCGACCACCGCCTGGGGTTCGTCCAGGACCACGTAGTCGTACTCCAGACCCTTCGCGAGCGACGCCGGGACCAGGGTCAGCCGGGTCTCCAGGGTCGTCTCCTCGCCCGGGCCGAGGTAGGCGATCCCGGCCTCCGTCAGGGCCGCCGCCAGTTCCGGGACCCTGGCGTCCGCCGCGATCAGGCCCGTCGAGCCCTCGTGGCGCAGCGACGCGCGGCAGGCGTCGACCACGTCGGCGGTGCCGGGGACCTCGCGGACCTCGAAGTGGCCCGGGTTCTCACGGATCGAGACCACCGGGGTGAGGCCCGGGGCGATGTGCGGGAGGAGCCGGGAGGCGTAGGTGATGACGTCCGTCGGCACGCGGAAACCGGCCGTCAACTCCTCCACCACCGCGTCCGCCTTGCCCAGGTGGGCCAGCGCCTCCTGCCAGCTCCGGGTCGCCCACGGCGTGGTGCCCTGCGCCAGGTCGCCGAGGACGGTCGCGCTGCCGGTGGTGCAGCGGCGGCCGACCGCCCGGTACTGCATGGGGGACAGGTCCTGCGCCTCGTCGAGGACGACATGGCCGAGCGAGTGCGTGCGCTGGATCAGGTCGGTGGCCTCGTCGATGAGCACGGCGTCGGCGGCGGACCACGTGGCGGACCTGACGCTGCGCGCCGGCTTCGCCCACAGCACCGCCTTCTGCTCCTCCTCGTCGAGGATCCCCTCCGCGTGCTCGGCGAGGAAGTCCGCGTCCGACAGCAGGCGCAGCACCAGCTTCGCCGGGTCGACGGCCGGCCAGACCGCCTTGACGGCCGCCTTGACCGCGCTGTTGCGGGCCACCGCGTCCTGCACCCGGTCGTCCGGCGCCTCCCCCGAGCGCTCCATCTGCACCAGCACGGCGTGCGCGATGCGCTGCGGAAGGGCCTCGCGGGCGGCGCCGTAGCGGATGTCGCGGTCGAGCAACTCGCGGACGATGTCCTGCAGTTCGTACGCCGCCACACGCCAGCGGCGGGAGCCGCGCACGACCACGACCGGTTCGGTGGGCATCGTGACGTGCGAGTAGAGGGCCCCGCGCAGCACCCGCGCCATGCGGGCGTCGCCCTTGACGACCGCGGCCGTCGCGTCGTCCGTCCCCTTGATCTCTACGTGTGCCACCAGGTCCTCGACGGTGGCCTGCCGCACCGTCAACTCGCCGAGCGTGGGTAGCACTTGCTCGATGTAGTGCAGGAAGGACCGGTTCGGCCCGATGACGAGCGTGCCGGTGCGGGCGAGGCGCTCGCGGTGGGCGTAGAGGAGGTAGGCGACCCGGTGCAGGCCGACGGCGGTCTTCCCGGTGCCCGGACCGCCCTGCACGCACACCGTGCCGGAGAGCCCCGACCGGACGATCTCGTCCTGCTCGGGCTGGATCGTCGCGACGATGTCCCGCATCGGCCCGACTCGCGGGCGCTCGATCTCCTGCTGGAGGAGTCTGCTGGTCCGGGCCGCCTCGCCCGGGTCCGACAGGCGCTCGTCCTCGTACGCCGTGAGGTCGCCGCCCGTGTAGCCGAAGCGGCGGCGCAGCGCGATGTCCATCGGGTCCTTCTTGGAGGCCCGGTAGAACGGCTGGGAGACCGGGGCGCGCCAGTCGATGACCATCGGGTCGCCGTCATGGTCGTGCACATGCCGCCGCCCGATGTAGAAGCGTTCCCCCTCCGCGCCCTCGGCCTGCTCGGCGCCGGGTGCGTGCAGATAGTCGAGCCGCCCGAAGAACAGCGGGGTGTCGCTGAGGTCGGCCAGGGCCTTGACGCGCTCCTCGATCTGGTGGGCCAGCACCGCCGCGTTGACCCAGTTCGCGGTGACGTCGCTGATGTCGAGGGCCTCGACGCCCTCGCGCATGGCACGCAGGGCGGAACGGGACGCGGCGAGGTGGGAGCGCTCACGGGAGAGCGGGTCGTCGACGGGCGTGGACAAGGGGGTGCCTCCGGAGGACCTGCTGAGAGATGGCGGTGAGATGCCGGCCGGTTTCCGTCCGGTCGGCGGCACTCCATGAGGAGGCGGGCAAGAGCGGAGATCCTAGAGGAGCGGGGGAGCCGACCGCCAATGGTTTTTCCCGCCCGGCGTTTCCCGTCCCGCGCTACCCGCCCCGCGTTTCCCGCCCCGCGTTTCCCGCCCCGCGTTTCCCGCCCCGCGTTTCCCGTCCCCGGTTTCCCATCCCCTAGGGGACGGGGCCCTCTTCCCTGAGGGGCCGGTGTCGGTCCGCAGGCGTACGGACGGAGCGCGCGGGTTCGGTCCTCAGGCCGACGCGGATTTTACGTACGGAAACGCACCATGGAGACATGAGCGCAGCAACCCTCTCCCCCGCCCCGGCGCCGGGCCGCCCGCCCGGCGCCACCGCCGTGGCAGGCAGCCACCGGCACCGCCTCGGCGATGCCCTGCGCGCCGTCAAGGTGTTCGCGGGCGCCGCCTTCGATGTGATCATCCTCGGCCAGTACGGCGAGGAAGTCGGCGTGGTCCGCCGCAAGTGAGCCGTGCGCGGCCCGCCTGCCTCAGCTGTCCGCGAGCAGCTCGTCCGCGTCCATGATCCGGTACGCGTACCCCTGCTCCGCCAGGAAGCGCTGGCGGTGCGCGGCGAAGTCCTGGTCGATCGTGTCCCGGGCGACCACCGAGTAGAAGTGGGCCTGGTGGCCGTCGGACTTCGGGCGGAGCACCCGGCCCAGCCGCTGGGCCTCCTCCTGGCGCGACCCGAACGTGCCGGACACCTGGATCGCGACCGTCGCCTCCGGCAGGTCGATCGAGAAGTTCGCGACCTTGGACACGACGAGCACGCTGATCTCGCCCTCCCGGAACGCGTCGAACAACTTCTCCCGCTGCGCGTTCGACGTCTCGCCCTTGATCACGGGCGCCCCGAGGTGCTCACCCAGCTCGTCGAGCTGGTCGATGTACTGGCCGATGACGAGGATCTGCTGCCCGGCGAAGCGGCGGACGATCGCCTCCGTGACCTTCCGCTTGGTGTCGGTCGTGGCACAGTAGCGGTACTTCTCCTCCGCCTCGGCCGTGGCGTACGCGAGCCGCTCCGCGTCCGTCAGATTGACCCGGACCTCCACACAGTCGGCGGGCGCGATGTAGCCCTGCGCCTCGATCTCCTTCCAGGGCGCGTCGAACCGCTTCGGCCCGATCAGGGAGAACACGTCCGACTCGCGCCCGTCCTCACGCACCAGCGTGGCCGTCAGGCCCAGCCGCCGCCGCGCCTGGAGATCCGCCGTGAACTTGAACACCGGCGCCGGCAGCAGATGCACCTCGTCGTAGACGATCAGGCCCCAGTCCCGGGAGTCGAACAGCTCCAGGTGCGGATAGACGCCCTTCCGCCTGGTCGTCAGCACCTGGTACGTGGCGATCGTGACGGGCCGGATCTCCTTCTTCGTCCCGCTGTACTCGCCGATCTCGTCCTCGGTGAGTGACGTCCGCCGCACCAGCTCGTGCTTCCACTGCCGGGCGGAGACCGTGTTCGTGACGAGGATCAGGGTCGTGGACTTCGCCTGCGCCATCGACCCGGCGCCGACCAGCGTCTTGCCCGCGCCACAGGGCAGGACGACCACGCCCGACCCGCCGTGCCAGAAGTTCTCCACGGCCTGCTTCTGGTACGGCCTCAGCGCCCAGCCGTCCTCGGCCAGCTCGATCGGGTGCGCCTCGCCGTCGACGTACCCGGCGAGGTCCTCGGCCGGCCAGCCCAGCTTCAGCAGCGTCTGCTTGATCTGCCCCCGCTCGGAGGGGTGCACGGCGACCGTGTCGGGGTCGATGCGGGCGCCGACCAGCGGCGCGATCCGCTTCGACTTCAGGACCTCCTCCAGCACCGGACGGTCGGTGGTCGTCAGGACCAGTCCGTGCGCCGGATGCTTGGAGAGGGTGAGCCGCCCGTAGCGGTCCATCGTCTCGGCGATGTCGACCAGCAGCGCGTGCGGCACCGGGTAGCGGCTGTACTGCACCAGCGCGTCCACGACCTGCTCGGCGTCGTGCCCCGCCGCCCGGGCGTTCCACAGGCCCAGCGGGGTCACCCGGTAGGTGTGGATGTGCTCCGGCGCCCGCTCCAGCTCCGCGAACGGGGCGATGGCCCGACGGCAGTCGCCGGCCTGCTCGTGGTCGACCTCCAGGAGCAGGGTCTTGTCGGACTGGACGATTAGGCAGGACACGCATACCTCCAGGGATAGATCGTCTTGTGACAGACACCGCACCCGTATCTGCCACGGCCCGGGCCATGCCCCGCGCTCGTCGCACGAAAGGCGTGGCGGCGAGCGCTCCCGGAATGCGCGCTGCCATCTACGTCGGCCTTTCGCGAGAAACACAAGAGTCTACGTCGCCCGAGCGGCAGCGTGCCGCCTGCGAGGCCCTGTGCGAGGCCCGAGGCTGGAAGGTCATGGCCGCCGCGGAGGACATCGACGTTTCAGGCTACTCCCGAGGCCTGGACCGCCCGGGGCTCCAGCGGATTCCCGCCCGTCTCACCGTCCTCGATGGCGGCGGCTCTATAGGAGCTCCTTTTCGATGCTGAGCCGCGGGATCGTGGGAGACTCGGGCCGCCTGTTTCCCGAGTCGCAGTGGAGGACGTCTTGCGCCGTGTCGAACCCGAGGTCCGTCTCATCGCCCGGCCGGAGCTGGACTATGACGAGGTCGCTGACTACCTGGCCGAGGTCGGCGGGGAGAGCTGGCTGGAGCGGGTGGACCGCGGTGACCTGGATGATGCGCAGAACCTCGCTGAGTTCGCGGGCCGTATCTGTTACCGGTCCTGGGAACCGGGCCTGAACCCGAACGTGACCCGGATCCGGTCCGACCAGGATGAGTACCTGCGTAACATCCTGGCCAGCGCGCACGGCTCGGTCCTGGAGCACGTGAGCTTCTCGTTCGTGCTGCACAACGTCAGCCGGGTGGCCACTCATGAGCTTGTCCGGCACCGCGCCGGCGCTGCCGTCTCGCAGGAGTCGCTGCGTTTCGTGCGCCTGGACGATCTGCCGTTCTGGTTCCCGCAATGGGCCGAGCAGGACACCGAGCTCATGGAGCGTGCCACCGCTCTGCTGGAGCAGATGGAAGCCTTCCAGGGCTGGATGACCGGGCACTTCGGTTTGGAGGAGGAAGGCGTGCGGTTCAGCGAGAAGAAGGCCAAGACCTCGTTCATGCGCCGGTTTGCTCCCGAGGGTGTCGCCACCGGCCTGGTCTGGACGGCCAATGTGCGCACCCTGCGGCACGTCATCGAGAACCGGACAGCGCCCGGGGCGGAGGAGGAGATCCGTCTGCTCTTCGGCAAGGTCGGCGAGCTGATGGCCAAGGAGGCCCCGGCGCTGTTCGGGGACTATCAGGTCCAGGACGGTGCCTGGATTCCGGGTTGGCGCAAGGTCTGAGCAGGGGACCTGCGGGACTGGCACGGCGGCTGATGCCCCGTCGGTGCCGGGGGCACGGTCCGAGATCTCCGGCGTGCCGCCGATGATGCGGGCCGTGACGCACACGCAGTAGCCCCCGGCGGCTCAGCCCGCGTCGTCGGCGAGCTCCGCGACTCCGGTGATCCGGTGCAGCGGGTACGTACGGACCTCGTCCGCCGTGTGGTCGTACGCGGTGACGAAGCCGCCCTCGACGCGGATCGGGGCGATGACGCGCTGGCTGGCGGCGCCCTCGGCGTTGACGTAGCCGATCCACAGGGTCTGGCCGGTCAGGACGGCGGCCTGCATGGTGGCGAGGGTCTCGGCGGAACCGGTGCGGGGCAGTTCGCCGTTGACCGCCGGAGCCGTGCCGGGCTTGCGCGGGGTGGTGGAGGCGAGGTCGCCGGCCCGGATGGCGCGCAGCGCCGCCGCGAGGAGCGTGTCGTCGGGGACCGGCGGGCCGTCCGGGACCGGCTCGGGCGCCGTACGGGGAGGGGTGCGGTGCGCGTGCGCGCGGGTGATCAGGACATCGCCCTCGGCGGACTCGGCGGCCGGTGCGAACCCCATCGCCCGCAGGCCCTCCAGCAGCCCCGCCGGGTCGCTCTGCGCGGCCAGCACGGTCGGGGCGAGCCGCCGCAGCCCCAGGGCGGCGGCCCGCTTGTCGGCGAGGATCTCGCCCAGCACCGCGTCGTCGTCGCAGCGTACGTACGCCGAGGCCGCGCCCACGCGCAGCTGCCCGTGCCTGCGGGCCACGTCGTCGATCAGGTACGTCAGCGGCTGCGGCACCGGCGTACGGGAGTGCTCGGCGAGGAAGGCGTGCAGGTCCGAGGCGCTCCGCCCGGCGTCGAGGGCGCGCCGCACCGAGCCGGGCGTGAAGCGGTAGACGGTGGCCCCGCCCTTGGACTCGACGTCCGCCAGCACGCCCAGCATGTCGGCGAGCGGGCGCCGCAGCGGCCCGGGCGCCACCGCCGTCAGGTCGGCCTGGAGCAGCACGTGGTCCAGCGGCTCGGGCAGCAGGGGCGTGAGCAGCCGGGCCGCGGCGGCGGAGGCGACGGCCTGTTCGGCGGGGGAGAGGGCGGTGAGATGCGCGGGGCGGTGGTGGACCGGGAGCTTGTCGCCCGGACCGGAGGGCTCCGCTTCCGGGCCCCTCGCGGGAGCCGCGGGCGCCCCCAGCAGGGCCCGGCCGTGGGCCGACAGGGCACCCCTGCCCGTGACACCCAGCAGTTCCGCCTCGGACAGCACCCACTCGGCGAGCCGCCCGCGCAGATCGTCCTCGGGCCGGGCCCCGCGCAGGGGCCGCTCCCAGCGCAGCCGGGCCGGCACCGACTCGGCGGCCGGCGCGGTGCCCTCCGGCAGCCCGGCCAGCAACGCCAGCACCCGGTGCCGTACCTCGGGCGCCGCCGAACGGTCCAGACCCGGCCCGAGCGCCGACAACGTACGGTCCTTCGCGTCCCGCCCGCCCACCAGCCCGGCCGTCCGGGTCGCGGGGAGCCACGCCGTGACCAGCCGCGACCAGCGCTCGGCGGCGGGCAGCTCCCGCCACTCGTCGTACGCCGGGGTCGCCGCGTACCGCTCGTCGGCCTCCCCGTCCGGGGCGATCAGGCCCGCCGCGTACGCCAGCTCCACCCAGAACGCGGCGGCCGGCTCGGACGCGTCGAGGGCGACGGCGGTCCGCTTCAGGTCCCGCACGCTCAGCCCGCCGGCCCGCAGCACCGCCGGCCCGCCCTCGTCCCAGTCCTTCAGCAGCTCCTCGACGGTCGCGAGCGCGGTGTACGCCTGCCCGGCCGCCGTGCTGTCCACAACCTGTGGACGGTGCACGGCGGCGGTCTCGACCGGCGGCGGCACCGGCTCGGGCGTCCGGTGCGCGAGTCCCCGCCGCAGGTGCAGGGCGACCTCGCGCGGCAGCACGACCGTCCCGGGCGCCGTCGGCAACAGCAGCCCCCGGTCCAGCAGCCAGCGCAGCCGGGGCGCCGGATCGGCCGTGACCTGCCCGTACGGCGGCCCCCACACAAGCCGCTCCAGCACGTCGAGGGAGTCGGCCGGGGCCCCGGCGAGCAACGCGGCCATCCGGCGCCGGTCCGAGAACAGCTCGGTCAGGGACGTCACCGCGGAGACCGAGTCGTGGGTCGAGGGCAGCCCGGCGGCCGTGACGATCTCCTGGATGCGCCCCGGGGACATCCCGGCGGTGGCCTCCTGGACCGTCGGGCCGAGCCCCGTCGGCGAGGGATGCTGCGGCGAGGGAGCCAGCAGCTCACGGGCCGTGCGAACCAGCCGCAGCCGGTCGTCGCCGCCCCAGACAAGGGCCTGCTCGCGCAGGACGCCCACGGCGTGCGGCAGGGCCTGGGCGACGGCCGGGTCGGCGTCGTCCCCGGCCATGAGCCCGAGCAGTTCGTCGTACGTCGCCGGATCGGCCGCCACGGCCAGCGCCTGAGCCGTCTGGAGCGTGAACCGGTCCAGCCGCTCCAGGGCCCGCACCACCGAGGCCCGGGTGCCGGCGCGGGTCGCGAGCTGCGTGAGGTCGGTGGGCACGGGCGTGATGAGATCCGGACGGCTGCGCAGGAGTGCGCCCAGCGAGACGTCGTCCCGCCCGCGGAGGGCTTCCGCGAGGGAACGGGGGGCCGGCGGCCTGTCCTCGGTGCTCATCCGGTCCACGGTAGCGGGTCGCCTCCTGCGGCCGGGGCGACTGTGCGCGGGCCTGTGGGTCGCCCGTCCGTACTCGCGGTACCGTCGACCGACGGCGTCAGCCAACGCACACGCCCCGGAGGGGACTTCGTGGGGATTGAGAGCGACCAGGTCGTTTACGAGTATCTCAGCCGCGTCGGCGACGTGGCCCAGCAGCGGCAGTTGTCGTCGGCCACCCGCATGCGTCTGGTCGCGGACCTGCGCAACGAGATCGACAAGCGCCGCGCCAAGGCCACCGTCGACTCGCCCGCCGCCGTCCGCCGCATCCTGTCCCGCCTCGGCAGCCCCGACGAGATCGTGGCAGCGGCCGCCGACGGCACGGGCGCGGTCGGCGGCGGTACGACGGAAACCGCCCCCGCCGCCGTGCCCGTACAGCGCGAGGCCCATGAGCCGCAGGAGACGGGCGAGCGGCCGAAGGGGGTCCTGCGGCGCGTCGTACCACGGCCCCGCCCGGCCCGGCCCGCCGAGGAGTCACACCCCGCCGCCGGGGGCGCGGCCCCGCCGCACCTGGCCGCCGGGCACGAGCTCGGGGACAGCGCCGTCCAGCCGGACTGGTGGCGGGTGGACAGCAGCCCCTTCGGCGTCGGCGACGAAGTGCCGGGCTTCGTGGGCGGCGTGGAGCTGCCGGACCTGCTGAAGCAGCCGAAGCCGAGGAAGCCGGACCTGGACAAGCCGCCGGCCGACGAGGAGACGGCCCCGGCCGTCGAGGTCGCCGGAGATCCGGAGGAGACGGCCGGCAAGACGGACCGCCGGCGTCTCGCGCGGCTGCCCGCGGGCGGCTGGAGCAACCCCCTGCTCCTCATCGCCGCCGGTCTGCTCGTCGCGGGTGCCGTGCTCGGCAACTGGTTCGTGCTGATCCTCGGCTGGCTCATCGCCTACGCCTCACGTCGCCTGACCCCGGCGGAGACGAAGTGGGCGGTGATGATCCTCCCCGGCCTCTCCGTCGCGGCCGGCATCCTCTGGCTGTGGGGCAGGACGAACGACCGCTGGGGCACCCCGATCGCCGAGGGCCACATGAACGACGCGGTGGCACAGACCTGGCCGTGGGTGGTCCGGGGCGCGGCGGTGGCGTCGGCCCTGTTCCTGATCTGGCGCTCACAACGCTCCCGCTAGCCGATCACAGGGTGACGTCTGCCGTTCACACCCCCTGGGCACAATGGCCCATATGGCCTTCATGACCCCGCCCGCGCTCACCGTCGGCTTCGACCTCGACATGACCCTCATCGACTCCCGCCCCGGCATCCGCGCCTGCTACCAGGCACTGTCCGAGCGGACGGGGACGTACATCGACGCCGATCTGGCGGTCACGCGGCTCGGGCCGCCGCTGGCCGAGGAGCTGATCAACTGGTTCCCGGCCGAGGAGATCGCGGCCGTGGCGGACCTCTACCGGGAGATGTACCCGACCATCGCGATCGCCGCGACCCCGGCGCTGCCCGGCGCCCGGGAGGCCATCGCGGCCGTACGGGAGGCCGGCGGACGCGCGATCGTCGTCACGGCCAAGTACGAGCCCAACGCCAAGCTGCACCTCGCCCACCTCGGCATCGAGCCCGACGCGGTCATAGGCGACCTGTGGGCCGAACAGAAGGCGGACGCGCTGCGCGAGCACGACGCCGGTGTCTACGTCGGCGACCACGTCGGGGACGTGCGCGGCGCCCGGACGGCCGGCGCGCTGTCGGTCGCGGTGACCACCGGCCCCTGCCCCGCCGAGGACCTGCGCGCGGCGGGCGCGGACGTCGTCCTCACCGGACTGACGGAATTCCCCGGGTGGTTTTCGGACTACCGTCCCGCACGCGCCTGACGTCGGCCCGCCGCCACGGAACGCAGTACTCCCGCACCGGCCATCAGGAATCCGACCGCCATGAGCATGCTCAGGCCGAACATGTACGTCGGAAAGGGCGTCGTCCCCAGGAACAGCGGGGCGACCGTGACCAGTGTGGCCACGGCGCCGATGAAGAAGACGATGGCACCGGCACGGACCAGACGGTCACCGGGCGCGGCGGAATTCGTTTGGGTTTTGTCACGCACCCGACCAGGGTAGTTCCCAGCGCGAAGGAACAACCGGGTGACGTCTTGTCACCGGCCTGAAGAGCATTAGCCTTGGTACCGGCGGGTCGTACGACCCGCCCGAGTGCTATCAAGAGCCGTTTCCAGAAGCAGTTTTCCGACGAGTACGAGGACGAGGACAGACGTGCCTACCGGCAAGGTCAAGTGGTTCAACAGCGAGAAGGGCTTCGGCTTTCTCTCCCGTGACGACGGCGGCGACGTCTTCGTCCATTCCTCGGTCCTCCCCGCCGGAGTCGAGACGCTCAAGCCGGGACAGCGGGTGGAGTTCGGCGTCGTCGCCGGACAGCGCGGCGACCAGGCGCTGTCCCTGACGATTCTCGACCCGACGCCCTCGGTCGCGGCCGCGACCCGCAAGAAGCCGGACGAACTCGCCTCCATCGTCCAGGACCTGACGACCCTCCTGGAGAACATCACCCCGATGCTGGAGCGGGGCCGCTACCCCGAGAAGACCGCCGGCAAGAAGATCGCGGGCCTGCTGCGCGCGGTCGCCGACCAGCTGGACGTGTGATCCCCGCCAGGGAAAACACCCAGGGAAACCCTCAGGCAAACCCTCAGGAAAACCCTCAGGGAAAAGCGAGTGCGTTCGGGCCGAGGGGCGGCACCAGCCCCTCGGCCGCCGCGCGTGTCAGCAGCCCGCGTACGGCGGCGTAGCCGTCCTCGCCGAGGCCGGCGGTGAACTCGTTGACGTACAGCCCGATGTGCTGGTCGGCGACGGCCGGGTCCATCTCCTGGGCATGCTCCATGACGTAGGGCCGGGACGCCTCGGGATCGTCCCAGGCGGCGCGCACCGACGCCCGGATGGAGTCGGCGAGCAGCCGTAGCTTCTGCTCGCCCAGCGACCGCTTGGCGATGATCGCGCCCAGCGGGATCGGCAGCCCGGTGGTGTTCTCCCAGTGCTCGCCCATGTCGGCGAGCTTGTGCAGCCCGTAGTTCCGGTACGTGAAGCGCGCCTCGTGGATGACGAGCCCCGCGTCGACCTTCCCGTCCCGTACGGCCGGCATGATCTCGTGGAACGGCATGACGACGATCTCGCCGACCCCGTCGCGCACGGTGTCCGCGGCCCACAGCCGGAACAGCAGGTAGGCGGTGGACCTCTCACTGGGTACGGCGACCGTACGACCGCCGAGGTCGACATCCGGCTCCCGCGTCAGCACCAGCGGCCCGCACCCCCGCCCCAGCGCGCCCCCGCACGGCAGCAGGGCGTACTGCTCCAGCACGTACGGCAGCACGGCGTACGACACCTTCAGCACGTCGAACTCGCCGCGCTCGGCCATGCCGTTGGTGACGTCGATGTCGGCGAAGGTCACGTCGAAGGCGGGGGCGCCGGGGACGCGGCCGTGGGCCAGGGCGTCGAAGACGAAGGTGTCGTTCGGGCAGGGGGAGTAGGCGATCTGCAGCTGCTCACTGGTCATGCCGGTTCCAACTCTCCAGTACGGGCACGAGCTTCCCGAATCCCTCGGTGAGGGCCGCCAGGGCGTCCGGGACACGCCAGGCGGCGCGGTCGCGCGGCCCGACGGGATTGGAGATCGCCCGCACCTCCAGCACGGGCACCCCGTGCACGGCGGCGGCCTCGGCCACCCCGAAGCCCTCCATGGCCTCGGCGAGGGCGGTGGGGTGACGCTCCCGGAGCGCGGCGGCCCGCTCGGCGGTCCCGGTCACGGTGGACACGGTGAGCACGGCCCCGGTCGGCGCCCCGACGGCGTCACCGACCAGCCGTACGAGGTCCGCGGGCGGCTGGTGCCGCACACTCCCGAACCCGAGCTCGGTGACCGACACGAACCCGTCGGGCGTCTCGGCCCCCAGATCGGCCGCGACGATCTCGTCGGCGACGACGAGCGACCCCACGCGCGCCTCCGGCACAAACCCCCCGCCGATCCCGGCGGAAACGACGAGGTCGTAGGGGCTGCCTTCGAGGGCGGCGGCGGTGAGCACGGAGGCGGTGGACGCCCCGGCGAGCCCGGGCCCCACACCCACGACGACGACGTCGACACCGCTGCTGCTGCCGCTACCGCCGATACCGCCGTGGGCAGCAGCCACCGCGTCCCGCTCCACGGAAACGGCGGTGACGACAAGCACCCTGCCCAGCCCGGCGGCAGCGATTACGTGTCCTTCTCCAGCTTGAAGTTCCACAGCCCCGACGCGTCCTTCTTGCCCTCCTTGATGGACACCAGCGTCGAGTTGCCCTGCGCCCCGTACTGCGCGTTGAAGAACACGCTGCCCGGAATGGTGCGGTAGGTCTTCGTGCTGGAGTCGGTCAGCGGCTGACCGTTCATCAGGATCGTCCAGCCCTCGTCCGCGATCTCCGGGTCGACCCCGAAGCGCACGGTCTCGTCCGGGTCGACGGAGATGCTCTTGATGCCCTTGTCCTTCAGGCACTGGTTGAGGTCGGACGGCTTCAGGGCATCGCCCTGGCCGCCACAGGTGGCCTCGGAGTTCACCGAATCCTGACCCACGGTGATCGTGGAGATCGGAGTCGGCTTGTCACAGGCCGAGAGGACGAGCAGTCCGGCGGACACGACGCCGGCGGCGGCGACGGCGCGGCGGCGTCGCACAGCGGATTGCAACCTGGTCATGGGCGAAGGCTATCTGGCTCGCCGACCGCACCGCCCACGCGGGGTACGGCGTGCCCGTGCGGCTAGGGCCCTAGGCCACGCGCGGCCGTGTCGTACCCCCGCGCCGGGCCGAGGCGATCAGCCCCCGTACGGTCGTCAGCCAGCCCGTGCCGACGATCGCGGCGCCCACCGCCAGCCCGAGCGTGCCGTTGAGCGGCATCACGATGCCGACCGCGCCGCCCAGCACCCAGGCCATCTGCAGCAGCGTCTCGGAGCGGGCGAAGGCCGAGGTCCGGACCAGTTCGGGCACGTCCCGCTGGATCAGCGCGTCGAGCGAGAGCTTGGCCAGGGCCTGCGCGAAGCCGGCGATCGCGGCCAGGCCGGCCACCATGACCGCGCCGAAGAACAACGCGGCCGTGATCGCCGCGCCCAGCACGAACGCCACGACCGTCACGATGATGATCTCCGGTGCCCGGGACCGCAGCCACGCCCCCACGGCCGTACCGAGCGCGTTGCCCGCGCCCGCCGACACGCCCACTATCCCCAGGGACACGGCGGCGCTCTGGCCGGAGACCGGGTGCTCGCGCAGCAGGAAGGCGAGGAAGAAGATCAGGAAGCCGGTGAGGCAGCGGATGGCGGCGTTGGCGGCGAGGGCGTGCGTGACGGCCGGGCCGACCGTGCGCAGCCCGGGGCGCTTGACGGGACGGCGGTGCGGCCCGTGCAGGTGCTCCTCGTCCGAGGCCAGCAGCGCGGTGTCCTCGCCCTTGGCGGAGTCGACCTTCGGCGGCAGCGTGAACGACAGGAACGTCCCTGCAACGAAGATCACGAAGGCGCCGTAGAGCGGCCAGCGCGGTCCGATCTGCTGAAGGCCGGCACCGATCGGCGCGGCGACGCCGGTGGCGAGGAGCCCGCCGAGGGTGACGCGCGAGTTGGCCTTCACCAGGGAGAAGCCGGGCGGCAGCAGCCGGGGCACGACGGCGCTTCTGACCACTCCGTAGGCCTTCGACGCGACGAGGACGCCGAGGGCCGCCGGATACAGCTGGAGGCTGCCGCTGACGACCGCGCCGGACAGGATCAGCGCGAGCAGCGCCCGGGCCAGCATCGCCCCGGCCATCGCGGCCCGGCGGCCGTGCGGGAGGCGGTCGAGGAGCGGGCCGACCACCGGCGCGAGGAGGGTGAAGGGGGCCATGGTGATCGCGAGGTACAGCGCGACACGGCCGCGGGCCTCGTCGGTCGGCACGGAGAAGAACACCGTCGACGCGAGGGCGACGGTGATCATCACGTCCCCGGCGCCGTTCACTCCGTGCAGCTCGATCAGCTTGCCGAGGCCGGACTCGCCGGCGCCGTGCGCGTGGGTGGCCTTGCGGATGCCGCGGGCGGTGCCGGTGAACGGGAGGTGCAGGGCATGGCCGACCGCGCGGAGGGAGCCGCGCAGACGGCCCGGCCCGCTCAGTCGGCTGCTTCCCTTGACCCCTTTCGACCCACCGGTCCCGGTGGCGCCCTGGGGCGTCCTCGCGGCTGCCACGACGTCATAGTGCCCCGAGATGGCAGTGGGTAGTGCCATTCACGCTCGTATAGGGCCTGTGGGGTGACTGTCAGGGTTGCGGGGGGCCGGTCGGCACGGTGGTCCGGAGCCTCGGTCAGGACCGTCGGTGTACGCGAAGTGGGGCGGAAGGGTAGCGTGCGTATCTCAGCCATCCCGCAAAATGGATGAAGGACGTCGACGCGGTCCCCTGGTCCGCTCCGTCCGCCCCCTGCGCTGGGAGTGGCGCACACGTGAGACGGCGTATGGAGAGAAGCGATACCTGTGAGCGCAGCGACAACGCGAAGCCGCACCCCTGACCGTCTGTGCGCCGAGGCCGTCGACCTCGCCCGCGCCGCAGCCGAGGAGGCCGCGGCACCAGGAATCGTCGGCGAGCACGTGGAGCTGGTCTCCGAGGGGGACCGCGTTGTCACGCACTTCTTCGAGTGCAAGGAGCTCGGGTACCGGGGCTGGCGCTGGGCCGTGACGGTGGCCCGGGCGTCCCGGGCGAAGATCGTCACGGTGGACGAGGCGGTGCTGCTGCCCGGCCCGGACGCGGTGCTCGCGCCGGAGTGGGTGCCGTGGAGCGAGCGGCTGCGCCCAGGCGACATGGGTCCGGGCGACCTGCTGCCCACGGACGCCGAGGACCTTCGCCTTGAGCCCGGCTGGACCGGAGAGGACGAGCCGCCGCCGAACTCCGTCGTCTCCGACGAGATGGCGGCACTGGCGGAGGCCGAGGACGCGGAGGTCACGGCGGGGCCGCTGGCCGCCCCCGCCCGCGGCTCCATCGCGGCGGTGGCCGAGGAACTCGGCGTGCGCCGTGCCCGGGTGCTGTCCCGCTACGGCCTGCACATCGCCGCCGACCGCTGGGAGGAAGCCTTCGGCCCCAAGACGCCGATGGCACAGGCGGCCCCCGCCGCCTGTGTGAGCTGCGGCTTCCTGCTCCGTATCGGCGGTTCCCTGGGCCAGGCCTTCGGCGTCTGCGCCAACGAGTACTCCCCGGCCGACGGCCGCGTCGTCTCCCTGTCCTACGGCTGCGGCGGCCACTCCGAGGCGGCGGTCATGCCCAAGCCGCCCCAGCCGGCCCCGCCGGTCATCGACGAGACCCGCGTCGACCCGTTCCCGCTCCGCCCGGCCTCGGACTCGGGCTCGGTCCCGGCGACGGCGGACGAGGACACGGAGGAACTGGGCCACTCGTAGCCCGGCCGCCCTCGCCTACTCGTCCTGCTCCGCCGAGAAGATCTGCTCGGCGGAGGGGGCGATCACGGCACGGCGGTGCCAGCGGCGCAGAGTCTCGGGGTCACGACAGCTGACGATGCGCTCGCGGACGGCTGCGGGGATGTCGATGCCCCGGACGTCCAGAACCTCCAGAACGTCTTCGGCGGCCCGCCGGGCCTCACCCTCTGCACGGATTTCTTCCGAGATGTACGACTTGTAGAAGGAGAGATCCACTATTCGTCCGAGAAGATCTGCTCGGCGGAGGGGGCGATCACGGCACGGCGGTGCCAGCGGCGCAGGGTTTCGGGGTCACGACAGCTGACGATGCGCTCGCGGACCGCTGTGGGGACGTCGATGCCCCGGACGTCCAGAACCTCCAGAACGTCTTCGGCGGCCCGCCGGGCCTCGCCCTCGGCCCGGCCTTCTTCACGGCCTTCTTCACGGCCTTCGTCGCGGATTTCTTCCGAGATGTACGACTTGTAGAAGGACAGGTCCACGGCCACCAGGTTCCTCCACATTTCCGCGGCCGGGTGCTTGCCCAGCCCTTGTGCGATGAGTTCGACGATCGGGTCGGCGATCGGGTGCGGTGTGTCCCGCAGGACGGTTGTCACTGCTTTGAGTATGGCCCCGATGTCCCGGTGCTTGACGTGGGTGATGGCCGACAGCGTGGCGAGCGCGAGGTCTTTGCGGACTTCGGCCGGGTCGGTGAGCACCGGCATGTTGTGCGGCCCGGCGACCAGCGGGCGCAGGGTGAGCAGGGGCCACTGGGGAGGGCCGAAGCTCACCGGCCGCGCCGCCCATTCGGCCGTGGCGCGGTCCTGGCAGACGACCAGGAGCAGCGGCTGGAGCCGGTATTTCGTGAGCAGGTACGAGGCGTAGTACGCCCAGCTCGCGGGCTTGTCCGGGTCCTTCTTGCCCTGCGCCTCGACCGCGAGCAGTAACGGCTCGTCGTCCTCGGTCTCCAGCCGGAGCAGGGTGTCGACGCGGCGTTCGAGCGGGCGGGCCTCGGTGAGGTCGGTGGGCAGGACGGTGACCGAGGTGGGCGGGGCGAAGTCGATGCCCAGCACTTCGGAGACCCGGGAGAACAGCCCGGGGTGGTCCTGGAAGATGCGGTGCATCGCCTCGTGGGGCGAGCTGACCATGGGGGGTGTCAGGCCTTTCGTCGGGATCGCGCCGAGAGTAGGTCCGGTAACCAGGCGCCACGCCAGCCGAGTTGGTGATGTTCACCCGGGCGGGTGAGCGGGCGCCGGGGTGGGGATGGGTGCGGTTCTTTCACCGTTGAGGTTCTCGGGAAGAGCAGCGGTACGCCGTCGCCCCGCCGCATGGGCGGATTTCGTGACGTTCGCCTCCGGGAGCTGAACCGGGGCCGGAGGGGGCGCGCGGCCCCGCTCCCCAGGCGGTACCTTCGTCCTCTCGTCGATGAGGAGAAGGAACGTGAGCAGCAAGTTCGTGCGGCCCGCCGCCGAGGGTGCCGATCCGTTCGGTACGGCACGTCTGCGGCGTGGAGTGCTGGACGCCTGGGCCACCAGCCCCGCCCGGTTCCGTGAGGACGCCAACGCCGAGGAGGATCTCGTCCTCGGCGGGTACCGGGACCGGCTCGTCGTCGAACTCGCGCAGAACGCCGCCGACGCGGCGGCCCGGGCCGGGGTGCCGGGACGGTTGCGGCTCACCCTGCGTGACGGGGTTCTCGTCGCCGCCAACACCGGCGCTCCGCTGGACGCGGCCGGCGTGGAGTCGCTGTCCACGCTGCGTGCCTCCGCGAAGCGGGAGACCCACGAGCAGGCCGTCGGGCGGTTCGGCGTCGGCTTCGCCGCCGTCCTCGCCGTGACCGACGAGCCCGCCGTCGTCGGCCGGCACGGCGGCGTGCGCTGGTCGCTGGCCGAGGCCCGGGAACTGGCCGCCGAGACCGCCCGGCACAGCCCCGGCCTCGGGGACGAGGTCCGGCGGCGCGACGGTCACGTACCGCTGCTGCGGCTGCCGTTCGCCGCCGAGGGCACCGCCCCCGATCCGTACGACACCGCCGTCATCCTGCCGCTGCGGGACGCGGCCGCCGCCGACCTCGCCGAACGGCTGCTGCGGGCGGTCGACGACGCGCTCCTGCTCACCCTCGCCGGTCTCGAAGAGGTCGTCGTCGAGATCAACGGCGAGAGCCCCCGGACGCTCTCCCGCCGCACCGACGGCCCCTTCACCGTCGTCGACGACTCCGGCGACGGCGTCACCTACTGGCGCACGGCCGCCGCCCACGGCCCTCTCGACCCCGAGCTGCTCACCGGCCGGCCCGTCGAGGAGCGGCTGCGCCCCCACTGGTCGGTCACCTGGGCCGTGCCCGTGGACTCCGACGGCAGCCCGGCCCGGCCCCGCACCAGCCCGGTCGTGCACGCCCCCACCCCCAGCGACGAGCCGCTCGGCGTGCCCGCCCTGCTCATCGCCTCGTTCCCGCTGGACTCCACCCGCCGGCACGCCGCCCCCGGCCCGCTGACCGACTTCCTGATCCAGCGCGCGGCCGACTCCTACACCGAACTCCTCGGCGAGTGGCGGCCGGTGACGGCCGGGCTCATCGATCTCGTGCCGGGCCCGCTGGGCAAGGGCGAGCTGGACGGCGCCCTGCGCCAGGCCATCCTGGAGCGGCTGCCCCGCACGTCGTTCCTGCCGCCCGCCGTCGAGCGCCGCGAGCACGACGGCGACGAGCTGCCCGAGTCGCTGCGGCCCCGGGACGCCGAGGTCGTCGAGGGTGCCGGCGCGGACACGGTGCGGGTGCTCGCCGAGGTGCTGCCCACGCTGCTGCCCGCCGGTCTCGAACGCCGGGCGGAGCTGCGCACCCTGGGTGTCGCCCGGGTGCCGCTGACCGACGCGATCGACCGGCTGGCCGGGCTGGAGAAGGAGCCCGGCTGGTGGCGGCGGCTCTACGACAGCCTGGCGGGAGTCGACCCGGACCGGCTGTCGGGCCTGCCGGTGCCGCTCGCGGACGGGCGTACGACGATCGGTCCCCGGCAGGTCCTGCTGCCGAGCCCCGACGCCACCGGTACGGACCCGGAGACCCTGGCCCGGCTCGGTCTGAAGGTCGCTCACCCGGACGCCGCGCACCCGATCCTGGAGAAGCTGGGCGCCCTGCCCGCGACCCCGCGCGCCGTGCTGACCACCCCGCAGGTCAGGGCCGCCGTCGCCGCGTCGCTCGACGACGAGGGCGGTGTGCTGTGGGAGGAGGACGCCCTCGACTCGGAGGAACTGGCCGACACCGTCCTCGCGTTGGTGCGGGACGCCGGTCTGGAGCCCGGTGACGAGCCCTGGCTGGGCGCGCTCGCGCTGCCCGACGAGGACGGCGAACCGGCCCCGGCCTGCGAACTCGTCTTCCCCGGCGGCCCGTTCGCCCAGGTCATGCGCGAGGGCGAACTGGCCGCGGTGGACGCCGAGCTGGCCTCCAAGTGGGGCGAGCAGCCGCTGGCCGCCTGCGGGGTGCTGGTGAACTTCGCGCTCGTCCGCGCCACCGACGTCGTCCTGGACCCCGACGAACTGGAGCCCCGGGAGGGCGACTTCGCCGAGCCCGACGACCCGGGCCTGCTGGACGCCGTCGATGTGTGGGCGGAGGACATCCTCGACCGTTTCCCGGACAGCCCGGTGCCCCCGGTCGCGACCGAGATCATCGCCGTAAGGGATCTGGACCTGGTCGACGAGGACAAGTGGTCCCAGGCCCTGTCCCTGCTGTCGCAGCCGCCTCTGCGGGACGCGATCGTCCAGCCCGTGCGCGTCCTGCTTCCGGACGGCACGCACGAGGTCGTCCGGCCGTACACGGCGTGGTGGCTGCGCGGGAACCCGGTGCTCGACGGCCGCCGCCCGGCCGGATTGCGGGCCGCCGGCGGCGACCCGCTGCTGCGCGGTCTCTACGAGGAGGCCGACGCGACCGGCTTCGATGACGAGCAGGTGCTGCGGGCGCTGGGTGTCCGGACGTCCGTCGCCGCGCTGCTGGACGAGCCCGGCGGTGCCGCCGAACTCCTCGACCGGCTCGCCGACCCGGAGCGCGAGGTGACGGACGCCCAACTGCACGCGCTGTACGGGGCGCTGGCCGAGCTGGACCCGGAGCAGGTGACCCTGCCGGACGAGCTGCGTGCCGTCATCGACGGCCGGGTGGAGGTCGTGGAGGCGTCCGATGCCGTGGTGTGCGACTCACCGGACCTGCTGCCCTTCACGGCCGGCGTCCCCCTGCTGCCGGTCCGCCCGGCCCGGGCCGCCGATCTGGCCGAACTCTTCCAGGTGCGACGCCTGAGCGAGTCGGTCACCGGGCAGGTCTCCTCCGAGGGCGCCGAACACGACGTCCCGGACTCCGTCCGCGTCCTGCTCGGCCCCCGCACCCCCTCCTCCTACAGCGAGCACGAGGAACTCGTCGTCGACGGCGTCGAGATCGACTGGCGGCTCACCGACGACGGCGTCCTGCACGCCGCCACCCTGGAGGGCGTCGCCGCGGGGCTCGCCTGGGCGGCGGGGCAGTGGCCGCGGCGGTTCGAGGTGGCGGCGCTGCTGGAGGACCCGTCGCGGACGGAGGAGCTGGCGCGGGACCGGTGGTTCGACTGAAGCATGCGGCGGCGCTTGGACGTTCGGTGAAAACTCCCGCACAAATTCTTCATCGTTCGTACAACCAAGCGCTTTGCTCGCGTATCTGATCACGTGAGTCAACAGACTCCACGATCACTTGGGCCCCAGGAGCCGACGATGAGCGCCGGGGCCCCTCTCCACCTGGAGAACGCATGCGTATCCGAGCCACCGTGGCCGCCGTCACCGGCGCCCTGGCCCTTTCCGCACTGGCCGTCCCCGCCGCGCAGGCGGACGACCACATGCCGAACCTGGCCTCGCTGGTCCCCTCCACCTCGAAGGCCACGCCGTTCGCGGCCGCCGGCCCGACTGACGAGGGCGAGGGCGACACGAAGATCACGAGCGTGACCGTCAACGGCGGCAAGAACATCGTCGTCGGCACGACCGTCAAGAAGTCCTTCACCGTCTCCGTGACGGCCACCGACCCGGAGGGCATCTACGACGCCTACCCCGTCCTGTGGCACGGCACGGACCCGGACAACGCCGACGGGGCGCTCGTCCCGGAGAGCCTGGACCAGGAGTTCGTCGGCGACTGCACCAACTCCAGTGCCACCACCGCGACCTGCAAGGTGACGATCGTCGCCGACCCGGCCGTGGACCTCTACAGCAACATCCTGGCCGGCACCTGGAAGGTCTGGGCCGGCGCGGTCGGCAACGACGGTGACTACGTCATCCGCGACGCCTACAAGACCGCCAAGGTCCAGCGCGCCTCCAAGCTGACGGTCAACGCCTCCCCGGAGCCGGTGGCGAAGGGCAAGACCATCACCGTCACCGGCAAGCTGTCCCGGGCGAACTGGGAGGACCACAAGTACCACGGCTACACCGGCCAGCCCGTGAAGCTCCAGTTCCGCAAGAAGGGCTCCGACACCTACACCACGGTGAAGACCATCACGTCGAACAGCACGGGCGAGCTGAAGACCACCGTCAAGGCCGCCACCGACGGCTACTTCCGCTACTCCTTCGCGGGCACGACGACCACCCCGGCCGTCAACGCCACGGGTGACTTCGTCGACGTGCGATAGCCACCGTCCCGCACGGCACGGACGACACCGCCGGCCCCGGAATCCGCTCCGGGACCGGCGGTTCCGTATGTCTCATGGCCCAAGTCCCATGCCCGGGTCAAACATGGGGGATGCGGCGGCAAAACCGGAACGGGGTGTACAACCTGTTCGCGGGCTCGTGGATCTGATCAGCCGAGTCAAGAGACTCCTAGATCACTTCTCCACCTGGGGAACACATGCACATCCGAGCCACCGTGGCCGCCGTCGCCGGCGCCCTGGCCCTTTCCGCCCTCGTCGTCCCGGCCGCGCAGGCCGCCGACGCGTCGTCCGGCAAGGCGGCCTTCAGCTCCGCCTCGGCCGGCGCCGACTCGGGCACCACCGCCTCGACCCTTGACGTCACCTTCTCCGACGTCAAGGTCAACAGCGGCAAGAACATCGCCGTCGGCACCACGAACGTGGTCAGCTTCCCGGTCACCTACACCGTGACCCACGCCGCCGACCTCGACACCAGCTCGGACAACTTCGCCACCGGTCCGCTGATCTACCACGGCTCCTCACTGGACACCGCGGACAACGTCCTCATCAGCGACGACCCCGCCACCTGCACCGCCGCCTCGTCGACCGTCCTCAACTGCAAGGGCGTCATCGCCATACGCCCGGCCGACGGCGACCTGTTCAACTCCGACGCCGGCACCTGGGGCGCCGGCGCCCTCGCCGTCACCAGCGACGGCGACGAGAAGGAGCAGGGCGGCCTGGGCAGCACCAAGGTGCAGCGCTACTCCAAGCTGACCGTCAACGCCGGCCCCGAGCCCGTCTACAAGGGCAAGACCATCACGTCCACCGGCAAGCTGTCCCGCGCCAACTGGGAGGACAACGCCTACCACGGCTACACCAACCAGCCGGTCAAGCTGCAGTTCCGCAAGGCGGGCACCAGCACGTACACCACGGTCAAGACGGTGTACTCCGACCAGTACGGCAACCTGAAGGCCACCGCCACCGCCCAGTACGACGGCTACTGGCGCTTCAGCTTCGCCGGCACGACGACCACCCCGGCGGTCAACGCCACGGGCGACTACGTCGACGTGAGGTAACCCCGGCTACGCCGGCACGCGGCGGTCCACCCACCTCCACAGGAGTTCCAGGGTGGCCGCCGCCACCACCGCGACACCGACCGCCAGCCACGGCAGCGCCAGCCCGACCAGCTTCAGCGCGAAGAAGTGCTGGAGCCCCGGCACGACCAGCACCAGCAGGAACGCCCCGCCCATCGCCGCCACCAGGGCGATCCGCCACCAGGTGTAGGGGCGGGCGATGATCGCCAGGACCCACATCGAGATGAGGAACAGCGTGAGCGTCGCGGCGCTGGTCTCCGCGTCCAGGGCGCCCGCGCCCGTGTAGTGGTGCCGGGCGACCAGATACGTCGCGAAGGTCGCCAGCGCGGCCACCACCCCGCCCGGGATCGCGTACCGCATCACCCGCCGTACGAAGTTCGGCCGCGCGCGTTCCTTGTTGGGCGCGAGCGCCAGGAAGAAGGCCGGGATTCCGATCGTCAGGGTCGACAGCAGCGTCAGATGGCGCGGCAGGAACGGGTACTCGACCTGCGAGCAGACCACCATGATCGCCAGCAGCACCGAGTAGACCGTCTTGACGAGGAACAGGGTCGCGACCCGTGTGATGTTGCCGATGACGCGGCGGCCCTCCGCCACCACCGACGGCAGCGTCGCGAAGCTGTTGTTCAGCAGCACGATCTGCGCGACCGCCCGGGTCGCCTCGGAGCCGGAGCCCATCGCGACGCCGATGTCGGCGTCCTTCAGGGCGAGGACGTCGTTCACGCCGTCGCCCGTCATCGCGACCGTGTGCCCCCGGGACTGCAACGCGCCCACCATGGTCCGCTTCTGCTGCGGGGTGACCCGCCCGAACACCGTGCCGTCGTCCAGGGTCCGCGCCATCGCGTCCTGCTCGGCGGGCAGCCGGCGCGCGTCCACCGTGGCGCCGGACAGCCCCAGCCTGGTCGCGACCGCGCCGACCGACACCGCGTTGTCGCCGGAGATGACCTTGGCGGCCACGTCCTGGTCGGCGAAGTAGCGCAGCGTCCCGGCCGCGTCCGGCCGCAGCCGCTGTTCCAGGACCACCAGCGCGACGGGCTTCGCTCCCTCGGCCACCTCCGGGTCGTCGAGGTCCCGGTCGACCCGGGCCAGCAGCAGCACCCGCAGGCCCTGCTCGTTCAGCCGCCCCGTCTCGGCGAGGGCCGGGTCGTCGTCGGGCAGCAGCACGTCCGGCGCCCCGAGCAGCCAGGTGCTGGTGTCCCCGTCGGCCTCGGCGAACGCGGCGCCGCTGTACTTGCGGGCGGAGGAGAACGGCAGCGCCCGGGTGCAGCGCCAGTCCTCGGCCGCCGGGTAGGCGTCGATGATCGCCTTGAGGGAGGCGTTCGGCCGGGGGTCGGACCCGCCGAGGGCGCCGAGCACCCGGCGTACGTACGTCTCGTCGGAGCCCTGCAGGGGCCGCAGCTCGGTGAGGTCCATGCCGCCCTCGGTGAGGGTGCCGGTCTTGTCGAGGCAGACCGTGTCGACCCGGGCCAGGCCCTCGATCGCGGGCAGCTCCTGGACGAGGCACTGCTTGCGGCCGAGGCGGATGACGCCGATGGCGAAGGCGACCGAGGTGAGCAGGACCAGCCCCTCGGGGACCATCGGGATGATACCGCCGACCGTGCGGGCGAGGGAGTCGTCGAAGGCGTTCTCCTTCACGAACAGCTGGCTGATGATCAGGCCGATCGCGGTCGGGACCATCATCCACGTGACGTACTTGAGGATCGTGGAGATGCCGGAGCGCAGCTCGGACTGGACGAGCGTGAACCGGGACGCCTCCTCGGCGAGCTGCGCGGCATACGCCTCCCGCCCGACCTTCGTGGCCTGGAAGGCCCCGCCGCCCGCGACCACGAAGCTGCCCGACATCAGCTGGTCGCCGGGGCGTTTGACGACCGGGTCGGCCTCGCCCGTCAGCAGCGACTCGTCGATCTCCAGCCCGTCGGCCTCGGCGCAGACGCCGTCGACGACGACCTTGTCGCCGGGCCCGATCTCGATCAGGTCGTCGAGGACGATCTCGGAGGTGCTGACCTGGCCGGAGGCCCCGTCCCGGCGGACGGTGGGACGCACCTCACCGATCAGCGCGAGCGAGTCCAGCGTCTTCTTCGCCCGCCACTCCTGGACGATCCCGATGCCGGTGTTGGCGAGGATCACGAAGCCGAACAGGCTGTCCTGGATCGGCGCGACGAACAGCATGATCAGCCACAGCACGCCGATGATCGCGTTGAAGCGGGTGAAGACGTTCGCGCGGACGATGTCGACGGTGGAGCGGCTGCCGCGCACCGGCACGTCGTTGACCTGGCCGCGTTCCACCCGCTCGGTGACCTGGGCCGTGGTCAGGCCGGTCTCGCGTGAGGTGACCGTCACCGGCCGCGCGGAGTCGGGCCGGGCACCCGCGTCGAGATGCGTCATGCATTCGACGGTACGTGCGGTTTTGCCGCTTCACCCGCCGAATGCGCGGAAGATCCGACCTGGGGACGACGGACGTCGTGCCCTGGTCGTACGGCAGTTGTACGGCCTCGGGTCTCCGTCGGTTTCTAGTCGGCCTGGGGAGTCGCCTGGTCGGTCTGAGGGGTCGCCGTCAGCTCCTGTGCCGCCGCCCGTTTGATCGCGGCATCGCGCTTGCGGACGTACCAGATGCCGATCAGCCCCAGGCCGCCGCCGGCCAGGCAGGTCCACACCCACCAGGTGTGGCCGTGGTCGTCGAACCAGCCGTAGAAGGGGAGCTGGACCAGGAAGAGGACGAACCAGAGGATCGTGCCGCCGGTGACGGTGGCGACCACGGGGCCCTCCAGGGGCTCCGGTGCCTCGTGTCTGGGGGTCCATTTCGCCATGGGGACAGCTTACGAGGCGATCGGGTCTACGCGCGGAGATGTGCGTTCGCGACCTTATATGTTCATACTGAAACGGTTTGTGTCTGATCACTTCTCTTCGTAGGAAACACCAACCACATGTCCTCCTCGGCTCCCACCAAGGTCCCCGCCCCTGAACAGCCGGGAGCCGGGTCCGCGTACGGCGCACTCGACCGCTTCTTCCGGATCTCCGAGCGGGGCAGCACGCTGTCCCGTGAGGTCCGGGGCGGCCTCGCCACCTTCTTCGCGATGGCCTACATCATCGTGCTGAACCCGATCATCCTCGGCAGCGCCAAGGACATGTACGGTCACCAGCTCGACAACGGACAGCTGGTCACCGCGACGGCCCTCACGGCCGCGCTCACCACCCTCCTCATGGGCGTCATCGGCAATGTGCCGATCGCGCTCGCCGCCGGCCTCGGGGTGAACTCGGTCGTCGCCCTCCAGCTCGCCCCCCGCATGTCCTGGCCGGACGCGATGGGCATGGTGGTCCTCGCCGGGTTCGTGGTCATGCTGCTGGTCGCCACGGGGCTGCGCGAGCGCGTGATGAACGCCGTCCCCTACGGGCTGCGCAAGGCCATCTCCATCGGCATCGGCCTGTTCATCATGCTGATCGGTCTCGTCGACTCCGGTTTCGTCTCCCGTATCCCGGACGCCGCCCAGACCACCGTCCCGCTCCAGCTCGGCGGTGACGGCCACCTGGGCGGCTGGCCGGTGCTGGTCTTCGTCCTGGGTGTGCTGCTCACGCTCGCCCTGATCGTGCGCAAGGTCTCCGGCGCGATCCTGATCTCGATCGTCGCCATGACCGTCGTGGCCATGGTCATCGAGGCCGTGGCCAAGGTGCCGAGCTGGGGACTCACCGCCCCGAAGTGGCCCGGCAACCCCGTCGCCGGCCCCGACTTCGGGCTGGTCGGGCAGGTCAGCCTGTTCGGCGGGTTCGAGAAGGTCGGGGTGCTGACCGGTGTGCTGTTCGTCTTCACCGTGCTGCTGTCGTGCTTCTTCGACGCGATGGGCACGATCATGGGCGTCTCGGACGAGGCGAAGCTGACCGACGCGCAGGGGCAGATGCCCGGCATCAACAAGGTGCTGTTCGTCGACGGTCTCGCGGTCGCCGCCGGCGGTGCCAGCTCCTCCTCGGCGACCACCGCCTTCGTCGAGTCCACGGCCGGTGTCGGTGAGGGCGCGCGCACCGGCCTCGCGAACGTCGTCACCGGCGGTCTCTTCGCCGCGGCCCTGTTCCTGACGCCGGTCGCCACGATGGTGCCGTCCCAGGCGGCCACCCCGGCCCTGCTCGCGGTCGGCTTCCTGATCCTGGCCGGCTCGGTGAAGGAGATCGACTGGGCGGACTACACGATCGCCATCCCGGCCTTCGTGACGATGCTGATGATGCCGTTCACGTACTCGATCACCAACGGCATCGGCATGGGCTTCGTCACCTTCGTGGTGCTGCGGCTGGCGGCGGGGCGGGGCCGGGAGGTGCCGGCGGCGATGTACGCGGTGGCGGCGGTGTTCGCGTTCTACTACCTGATGCCGGCGCTGGGTCTGACCTGATCCTCGTCCTCGTCGCCCGAGCCGGGTGACCCGTAGAACCTCTCCGTCTCCTCGACGGCGGCCTGGAAACGCTGGTCGAAGTCATCTCGAACAAGCATCCGGACGACGTAGTCCTGGACGCTCATTCCCCTTTTCGCGGCATGGTGCCGCAGCCGCTGAAGCAGCTCGTGGTCTATTCGCAGGCTGAGCACACTGGTCCCCATGACCGAAGGGTCGCGGCACCCTTCGGTCCGGTGTGTCACGTTCCACCATCGGATCACCCATACGAGTGATGTCATGGTTCAGTGGCCAGGGTCACGGGCCTTCATGTGCGCCCCGGGTGGTATTTAGCGAGAGTAATGAGTTACGCTAAAGAACATGCCGGACCTCAGCCATGGCGACGACGTAGCCGCCGTGAACTCCCTCCGATCCGCCGTGATGCGGCTGTCCCGTCGGCTCAAGCACCAGCGGGTCGACGAGTCGCTCAGCCCCACCGAGATGTCGGTGCTCGGCACCCTGTCCCTGTGCGGCAGGGCCACCCCGGGCGAGCTCGCCCGCAAGGAGCACGTCCAGCCGCCCTCGATGACCCGCATCGTGGCGCTGCTGGAGTCCAAGGGACTGGTCCGTCTGGAGCCGCACCCCGAGGACCGGCGCCAGAAGGTCGTGACGCGCACCGAGCAGGCCGAAGCGATGCTCGAGGAGAGCCGCCGCAAGCGGAACGCGTTCCTGGCCTCGCTGGTGGAGAACCTCGACGAGGACGAGTGGGCGACATTGCGCGCCGCCGCCCCCGTGCTGGAGAAACTCGCGCATCTGTAAGCCGTAGTCGTCGCCGCGAGTGAGCCGTAGGGGCGCGCCGGTGTCGAGGGGCCGAGCGCGCGGAGACCCGAAGGGGTGACCACGGTCGGCCCCCCGACACCGGCTCCAGCGCCCCGAAGGCGAACGAGCAGAGAAAAAGGAGGCGAACCCTTTTGAGTTCGGGACCCGGAGCAGCTTCCGCCCCCGCACCTGATCCCCACGATTCCCCGCCCACCTCCGACACCCGCCCCTCCGGTGACGCCCGGCCGGTCCGCAAGTCCTCGATGTTCTCCTCCCTGAAGGTCAGGAACTACCGCCTGTTCTTCATGGGTCAGGTGGTCTCCAACATCGGCACCTGGATGCAGCGCATCGCCCAGGACTGGCTGGTCCTCAGCCTCACCGGCTCCTCCGCGGCCGTCGGCATCACGACGGCACTGCAGTTCCTGCCGATGCTGCTCTTCGGCCTCTACGGCGGTGTCCTCGTCGACCGGCTGCGCAAGCGGCCGGCCCTGCTCGTCACACAGTCGGCGATGGCCCTCACCGCCCTCGCCCTCGCCGTCCTCACCCTCACTGGCCAGGTCCAGGTGTGGCACGTGTACGTCGCCGCCTTCGCGGTCGGTCTCGCCACGGTGGTCGACAACCCGGCCCGGCAGTCCTTCGTCTCCGAGCTGGTCGGCCCGCGGCAGCTGCAGAACGCGGTCAGCCTGAACTCCGCGAACTTCCAGTCCGCCCGCCTGATCGGCCCCGCGGTCGCGGGCATATTGATCACCGGCGTCGGCACCGGCTACGCGTTCCTCTTCAACGGCCTGTCCTTCATCGCCCCGCTCACCGGCCTGCTGCTGATGCGCGCCCGCGACCTGCACGTCGTCGAACGCGCCCCGCGCGGCAAGGGCCAGCTGCGGGAAGGCGTGCGGTACGTCACCGGCCGCCCGGAGCTGATCTGGCCGATCGTGCTGGTCGGGTTCGTCGGCACCTTCGCCTTCAACTTCCCCGTCTACCTCTCGGCCTTCGCGGACGACGTGTTCCACGCGGGCGCGGGCGCCTACAGCATGTTCAACACGCTGATGGCGGTCGGCTCCGTCGCGGGCGCGCTGCTCGCCGCCCGGCGCGGCACGGCCCGGCTGCGGCTGCTGATCGCGGCGGCCATGGTCTTCGGCGCGCTGGAGATGCTGGCGGCGACCACCCCCACCCTGTGGATGTTCGCGCTGCTCATGATCCCGCTGGGCCTGTTCGGCATGACGGTCAACGTCACCACGAACACCAGCATCCAGATGTCCACGGACCCGGCCATGCGCGGCCGTGTCATGGCCCTCTACATGATGGTCTTCCTCGGCGGCTCCCCGGTCGGCGCGCCGATCGTCGGCTGGGTCACCGACACGTACGGCGCCCGGGTCGGCCTCGCGGCCGGCGGTGCCGTCGCGGCCGTCGCCGCGGCCGTGATCGGCCTGATCCTCGCCCGCGTCGGCAACCTCCGGCTGTCGGTCGGCTGGCACCGCGGCCACCCACGGGTGCGGTTCGTGCCCCGGGAGCAGCAGGAGCAGCTGGCACCGGCGGCGTAGCGATGCGTGGCTGGGAGGCTCACACCCTCCTGGCCAGCAGCTGGCCCGGCCAGTTGTTCTCGCCGACCGTGAAGGCCTCGGTCCGGGTGAAGCCGCCTGCCTCGTAATAGCGGACGAGCTTGCCGTCGTCGCCGGCGTAGCAGTCGACCCGCAACAGGCCCACGCCTGCCCGCCGGGTCACCTCGGCGGCGTGCGTGAGGAGCGCGCTGCCCACGCCGTGGCCCTTGAAGCGGCGGTCGGAGGCGAGCCAGTGGATGTACCGCTCGGGCTCGCCGGGCCCCGCGAGGTGGGACAGGTAGGCGCCGGGCGAGTCGGTGAGGGTGAGGGTGGCGGCGGGCACGCCGTCGGCATCGGCCATGAACACGCTGCCCTCGTCGATGTACCGGCCGACCGACTCCACCGTCTTCGGGCTCCGGGACAGGGGCTTCGTCCCCCATTGCCCCGTGCGCCCCTGCGAGACCAGCCACTCCACGCAGCTGTCGAGCATGCCGAGGATCGCGGGAACGTCGTCGGGGCCGCCTTCTCTGATGGTGATCTCCATGGCCTCATGGTGTCAGGCTGGAGTCATGAGACTCTTCGCCGCCGTGCTCCCCCCGGACGGGGTGATCCGCGAACTCGGTGCCGTGGTGGACGCGCTGCGCAAGCTGCCCGGGGCGGACGGGCTGCGGTGGACCGGCCGCCCGGGCTGGCACTTCACCCTCGCCTTCTACGGCGAGGTCGACGACGGGCTCCTGCCGGAGCTGTCGGCCCGGCTGGAGCGGGCCGCTCGCCGTACCGGTCCCTTTCCGCTGGCCGTGCGGGGTGGCGGCCAGTTCGGCCACGGGCGTGCCCTGTGGGCCGGGGCGGAGGGGGACCTGGCGGCCCTGCGGGTGCTGGCCGGGCGGGCGGAGGCGGCGGCGCGCCGCGCGGGCGTGCCGATGGGGGAGCACCGGCGATACAAGCCGCACCTCACGCTGGCGCGCAGTCGGGACGCGGCCGAGGTGCGGGCCTGTGTCGAGGCCCTGGACGCGTTCGCGAGCGGCACCTGGACCGTGGAGGACCTGGTGCTGGTGCGGAGCGAGCTGCCGACCTCGGGGGTTCCGGGGGAGCAGCCCCGGTACGAGGCGGTCGGCCGCTGGCCGCTCGGAGGCGCCGGTTAGGCTCGGGGCGTGGACCCGAAGACCCGGAACCGGATCATGGCCGGTGTGCTCGTGCTGATGTTTCTTGTTGTCGCCTTGGCTTCCGTGCTCGGGAGGTAGGGCGGCGGCCGGGGAACTGCGGACGGCCGCTTTCCGGCTGCGGGCCGGTGGGGGTTGGTCGCGCAGTTCCCCGCGCCCCTGACCAAGAAGGGCGTCTACCAGGCGAAGGCCTCCGGCGACGGCCCCGGGCCCGGGAAGATCTCGTCAAGGCCCGTCAGGAGTTCCTCGGAGAGCTCCAGCTCGGACGCGCGCACCGCGGAGGCGAGCTGTTCGGCCGTGCGCGGGCCGACGATCGGGCCGGTCACGCCGGGCCGGGTGAGCAGCCAGGCCAGGGCGGCCTCGCCGGGCTCGATGCCGTGCTTGTCGAGCAGGTCCTCGTAGGACTGGATCCGCGCGCGGGTGGCGGGGTCGGCGAGCGCGTCGGCCGCGCGGCCGGAGGCACGGCGTCCGCCCTCGACCTCCTTCCTGATCACACCGCCCAGCAGACCGCCGTGCAGCGGCGACCACGGGATCACGCCGAGGCCGTACTCCTGCGCCGCCGGGATGACCTCCATCTCGGCACGCCGCTCGGCGAGGTTGTACAGGCACTGCTCGCTGACCAGCCCGATGGTCCCGCCCCGCCGGGCGGCGATCTCGTTGGCCTGGGCGATCTTGTAGCCGGGGAAGTTCGACGACCCGGCGTAGAGGATCTTGCCCTGCTGGACCAGGACGTCGATGGCCTGCCAGATCTCCTCGAAGGGCGTGTTCCGGTCGATGTGGTGGAACTGGTAGACGTCGATGTGGTCGGTCTGGAGCCGCTTGAGGCTGGCGTCCACGGCCCGCCGGATGTTGAGGGCGGAGAGCTTGTCGTGGTTGGGCCAGGCCGGGCCGTCGGCGCCCATGCTGCCGTACACCTTCGTGGCGAGGACGACCTTGTCGCGCCGCCCCTCGCCCTTGGCGAACCAGTTGCCGATGATGCTCTCGGTGCGGCCCTTGTTCTCGCCCCAGCCGTACACGTTGGCGGTGTCGAAGAAGTTGATGCCCGCGTCCAGCGCCGCGTCCATGATGGCGTGGCTGTCGGCCTCGTCGGTCTGCGGGCCGAAGTTCATGGTGCCGAGGACGAGCCGGCTGACCTTGAGTCCCGTGCGTCCGAGCTGCGTGTACTTCATGGTGCCCAAGCCAACTTCTTGAAGTGCGCTCCAAGCAAGCACGCGGTGAGCTGGAACGGGGTTTTTGATGCGGCGTCGTCAGTCGCGGGGGAACTCGTCCGTCTTGAGGGTGAGGCCGATGTCCGTGATGGTGAGGTCGACGCCCCCGCCGAAGGCGACCGTCGTCTCCGTGAGGTAGTCGCCGTCCTTGGGCTGGGTGTAGAGGTGGCACTTGCCCTGGTACGGGTCGGCGATGAGGTAGACGGGGACCTCGGCGAGGGCGTAGGCGGTCTTCTTGGGGCCGTAGTCGTTGTGGGCCGTGCCCTTCGAGATGACTTCGGCCACGAACTCGATGTCCTGGCAGCGCCAGAGACCCCTCTCGTTCTTCTCGGCTCCCTCGGCCACGAGGGTCACGTCGGAGGCGAATCCGTTGAGGTGCCCCGGGTAGTCGACGCGGACGTCCGATTTCACGCGCTTGCGCGGGTACCTGGTACGCAGCTGCTCGTAAATGTCGGCGATGATCTCCCAGTGCGTGTCCCGCTGCGGCGACATGAAGATGGCCCCCCCGACGATCTCGACCTTGTAACCCTCGGGGGTGGTCCGCTCGAGCGACTCGAACAGCTCGTCCAACGTCAGCTCGTCGTCTGCCTCGGCCATCTCGATCCTGTCTTCGAGGACGGTCATCGTGGCGCTCCTCCCCGGCCACCCCATGGACGTGGGCGGCCGCGCAATACAACGATACGCACGGTGACCAGGACACGGGAAAGAAGCGCATATGCCAGACCAGCCCGCCACCGAGCACCTCGTCCAGCTCCTCCGCACCACCCTCGGCGACTCGCTCCTCGGCGTCTACCTGCACGGCTCCGCCACCCTCGGCGGCCTGCGCCCGCACAGTGACATCGACGTCCTGGCCGTCGTCCGGGAGTCCGCGACACACGCCCAACGCCGGGCCCTGGTCGAGGAGTTGCTCACGGTGTCCGGCGTGGACGGGCGGCGGCACGTGGAGCTGATCGTCGTCGTACAGGACGACGTACGGCCCTGGCGCTACCCGCCCACCTGCCACTTCCTCTACGGCGACTGGCTGCGGCAGGACTACGAGCGCGGAGTGACCCCGGCCCCCGAACCCAGCCCCGACCTCGCGCCTCTCCTCACGATGGTCCTGCGCGCCGACGCCCCGCTGCACGGGCCGCCGCCCGCCGAGCTCCTCGACCCCGTCCCGCACGACGACTTCAGGCGCGCCATCGTCGCCGGCGTGCCGGAGCTGATGGCCGAGCTGGACTCCGACACCCGCAACGTGCTGCTCACCCTCGCCCGGATCTGGACCACCCTCACCACCGGGACCATCCGCTCGAAGGACGCGGCTGCCGCGTGGGCCCTCGACCGGCTCCCCGCCGAGCACCGGCCCGCCCTCGCCCGCGCCCGGGCCGTCTACCTGGGGGACGAGACGGAGCGCTGGGACGACCTGGCGCCCCGGCCCTGCGCGGAGTTCCTGACCCGGGTGATCACCGAGAGTTACTCCTCGTAGGGCTCGCCGAGGTCCCAGGCCTGGTACATCGCCTCGGCGAAGGCCGCCGCGATCTTGTGCTCGCCGCTGTCGTTGGGGTGGGTGCCGTCGTAGGTGTCGGCGTCGATGTCGTACGACGGCGGGGTCGAGGCCAGGAGGACGGGCGAGCCGGGCTCGTCGAGGTCGGCGGCCGTCTTCGCCAGCAGTTCGTTGAAGCGGGCGACCTCGGCGGCGAAGGCCGGGTCGGACTGGGCCCGCACGTTCGGGGTCACCGGCAGCCACACCATCCGCACCCGCCGGTTCGCTTCGCGGGCCTCGGCGGCGAAGGCCCTCACGTTCTCGGCGGTCTGCTCGGCGTTCGTGTAGAAGCCCAGGTCGATCAGGCCGAGGGAGACCAGGAGGACATCCGCGCGGCACGACCGCACGGCCTCGCCGATCAGCGGCGCCATGTGCAGCCAGCCCTCGCCCCAGCCGGCCAGATGGGCACGCGGGAAGTCCGGGTCGGCGTACGCGTACGAGGTCGGGGCGTCGGCGAGTTTGTCGTGCAGCGTCTCGCGCGGGCCGACGAGGGTGAAGGGGCCGCCGTAGCAACGGCACAGGTGCTGCCACATCCGGTAGCGCCACGTGTGTTCGCCCGCGCTCCCGATCGTCATGGAGTCACCGACGGGCATGAACCTGAGCATCCGCTCATCATGGACGATCAGACGGGCGGACGGGGTGTGAGTCGGGCCACGGACCCTGACGAGCGGGGCCGGTCAGGAGGACGTCAGACCTGCTGCCAGATCACCCTCTGCGCCTCGGAGGTGACGATGATCTGGAAGCGGTCCAGGGCCGGGGAGCCGTTCGCCCGCCACCGCAGCACGTGGTCCTCGACGGCGTCCCACAGCTGCACCGGCCCGCCCTGGCGGACGATCCAGTGCTCACCGTCCTGGGTGAGGGCTGCCCAGGCGCCGGCCTCCACGTCGACCAGGACATCCTGGGTCGTGTCGGCGATCGTCAGGCTGAGGCGCTGCGCGCGCGGGGCTGCCAGCTGCGCGACGAACCGCGCGACCCAGTCGTCCAGGACATCAGCGCCGACCGGCGTCGTCCGCTCCTGCCCGGCGCCGAAGTCGGGGAGCATGCCGAGCGGGGGCGGGAGCTGCGGGCGGGCGAGCATGAAGGAGACCTGACCGCCCAGGAACTGACCGCGGGTCACCCCGTCGTGGCCGACGGTCAGCCTGGCCAGCTCCGAGGAGTAAAGCCAGCCGCCGAGCGTGCCAAGGATGATGCCGCCCGGCTTGGTCTGCTCGATCCACGTGTGCGGTAGCTCGAGCACGCCGCAGGTGGCGACCAGCCGGTCGTATGGGGCGCCCTCTTTGTGCCCGGCCAGGCCGTCACCGACGACCAGTTCGGGGAAGTAGCCGCAGGTGCCGAGGGCGGTGCCGGCCCGGCGTGACACTTCGGGGTCCACTTCCACAGAGGTGACCAGGTCGTCGCCGAGCCGGTGACAGAGCAATCCGGTGGAGTACCCCGTGCCGGTGCCGATCTCCAGCACCCGGTTACCGTCCTCAACCCGGAGGTTTTCCAGCATGCGGAGGACCAGGTTCGGCAGTGTGCTGGAAGAGGTCGGAACACGCATGATCTGGCCATGGATGTCGCCGGGCACGATGGTGCCGGCGATCTGCGTGACCAGCGACTCGTCGGCGTAGCAGCGTTCCAACCAGCCGTCGGTGTCGGCCAGGACCGGCCGCCAGGCGGTCGGGGCGGAGCCTTCGACCCGCTCGAAGAAACCGCCGCGGAGGAACTCGTGCCGGGGCACCTCTTCGACGGCCTGCCGCCACGGCTCGGTGCGCAAGGCGCCGGCCCCGGCAAGCTGGTCGGCCAGGGCCCGGCGCAGGGCGGCGGAGGCCATGACACTCATCAGCGGTTCTTCCCTTCCAGGAGGTCGGCCATGGCCCCGAGCATCGGCAGGCCGGTCTCGGGTTCCAGCCAGTACCACTGGCCGGACGGATTGCACTCCAGGAACCACCATTGCCCCTGGCCGTCGACAGCGAAGTCGAAAGCGCCGAAGACCAGCCCGAAGTGGCCCAGGTATGCGTGGAGGGCCTCGGTAACTCCGGGCGGCGGTTGGGCGACGGAATAGCGCAAGCGGCCATAGTCGGTGCGCCAGTCCAGCAAGTCCGAGTCGATACGGACGGCGAAGACCCGGTCACCGATGACGGTGACCCGTACGTCTGCGGCCTTGTCGACGCGCTGCTGGAACAGGTGTGCGGTCCCGGAGACGGCCTCATCGATATCGTTGGCCCCGACTTCGGCAACCTCAACGGTGCACGAGACGCCGTCGATGCGGTACAGCGGCGCCGACAGCGGCTTGTAGATCACCGGGCTGTACTGCTTGACGAAGTCCCGGGCCGTGTCCGGGTCGGAGGTGATGACCGTAGGCGGCAGGCGGAAACCCGCTGTCGCCGCGGCGACCAGGCCGGACGGTTTGAACTCGGCATCCCCAATGCGGTGTGGGTGGTTGACGTACCGGCAGCCCGGCAGCGAGGCCAGAATGCCACCGAGCCCGTAGCGGGCCTGGGTGATGGCGAACCGAGCGTCCTGCTGATCCAGGTGGGGGAAGGTGAAGCCGGAGGGCCGGCGATAGTACAGGGAACGGATGCCGGACAGGTTTGCTGACCGGGACGGCGTGGACAGTGTGCCCTCCACGCCGTTCGACGTGAACGTGGCCGCGACCGACAGGGCGTGGGGGAAGTCCCCCGAGTCGAACCGCACGACCGGGACATCCCGTTCGTGCAGCTCGCTGATCACCACGTCGGCCGTAGGGTCGTCCAGGTTGGTGACGACCAGGACCGGGCCGGAACCGGTCACTGGTCGCTGTCGTTCCCGGTGTCCTGGTCACCGCCGCCACTGCCGCCACCGCCCTGGCCGTCGGATGGGTTGCCGGTGTTGGTAGGCGGGTTCGTCCCGGTGCTGGTGCCGTGCTTTCCCATCTCCAGCACCTGTCCATCGGCGTCGAAGTAGCGGGCGGTCTGGGTGGCGGGGTCGAGTTCGGTCCGTGCGTAGCCTGGGGCGAACGCCGGGTAGGGCGCCATGCGCCGCAGGCCCCAAGGGACGGGAGTTGAGGCGCCGGACGGCAGCGGCGTCCCGGTCGGGAGCCGATCGGAATGAGCAAACAAGGGGCTTCCTCTCATTGCGTCGGGTGTGGGTACGGCCCGCCTAGCGCTCGGCCTGCTCAGAGCCCCTCACGCCGGGGCAGGGCGACCCCTCGTCAGGGACAGCGTGTGGCGCACGCGGCGTGGACGCGGCCCGACCGGGCCGCCTCACCAGGCGGGCGGCCGACGCCGTACGGCTCCCACGCGTCGTCGCCATGGATCAGCCGGTCGCACAACGGGCACATCCTGATGCCGAGGAGGCTGTCGTGATGGCCGACCAGGGACACGACCGATCGCGCCAGCCCCTTCACCCGCTCAACCTCACCTTGCAGGCCCGCGGCCTCGGGCTCGCCCATGCGGCTGTGAGCTTCGGCGATCGCGGCGAGTGCCACGTTCGCAGGGACGTCGTCAGCGGACTGAGTGGCGGCGAGTTTCTCGATCTGCGGAGTCATCTGCTCGATGAAGGCGCGGAAGTCGGCCTCAAAGCTCTTGACCGTCTGGTGGCCCAGCAGCGTGGGCTGCTCGATGAACCAGGTCGCCTGACTGGCCATCGTGACAACGGTCGAGGCGAGCGCCTCTGTGCCGCGGGTGGCGTTCATCGCGCATCCCCCCAGGGGCCTGCTTGGGCACCCGCCCCTGCGTACACGCCCTCGCCCAGGCGCGCCACGTAGGGCCGGACCAGAACGCCTGTGCCCTCCCGCAGTGGCGGCGCCTGCCGTTCCCGGCGGTGACTGCGTGCGGTCACGAGCCGCGCGCCCCATACCTCAGGCCACGGATGGCGAGAGGGCTCGGGGAGCGCCGTGTGCGGGGCGGGGGCACGGCGGTGCCGACCGGGAGTGCGCGGTCCGAACAGCACCGCTCTTACCCATTCGAGTGCTCGCGATAGGAAAGTCATCGTCGACGCTCCTCAGCAGCGTTGGCCGCGCCCGGGGCCGTGTCAGCGGTCGCCGGGCTTCGTCATTTCCGGCAGCCGGACACAGCACGGCCGCTTTCACGGCGCGCCGGCACGGCACAACCCAAAGACTGGACCGGTCCACCGGTCCAGTCAAGCGGCTTGGATGCGCTGCTACCTCATCGGGTACGTGTCCGTCTCTTCGAACACGTGCGACGGCGTGACACCGATCTCGCACACCAGGGGACGTCGGTCCTGGTCATACGCCACGTGCCGCACGACGGCCACCGCCACAGGCTGATCCACTTCGAGCACGCCGGCTTCCTCGTCACTGGCCAGACGGACCGTCGTGATGTCGACACCTTCAGCGGGCGACCGACCGGTTTCACGCCGCACATAGTGCGTGGTGCCTTCGGCGATAGGTCCATTCAGGGCCAGCCGGGGCGCCAGGTCGGCGACCGCCGGCGGAAACCATGCGGTGACGAGCGTTCCCGGCGAGCCGTCGTCGAGAAGCACCAGACGCCTCCGCCGCAACGCAGTCTCGCCGGGCTTCAGCCCCAGGGCATCGATCACGTGCGCGGGCGGGACGACCCGGTCAGGAACCCCCAGTCGCCGGTACGGCGCGCCGCCCGTGACGCGGCTTGAGTCAGCCCGGCGTCCGCCCGCAGGACGCGCGATCGGCGCCTCGGCGACCGTGAACCCTGCTCCCTGCCGGGCCACGACGAGGCCATCGGCCCGTAGCACGTCGTATGCCTTGACGACCGTGGCCCTCGACACGTTCCACTGCTCGGCCAGATCGCGACCTGACGGCAGCAGCTCACCCGGGCCGAACTCACCGTTGGCGATGCGCGTGCGCAGGTCGTCGGCGATCTGCTCGTACTTCAGCAGGGACATGGCTTGCTTCCGATCACTGGACTGGTCCACCGGCAGGCCACCAGAATGCTCGCATGACGAGCCCTGAGCTAGCGCCGGAGATCACGCGGTTCTACAGCGAGACCATCGACGAGGCGGACAGGCTGACCACCACTGCCGATGGGCGCTTGGAGATGGTACGTACGCAGGAGTTGCTGCGCCGACACCTCCCCCAGCCACCAGCCCGGGTCCTCGATGTCGGCGGAGGCCCCGGCGCCCACGCCCGCTGGCTCGTGAAGGACGACTACACCGTGCACCTCGTCGACCCGATCCCACGCCACATCGAGCAGGCCAAGGACACCGGCGCCACCGTGGAGCTCGGGGACGCCCGCCAGCTCACCGGCGAGGACGCCTCATACGACGTCGTGCTCCTGCTCGGCCCCCTCTACCACCTCATCGAACGCGCCGACCGCAACCGGGCCCTCGCCGAGGCGTACCGCGTACTCAAGCCAGGCGGCCTCCTGGCGGCCGCGGGCATCAACCGATACTCGTCCCTGTTCGAACACGCCGCCTTTGCCCACCTCCACAAAGAGGCGGTGCAGGTGAGCATCTGCGGCATCCTGCGCAGCCAGATCCACGACGGGAAGAAGGCGTTCACCGCTGCCTATTTCCACAGCGGCGAGCAACTGCGCAACGAGGTCGCCGCGGCCGGGTTCGAGGGAGCCGAGGTCTTCGGCATCGAGGGCCCCGCCTGGTCGATGCTTGCGGCAGCCGAGCGCAACACCGGCGGCGACTTCCGCGACTCTGCCCTCTTCAGGTCGGCACTGACCGCAGCGCGCATGGCCGAGCCCTACCCCGAGTTGCTGGCAGCGAGTTCCCACCTGCTGGCGATCGGACGCAGACCGGCGTGATGGCAAAGAAGGGACTACCGCCTCCGGCCGGGAGGTGCCGGCCACCGAACGGCACCCGATGAACCGCGCAGCGGGATGGCAGGCTTGGGGCATGCGCAGACCCTCCGTCCTCCTCGCCGCGGCCCTCCTCGTGGGCGTCTTCGCCGTGCCCGCCGCCGCCGCGGACACCGACGAGGACTTCACGATCAAGGACCCGCGCATCACCGAGTCCAGCGGTCTGGCCGCCTCCCGGCTCCACCCCGGCATCTACTGGACGCACAACGACAGCGACGACGGTCCCTACATCTACGCCGTCGACAGCGGGACGGGCGAGACCGTCGCCCGCCTCACCCTCACCGGCGTCGGCGCGCCCCGGGACGTCGAGGCGATCTCCATCGGCCCGGGCAACCGGATCTACGTCGGCGACATAGGCGACAACCTCGGCGGCAGCTGGCCCCACGTGTGGATCTACGAGCTGCCCGAGCCGAAGACGCTGAAGGACCAGACGGTCCGGGCCACGCAGTACGTCGTGAAGTACTCCGACGGGGCCCGCGACGCCGAGTCCCTCGTCGTGCACCCGAAGACCGGCCGGGCCTACATCGTCGACAAGAACGAGAAGGGCGGGCATCTGTATGAGGGGCCCGCCGAGCTCTCCGCCTCGGGCACGAACGTCTTCCGGCCCGTCGCCGCCGTGCCCGACCTGGAGGCCACCGACGCCACGCTCTCCCCGGACGGCGAACACCTCGTCGTCCGCAGCTACTTCGGCGCGATCGCGTACGACTGGAACGGCGGCGAGATCAAGCGGAAGCAGCGGCTCGGCGTGCCGTTCCTCGGGCAGGGCGAGTCCGTCACCTACACCGCCGACGGGACGAGGCTCATGTACGGCGCCGAGGGGGCCGACAGTTCGGTGGAGGGGCAGGACGCGCCCGGCGGCTCCGGATCGGCGGCCGGGGGCGGGAGTCCATCAGCGCGCGGTGGCGGCGGTGGCGGCGGCGACGGGTTCAGCGGCAGTCTCAAGACCGGCGCCATCGCCGTGGCCGTGGCCTGCGCCGCCCTGCTCGGTCTGCGCGGGCTGAGGCGGCGCAGGTAGCAGCATGGGACGGCGGCTCATGAGGCCGGCTCGTCTCGGCGTTGCGCCACGAGTACCTCCAACCCGTCCAGGATCCGCTGCAGTCCGAACCCGAAGTGGTCGAAGTCCGGCCCGAACGTGTCCACGGAGAGGGACGCCATCACCGGGTAGCGGCCCGAGGCCAGGGCCTTCTCCAGCGCGGGCACCTGTGCCTGCCAGAACTCCGCGTCCGTCAGGCCCGTCCGGCGCTCCGCCTCCTGCTGGTAGAGCTGCGTGCGCGCGGCCCCGACGACGTACCCGTCGATCAGGGTGATCGCGGAGACCAGTTCGGGGTCCGTCAGCCCCATCGGGCGGATCAGGGTGAGGATCTTCTCCATGCCGTCCAGGGCGCTCGGGCCCAGGATCGGACGGGACTGGTTGACCTGGAGCAGCCAGGGATGGCGGCGGTACAGGGCGAGCGTCCCGCGGGCCATGGCCTCCAGGGCGGCACGCCAGCCGCCGTCGCCCAGGTCCGCCGGATTCTCGGAGGGACGCTGGACCCGGTCCAGCATCAGGTCGAGCAGCTCGCCCTTGCCGGGGACGTACCGGTAGAGCGACATGGTGCCGGTGCCGAGTTCGGCGGCGACCCGGCGCATGGAGAGCCCCTCCAGACCCTCCGTGTCCGCGACCCGGATGGCCGCTTCCACGATCTGCTCCAGGGTCAGGGTCGGCTTGGGACCGCGGCTGGGACGCCGGCCGGTGTCCCACAGCAGTTCGAGGGTGCGGGCGATATCGCCGCTGCCGCTGGTCTCCGCACTGCCCGCACTGCCCGCACTGCCTGTGCCGCCAGTACCGCCAGTACCACTCGTGCCGCTTTCCATGGAGCCCAGCTTAGGGCCACGACAAAAAACTGGGTACGGCGTACGCGCAATCGGGTACGGTGTACCCAGTTAGGTGACGCGCTGGGCACGAGCACAGAGGAGGGGCGGCATGGACGGATACGCGGTGCGGGCCGAGGCGCTGGAGAAGCGGTACGGCGAGAAACGCGCCCTGGACGGCTTCGACCTGGCCGTACGCGAGGGCACGGTGCACGGCCTGCTCGGGCCGAACGGGGCGGGCAAGACCACCGCCGTCCGCATCCTGTCCACGCTGATCCGGCTGGACGGCGGCAGGGCGACGGTCGCCGGTCTTGACGTGGCCCGGCAGCCGCGCGAGGTGCGGGCCCGGATCGGGCTCACGGGGCAGTACGCGGCGGTGGACGAGGTGCTCACCGGCCGCCAGAACCTGGAGATGTTCGGCCGGCTGTTCCACCTGGGCGGGGGGCGGGCCCGGCTCCGGGCGGCCGAACTGCTGGAACAGTTCGGCCTGGCCGACGCCGCCGACCGGGGCGTGGACACGTACAGCGGCGGCATGCGGCGCCGCCTCGACCTCGCCGCGTCGATGATCCTCGCCCCGTCGGTCCTCTTCCTCGACGAGCCGACCACCGGTCTCGACCCCCGAAGTCGCGGGGAAGTCTGGGATTCCGTACGGGCGTTGGTGGCGGGCGGCACGACGGTGCTGCTCACCACGCAGTACCTGGAGGAGGCCGACCGGCTCGCCTCCCGCATCACCGTCATCGACCAGGGGCGGGCCATCGCCGACGACAGCCCGGACGGGCTGAAGAACCTGGTCGGCGGCGACCGTATCGAGGTCGTGGTCGCCGAACGAGCAGAGATCCCGCGCGTGCTGAAGGTGGTCGCCCGGGTCGCCGACGGCGAACCCGAGGCGGACGAAGCCGAGCTGCGGGTGCACGCCCCGGTCACCGACCGGGTCACGGCACTCACCGAGGTGGCGCGGACCCTCCAGGACGAGGGCGCCCGCGTCCAGGACATCGGGCTGCGCAGGCCCAGCCTCGACGACGTGTTCCTGCGCCTGACCGGACACCGGACCGAGGAGGGGGCAGCGGCATGAGCGCCATCGACCTGAGCTCGCCCGGCACGCACGGCCGCACCTACTGGCTGCTCGCCGACTGCTGGAACGTCGTCCGCCGCGGACTGACCCACTACCAGCGCCAGCCGGTCAACATCGCCTGGCAGCTGGGCTTCCCGATCCTCTCCGTGCTGCTCTACGGCTATGTCTTCGGCAGTGCGATGAAGGTGCCGGGCGGCGGCGACTACAACGACTACCTGATGCCGGGCATGTTCGCGATGACCATGGCGTTCGGCTTCATCAACACGGCGACCGTCGTGGTCCACGACTCCACCAAGGGTGTCATCGACCGCTTCCGCTCCATGCCGATGGCGTCCTCCGCCGTGGTGGCCGGACGCGGTGTCACCGATCTGCTCGTCGCCTGCGCCGAGTTGGCGATCATGATGCTCACCGCGCTCGCCATGGGCTGGCGGCCGGACGGGGGCCTCGGCTTCCTGGCCGCGTTCGGGCTGCTGCTGTGGCTGCGGTTCGCGCTGATCTGGATCGGGGTGTGGCTCGGCCTGCTCGTGCCCAACCCGGAGGCGGCGGGCGGCCTGTTCGCGGTGGCCTTCCCGCTGACGATGATCTCCAGCATCTTCGTCGCGCCGCAGCTGATGCCCGACTGGCTGGGCTGGGTGGCGGTCTGGAACCCGATCTCCTCCACGGCGGCGGCGACCCGCGAGCTGTTCGGCACGCCGGTCGGCGGCGAGACATGGGTCGAGCGGCACGCGCTGCTGATGGCCGGGGTGTGGCCCCTGATCCTCACGCTGGCCTTCCTGCCGCTGGCCGTACGGCGGTTCAGGAAGCTGAGCCGCTAGGCCCGGTCGCCACGTTCCCGCCTGCCCCGCGACGCCATGCGCGCCCTCTCGCACGCATCTGACGCCGCGGGGCCCGCTCTTCGGGCGGACGACGGGAATGTGACGACAGGGCCCAGTAGGTGTCCGCACCTCCCGGAGGGTTGACGTGCTCATGGTGCGTCAGTTTCCTGGGAGGTGCGCGGCGAAAATGGGAGCGCTCCCATGTACGAGTTCCGGGGCCGCGCCTCCCCGAGAGGAAGCAGCCATGTTCCGCACTCTGCGAAGAGCGCTGTGCGTCGCCGCGGCGCTCCTGTTACCCCTGGCCGGTATCCAGTCGGCCCAGGCCGACGCGGACGCCGGCGTCGACGCCCGGGCCGGCGCCGGCTACTGGCACACCAGCGGCCGGCAGATCCTGGACGCGGCCGGGCAGCCGGTCCGTATCGCCGGCGTCAACTGGTTCGGCTTCGAGACCGACATCCACGTCGTCCACGGCCTGTGGGCCCGCGACTACAAGAGCATGATCGACCAGATGAAGTCGCTGGGCTACAACACCATCCGGATGCCCTACAGCGACGACATCCTCAAGCCCGGCGCCATGCCCGAGAGCATCAACTTCGACGGCAAGAACACCGACCTGCGGGGTCTGACGTCGCTGGAGGTCCTGGACCGGATCGTGGCGTACGCCGGTCAGGCAGGACTCAAGATCGTCCTGGACCGGCACCGCCCGGACGCGGCGGGCCAGTCGGCGCTCTGGTACACGGCGTCGGTCCCCGAGTCGACCTGGATCGCGGGCCTCAAGTCCCTCGCGACGCGCTACAAGGGAAACCCCACCGTCGTCGGCATCGACCTGCACAACGAGCCCCACGACCCCGCCTGCTGGGGCTGCGGCGACACGGCCCGGGACTGGCGGCTGGCCGCCCAGCGCGCGGGCAACGCCGTGCTGTCGGTCAACCCCGACCTGCTGATCATGGTCGAGGGCGTGCAGTCGTACAACGGCAGCAACGGCTGGTGGGGCGGCAACCTCATGGGCGTCGCCCAGTACCCGGTCCAACTGGACGTCCCGAACCGGCTGGTGTACTCGGCCCACGACTACGCCACGTCGGTGGCGCAGCAGTCGTGGTTCAGCGACCCGTCCTTCCCGGCCAACATGCCCGGGATCTGGGACAAGTACTGGGGCTACATCTTCAAGCAGAACATCGCGCCGGTGTGGCTCGGCGAGTTCGGTACGACGCTCCAGCCGGCGGTGGACCAGAAGTGGCTGGCCGAGCTGGTGAAGTACCTGCGCTCGACGTCGGCGTACGGCGCGGACGGCTTCCACTGGACGTTCTGGTCCTGGAACCCCAACTCCGGTGACACGGGCGGGATCCTGAAGGACGACTGGCAGACCGTGGACACGGCGAAGGACGGATACCTGGCGGCCGTCAAGGCGCCGGGCTTCGAGGGCGGCGGTTCCGGACCCGGCCCGGGCGGCCCGGGTGACCCCGGCGGCGGTAAGGCCGCCTGCTCCGCCGTCTACACCGTCAGCAGCGACTGGGGCGGCGGGTTCAACGCCGAGGTGAAGGTGACCAACACGGGCACCGTGCCGCTCACGTCCTGGAAGGTGAGCTGGACCTGGACCGGCTCGCAGAAGGTCACCAGCATGTGGAACGCGACGCACACCCAGAGCGGCGCGACCGTCACGGCGGTGAACGCCGCGCACAACGGGAGCGTACCGGCGGGAGGTTCGGCGAGCTTCGGTCTGAGCGGCGCGCCCGGGGGCGGCGGTGTGCCGAGCGTGAGCTGTACGGCTGCCTGAGGGCGAAGTGAGGTGAGGGGGGAGAAGCGTGCCGGAAATCGCCGGAACACCCCTGTTTCTGAAGGTGCTTGAAGACGTGCGATGACTCGATTCGGTCAAGTCTTGGTCGAAAACGTACGTGCGGGGCGTCCTCTTCCGAAACGATGCGGCACGGACCGTGGGACCCGCGGTCCTGACCCCCCTCACTGTTCTGAGAGAACTCCATGAGAAGAAGCGCAGCCGTCCTGTGCGGCGCGACCGTCGTCCTGGCCGGGACGCTCACCGCCGTCCCCGCCAGCGCCAGTGCGCCGCACTCCGCGAACACCGCTCAGGCCGCGAAGGTCACCTGGAAGAAGTGCGGTACGGAGGACACCCCGACGATGCAGTGCGCGTCGGTGAAGGTGCCGCTCGACTACGCCAAGCCGCAGGGGAAGCAGATCACGCTGGCGCTGTCCCGCGTGCCGCACACCGCCAAGACGTACCAGGGCCCGCTCCTGGTCAACCCCGGCGGCCCCGGCGGCAGCGGTCTGTCGCTGGCCGGTTTCGTCGCGTCGTCCCTGCCGAAGGAGGTCGCCGCCCAGTACGACGTCATCGGCTTCGACCCGCGCGGCGTGGGCAAGAGCCAGCCCGCCCTGGACTGCAAGCCGGGCCACTTCGACCCGGTGCGCCCCGACTCCGTGCCCAGCACGCCCGCGCTGGAGAAGGCCAACCTCGACCGGGCCAAGTCCTTCGCCCGGGCCTGCGGCAAGAAGTACGCGGGTGTCCTGCCGTACATCAACACGGTCAGCGCCGTGAAGGACATGGACTCGATCCGCAAGGCCCTCGGCGCCAAGAAGATCAACTACTTCGGCTACTCGTACGGCACCTACCTCGGCTCGGTCTACGCCAAGCTGTACCCGGAGCGGGTGCGGCGCCTGGTGCTGGACTCGATCGTCGACCCGACCGGGGTCTGGTACGAGGACAACATCCAGCAGGACTACGCCTTCGACAAGCGCCACAAGGCGCTGATGGCGTGGATCGCCAAGTACGACTCGACGTACAAGCTCGGCACCGACCCGAAGAAGGTCGAGGCCAAGTGGTACGCCATGCGGGCGGCCCTGGCCAAGAAGCCGGCGGGCGGCAAGGTGGGCGCCTCCGAGCTGGAGGACATCTTCATACCCGGCGGCTACAACAACGCCTACTGGCCCACCCTCGCCCAGACGTTCGCGGCGTACGTCAACAAGAAGGACACCGCCGCGCTGGTCAAGGCGTACGACAACATCGCCGCCATCGACGCCTCCGGCGACAACGGCTACAGCGTCTACACCGCGGTGCAGTGCCGTGACGCGTCCTGGCCGCGTGACTGGAAGCAGTGGCGCAAGGACAACTGGGCGGTGTACGAGAAGGCGCCGTTCATGACCTGGAACAACGCCTGGTACAACGCGCCGTGCGCGTTCTGGCCGACCAAGACGCTGAAGCCGGTGAACGTGGCGAACACCAAGCTCCCGCCGGTGCTGCTGTTCCAGGCGACGGACGACGCGGCCACCCCGTACCAGGGCGGTGTCACCATGCACCGGCTGCTGCGCGGCTCCAGCCTGGTCGTGGAGCAGGGCGGCGGCAACCACGGCATCTCGCTGAGCGGCAACGCCTGCCTCGACAAGTACCTGGCGACGTACCTCACCAGCGGCAAGGTGCCGCACGGCAGCGGTGTGGCCGACGCGGTCTGCAAGAAGCTGCCCGACCCGAAGCCGCAGGCCACGGCGGGCAAGACCCCGAGCACGGGCCAGTCGGCCGTCGCGACGGTCGGCGACACCCTGCGCGGGATCCTGGGGTCCGGTGTCTGACGCGCTCGCGTGAGCATCGCCTGACATGACGTGAGGGGCGCCCGGGTCTGCCGGGCGCCCCTTGCGTGTTCACGTGCGGCCGCTGCCTCCGTACGACGCGAGCCATCGCGCCAGCTGCCGACGACGGTTGGGTGACCGGGCAGCCGTCGAGCCAGTCGGAGTCGCGCAGCCCCTCGGCGAGGGAGGCGGTGAGCGCGGCGAGGGCCTTCGCCGGGTCCGGCTCCGCGTCGAGCGACTCGCGCAGCAGCTCGGTGAACTCCTCGTCGCCGAGCCGCACCGCGGCCGTGCCGAGTTCCTGCTTGCCGCCGGGGAAGAAGTGGTAGACCGAGCCGAGCGTCCGTGGCCGCCGGGTAGCGCACGGCGCATGCGACAGGGCGCCCGGCGGTACTCCGCCGGGCGCCCTGTCGCACATGCGGGGGAAGATCAGAGCTTCTCGATCACGTAGTCGACGCACTTCGTCAGGGCCTCGATGTCCGCCGGGTCGACCGCCGGGAACATCGCGACGCGCAGCTGGTTGCGGCCGAGCTTGCGGTAGGGCTCGGTGTCGACGATGCCGTTGGCGCGCAGGACCTTGGCGACGGCGGCGGCGTCCACCTCGTCCGTGAAGTCGATCGTGCCGATGACCTGGGAGCGCTTGGCCGGGTCGGTGACGAACGGGTTCGCGAACTTGACGTCCTCGGCCCAGCCGTACAGCGTCCGCGCGGAGGTGGCGGTGCGGCGCACCGACCAGTCCAGGCCGCCCTGGCCGTTGATCCACTCCAGCTGCTCGTTGAGGAGGAACAGGGTGGCCAGGCCGGGGGTGTTGTACGTCTGGTTCTTGCGGGAGTTGTCGATCGCCGTCGGCAGCGAGAAGAACTCCGGGACGTGCCGGCCGGACGCGTGGACGCGCTCCGCGCGCTCGATGGCGGCCGGGGAGAAGACGCCGATCCACAGGCCGCCGTCGGAGGCGAAGGACTTCTGCGGGGCGAAGTAGTAGACGTCCGTCTCGGCGATGTCGACCGGGAGGCCGCCGGCGCCGGAGGTGGCGTCCACGAGGACCAGGGCGCCCTCGTCGGCGCCGGCCACGCGCTTGATCGGCATGGCGACACCGGTCGAGGTCTCGTTGTGGGTGAAGGCGTAGACGTCGACGCCCGCCGCGGCGACCGGCTCGGGGTGCGTGCCCGGGTCACTGGAGATGACGTCCGGCTCGGCCAGCCAGGGCGCGAGCTTGGCGGCCTTGGCGAACTTGGAGGAGAACTCGCCGAAGCTGAGGTGCTGCGACTTGTTCTCGATCAGGCCGTGCGTCGCGATGTCCCAGAACGCGGTGGAGCCGCCGTTGCCGAGGATCACCTCGTACCCGTCGGGGAGCTGGAACAGCTCACGGATGCCCTCACGCACCTTGCCGACCAGGTTCTTGACAGGGGCCTGGCGGTGGGAGGTGCCCATGAGGGACGTGCCACTGGCGGCGAGGGCGTCCAGCGCCTCCGTCCGCACCTTGGAGGGACCCGCGCCGAAACGACCGTCCGCGGGCTTGATGTCAGAGGGAATCCGGATCTCAGCCACGGAGGGGAGCGTAGTCGCTTCCCGAAACGCGGGCGAAACGTCGTCCGTCGGGTGAGACGGTGTTGAGTGGGGGCATGAGCGCAGACATGAGCGGAGGCATGTCCGGACTTGAGGCGGGGTTGCGGGCGGCGGTCCGGGGCGAGGTCGGGTTCGACGTCACCTCCCGGGCGCTGGTCACCATGGACGCGTCCAACTACCGGAGGGTTCCTCACGGGGTCGTCGCCCCCGTGGACGCCGACGACGTCGCCGCCGCGGTGGCCGTCTGCCGGGAGCACGGGGTGCCCGTCGTCGCCCGCGGCGGGGGCACGTCCATCGCGGGTCAGGCCACCGGCACCGGCGTCGTCCTGGACTTCACCCGGCACATGAACCGGCTGGTCGCCCTGGACCCCGAGGCGCGTACGGCCGTCGTGCAGCCGGGGCTGGTGCTCGACCGGCTCCAGGAGGCGGCGGCCCCGCACGGGCTGCGCTTCGGGCCGGACCCGTCCACCCACAGCCGGTGCACGCTCGGCGGCATGATCGGCAACAACTCGTGCGGCTCGCACTCGGTGGCCTGGGGGACGACCGCGGACAGTGTGCGCGAGCTGGACGTGATCACCGCGCGCGGGCGGCGGCTGCGGCTCGGGCAGGGGTGGGCCGGCGCGCCGGACGGCCTGCGGGAACTGGTGGACGGCGAACTGGCCCGGCTGCGCACCGGCTTCCCGGAGCTGCCCCGCCGTATCTCCGGATACGCGCTGGACGCCCTGCTGCCCGAGCGGGGCGCCGACGTGGCCCGCTCCTTCTGCGGTTCCGAGGGCACGCTGGGCGTGCTGACGGAGGCGGTCGTACGACTGGTCGAGGCACCACGCGCGCGTGCGCTGGCCGTGCTCGGCTACGCCGACGAGAGCGCGGCGGCGGAGGCCGCTGCCGGGCTGCTGCCGTACAGCCCGCTGACGGTGGAGGGCATGGCGGAGGACCTGGTGCCGTCCCCGGCCGCCCTGCCGCGGGGCGCGGCCTGGCTGTTCGTGGAGACCGGCGGGGAGTCGGCCGAGCAGGCACGCGCGCGTGCGGAGGCGATCGTGCGGGCGGCCGATGGCGTGGACGCCCTGGTGGTCACCGACCCGGCGGGGCAGCGCGCGCTGTGGCGGATCCGGGAGGACGCGAGCGGCACGGCGACCCGGATGCCGGACGGGACGGAGGCCTGGCCCGGCTGGGAGGACTGCGCGGTACCGCCCGCCCGGCTCGGGCCGTATCTGCGGGACTTCCGGGCGCTGCTGGCGGCCCATGGGCTGCGCGGCACGCCGTACGGGCACTTCGGGGACGGCTGCATCCACGTCCGGATCGACTTCGACCTGCTGACGGAGCCCGGCATCGCCCGTTTCCGCCGCTTCTCGGAGGAGCTCGCGGAGCTGGTGGTGACCCACGGCGGTTCGCTGTCCGGGGAGCACGGCGACGGGCAGGCGCGGGCGGAGCTGCTGCCGAAGATGTACGGGCCGGAGATGGTCGGCCTGTTCGAGCGGGCGAAGGTGGTGTGGGACCCGGACGACCTGCTCAACCCCGGCATGCTGGTCCGCCCCGCGCCCCTGGACGCCGGCCTGCGCTTCTCCGTCCTGCCCCGCGAGCCCGTCGACGTCGCCTTCGGCTACCCCGCCGACGGCGGTGACTTCCCGGCGGCGGTACGGCGCTGTGTGGGCGTCGCCAAGTGCCGTACGACGTCGGTGTCCGGCTCGGGCGTCATGTGCCCGTCCTTCCGGGCGACCGGCGCCGAGGAGCACTCCACGCGCGGGCGTGCCCGGCTGCTGCACGAGATGCTCGCCGGTGAGGTGGTCACCGACGGCTGGCGCTCCACGCAGGTGCGGGACGCCCTGGACCTGTGCCTGTCCTGCAAGGGCTGCCGGTCGGACTGCCCGGTGGAGGTGGACATGGCCACGTACAAGGCGGAGTTCCTCCACCACCACTACGCCGGCCGGCGCCGGCCGGCCGCGCACTACACGATGGGCCGGCTGCCGGTGTGGCTGCGCGCCGTGTCCCGTACGCACACGGCGCGGCTGGTCAACGCCCTGGCCCGGGTGCGGCCTGTGGCCGGGGTGGCGAAACGGCTGGGCGGGATCGCCCCCGAGCGGGAGATCCCCCGGGTGGCGACCCTGACGTTCAGCCGGTGGTGGGAGCGGCGCCGGGCCTCCGTGCGGGGCGGCGACCTGGTCGTCCTGTGGCCCGACACCTTCACCGAGTACCTCTCGCCCTCCGTGGGCCGGGCCGCCGTGCGGGTGCTGGAGGCGGCCGGGCTGCGGGTGGCGCTGCCGCCGACCGTGCGCCTGGAGAAACCGCCGGTGGGCGACGGCAGGACCGTCGCCCTCGACCCGCTGTCCCTGCTGCGGGGCCGGGGCCACGTCTGCTGCGGGCTGACGTATGTGTCGACGGGGCAGCTGGACCGCGCCCGGGCGGTCATGCGCCGCACGCTCGACCTGATGGAACCGGTGCTGGAGACCGACGCGCCGGTCGTGGTCCTGGAGCCGAGCTGCGCGGCGGCCCTGCGCACGGACGTCCCCGAGCTGCTGCACGACGACCCGCGCGCGGCCCGCCTCGCCGCGAAGGTCCGCACGTTCGCGGAGGCACTGGAACGCCACGCCCCCGGCTGGACACCACCGCGCGTGGACCGCCCGGTGACCGGCCAGACCCACTGCCACCAGCACGCGGTGCTGGGCGACGCCGCCGACCGCCGACTGCGGGGAGCCGCACAGCTCACGGGCGAGCTGAGCGGGGGCTGCTGCGGCCTCGCGGGAAACTTCGGCTTCGAGAAGGGCCACTACGAGGTGTCCGCCGCCTGCGCGGAGGAACAGCTCCTGCCGTCGGTACGGGACGCCCCCGACGGCACGGTTGTCCTGGCGGACGGCTTCTCCTGCCGCACGCAGCTGGAGCAGCTGGCGGGCGTGCGGGGCAGGCACCTGGCGGAGGTGCTGGCGGCGGGGCTGGAGGGGGACGGCTGACACCGACTGCCCTCACGCCCGCGCTTGAGGCGTTCGGGCCACGGCAGCGGCGGACCCGAGTGTCTGAGCCGCGGCAGGGGCGAAGCCGCTCCTAGGCTCTCGGCACCAGCCACTCGAAGGAGCCCGCGCATGAGCGTCCGCGTCCAGCCGATCACCCGTGACGAGCATCTCGCGTTCGTCGCGGCCCGCCCCTCCGCCAGCCACACGCAGATCCCCTCCTGGGGCGAGGTGAAGCCCGACTGGCGGGCGGAGAGCCTCGGCTGGTTCGACGAGGCCGGGCAGCTCGCCGGCGCGGGACTGGTACTGCTGCGCCCGCTGCCCGGGCCGAAGCTGCCCGGACTGCCGCGGTACCTGGCGTACCTGCCCGAGGGCCCGCTCATCGACTGGCACGAGCCCGGCCTCGAACATCTGCTGGAGCCGCTGGTCGCCCACCTCGGGAGCCGGGGCGCCTTCGCGGTGCGGATGGGCCCGCCGGTCGTGGTGCGCCGCTGGAGCGCCGAGGCGGTCAAGGCGGCGATCGCGGATCCGGCCGCCCGGCGCCTGCGCGACGTGCGGGCGACGTCGTTCGAACCGCGGGCCGGCCAGGTAGCGGACACCCTGCGCCGCATGGGCTGGCGGCAGACCGAACCCGGCGGCGAGGACGGCTTCGCCGCGGGACAGCCCCGGTACGTCTTCCAGGTGCCGCTGGCCGGGCGGTCGCTGGAGGACATCCGCGGCGGCCTGAACCAGCAGTGGCGGCGCAACATCACCAAGGCGGAGAAGGCCGGCGTGAAGGTCGTACGCGGCGGCTACGAGGATCTGCCGGCCTTCCACGAGCTGTACTGCGAGACCGCCGAGCGGGACCGTTTCATCCCGCGCCCGCTGCCCTACTTCCAGCGCATGTGGAGGGCGCTCACCGCCGAGCACCCGGACCGGATGCGGCTCTACCTCGCCCACCACGACGGCGAGGTGCTCGCCGCCGCGACGATGCTGACCGTCGGCGACCACGTCTGGTACTCCTACGGCGCCTCCACCAGCCGGCGGCGCGAGGTCCAGCCGAGCAGCGCCGTGCAGTGGCGGATGATGACGGACGCCCATGAACTCGGCGCCGCCGTCTACGACCTGCGCGGCATCACCGACACGCTGGAGGAGTCCAGCCATCTGCTGGGCCTGCTCCGGTTCAAGGTGGGCACGGGCGGCGAGGCCGTGGAGTACCTCGGCGAGTGGGACTTCCCGGTCAACCGGCTGCTGTACAAGGCGCTGAGCCTGTACCTGGCCCGCCGCTGAGGGCCCGGCCCGGAGCACTCCGGGACAGTGGCATAAACGGTTTACGCACCTGAGCGAGTCCATTACTCTGGACTTCAAAGTACATCTTGCTGCACACGAGTGTGCAGCAAGATGTAGGTACGCCGAGCACAGGACCTGCCGTGACCACTCCGGACACCGCCACCACGCCCCAGTCCGCGACGACCGCCGCTGCCACAGCACAGGGCCGACCGGGCCGCCTCGGCTCCCTCGGGCCGGTCGGCCTGGTGTTCGCGGGCGGGATCTCGGTGCAGTTCGGCGGCGCGCTGGCGGTGATGCTGATGCCGAGGGCGGGCGCCCTCGGGGTCGTGGCGCTGCGGCTGCTCGTGGCGGCGGCCGTCCTGCTGGTGGTCTGCCGGCCGCGCCTGCGCGGCCACTCGCGCACCGACTGGGGCACGGTCGTCGTCTTCGGCATCACCATGGCCGCGATGAACGGCCTCTTCTACCAGGCCGTCGCCCGCATCCCGCTGGGCCCCGCGGTCACCCTGGAGGTCCTCGGCCCGCTCGCCCTCTCGGTCCTGGCGTCCCGCCGCGCGATCAACGTCGTCTGGGCGGCACTCGCCCTGGCCGGCGTCTTCCTCCTCGGCGGGGGAGGCTTCAGCGACCTCGACCCCATAGGAGCGGCCTTCGCCCTGGGGGCCGGCGCCATGTGGGCGGCCTATATCGTCTTCAGCGCCCGTACGGGCCGCCGCTTCCCGCAGGCGGACGGCCTGGCACTGGCCATGGCGGTGGGGGCGGTGCTGTTCCTTCCCCTGGGCATCGCCGAGTCGGGCCCGAAGCTGCTCGACCCGGTGACGCTGGGCCTCGGCGCGGCGGTGGCCCTGCTCTCCTCGGTCCTGCCCTACACCCTCGAACTCCTCGCCCTGCGCCGCCTGCCCGCCTCCACCTTCGCGATCCTCATGAGCCTGGAACCGGCCATCGCCGCGACGGCCGGCTTCCTCCTCCTCGACCAGACCCTCACCACCACGGAGGCCGCCGCGATCGCCCTCGTCATCGCGGCGAGCATGGGGGCGGTACGGACCCAGGTCGGGCGCGGACGCGGCGGTGGCCGCCGGAAGACGGCGCCGCTGGAGGGTACGGGGCTGGAGGGCTAGCAGCCACCCGGGAGCCGGAGCCGCCGCCCGGGAAGCCGCGTAGGCCGGGGCGCGTCCACCGAGGCCGCTGACCGCTCTCCGCGCGCCACGCGAAACCCCACGTCGTCGATCCGGAACGTCGGATGACTCCGGCGCCGAACAGAAGCGCGGCAACTCCAGTGCTCGTCGGCCCAGCCGCCGCCCCGCAGCACCCGGTAGGTGCCGTACACCTCGGCGTCATAGAGGTCCCAGCACCACTCCCAGACATTGCCCAGCATGTCGTAGAGGCCCCACGCGTTGGGCCGCTTGCCGCCCACGGGGCGGATGCGCTCCTGCGAGGTGCCGCGATACCAGGCGATCTCGTCGAGCCTCCCGTACCGCGGCCCGCTGCCGCCGGCCCGGCAGGCGTGCTCCCACTCCGCCTCGGTCGGCAGCCGGTACCCGTCACCGGAGGCGTCCCACCCGACCGACTCCGAGTCGTCGCACAGGCGGTACACGGGCGTCAGCCCCTCCGCCCGGGACAGCGCGTTGCAGAACCGGACCGCGTCCCACCACGACACACCCTCGACAGGCAGCCGCTCACCACGAACGGCACTCGGCCGCTCCCCGGTGACCTGGGCGTACCAGGCCTGAGTGACGGGGAACACCGACATCCGGAACGCCGCCACGTCGACGGCCCAACTCCGCCGCGTCCGCCGGTCGGACAGCGTCACCTGCCCTGGGGGGACGGCCACCAGCCTGTTCTCCACGTCCATGCCGGCTCCCATGCCGGGCCACACTAACGGCGGTCGGACGCCGGCCGTGAAATTTCCGTGCGGGCCGCGGAGTTGATCTGACCATGACTCAAGGCCCCGCCCCCCGCCCCCTGTCCGACGAAGCCCTCTCCGGCCTGCTCGGCAAGCAGCAGTTCGGCACGCTCGCCACCGTCAAGCGCAACGGACGGCCCCATCTGACCACCATGGTCTACAGCTGGGACCCCGACGCCCGGATCGTGCGGTTCTCGACCACGGCCGACCGCGTCAAGGTCAGGCAGCTGCGGCACAATCCGCGCGCGGCGTTGCATGTGCAGGGCGGTGACGTGTGGTCGTTCGCCGTCGCGGAGGGCGAGGCGGAGGTTTCCGACGTCACGACGGTTCCAGGTGACGAGGTCGGGCGGGAGCTGCTCGGGATCATCCCGGAGGAGGCCAGGCCGGAGGACGAAGGCGCGTTCCTGGAGCAGTTGGTGGCCGAGCGGCGGGTGGTCGTGCGGTTGCACGTGGACCGGCTGTACGGAACGGCGCTGGACATCGACGGCTGAGGCCTGCTGCGAGCGGTGGCCACAGTGCCGCGTGCGGTGGTCGGCCATCAGGCAGGTGGCCGGCTCCGCGGGGCCATGTCCGACCCGCGGGCGACAACCGCCCCGGGATCAACCCCTAGGGGCTCCCTAGCGCACCAACACCCCCCGCACCGAGATCCCGTAATGCACCCGCAGCCGCCGCAGCTCCCACAACCCGACCGCGGTCACCGACAGCGGGGCCCCGAGCACGAACACCGCCCGCACCGCCGCCGGCACGCCCGCATACGCCCCGTTGACGACGTCGATCAGCGCCATCTCCCAGACCAGCGTCATGGCGAGCAGCGGCGGCATGGTCTGGTGGATGTCGGCCGTGCGGAACACATGGATCAGGGCCAGGCCGATGCCCCAGAAGATGAACGGCGTCACCCACACCAGGGTGAACACGATGACCACCCAAGTGACCACCGTCATCACCGGGTTGATCGCGAGCTTCCCGTCGAGGATGCCGGTGAGCACGGACGCCGGGAAGACGGCGACCCCGGCGATCAGGGCCACGATCGCGCCGAACGACTTCGCGGCCCGGCGCAGGAGGTCCCGGCGGGCCGACGGAGCCGTCAGGGCCGTCAGGACGCCCACGACCACCGGAAGCGTCACGGACAGCACCAGCACGCTGATCCACGACTGCTGGAACCGGTCGTCCGCGACGTCCTCGACGGAGCGGGCGATCTTGTAGGACAGCGACACCCACACCACCGCGCCGAGCCCCACGAGCGTACGGATCTTCTGCATGCGCGCGATGAACGGATCCTCGACGAGGTCCGGCCGGGACGGCTTGAAGACCCGGCGCGCGGTGTGGATGGGGCCGATCCGCCGCCGCAGCCGCGTGAAGGGGCCGGGCGGCGGCGCCTGCGGTGGCATCGGGTGGGGTGTGTAGGGGTGCGGCACATGGGGCGGATAGCCACCGCCACCGCCCGGCGGCGGTTGTGGCGGCCCATAGGGGCCGGGAGCGGGCGGATAAGGCCCGGGCTGCGGCGGCGGGTACGGCTGTCCGCCGTGCGGGCCGTACGGCGGCGGCTGCCCGCCCGGGTTCCAGTTGCTCATCCTTGTGTCTCCCCCGATGCGTGACCCCTGCGCGACCCGGTGAACGAGCGCGTCCCAGAGTGTATTGATCGCGCCGCGAAAGAACACGCTTTCAGCCACCCCACAGTTTCATGCAAGCACGCTTGATTGTTTCTGGCTCCGCTGCCATGCTCCTCAGCACGCCGCACCAACCCCGCACACCGTCGTGCCCCGAGGGGAGCGCCCGTGTCCGATCCGACGTCCGTGATCGACGACCTGCGTGAGGAGAGCGAGGAACTCGACCGCCTCGTCGCCGGGTTGAGCGCGCCGCGCTGGGCTCTCCCCACCCCCGCTCCCGGCTGGACCGTCGCCCACCAGATCGCCCACCTCGCCTGGACGGACCGCACGGCCCTGCTCGCCGTCACGGACGCCGACGGCTTCCGGGCCCTGGTCGACAAGGCCCTCGCCGCACCGGGCTCCTTCGTCGACGAGGGCGCCGAGGAGGACGCCGGACTCCCGCCCGCCGAGCTGCTCGCACGGTGGCGCGACGGCCGCACGGCGCTGGAGGAGGCGCTGCGGGCCGCCCCGCCCAAGGCGCGCTTCCCCTGGTACGGCCCACCCATGTCGGCCGCCTCGATGGCGACGGCCCGCCTGATGGAGACCTGGGCCCATGGTCAGGACGTGGCCGACACCCTCGGTGTGGTGTGCCCACCCACCGACCGACTGCGGCATGTGGCCTGGCTCGGGGTGCGGACCCGGGACTTCGCCTACGGTGTGCACGGGCTGACTCCGCCCGCCGAGCTCTTCCGCGTCGCACTCGACTCGCCCTCGGGCGATGTGTGGGCGTACGGGCCCGAGGACGCCCCGCAACGCGTCACCGGGCCCGCCCTCGACTTCTGCCTCCTGGTCACCCAGCGCGCCCACCGCGCCGACCTCGCCCTGCGCGCCGACGGCCCCGACGCCGACCGCTGGCTGGACATCGCCCAGGCCTTCGCGGGGCCGCCGGGCGCCGGGCGCCCCCCGAAGGGGGCCACACCGTGACCCTGCGCATCGGCAACGCCTCCGGCTTCTACGGCGACCGCTTCGACGCCCTGCGAGAGATGCTGACCGGCGGCGACCTGGACGTCCTCACCGGTGACTACCTCGCCGAGCTGACGATGCTCATCCTCGGCCGGGACCGGCTGAAGGACCCCGCCGCCGGATACGCCCGCACGTTTCTGCGGCAGTTGGAGGACTGTCTCGGGCTCGCCCACGAGCGGGGCGTGAAGATCGTCGCCAACGCCGGCGGGCTCAACCCGGCCGGACTCGCCGACGCCGTACGGCACTTGGCCGGCCGGCTCGGCATCCCGGTGCGTGTCGCACATGTGGAGGGTGACGACCTCACCGCCGCCCACCCCGGCAGCCTCGCCGCCCACGCCTACCTCGGCGGCTTCGGTATCGCGGCCTGTCTGCGGGCCGGCGCAGACGTCGTCGTCACCGGGCGGGTGACGGACGCGGCACTCGTCACCGGGCCGGCCGCCGCCCACTTCGGGTGGCGGGAGACGGACCACGGCCGGCTGGCGGGCGCCGTCGTCGCCGGGCACGTACTGGAGTGCGGGGCGCAGGCCACCGGCGGCAACTACGCCTTCTTCCGGGACGGCGACGTGCGCCGGCCGGGCTTCCCGCTCGCCGAGCTCCACGAGGACGGCAGCTGCGTCATCACCAAGCACCCCGGCACCGGCGGCTTCGTCGACGTCGGCACGGTCACCGCCCAGTTGCTGTACGAGACGGCCGGGGCGCGGTACGCGGGGCCGGACGTCACCGCCCGGCTCGACACCGTGCGGCTCGCCCAGGACGGGCCCGACCGGGTGCGGATCGAGGGCGTGCGAGGGGAGGCGCCGCCGCCCGCCCTCAAGGTCGGGCTCAACACGCTCGGCGGCTTCCGCAACGAGGTCGTCTTCGTGCTCACCGGCCTCGACATCGAGGCCAAGGCCGCCCTGGTGCGGGAGCAGCTGGAACCCGCCCTGAGCGAAGTCAGCGACGTGCGCTGGGAGCTGGTCCGCACCGATCGGCCCGACGCCCCGAGCGAGGAGACGGCGAGCGCGTTGCTGCGGCTCGTCGTACGGGACCCCGACCAGGAGGTCGTCGGGCGGGCCCTGAGCGGGGCGGCCGTGGAACTGGCGCTCGCCAGTTATCCCGGCTTCCATGTGCTGGCACCCCCCGGAAAGGGGTCGCCCTATGGGGTTTTCGAGGATGTGTACGTCCCCCATGGTGCCGTCGACCATGTGGCCGTCCTCCCTGACGGACGCCGGGTTCCGGTGCCGCCGCCCGAGGACGTCCTCGTACTCGACGACGTGCCGGAACCAGCGCTGCCCGAGCCGCTGCCGCCCGGCCCCACCCGGCGCGCCCCCCTCGGCCTCGTCGCGGGCGCCCGCAGCGGCGACAAGGGCGGCAACGCCAACGTCGGCGTCTGGACCCGCACGGACGACGCCTGGCGCTGGCTCGCGCACGAGCTGACGGCCGACCGGTTCCAGGAGCTGATCCCCGAGAGCCGGCCGCTGAAGGTCACCCGGCACGTCCTGCCCAACCTCCGCGCCCTCAACTTCGTCGTCGAAGGGATCCTCGGCGCGGGCGTCGCCGCACGGCACCGCTTCGACCCGCAGGCCAAGGCCCTCGGCGAATGGCTGCGCTCCCGCCACCTGGACATACCGGAGGCCCTCCGATGACCGCCCTGACCTCCGCACTCGACCCGAGCGGCCCCGAGTACCGGGCCAACCGCGAGACCATGCTCGCCAAGCTCGCCGAACTCGACGCCGAGCACGCCAAGGCCCTCGCGGGCGGCGGCGAGAAGTACGTCGAGCGGCACCGCAGCCGCGGCAAGCTCCTCGCCCGCGAACGCGTCGAGCTGCTCCTCGACCCCGACACGCCCTTCCTGGAGCTGTCCCCGCTGGCCGCCTGGGGCAGCGACTACACCGTCGGCGCTTCCCTCGTCACCGGCATCGGTGTCGTCGAGGGAGTGGAGTGCCTGATCACGGCCAACGACCCGACCGTGCGCGGGGGAGCGAGCAACCCCTGGTCACTGAAGAAGGCCCTGCGCGCGAACGACATCGCCCTCGCCAACCGGCTGCCCTGCATCAGCCTGGTGGAGTCCGGCGGCGCCGACCTGCCCTCCCAGAAGGAGATCTTCATCCCCGGGGGCGCCGTCTTCCGCGACCTCACCCGGCTGTCCGCCGCCGGAATCCCGACCGTCGCGGTCGTCTTCGGCAACTCCACCGCCGGGGGCGCCTACATCCCCGGCATGTCCGACCACGTGATCATGGTCAAGGAGCGGGCGAAGGTGTTCCTCGGCGGTCCGCCGCTGGTGAAGATGGCCACGGGGGAGGAGAGCGACGACGAGTCCCTGGGCGGCGCCGGGATGCACGCGCGCGTGTCGGGACTCGCCGACTACTTCGCCGTCGACGAGCACGACGCGCTCCGGCAGGCCCGCCGCGTGGTCGCCCGCCTCAACCACCGCAAGGCCTACGGCGATCCCGGCCCGGCCGAGCCTCCCAAGTACGACGCCGAGGAACTCCTCGGCATCGTCCCCGGCGACCTCAAGAGCCCCTTCGACCCGCGCGAGGTCATCGCCCGCATCGTCGACGCCTCCGACTTCGACGAGTTCAAACCGCTGTACGGGACGAGCCTGACCACCGGCTGGGCCGCGCTCCACGGCTATCCGGTCGGCATCCTGGCCAACGCACAGGGGGTCCTCTTCAGCGAGGAGTCCCAGAAGGCCGCCCAGTTCATCCAGCTCGCCAACCAGCGTGACATCCCGCTGCTCTTCCTGCACAACACCACCGGTTACATGGTCGGCAAGGAGTACGAGCAGGGCGGCATCATCAAACACGGCGCCATGATGATCAACGCGGTCAGCAACAGCCGCGTCCCGCACCTCTCGCTCCTCATGGGCGCCTCCTACGGCGCCGGCCACTACGGCATGTGCGGCCGGGCCTACGACCCCCGCTTCCTCTTCGCCTGGCCCAGCGCCAAGTCGGCCGTGATGGGCCCGCAGCAGCTCGCGGGCGTGCTGTCGATCGTCGCCCGCCAGTCGGCCGCCGCGAAGGGGCAGCCCTACGACGAGGAGGCGGACGCCGCGCTGCGCGCCATGGTGGAGCAGCAGATCGAGTCCGAGTCGCTGCCGATGTTCCTCTCCGGGCGGCTGTACGACGACGGCGTCATCGACCCGCGCGACACCCGCACCGTCCTCGGCCTGTGCCTCTCCGCCCTCCACACCGCCCCCTACGAGGGCGCGCGCGGCGGCTTCGGCGTCTTCCGGATGTGAGGAGACCTCCAGTGATCACTTCTGTGCTCGTCGCCAACCGGGGCGAGATAGCCTGCCGCGTCTTCCGCACCTGCCGCGAGCTGGGCATCCGCACGGTCGCCGTGCACTCGGACGCCGACGCACACGCGCTGCACACGCGCGTGGCCGACACGGCCGTACGACTGCCGGGGGCCGCGCCCGCCGACACCTACCTGCGCGGCGACCTGATCGTGAAGGCCGCCGTCACGGCCGGCGCGGACGCCGTGCACCCCGGCTACGGCTTCCTCTCCGAGAACGCCGGCTTCGCCCGGGCCGTCCTGGACGCGGGCCTGGTCTGGATCGGCCCGCCCCCCGACGCCATCGCGGCGATGGCGTCCAAGACCCGCGCCAAGCGGCTCATGGGACTGAAGCCCCTCACCGACGTCACCGAGGCCGACCTCCCGGTCCTGGTGAAGGCGGCGGCGGGCGGCGGCGGCCGGGGCATGCGCGTCGTACGGCACCTCGCGGACCTGGACGCCGAGTCGGCCGCCGCGCGCGCCGAGGCGGCGAGCGCCTTCGGTGACGGCGAGGTCTTCGTCGAGCCGTACGTGGAGAACGGCCGCCATGTCGAGGTGCAGATCCTCGCCGACACCCACGGCACCGTCTGGCCGCTCGGCACCCGCGACTGCTCCCTGCAGCGCCGCCACCAGAAGGTCGTCGAGGAGGCCCCCGCACCCGGACTGTCCGAGGAACTCCAGGAGGAGTTGAGCGCCCTCGCCGTACGGGCCGCCCGAGCCGTCCACTACGTGGGCGCCGGCACGGTCGAGTTCCTCGTCGCCGACGACAGGGCCCACTTCCTGGAGATGAACACCCGCCTCCAGGTCGAACACCCCGTGACGGAAGCCGTGTTCGGCCTCGACCTGGTCGCCGAACAGATCCGCGTCGCCGAGGGCCACCCCCTCGACAGCACCCCTCCACGCGCCCGTGGTCACGCCGTGGAGGCCCGCCTCTACGCCGAGGACCCGTCCCGCGACTGGTCCCCGCAGACGGGCCGCCTGGACCGCCTCGCCCTGCCCGAGGGCATCCGCCTCGACACCGGCTACACCGACGGCGACGACATCGGAGTCCACTACGACCCTCTGCTCGCCAAGGCCGTGGCCCACGCCCCCACGCGCGCGGAGGCCGTCCGCAAGCTCGCCTCCGCCCTGGAACGGGCCGTGATCCACGGCCCCGTCACCAACCGCGACCTCCTGGTCCGCTCCCTGCGCCACCCGGAGTTCACCGCGGCCCGCATGGACACCGGCTTCTACGACCGTCACCTGCCGGACCTGGCCGAGCCGTCCCCCGACCCGTACGCCCCGCTGGCCGCCGCCCTCGCCGACGCCCACGGCCGCTCCCGCTTCGGCGGCTGGCGCAACGTCCCCGCACAGCCCCAGACCAAGCGCTACGCCATGGCCGGGCAGGAACACGAGGTCCGCTACCGGCACACGCGCACGGGCCCGGAGGCGGACGGCGTCCGGGTGGTACACGCCGACGCGCACCTCGTGGTCCTGGAAGTGGACGGCGTGCAGCGCAAGTTCGAGGTGGCGGCCTACGGCGACCGGATCCACGTGAACAACACCGCCCTGACGGCCCTGCCCCGCTTCCCCGACCCGACGACCCAGCACGCCCCCGGCTCCCTCCTGGCCCCCATGCCGGGCACGGTCGTCCGCGTGGCCGACGGCGTCACGGCCGGAACACCCGTCAAGGCCGGGGACCCCCTGCTCTGGCTGGAGGCGATGAAGATGCAGCACGAGATCACGGCACCCGTCACGGGAACCGTCACTGCCTTTCATGTCGTACCAGGCCAACAGGTGGAGCCGGGCGCGCTGTTGGCCGTGGTGGCGGAGACCTCTTAGGGGCGCGGGGAACTGCGCGATCAACCACATGGAACCCGCACCCGAAAGGACACCGATGGACACCGAGGACCACAAGGCCCTACGCCAAGCCGTCTCCGCACTCGGCACCCGCCACGGCCGCACAGCCGACCCCACACAACTCTGGTCCGAAGCAGGAAAACTCGGCTACCTCGGCGTCAACCTGCCGGAGGCATACGGCGGCGGAGGCGGCGGCATCTTTGAACTCTCCATCGTCCTCGAAGAACTCGGCGCGGCCGGCTGCCCCCTGCTCATGATGATCGTGTCACCGGCGATCTGCGGCACAGTCATAGCCCGCTTCGGCACGGACGCCCAGAAACAACAGTGGCTCCCGGCCCTGGCGGACGGCACCCGTCTCATGGCCTTCGGCATCACCGAACCCGACGCCGGGTCCAACAGCCACCGCATCACCACCACGGCACGAAAAGACGGCACCGACTGGATCCTCACCGGCCGCAAGGTCTTCATCTCCGGCGTCGACCTCGCGGACGCGACCCTCATCGTCGGCCGCACGGAGGACGCCCGCACCGGCCGGCTCAAGCCCTGCCTGTTCATCGTCCCGCGCGACGCGCCCGGCTTCGCCCGCCGCCCCATCGACATGGAACTCGCCGCCGCAGAGAAGCAGTTCGAGCTGACCCTTGACGACGTACGGCTGCCCGCCGACGCGCTCGTCGGCGACGAGGACGCGGGGCTGCTCCAGCTCTTCGCCGGCCTCAACCCCGAGCGCATCATGACGGCCGCCTTCGCGATCGGCATGGGCCGCCACGCCCTCGCGAAGGCCGTCGAGTACGCCCGGGACCGACAGGTCTGGAACACCCCCATCGGCGCCCACCAGGCGATCGCTCACCCCCTGGCCCAGGCCCACATCGACCTGGAACTGGCGCGCCTGATGATGCAGAAGGCGGCCCGGCTGTACGACACCGGCGACGACCTGGGCGCCGGTGAGGCCGCCAACATGGCGAAGTACGCGGCGGGGGAGGCCTGTGTGAAGGCGGTGGACCAGGCCGTGCACACCCTCGGCGGCAACGGCCTCACCCGCGAGTTCGGCCTGGCCTCGCTGATAACGGCCTCGCGCGTGGCTCGTATCGCCCCGGTGAGCCGGGAGATGATTCTCAACTACGTCTCCCACCAGACCCTGGGCCTGCCCAAGTCGTACTGAGACGGCCCGCGCGCGAGGAGGAACCATGTTCCGCAGCGAGTACGCAGACGTCCCGCCCGTCGACCTGCCCATCCACGACGCCGTCCTGGCCCGGGCCGCGGAGTTCGGCGACCTCCCGGCGCTGATCGACGGCACCGACGGCACCACCCTCTCGTACGAGCAGGTGGACCGGTTCCACCGGCGCGTCGCCGCCGCCCTCGCCGAGGCCGGGGTGCGCAAGGGCGACGTCCTCGCCCTGCACAGCCCCAACACCATCGCCTTCCCGACCGCGTTCTACGCCGCCACGCGCGCGGGCGCCACCGTCACCACCGTGCACCCGCTCGCCACCGCCCAGGAGTTCGCCAAGCAGCTGACGGACTCGGCGGCCCGCTGGATCATCACCGTCTCACCGCTGCTGGACATCGCGCGCCGGGCCGCCGAACTCGCGGGCGGCGTACACGAGATCTTCGTGTGCGACAGCGCGACCGGCCATCGCTCCCTGATCGACATGCTGGCCTGCGCCGCCCCCGAGCCGCAGGTCGCCATCGACCCCGCGCAGGACGTGGCGGCCCTGCCGTACTCCTCCGGGACCACCGGCACACCCAAGGGCGTGATGCTCACGCACCGGCAGATCGCCACCAACCTCGCGCAGCTCGCCCCGGCGATACCCGCCGGCCCGGGCGACCGCGTCCTGGCGGTTCTGCCCTTCTTCCACATCTACGGCCTCACGGCCCTGATGAACGCGCCCCTGACGCAGGGCGCCACCGTCGTCGTCCTGCCCCGCTTCGATCTGGAGCAATTCCTCGCGGCCATCCAGAACCACCGCATCACCGCCCTGTACGTCGCCCCGCCGATCGTGCTGGCCCTCGCCAAGCACCCGGCCGTCGCGCAGTACGACCTGTCGTCGCTGAAGTACGTCATCAGCGCCGCCGCACCCCTGGACGCACGCCTGGCCGCCGCCTGCTCCGCGCGGCTGGGCCTGCCGCCCGTCGGCCAGGCCTACGGCATGACGGAACTGTCGCCCGGCACGCACGTCGTCCCGCTGGACGCGATGAGCGACGCGCCGCCCGGCACCGTCGGCAAGCTCATCGCCGGCACCGAGATGCGGATCGTCTCCCTCGACGACCCGGACAAGGACCTGCCCGCCGGTGAGTCCGGCGAGATCCTCATCCGCGGCCCCCAGGTCATGAAGGGCTACCTCGGCCGCCCCGATGCCACCGCCGCGATGATCGACCCCGACGGCTGGCTGCACACCGGCGACGTGGGGCACGTGGATGGGGGAGGCTGGCTGTTCGTCGTCGACCGCGTCAAGGAACTCATCAAGTACAAGGGCTTCCAGGTGGCCCCCGCCGAGCTGGAGGCCCTGCTGCTCACCCACCCGGGCATCGCCGACGCCGCCGTCATCGGCGTGTACGACGACGACGGCAACGAGATCCCGCACGCGTACGTGGTCCGCCGGCCGGACCGCACCGACCTGTCCGAGGCTGAGATCATGATGTACGTCGCCGAGCGCGTGGCCCCCTACAAGCGGATCCGGCACGTCACCTTCATCGACGGCGTTCCCCGGGCGGCCTCCGGCAAGATCCTCCGACGACAGCTCAGGGAGCGCGCGTGACCCTGATCGGCAGGGCACGCGCGCGTGCCGTGGAAACCCTCACCCTCGACTCGCCCCACAACCGCAACGCCCTGTCGGCGGCCCTCGTCGGCGAACTGGCCGACGCGCTCACGGACGCCGGCCAGGACAGCGGCGTTCGCGCGGTCGTCCTCACCCACACCGGCACCACCTTCAGCGCGGGCGCGGACCTCAAGGACCCGCCGCCCCCGGAGGCGCTGGTCGCCCTGCTCCGCCGGATCGTCGAGCTGCCCAAGCCGGTCGTCGCCCGGGTCACCGGCCACGTCCGCGCGGGCGGCCTCGGCCTGCTGGCCGCCTGCGACATCGCGGCCGCCGCCACCGAGGCCACCTTCGCCTTCACGGAGGTCCGCATCGGCGTCGCCCCCGCGGTCATCTCCCTGCCGCTGCTGCCGCGCACCGACCCGCGCGCCCTGCCCCGCTACTACCTCACCGGCGAACGCTTCGATGCCGCCGAGGCCACCGCGACCGGCCTGCTCACCACCCACGCCGACGACGTGGACACCGCGCTGGCCCCCATCCTGGACGGCCTGCGCAGATCCGCCCCCGATGCCCTGGCCGAGACGAAACGGCTGCTCACGGCTAGGGTGCTGGAAACCTTCGACCGGGACGCGGCCGTCCTGACCGCGCTCTCGGCCCGGCTGTTCTCCTCCCCGCAGGCCCGCGAGGGGATGACGGCCTTCCTCGAACGACGGGATCCGGCATGGGTGGTGTGAGGACATGGGCGGTGTGAGCACGGCCGACCGCGCGGAGCGAGTTCCCAAGCAGGACCGCAGCCGGGCCACCCGGCAGCGGCTCCTGGAAGCCGCCGTGTCCTGCCTGGCCGAACACGGCTGGGCGGGATCCACCGTCTCCGTCGTCGCCGAACGCGCCGGCGTCTCCCGCGGGGCCGCCCAGCACCACTTCCCGACCCGCGAGGACCTCTTCACGGCGGCCGTCGAGTACGTCGCCGAGGAACGCTCCACGGCCCTGCGCGCCCTGTTCCCCGAGGGCACGGCCGGAGACCGGCACGCGGTCGTCGCGGCCCTGGTCGACCTCTACACGGGACCGCTCTTCCGCGCGGCCCTCCACCTGTGGGTGGCCGCCTCCAACGAGGACCAGCTGCGCGCCCGCGTCACCGAGCTCGAATCCCGCGTGGGCCGCGAGACCCACCGCATAGCCGTCGACCTGCTGTCCGCCGACGAATCCGTCCCCGGTGTCCGCGAAACCGTCCAGGGCCTGCTCGACATGGCCCGCGGCCTGGGCCTCGCCAACCTCCTCACGGACGACACGGCCCGCCGGGACCGGGTGGTCGAACAGTGGGCCGGGCTGCTGGAGGGGGCGCTCGGCAGCCGCTAGGTGTGCTGTCCTGGGGACCTTGGTGACAGGCGACACGCCTTGGGGACCGAGCCGCCCGGCAGCCGTCAGGGACTGAGCCGCTCCACGCGCCAGCTCCCGTCGGCCCGCTCCACGTACCGCAACCGGTCGTGCAGCCGGTTCTCGCGGCCCTGCCAGAACTCCACCGTCTGGGGGGCCACCCGGAAACCGCCCCAGTGCGGCGGCACGGGGACCTGCTCGCCCTCGGGGTAGCGGGCGGCCAGCTCGGCGTACGCGCCGTCGATGTCGGCGCGGGTGGCGATCACCGAGGACTGGACGCTGGCCCACGCCCCGAGCTGCGATCCGTGCGGCCGGGTCCGGAAGTACGCCGCGGTCTCGTCCCGCCCGGTACGGCGCGCGATCCCGGTGACGATGACCTGCCGGGCCATCGGATGCCAGGGGAACAGCAGCGAGACGTACGGGTTCTCCGCCAGGTCACGGGCCTTGCGGGAGTCGTAGTTCGTGTAGAAGACGAAGCCCTGTTCGTCGAAGTGCTTCAGCAGCACCGTGCGGGAGCTGGGGCGGCCCTCGGCGTCGGCCGTCGAGACGATCATGGCGTTCGGCTCGAACAGCCCGCCGTCCGTCGCGGCCTGTTTGAACCAGCGCGCGAACTGCTCGACGGGGGTGGCGGCCAGCTCGTTCTCGGAGAGGCCCTCGGCCCGGTACTGCTTGCGCATCGAGGCCAGGTCGAAGGGGACGGCGTCGCGGTCGGTCACCCGGTCATCTTGCCGTACGGACGGTGTCCTTCGTCACTGCCTGGCACTGAGTGCCGTGAACCCTCCCCAACGGTGGCACTCGGGGATATCGTTTCCGTGCCGTTGCGGTTGGGTGACCGCCAGCCGCACGGGGCATCACAGGGGAGACCGGCCAGGACCGCGAGTCGCCGCACACGACCGTGGATCCTCCGGACGGCCGCCCGCTTCGCAAGCTGTCTGACACATGGTTCGTCCCACCCCACGTCACACCATCTGTCACTTCCATCACGAGGAGCCGCCTGATGTCCGACTTCGTACCCGGGCTCGAGGGAATCGTCGCGTTCGAGACGGAGATCGCCGAGCCGGACAAGGAGGGCGGCGCCCTGCGTTATCGGGGCGTCGACATCGAGGACCTCGTCGGCCACGTCTCCTTCGGCAACGTCTGGGGCCTGCTCGTCGACGGCGCCTTCAACCCCGGCCTGCCGCCCGCCGAGCCGTTCCCCATCCCTGTCCACTCCGGCGACATCCGCGTGGACGTCCAGTCCGCCCTGGCCATGCTCGCGCCCGTCTGGGGCCTCAAACCCCTCCTGGACATCGACGCCGAGCAGGCCCGCGAGGACCTGGCCCGGGCCGCCGTCACGGCCCTGTCCTACGTCGCCCAGTCGGCCCGCGGCCAGGGCCTGCCGATGGTCCCGCAGCGCGAGATCGACAAGGCCCACTCCGTCGTCGAGCGCTTCATGATCCGCTGGCGGGGCGAGCCGGACCCCAAGCACGTGGCGGCGGTGGACGCGTACTGGACGAGCGCCGCGGAACACGGCATGAACGCGTCCACGTTCACGGCGAGGGTCATCGCCTCGACGGGCGCGGACGTGGCGGCGGCCCTCTCGGGAGCGGTCGGCGCGATGTCCGGCCCCCTCCACGGCGGCGCCCCCTCCCGCGTCCTCGGCATGATCGAGGAGATCGAACGCACGGGAGACGCCGAGGGCTACGTCAGGAACGCGCTCGACAAGGGCGAACGCCTCATGGGCTTCGGCCACCGCGTCTACCGCGCCGAGGACCCGAGGGCCAGGGTCCTGCGCCGCACCGCCCGCGAGCTGGGCGCCCCCCGCTTCGAGGTCGCCGAGGCCCTGGAGAAGGCGGCCCTGGCGGAACTCCACGCCCGCCGCCCCGACCGGGTCCTGGCCACCAACGTCGAGTTCTGGGCGGCCATCGTCCTGGACTTCGCCGAGGTCCCGGCCCACATGTTCACCTCCATGTTCACCTGCGCCCGCACGGCCGGCTGGTCCGCCCACATCCTCGAACAGAAGCGCACGGGCCGCCTGGTCCGCCCCTCGGCCCGCTACACGGGCCCGGGCTCCCGCGACCCCCGCGAGATCGAGGGCTACGAGGACATCGCCCACTGACCCGTCCCGCACACGGCCTCACCCTGCTCCGGGTGGGGCCGTCCGCACGTCTCACCCCGTGAGCCGGTCCAGCTCCTCCCCGATCGCCTCCCGCACCGGGGTATGCCGCGCCCCGAGCGCATACCGCTCCGCGCTCCACATCTCCCGCGGATAGAGCCACACGGGCAGCCGCACCAGCTCCTCGGGCTCCCAGTCGTAGCGCGGCCACACATGAGCGTGCAGAAACCCGTCGGCGTTCCCGAGAATCTCCAGATTGACCCGCCGAAACCCCGACTCCACCCGCCGACAGGCCCGCTCGACGGCTTCCCCCAGCCGCTCCATGTCCCCCAGAAACGCCAGCCGCCCGCTCCGCGGCAGCTCCGACAGCCGCTCCACCGCGGGATCGTCCGTCAGCAGCACCGAATAGCCAGGCAGGAACTGCACATCGCCGATCACGGCGAACCCGGCGTCCAGCCTCCGCATCACGGCAGGGTTCTCACCCCGCAGGGCGCTGCCGATCCGGTCGTCGCGCCACTCGCCCACCACCATCGCCCCCCGAGAACGCAGACGACCCGCGAGCCTGGTCCTCCAGTGGAGGAGCCGGCCGGACGTACCGGCGACTCGCGGGTCGGGTGACTGCTGGAGATTGGGCCGGCTGCACGCTTCGCTCACGCGCTGGTCCGGCACCGCACTGTGTGTGGTGTCGGGCCGCTAGCCCGCAGCCACCTCACGCGTCCGGGATTCATACATTCTCCGGATCACCTCCCTTCGGTGTGAACCACACACTAAGAACCAATCGGCGACCCGATCAACCCCTTTTCCGAGAGGTTGACCGTGCCGCCTCGGACCGGATGGCCCACCTGTATCCGTCACCCCGTTGAAGCAGCCGCAGATTCCGGTGGGAGACGTTGATCCGGCCCGTGGGCGTAGTGAGGCTGTGCTGCCCCCTGGCCCGCACCGAGACCTGGCCTGTCCATGTTCCTGACCACTTACCGGTGGGCATGACGGCCCGCACGAGGTCTCCGGTGACGTATCCGAAATGCTGTTTGGCACGAGTCCTCAGCAGACGGGGGAACCCATGTCTGTCCGGAGTGGTACGGGCGTAAGAGCCGCGGCCAGAGGCCTTGGCCGTCAGCGCGTGGTGGGGGAACCGCACGATCTGGCCGCCGACCGCACAATCAATCGGCCCGATGCACAGGGCATCCAGGGTGTGTGTCTTGTCCAGGCCCATGCCGAGGCGGTTCGCCTTGGTCAGCCGACCGGACCAGGCGTGCACCGGTCTGCCGAGGGTGGCCAGCACAGCCGTGAGTTGCTGGCGAGTGGCATTCATGGCGGCGGCGTCATCGAGGGGCGCCCTGACCTGGGGGAGGACCATCGCAAGACAGTCGGGACGATGCGCCAGGAAGGTCTCGACCGGCTTGCTGCCTTTGGCCTTGTTGCACGGAACAAGGAAGGAGCCTGCCCGCGATCAACGAGTGGGTGTCGAAAGCGACGCTTTCCACGTGGATCTCTGTCACGGGCGCCCAGCGGCACAGTCGGTCGGCCATCGAGAAGGTGGTATCGACCCGATGACGCAGGGAGGGCGGCAGCCAGCTTGACCGGCGGGCACGGCCGCGCCGGACTGTGACGACGGCACTTCGGTGACCAAAGTGCCGAACGTGTAGCCGATCTCCCTGCTACTGCAGCGTGGCAGCCTCCGAATTGCCTAGCGTTCGCCCCATGAAGCAGCGACAGGCGATTCTCAGTGGTTCGGTGTTCGAGGAGCGGATCGGCTACGCCCGGGCCGTGGTGGACGGGGACTGGGTGCATGTGTCGGGGACGACCGGGTTCGACTACGCGGACATGACGATCTCCGACGACGTCGTGGAGCAGGCCGGGCAGTGCCTGCGGAACATAGAGGCCGCGCTGGAGAGGGCCGGGTGCTCGTTCGCGGACGTCGTGCGGGTGCGGTACCTGCTGCCGGAGCGGGAGGACTTCGAACCGTGCTGGCCGGTGCTGCGCGAGTGCTTCGGCGAGGCGCGGCCGGCCGCGACGATGATGGTGTGCGGGCTGGCGGACCCCCGGATGAAGATCGAGATCGAGGTGTACGCGCGCCGCGGGAGTGGTACTGGGGGTGTGGCGTTGATCGACTGAGTCCGTGGCGGGCCGCCCTCAAGGCGTTGACGTGGGGATCGCCGCCGTACAACGATTCCTTCAATGTTGTGGGAACTCGGTGTGCGCTGGGTCACGTTCGAGTTGAATGATTGCAAGTAGCGAACCGATGTGCCGTACGTGCGGACGCAGCCTGCAGGGGGTCCAGGTGAGTGCTTCCCGGCGTAGTGGGACCACCGACGAGCTGGGGCCGGACGAGCCCGAGCCCGAGCGGGACGGTTCGGACGGCTCGGATCTGCTCGCCGCGCTGCTGGACGGCATGGACGCGGCGCTGTGCGCCTTCGACGCCGACGGGGTCGTGACGCACTGGAACCGCGAGGCCGAGCGGATCCTGGGCTGGAGCGCGGACGAGGCCGTGGGGCGGCGGGGCCTGGCCGGGTGGGCCGTGCGCAGCGCGGACGCCGAGGAGGTCGAGGGGCGGCTGATGTCCGCCATGCACGCCCCGGGGCGCCAGGTCCACGAGTTCGCGCTGCTGACCAAGGACGGCGGGCGGGTCCTCGTACGGACGCAGTCGGCGGCCGTGCGGGGTCCGGACGGAAAGCCCGCGGGTGTGTACTGCGCCTTCAGCGAGGTGCACACGCAGATCGATCTGGAGCGGTCGATCGCCCTCAGCGAGGCGCTGTTCGAGGACGCGAGCTGGGGCGTCGTGCTCGTGGACGTCGACCTGCGGCCCGCCGTGGTGAACGCGCACGCGGCCCGGGCGCTGGGCACAGGGCGTGCGTCCGTGCTCGGGCGGCCGCTCGGGGAGCTGCTCACGCAGGGCGTGGAGGAGCTGGAGAGCGCGCTGCAGCATGTGCTGGCCCAGGGCGCGCCGCCCGCGCCCGCCGAGGTGTGGGTGACGGTGCGCACGCCCGAGGGGGAGCGGCGGCGGTGCTGGCGCAGCGGTTTCCTGCGACTGGCCTCGCCGCTCGCGGAGGAGCCGGTTCCGCTGGGTGTCGGCTGGCTGTTCCAGGACGTGACGGAGGCCAAGCAGAGCGAGCAGGAGGCGTCGCTGCTGCGGTTCCGTACGCAGCAGCTGCACCGGGCCTCGCGGGCCGCCGCCGAGTGCGAGGACCCGGCGGAGGCCGCGACGATCCACCTGGACTTCGCCCTGGCCGGGTTCGCCGACCACGGGCTGATCGACCGGGTGTCCGGCGGCCCGCTCACCGACGGAGAGTCCGAGGGGCCGGTACGGCTGGTGCGGGTCGCCGAGACGCCCTCCGGCGCGCCGGGGCCGTCCAAGCTCGCCGACCGCGCGGGCCTGCCCGTGCGGTACGCCGAGGGGCATCCGGCCCTGCAGTGCGTGGAGCGCGTCGGCGCGCTGCGGGCGAGCGCGGGCACCGTCCCGCCCGAGCAGGCCCGGGAGTGGGCCCTGGCCCGCCAGTGGCCGCCGGACGCCGTGCACGCCCTGTGCGCGGTGCTGCGCAGCCGGGGGCGGACGCTGGGTGTCGTGACGTTTCTGCGGGGCGCGGGGCGCAGCGCCTTCGAGCGGTCCGACGCGATGTACGCGGAGGACGTGGCGGTACGGATCGCCGCGGCGCTGGATCTGGCGGGGCTGTCGGACGTGGAGTGAGCGGCTGTCAGTGCCGGTAGAAGATCCGGTCCCGGTACCGCTCCATCACCCGGGCGTTCCAGTCATGTCCCCCGTCGACGTTCCCGGAGCGCAGCAGCGGCGGCTCCACGCCCCGGTCGGCGAGCGTCGCGGCCGTCGTCGCCATGACGGCCTGGAGGAGCGCCGAGGTGACGACCGTGGAGGCGGGGGCGAAGGGGGCGGGCACGGTGTCGAGGGTGAGTTCCGCGTCGCCGACCGCGATCTTCGAGTCGAGGACGAGATCGCAGTGGTCCTTGAGGTACGTCCCCGAGGAGTGCCGCGAGGTCGTCTGCGCGGCGTACGCCACCGACGTCACGCCGATGACCTTCACGCCGAGGGCGCGCGCGTGCAGGGCCATCTCCACGGGAAGGGCGTTGCGCCCCGAGAGGGAGATGATCAGCAGGGCGTCGCCTTCGCGGAGCGGGGAGCTGTCCAGGACGGCGCTCGCGAGGCCGTCGACGCGTTCCAGGGCGGAGCCGAGCGGTGCGGGCATGACGTCGACGCCGACGACACCCGGCACGGCGAGCAGGTTCATCAGGGCGAGACCGCCGGCGCGGTAGACGAGGTCCTGCGCGGGGAGTGAGGAGTGCCCGGCGCCGAAGGCGAAGAGACGGCCGCCGTTCTCGACGGTGTCGGCGAGGAGCGTCCCGGCCGCCGCGATGCGCTCGGCCTCCTCGTCGCGGACCCGCCGCAGCAGGCCGATCGCGGCGTCGAGGAACTCACCGGCCGGCGCGCGGTCGCTCATACGGGGTCCCTTCGGGCTGGGCTGGGCCGAGTGTCGCGCATCACGGTGCGGTCTGGACCAGTGCGATGTCAATACGACCGGGAAAGGCCGACAGCGCTGGGAGCGGCCCGGCCGGGCGGGACCGAGGAAGGCTGGGCGAGCCGCTGGCCCGGCGGGTGGGGCTGGGAAGGCCGGTAGAGCCGCGAGAAAGCTGGGCAGGTGGGGTCGCGATAGGCCGGGCGAGCCGCGAGCGGCCCGGTTCGGGCGGGGTCGGGACAGGCCGTCCGAGGCGTGGGAAAGCCCGGCAGGGGTGTGTGGGGGCTGCGTGTGGTTGTGGAAAGCTCCGTCGTACCCCGCCGCGGGCCCGGTTAACCTTCGCTTTCCCTCCCGCGGCACGGTTGTCGGTGGTATCCGGCAGAATTGGGTGCAGGGCCAGCGCACACGCCGGTGAGCCGTCCAGCCTCCGGCAGATCTCATTCGAGGGGCACGTATGTCCGGACTGATCGACACCACGGAGATGTATCTCCGCACCATCCTCGAGCTGGAGGAAGAGGGTGTGGTCCCCATGCGCGCCCGTATCGCCGAGCGGCTGGACCAGAGCGGGCCGACGGTCAGCCAGACCGTGGCGCGGATGGAGCGCGACGGCCTGGTGTCCGTCGCGACCGACCGGCACCTGGAGCTCACCGACGAGGGCCGCCGCCTCGCCACGCGCGTGATGCGCAAGCACCGCCTCGCCGAGTGTCTGCTCGTCGACGTGATCGGCCTGGAGTGGGAGCAGGTCCACGCCGAGGCGTGCCGCTGGGAGCACGTGATGAGCGAGGCCGTGGAGCGCCGCGTCCTGGAGCTGCTGCGGCACCCGACGGAGTCGCCGTACGGCAATCCGATCCCGGGTCTTGAGGAGCTCGGCGAGAAGGACGGCGCCGACCCGTTCCTGGACGAGGGCATGGTGTCGCTGGCCAGCCTCGACCCGGGCCCCGAGGGCAAGACGGTCGTGGTGCGCCGGATCGGCGAGCCGATCCAGACGGACGCGCAGCTGATGTACACGCTGCGGCGCGCGGGCGTGCAGCCCGGCTCGGTGGTGAGTGTGACGGAGTCGGCGGGCGGTGTGCTGGTCGGCAGCGGTGGCGAGGCGGCCGAGCTGGAGTCGGACATCGCCTCCCACGTGTTCGTCGCCAAGCCCTGAGCCCGGCCCGGATCGCGGCCCTATCGCGGTCCGGATCGCGGCCCTATCGCGGCCCGGCGCAGGTCCCGGGGGCGTCGCCCGACTCCCGTTACCCGTGGGGCGGTTGTGGCGTTGGCGTGATCCCGCCGAATCCGGGATTCAGTCGGCCGAATGGCAGCGCTCGCTCGTTTCCCGTGCGACGCTGTCGCGTGAGGCATATGACCTGAGGGCTCTTGGCCGCGGCGCGACAGCGATGTCGCCCGGCCGGGGAGGGGGCGCAAGGATGTGCCGTGGAGAAGCGGAGGGCCCCGGCGCCTTGTGGCGCCGGGGCCTGTCCTCCCCTGTGCTGACCCGGAGCCCCGAGCTCTCAGGGTCATTCCCCGCGGACCGGTTTCCCCGAGCGGTCCGCCCCCTGCTGAAGATCTCCCCTCCGCCGAGGCGATCAATCCTTGCGGGCGGTCACTCGAACGAGGGGTGTTGCCCGCGAGAACGGCCTTCTCGAATGGCCATTCGATAATCTGCGGGTGACGTACCAACCGGAACATGCGCTACAGGGATGGGCGCTCCGGCAGGAACGGCAAGGAACCACAGGGAACGGCGACAGGCACAGCAGGCAGAACACGGATCACAGGACCGACCGGCCCGAGACGGCCCCGGTCCGCGCGAAGCTTGGGGGGTGCCAGGACATGGCGCGACGCATCGACGTGACCGGGACGGGCGGCGTACGCCTGGCGGCCTGGGAGTTCGGAGACCCGCCCAAGACCGATCCGGCCGGATCCGATCTCGCCGGGCCCGATCACGCCGGGTCCGATCCGGCGCGGGACGTGCCGGACGGCTCTCCGGGCGTGCTGTTACTGCACGGCCTCATGGGCCGCGCCTCGCACTGGGCGTCCACCGCCCGCTGGCTCTCCGGCCGGTACCGCGCGGTCGCCCTCGACCAGCGCGGCCACGGCCGCAGCGACAAGCCCCCGCAGGGCTCCTTCACGCGTGACGCCTACGTCGACGACGCCGAGGCCGCTCTCGAACAGCTCGGCCTCGCCCCGGTCGTCCTCATCGGCCACGCCATGGGCGCGCTGACCGCATGGCAACTCGCCGCCAAGCGCCCGGATCTGGTCCGTGGCCTGATCATCTGCGACATGCGGGCCTCCGCGCTCGGTGCCGCCTCACAGCGCGAGTGGGACCAGTGGTTCAAGTCCTGGCCGCTGCCGTTCGCCACACTCGCCGACGTCCGCAAGTGGTTCGGCGAGGACGACCCCTGGGTGGAGCGGCCCAACCCGGCCCGCGGCGAGTTCTACGCCGAGGTGATGGCCGAGTCCCCGGACGGCTGGCGTCCGGTCTTCGACCCGGAGCAGATGCTCCGCTCCCGCGAGACGTGGGTGTTCGACGCGCACTGGGAGGAGCTGGCCCAGGTCCGCTGCCCCGCCCTGGTGGTGCGCGGCCTGGACGGCGAGCTGGGCCGCGCCGAGGCCCAGGAGATGGTCCGCGTCCTGCCCAGCGGCCAGTACGCCGAGGTCGCCGACGCCGGCCACCTGGTCCACTACGACCAGCCGGAGGCCTGGCGCGCGGCGATCGAACCGTTCCTGGACGCCCTCAGCACCGACTGACGCCACGCCCTCACCCCTTGCTGACCGCCGTCAGGATCTCCGGCAGCCGCCCGGCCGTCCGCGGGGCGGCGAGCCGCAGCCCCGCCGCCGTGAGCGCCGCCGCGTACCCCGCGCCCACCGGCAGCAGCAGCCACGTCCAGTCGTCGCCGGCGGCGCTCACGTTCAGCCAGATCGCGAGCGCGATGACGGGCGCGCACAGCAGGGCGGCGGCGATCATCCCGCCGAAGACGGAGATCCAGGCGAGCGAGGCCTGCCCGGGGGCGACGTTTTTGTAGCCCTCCTGCGGGATGGAGTAGGGGAAGCGGGCCGATGTCCACGCCCCGGTCGCGAGCATCGCGCCGAGCAGCGCGAACGACAGCCCCAGCGCCTCGGGCAGCCGCCGCCAGTCGCCCAGCATGGCGGTCGTCACCACCGTGACGAGCGTGGCGTACGGCAGGGTGATCAGCAGCAGGGCCAGGGCGCGGGCGCGCAGCTCGACGTAGGCGTCGCGGGTCGAGGAGATCGTCATCGCGACCATCCAGAACGCCGAGGTGTCCTGACCGAACTGGTTGTACATCTGGATGCCGAGCATCCCGGCGGCGAAGCAGGCGAAGTACACGGAGCCGGTGCCCTGCCAGGCGTTGAACACCGGCACGATCAGCCCGATGGCCAGCGACGTCACCCAGGCCGCCTTGGTCTTGGGGTCGCGCCACACGTACCGCAGGCTGCGCTCCATGACCGTCCCCGTACGGCCCGCCGGCAGCAGCCGCCAGAGCCCGCTGGACGTCCGCTCGCGGGCGGCCGACTCGGCGGCCGGCAGCGTCGACCCGTCGGGCGAGGTCATCAGCCGGGTCAGATGCCGTGACCACACGGCCAGCAGCGCGGCCAGGGCGCCCGCCGTCAGCGCCAGTTGCGCGAGGGCGCGACCGTACGCCCCCTCGCCCACCGCGTGCACGGCCCCGATGGCCGACGCGGGCGGCACCCACCGGAGCACGTCCGCCGCCGGGTCGAGCTCGCCCAGCCCGGACGCCCCGAGCCGCTGCGCACCGAAGTTGACGACCTGCGCCCCGATCGCGATGACGAGCCCGCTCAGCACCGCGAGGTCCCGCCCCTTGCGGCTGGTCAGCAGCCGTACGTTGGCGGCGGCGACGGCCCGCGCGAGCGCCACGCACACCAGCAGCGCCAGCACGACGGCGACCACGCCCACCGTGACCGCCGCCCCGCCCCGCGCCACCGCGACCACGGAACCGATCAGCAGGCACAGCGTGAACAGCGGCCCGATTCCGACCAGTGACGCCACGAGCAGGGCCCGCACCAGCGGCCGGGGCCGCAGCGGCAGCATCACCAGCCGGGTCGGATCCAGCGTCTCGTCGCCGCTGGGGAAGAACAGCGGCATCACCGCCCAGCCGAGCCCCAGCACCGCCGCCGCCAGCACGACCACCGACTCGGCGTGCGCGTGCCCGCGCAGCGCGATCAGACCGATCAGCTGCAGTGCGGCGAACAACAGCGCACCGACCGCCGAGGCGATGTAGGCGGCCTTCCGCCCGCCGGACTGCCGCAGCCCGTTGCGCAGCAGCGACAACTTCAGCCGTATGAAGAGCGGGGTGATCGCGGAGTCGCTCACCGGGCCCCGCCGCCCAGCCAGTCGAGATCGGACCCGGCGTCCCGGCTCTGCGCCCCGACGAGCTCCAGGAACGCCCGCTGCAACGAGGGCGCCTCACCCCGTACCTGAGCCAGCGTCCCGTGCGCGCGGATCCGCCCGGCGGCCATGACGGCGACCCAGTCGCACAGCGACTCGACGAGCTCCATGACGTGGGAAGAGAACACGACCGTGGCGCCCGAGGCGGTGTACCGCTCCAGCACGCCCCGGATGGTCTGGGCGGAGACGGGATCGACGCCCTCGAACGGCTCGTCCAGGAACAGCACTTCGGGATTGTGGAGGAGAGCCGTGGCCAGCCCGATCTTCTTGCGCATGCCGGTCGAGTAGTCGACGACGAGCTTGTGCTGCGCCCCCGCGAGATCGAGGACGTCGAGGAGCTGCGTGGCCCGCTTGTCGACCTCGGCACCCGGCAGCCCCCGCAACCGCCCGGTGTACGCCAGCAGTTCCCGCCCCGACAGCCGCTCGAACAGCCGCAGCCCCTCCGGCAGCACCCCGATCCGCGCCTTCACCTCGACGGGGTCCCGCCACACGTCGTGCCCGACCACCTCGACGGTCCCCTGGTCGGGCCTGAGCAGCCCGGTCACCATCGACAGAGTGGTGGTCTTCCCGGCACCGTTCGGCCCGACAAGCCCGATGAACTTGCCCGCGGGCAACTCCAGATCGACCCCGGCAACAGCGACCTGCTGCCCGAACCGCTTCCAGAGCCCCTCCACACGCACAGCACTGGATCCCACCGCGCCTCCCTCCGTCACCTTGAACCCTACGGTGGAGAAGCGTCCCCAAGGGGCATGGGACTCTGCCTGATATGCGGCTCCGCCGCGTGGGCGCGATCAACCACGACGAAGCCGCAGCCGCCGACGAAGAGGAACCACGCAGACGATCAGGCGCTACCGATCCCGCCCGCACGCATAGGCCAACGGCGAGATCAACTCCTCCGCATCCGGCAACCACCGATTCGCAGGCGTCGGCCGGCAGGCCCACTGCACGGCCCCCCGAGACCCGAACCGCGTGGGCGGCGCGGCCACATACGCCCCCTCACCCAGCACCGTCAGATCCAGCGACGACAACGACCACCCCAGCTTCCGCACCAGATCAGGCACCTTCACAGCGGCCCCCGGCAGCACGAAGAACTCCATCCGCCGATCCGGCGTGAGCGTCACCGGCCCCAGCGTCAGCTCCATCCGCTCCATCCGCGCGAGCGCGAGAAACCCGGCCGTCTCCGGCACGGAAATCGCGTCGAACGTCCGCCCCGTCGGCAGCAGGACCGACGCCGTCGGCTGCTTCTGCCACATCCGCCGCGCGACGGTCGCGCTGCCCGTCGCCTGCGACTCCCAGTCCGGGCGCGCCGGGTGCGACCCCGGGGCCGGACACGCGGCGTCACCGCAGGAGCAGCGCTGAGCGCCGTCGGCGGCTTCCAGCCAGGTCCCGGGGAAGACGTCCCAGTGGCGCTCCTCGGCGTAGCGGACAGCGGTCTCCAGCAGCGATTCCCCGCGCTGCTTCGGGATCTGAGCGGCTTCGGTGCCGGCGATCGTCTCTTCCACGATGAACACAACTCTGGTCGTCACCAGGGGTTACGCCCGCTCGCGTGCGCGGGGAGGAGCATCGCCCCAGTGGTCGGGGCGCATGGGTGCATGTGCGGGGGCGCGCAGGAGGATCGGTGGCCGGGGCCGGGTAGCCACGTGTGGGGCCGGCAACAGCCGTTACCCCGGCAATCCTCACATGCCTCGCATTTTCGCCTGGTCGGCGGGGCATTGATCTTCACGGCCGGATCTTTGCGCCGGGACGCGAGGGACCCCGGCCGCGGAAGACACGTCAACTCGGTGCGTGGGCAGGCACCGCAGCCACAGGGGGTACGCCATGGCCGCAAGGCCGCTCGTCGCCAGGCAGCCGAACGAACGGCTCCAGGCGCTCATCCAGGAAGCCGGATGCTCCAACGCCGGCCTCGCCCGCCGGGTCAACATGTGCGGCGCGGAGCACGGTCTCGACCTGCGCTACGACAAGACGTCGGTGGCGCGCTGGCTGCGCGGGCAGCAGCCGCGGGGACGGGCCCCGGCGATCATCGCCGAGGCGCTCGGCCGCAAGCTCGGCCGTACGGTCACGATCGACGAGATCGGCATGGCCAACGGCAAGAACCTCGCCTCGGGGGTGGGTCTGCAGTTCTCGCCGACCGTACTGGGGGCCATCGAGCAGGTCTGCGAGCTGTGGCGCAGTGACGTGGGGCGGCGGGACTTCCTGTCCGGCTCCTCCGTCGCCGCTTCCGCGCTGGTCGAGCCCAGCCGTGACTGGCTGATCTCCGCACCCGACGGCCAGGTGGCGCGCTCGGCCGGGCCGCGGGTCGGGCAGTCCGACGTGCAGGCGGTGCAGGCCATGACGCAGGCGCTGGTGGATCTCGACCACCAGTACGGCAGCGGGCATGTCCGGCCGGTCGTCGTGCACTACCTCAACAGCGTCGTCTCGGGGCTGCTGGCGGGGTCGTACCGGGAGGCGGTGGGGCGGGACCTGTTCGCCGCGGTGGCCCGGCTGACCGAACTCGCCGGGTACATGGCCGTGGACACCGGGCAGCCCGGTCTGGCCCAGCGCTACTACATCCAGGCGCTGCGGCTCGCCCAGGCGGCCGGGGACCGCGGCTACGGCGGGTACGTGCTCGCCGCCTCCATGAGCCACCTCGCCGCGCAACTCGGGAGCCCGCGGGAGATCGCGCAGTTGGCGCGGGCGGCGCAAGAGGGGGCGCGGGGGCGCGTGACGCCGCGCGCGGAGTCGATGTTCCACGCGGCGGAGGCGCGCGGGCACGCCCTGCTGGGCGACGCGCGCGCCGCCCAGTCCAGCGCCGGGCGGGCGGTGAGCGCCCTGGAGGCGGCCGACGCGGACACCGGGGACGACCCGGCGTGGATCGCGCACTTCGACGAGGCCTATCTCGCCGACGAGTTGGCCCACTGCCACCGGGACCTGGGGCAGGCCGAGGCGGCGGCGCGGTGCGCGCAGGAGTCGCTGGCCGGGCATCCCGAGACGCGGGTGCGCCGCCGGGCCATCGGTTATGTGCTGTTGGCCACGGCGCAGGTGCAGCAGCGTGAGATCGAAGAGGCGTGCAGCACGGGCATGAAGGCCGTCGAACTGCTGGAGAGCCTGCGTTCCAACCGGGGTGCCGAGTATCTGGAGGACTTCCAGCAGCGGCTGGAGCCGTACCGGGAGGAGGCGGTGGTCAGGGAGTTCGGGGCGCGGCTGGACCTCCAGGCGGCGGCGTGAACACAGGGTCCGCCGATGCGTGAACGTACGGGAACGGCCGCTTGACGGGAAGGAGGTGACGGGGGCGGCGGGCCGTGACCCGGTTTTGTTACCGCGCTCACAGGGCAGGAGGTCGCGTCCTGTGCTGCGTGGCACGGGGCTCAGGGGACCCGGTAGCGTGACCCGACGATTCACAAGGTCCCCCATAAGTAGGAGTCCCGGTGACGCAGAGTGGACAGGGCGAGGAGCCCTCGGCGCGCCCCGCGCGCGAAGGCATCGTGCTGCCCTCAGACGGTGGCGAGCCCCTGCTGCCGGGCATGACGGGCGGAGCCGGTGACGCTCCCTCCGGGCGCCGGTCCGGCCCGCCCCCGACCGGACAGGCCCCGGCCTCCGCCCCCGCCGAGGGCCAGACCTGGGGCCAGCCGTGGGGCCCCGACCAGCAGTCCCCGCCCCCGCAGCCGGGCCAGAGCTGGCAGTCCCCACCGCCCCAGCAGTGGACGGAGCCTCCGGCCTGGGACGCCCGGCACCCCGCCCCCGGCACCCCGGGCCCGGGCGAGCTCCCCCCGGAGGGCACCCGGCCCCCGAACCCGTACGCCGGTTCCTACGGCGCACCCGCGGGCGGCCCGCTGCCGCCGGAGGGCACGGGCGGGCAGCCGCCACACCATTCCGACGCGTACAACCCACCCGCCGGCCCAGCGGGCCCTCAGGGGACCGGCGGGTACGGGACCGGCCCCGCCGGGCAGCAGCCCCAGCAGTCCGGTGCGTTCGGGACCGGCCCCGCGGGTGGGCAGTCGCCGCAGCAGGCCGATGCGTTCGGAACCGGATCCATCGGTGGGCAGCAGCCTCAACGGTCCGACGCGTACGGATCCGGCCCCGCAGGCGGGCAGCAGCCCCAGCAGTCCGGCGAGTTCGGGGCCGGCCCCGCTGGGCAGCAGCCCCAGCAGTCCGGTGCGTTCGGGGTCGGCCCCGCGGGTGGGCAGTCGCCGCAGCAGGCCGATGCGTACGGGACCGGATCCACCGGTGGGCAACAGCCTCAACGGTCCGACGCGTACGGATCCGGACAGCAGCCTCAGCAGTTGGACGCGTACGGATCCGGCCCCGCAGGGGGACAGCAGCCGCAGCAGTCCGGCGCGTTCGGTCCTCCCGTCGGGGGCGCCCTGCCTCCGGCCTCCGGTGCGTACGGGCCTGCCGGCGGGCAGCCGGTCCAGCAGAGTGACGCGTACGGCCCCGCTGCCGGGCGCGCCCCCCTGCCCCCGGCCGCCGACGAGGGGGCGACCCAGTACCTGCCGCCCGTCGCGGCCACCCCCGCCGACGAAGGGGCGACGCAGTACATACCCCCGGTGGGCCCGGGTGCGCTGCCGCCCGAGATGCCCGCCGAGCAGGACTCCGAGGCGACGCGGTTCCTGGGGACCGGGCCGTTGCCGCCCGCCTCGAACCCGGACGCCGAGGCGACGCAGTACATCCCGCCGGTGCCCGGCGGGGGCCAGCAGCCGCCCGCCGGGTTCGAGAACCTCTTCCGCAGTGAGCCCGGCGCCGAGAGCCCGGCCGCGGCCACCCAGCAGATGCCCCGCTTCGAGCCGCCGCAGCCGCAGCCGCAGACTTCCTACGCCCCGCCCGGCGGCGGGCGGGGCGGCCGTGGTGGCCGGACCGGCTCGCGCCTGCCCGTCATCGCGGCCGTCGGCATCGGCATCGCCGTCCTCGGCATCGGCGCCGGCGCGCTGATCGCCGGCGGCGGAGGCGGTGACGACGACGGCGGCGACAACAACAAGACCGTGGCCGCCTCCGCGCCCGCGACGGAGGGGTCCGCCTCGCCGTCCGCCGACCCGGCCCGCGCGCAGGCGGTGGAGCTGGACAAGCTGCTCGCCGACAGCGGTGACAGCCGCAGCACGGTGATCAACGCGGTGGCCGACGTGAAGGGCTGTGACAACCTCGCCCAGGCCGCCAAGGACCTGCGCGACGCGGCCAGGCAGCGCAACCAGCTGGTCACGCGGCTCTCCGGCATCGCGGTCGACAAGCTGCCCGATCACGCCGCGCTGACCACCGCCCTCACCAAGGCGTGGCAGGCCTCCGCCTCGGCCGACAACCACTACGCGGCCTGGGCCGACCAGACCGCGGGCAAGAAGGGCTGCAAGAAGGGCCAGGCCCGCGTCACCGGCCAGACGCAGGCCGGCAACCGGGCCAGCGGTGTCGCCAGCACCGAGAAGGCGAAGGCGGCCCGCCTGTGGAACGGCATCGCGAAGAAGTACGGCCTGACCGAGCGCCAGCCCACGCAGCTGTGAGGTGACCGGGTCTTATTCGTTCACGTCGGCGTTCTGGAGGGTCCTCGTCGTGTCGACGAAGCCCTTCCGCGCCGACACCAGCCGTCCCTCCCGCACCACCTGAAGGGTCACGTTCGCATTGACCAGGCGCGGGAAGCCGACGGCGGCGAGCTTGTCCTGGAACCGCCACTGGAGCGTCGGCGTGAGCCCGCCCGTGCTGACCCGGAGGCCGTCGTCGAGGGCCTCCGCGACGGTGTCGGCGGTCACCTCACCGCCGCCGAGCGACTCGACGACCTTGCGGAACACGGTGTAGGCGATCCAGGTGGTCTGCACTCCGGCGTCCGCGGGGTCGATGCTGTTGTCGTCGAAGGCCTCCTCCTTGATCACCCGCTTCATCGCGTCCCAGCGGGGATCGCTCGCCACCGGGTACCAGCCGGTGATGTACGAGCCCTCGTACGGCCCCGACGCCCCGCCGGTCGCGTCGATCACCGTCTGGTCGACGCTGCCGAGCACGGTGGCCGTCCGTACGTCGGGATAGTCCTCGCGGGCCCGGCGGAAGGAGTCCATGAAGGTGCCGTTGCGGTCCCCGAGCGCGGGCACCACGCACCCCCGGTTCGACGGGTCGGTGGTGGTCGTCTCCAGCGCCCGCCCGGCCTGGCCGTCGTACTCGGTGGCGTCCTCCGCCGCCCGCTGGTCCCGCGCGGGCCGGTGCCCGCCGGCCTTCAGGCCCGAGTCGAGCAGCGGGGGCAGCTGGTCGCCGGTGATGGTGTCGGGCCGGATCAGCGCCACGGGCCCGCAGTCGCCGGCGAGCGCGCTGCCGAGCCCGGCGAGCAGCGCCGGCTGGCCGCCGTTGACGGGGTAGGACAGCGGGCTGGTGAACTCGGCGTTGGTGATGCCGTAGCCGCCTATGTAGGGGATGCCCGCGCCCTCGAGGGACGGGAAGAAGGAGTCGGCGTGCTGGCTGTAGGATCCTACGACCGCGACGACGTTCTCCTTGGCGGCCCGCCGGGCGCACTTGGCGGCGGCCACGTTGTCGTTGTGTTCGTTGCAGGTCAGCACGTCGAGCCTGCGGCCGTTGATCCCGCCGTGCGCGTTGACCCAGCGGGCGTAGGCGCGGGCGAAGGCGGGCATGCCGGGCTTGTTGGTGGCCTTGGTGTCCTGCGGGGCCCAGGTCATGACGGTGATCGGGTCGCCCCCGGCATCCCCCGTGGTGCCGGGGACGACCCCGCAGCCGGCGAGGAGCGACGCGCACGCGACCGCCGTGCCCGCGGAGAGGACGCCGGTTCTGGCGTGACGGGTGAGGAGGCCGGGGAGGAATGTGCTGCGCTTGCGTCGCCTGCCGGTCATGGTTCCGCACGATTCCGTCACATGGCTAATCCGGGAGTGATCTCCGGTCAACGATCGGTGTCGCGCAGGTGAATTACAGGGGTCGGTGTGACCGATGTGAAGGGGAACGTACGATCGATGACCGTGCAAGCTTCGGAGAACTCTTCCCGTCGTGGCCGTCGCTCATCCACCATGGGCGGCATGCCTGTCAATGACATGCCGTGGTGGCGCTGGCGCAGCAACGTGCGCTCGGCGCTGCACATGCTCTCCGATCCGGTGTTCCAGCGGGACGTCTGGCTGGCCGGCGTGGACGGCTACGGCGACGTGACCGACGCGGTGTACCGGCTGGTCGAGGACACCTGGCTGGACCACTGGTCCGCCGAGAAGTACGTCGGCACGATCTTCCGCGACTCGCAGGAGGCGGCCCTCGTCGACACCGCCGTGCTGCGGGTGCTGCGGATCATGCACCAGGTCGGGCCGGACGCGCCGGTCGCCGCGTACCTGGAGCACCAGGCGTGGCCGGACGCCGTCCAGGCGGCCCGGGACGCCCATGTCCGGCTGGCCGTGAGCGACGGCGACGAGCCGGACGCGCCGCCGCGCAGCCTGGAGGTGCTGCGGATCATGACGAGGTCCGCGTAGCGGGACGATTGCCGGTGCTCTCGTGGCTTGTGGGAACCTGTCCTGCATGAACGAGCAGTCCACCAGCGCCGCGGCCCCGGCCGACCAGTACGTCCTCACCCTCTCCTGTCCGGACAGGAAGGGCATCGTGCACGCCGTGTCGAGCTATCTGTTCATGACCGGCTGCAACATCGAGGACAGCCAGCAGTTCGGCGACCACGACACGGGACTGTTCTTCATGCGGGTCCACTTCTCGGCCGAGGCGCCGGTGAGCCTGGACAAGCTGCGGGCCAGCTTCGCGGCGATCGGTGACTCCTTCCAGATGGACTGGCAGATCAACCGGGCCGACGAGAAGATGCGCATCCTGCTGATGGTCAGCAAGTTCGGGCACTGCCTGAACGATCTGCTGTTCCGGGCGCGGACCGGGGCGTTGCCGGTGGAGATCGCGGGTGTGGTGTCCAACCACACGGACTTCGCGGAGCTGGTGGGCTCCTACAACATCCCCTTCCACCACATCCCGGTGACGAAGGACACGAAGCCGGAGGCCGAGGCCCGGCTGCTCGACATCGTGCGGGACGAGGGTGTCGAGCTGGTCGTGCTCGCGCGGTACATGCAGGTGCTGTCGGACGACCTGTGCAAGGCGCTCGCCGGGGGGATCATCAACATCCACCACTCGTTCCTGCCGAGCTTCAAGGGTGCGAAGCCGTATCACCAGGCTCACGCCCGGGGTGTGAAGCTGATCGGTGCGACGGCTCACTATGTGACGGCCGCTCTCGACGAGGGGCCGATCATCGAGCAGGAGGTCGAGCGGGTTCGGCACGACGTGATGCCGGAGGGGCTGGTCGCGATCGGGCGGGACGTGGAGTGCCGGGCGCTGGCGCGGGCCGTGAAGTGGCATGCCGAGCGGAGGATTCTGCTCAATGGGCGGCGGACTGTGATTTTCGCCTAGGAACTCGGGGTGTTCCGTTTGGTCGCGAGTGCGGGTGTCTGTGGCTGTTCGCGCAGTTCCCCGCGTCCCTGAGTCACTCACATCCTGCTCAGTGATGCGGCGGCGTAGAGGACGTCCCTGATCGCCGCTCTGTCTCCCACCTGGCCCGCCGCCGCTTCCTGCGGGGGCACGTGGCCGGCTGCCAGGCGGCAGAACTCGACGCCGTCCAGGGCCACGTGGGCCACCTCGTGCTCGGCGGAGCCCTTCGCCGCGGGGGAGTCGAGGGGGATCAGCCACTCGCCGCCGCCCGAGCCCTCGATCTCCAGGCGGAGGCTGCGGCCCGGTTCGCCCGCCGTCACGAGATGGCGGTGGCGGGCGGGTGCGGCCAGGCCGCCCCGGCGGCGGTCGGCCAGGACGTCGGGCAGCATGCGGGCGGCCAGGTCGATCATGCGGTGCAGATGGCGCGGCGAGGGCGGGTCGTACGGGTAGTCGACCGCGTTCGCGATGTCCTCGGCGTGCACCCAGCACTCGAAGGCCCGGTCGAGCATCGCGTCGTGCAGGGGCAGCTCGAAGTCGCCGTACGGCACCGGCAGCCCGCCGGCGCCGCCGCCCGTGAAGGACACCGTGCGGACGAGGTGGTGGCTCTGCTCCCGCCAGGGCGCCCGCACGGCCCGGGTGGGCGGGAAGTGGGAGGCGTTCCAGTACGCCTCGGTGCGGGCCGCCGGGGTCGGCCGCCGGGACGGGACGTCGCCGAGCGGGTCGTCGAGGCCCAGCGCGACCGCGACCAGCCCGTCCACGCTGAGCAGGTGCGCGATGACGCCGGCGACGGTGGTGCGGCGGCTGGTGGCCTCGTCGCCCCGGAACCAGCGCAGCCGTACCGGCGCGTGCCACTCGGCGTCGCCGAAGTCCTGGAGCAGGGCGTCCAGGCGCGCGGTCTCGGTGTCGTACGCGGCGGCCCAGTCAGGCACCGGGATGCGCGGCGGGCGGCGCTCCAGGCAGGACTCCAGGACCCGGGTGCGCAGGCCCGGGTCCAGGTCGAGGCTGTCGGGGCGTTGCAGCAGCCCGACCGCCTCGCGCAGCCTCCGGGCCTCGTCGGCGCACGCGCCGCACTCGCCGAGGTGCTCCTCGACGGCCGTGGCCTCCTGAGCCGAGCACGCGGCCAGCGCCCAGGCACCGAGCAGGGCCTTCAGCACGGGGTGCTCGAACACGGGCGGTGCGGGCGGCGGCTCTGTCGCGTCACCGGGCTCCTCCAGAGCGGGCAACGGCAGCCCGCTGTCCTCGACGGAGACCCGGGGCGTGGGGATCCGCGGCGGGCGCCCCGGTTCCTCCTCATCGCCTTCGTACGCCTCGAACCGGTCCGGCCCGCTCACACCGCACCCCCGTATCCGGGCGGTGCGCCGGGTGCCTCGGAGTCGTGGGCGGTGGCCAGGAGTTGCAGGCCCAGGCGGAGGCGGCGGCGGGCCTCGTCCTCGGTGATGCCGAGGTCGGTGGCGGTCTGGCGGTAGTCGCGGCGCTGGAAGTAGGCCCGTTCCAGGGCCGCGCGCAGCGGGACGGGCATGGACTGGACGATGTAGTCGGCGCGGGCGGCGACCGAGGCCCGGCGCACGGTGCGCTCCAGTTCCTCCGCCGAGCCGGAGCCCTCGCGGGCGAGCGCGGCGGTCTCGGTGGCGCGCAGGCGCTGGACGGCCAGGCGGTGGGTCAGTGTGGCGACCCAGGTGCGCAGCGGGCCCTGCTTGGGGTCGTAGGTGTCCGGGTGCTCCCAGACGTGGACGAAGACCTCGCGGGTGATGCCGTCGGCGGCGCGTTCGTCGCCCAGGACGCGGTGGGCGAGGCCGTGCACGAGGGAGGCGAACCGGTCGTAGAGCTCGCCGAGGGCGGCGGCCTCCCCGCGGGCGAGCCGCTGCTGCATCTTGCGGTCCCAGCGAGGCGGTACGTCCTTTTTCGCCATGCGGCCCCCTCACCCCCTGCTCGTGTCCCGCGCCCGTGCCCTGTCCAGCCTGTGTCCGGCGTCTCCCCGAATGTAGTCGGCACGTCCGGTAGCGCACGCCCCTTTGTGGCAATGTGCGCCCCCTGACCGGCCGCAGGTGGTAGGGGACCGCCGGCGGCTCGCGCCGGGTGCCCTCGGGCCGCGCCTACCCCACCCTCCTCCGATCAGACCTGACTGAAGAGGATCGAACAGGATCGAAGTCGACTAAAACAAGCCTCTTCTCCGAGGGATCCGTTTTTCGGGTTGTGTTTCAGGGAACGGCCGCTGGGCAGCCGCGCTGCAAGGAAGCGTAGGGACTGCTTCCGTTTTGGCGATCGAAGGGCGTGGTGGTGACCTTCAAAGTGACCGGCGGCGAGCAGGGCGAATGGGCCGTGCTCCAGGTGTCGGGCGAGCTGGATCTGGTGACGTCGCCGGTGCTGCGTCAGCGTGTGCACGACGCGGTGGCCGAAGGGCATCACTGTCTCGTCCTGGACCTGTCCGAGGTGTTCTTCTGCGATTCCAGCGGCGTCGGCGTGCTCATCGCCGCCCGCCGGCTGATCCGCTCCTGCCAGGGCCGACTGCGGCTGGTACTGCCCGCCCGGGGCGCGGCCGACGGATCGCATGTCAACCGGGTGCTCGGCGCGCTGGGCGTTCGCAGGCTGTTCGACGTGTACGGCGATGTGGACGCGGCCCTGGGCGACGAGGGTGAACCCCTGTCCGCGTGAGGAGCCGGTGACGCACGGTAGGGCGAATGTCGCCGTTCCGGCACGCTCGTGTCCCGGAATTCCCCCGGTCTTGGCACAAGGGACGTTTTCCCGCGCCCGGACGGCCCCCTCCGTCGTAGGCTCCGAGCCAGACGCACCCCACCCGACGTAAGGCGGCCCGAAAGAGACATGGCCAGCAGCGAGTACGAGCGCAGGATCGCCGCCCGGTTCGCCACCTTCGACCAGGACGGCAACGGCTACATCGACCGCGAGGACTTCTACGGCGCGGCCAAGGCGCTGCTCACGGAGTTCGCCGTCGCGGCCCGGTCCGACAAGGGGCAGGCGCTCTACGGCGGAGCCGAGGCGTTCTGGCAGGGCATGGCCGGGATAGCGGACCGCGACGGCGACCAGCGCATCACGCGCGAGGAGTTCGTGGGCGGCGCGGTCAAGCGGCTGCGCGACAACCCCGACCGGTTCGCCGAGATCGCCCGGCCCTTCCTGCACGCGGCCCTGGACGTCGTCGACACCGACGGTGACGGCGCCGCGACGGTCGAGGAGGCCGCCCGCGTCCTGAAGTGCCTGGGTGTCCCCGAGGACATCGCCGGCCCGGCCGCCGCCGCGCTCGACGCGGACGGCGACGGCAAGGTCGGCGAGGCCGAGGTCGTCCCCGCCTTCGCCCGCTACTTCACCGTGCCCGAGTAGCCACCCCCGGCGCCGGGCGTCACGTGCCCGCGAAACGCTCGCGCAGCTTGTACTTCAGCACCTTCCGCAGGGTCTCGCCCCGCGGGAGGGCGTCCACCACCTCCAGCCGCTCCGGCAGCTTGTGCACGGACAGTCCCTCGGCGCGCAGGAAGGAGGTCACGGCAGCGAGCGTCAAGGGCTCGGCGCCCGGCGGCTGTTCCACCACCGCGCACACCAGCTCCCCGCGCGCCGCGTCCGGCAGCCCGATCACCGCCACGTCCCCGACCGCCGGATGCCGGTGCAGCAGGTCCTCGATCTCCTGGGCCGAGATGTTCTCGCCCTTGCGGATGATCACGTCCTTCAGCCGGCCGGTGAGGACCAGGTGCCCGGTCTCCGTCAGCCGCCCGAGGTCGCCGGTGCGCAGGAACCCGTTCTCGTCGAAGGCCTCGGCCGTCTGCCCCGGGTCCAGATAGCCCCGGCACACCGCCTCGCCGCGCAACCGCACCTCCCCGTCCACGATCCGTATCTCCATGCCCTCGGGCGGCCGCCCCTCGGTCGTCGCCAGCTGCTCGGGGGTGTCGCCGGGCGACCCCATGGTGATCATCGGCACCTCGGTCATGCCGTAGCCGTGGGTGAGCCGCACGCCCATCTCGCGCACGACGGCGTGGTACAGCTCCGGCGGCTTGGGCGCCCCGCCCCCCGCCAGCAGCCGCAGTGACGGGACGACCGGAACACCCGGCTGTTTGCGCTGCTCCGCCAGGAACATCGAGTAGAACGCCGTCGACCCGCCCGCCAGCGTCACACCGTGCCCGCGGTACGCCTCCAGCGCGTCCGGCAGCGCGAACTGCTCGAACAGCACCGCCGGGAAGCCGTACAGCAGCAGCATCACCGTGTAGTCGGGCCCGCCGATGTGGGCGTAGGGGAAGGCGATCGACCCCACGTCGCCCGCCGAGGGGCGCAGCGCGTGGGCGAGGCAGGAGCCGCCCGCGAGCAGGGAACGGTCCGTGTGCAGCACGCCCTTGGGGTCGGAGGTCGTGCCGGACGTCCAGTAGATCCAGCGGACCGCGGTGCCGTCGGAGGGCGGGGCAGGCAGCACGGACGGATCGCCGTCGGGCAGGTCGTCGTAGGCCTCGAAGACGCCCCGCGCGCCGAGCCGCCGGGCCATCTCCGCGTGGTCGAAGCCCCGCCACACGCCCGGCACCGCGAAGAACTCCGCCTTGGACTCGCGCAGCGCGAAGCCGACCTCGCGGTCCCGGTAGAAGGGGATCACCGGCGTCTGCACGGCGCCGAGGCGGGCCAGCGCGAAGGAGAGCAGGGCCGTCTCGATCCGGGTGGGCAGCTGCCAGGCGACGACCGTGCCGGGGCGTACGCCCATGCCGTACAGGCCGGCCGCGACCCGCTCGGCACGTGCACGCAGGGCGCCGAAGGTGAGCACGCGGTCGTCCTGGAGGAAGAGCGGGCGGCCGGGGGTGAGGGCGGCGCGGCGGGCGAGAAGCTCCCACAGGGTGCGCGACGAACTCAGGGCGTGCGGGGTCTCGGTCACGGCTGCCCCCTGCTGCTTGGCTGACGGGTCGTCAGGTGGGATGCTATCTGACGATGCATCAGATAAGTACCGTCCGGCGGAGGGGACCCATGGCGACCGAACTGCCCCGCATCATCAGCGTCGACGACCACGTGATCGAGCCCGCCCACCTCTTCGACACCTGGCTGCCCGCCAAGTACCGCGACCGCGGGCCCAAGGCGCTGACCGCCGGGATCGGTGAACTCGCCTACGTCGGCGGCAAGTACCGCATCACCATGGACCCGGACGGCCCGCCCACCGACTGGTGGGTCTACGAGGACCTGAAGTTCCCGTACAAGCGCAACATCGCCGCCGTCGGCTTCGACCGCGACGAGATGACCCTGGAGGGGATCACCCGCGAGGAGATGCGGCGCGGCTGCTGGGACCCCAAGGCGCGGCTGGAGGACATGGACCTCAACCACGTCGAGGCCAGCCTCTGCTTCCCCTCCTTCCCCCGTTTCTGCGGCCAGACCTTCGCCGAGGCGCACGACAAGGAGGTCGCCCTGGCCTGCGTGCGCGCCTACAACGACTGGATGGTGCAGGAGTGGTGCGGGGACAGCGGCGGGCGGCTCATCCCGCTGTGCCTGATCCCGCTGTGGGACGTCGGCCTGGCGGTCGCCGAGATCCGGCGCAACGCCGCGCGCGGGGTGAAGGCCGTCACCTTCTCCGAGATCCCCACCCACCTCGGGCTGCCGTCCATCCACTCCGGCTACTGGGACCCGTTCTTCGCGGTCTGCCAGGAGACCGGGACGGTGGTCAACATGCACATCGGGTCCTCGTCCCAGATGCCGGCCGCCTCCCCGGACGCCCCGCCCGCCGTCCAGGCCTCGCTCAGCTTCAACAACGCGATGGCCTCGATGATGGACTTCCTCTTCAGCGGCGTGCTGGTGCGCTTCCCGCACCTGAAACTCGCCTACTCCGAAGGCCAGATGGGCTGGGTCCCGTACGCCCTGGAGCGCGCCGACGACGTCTGGGAGGAGCACCGCGCCTGGGGCGGCGTCCGCGACACCGTCCCCGAGCCGCCGTCGACCTACTACTACCGGCAGATCTTCTGCTGCTTCTTCCGCGACAAGCACGGCGTGGCCTCGATCGACGCGGTCGGCCGCGACAACGCCACCTTCGAGACCGACTACCCGCACGTCGACTCGACCTTCCCCCACACCAAGGAGGTCGCCCTGGACCACGTCAAGGGCCTCGACGACGAGACGGTGTACAAGCTGATGCGGGGCAACGCCATCCGGATGCTGGACCTGGACCTCGACCGCTGATGGACCTGTCGGACACGCCCGAGGAGGAGGAGTTCCGGGCCCGGCTGCGGGACTGGCTCGCCAAGACGCTCCCCGGCCTCCCGCCCAAGCCGTCCCCCGACGACTGGCCCGGACGGCGGGCCTACGACCTCGGCTGGCAGCGCAGGCTCCACGACGCCGGATACGCCGGCGTCCACTGGGACGCCTCCCCGGCCGTCCGGCTGATCTTCCTGGAGGAGACGGAGAAGGCGGGCGCGCCCTATGTGGGCGCCAACTTCGTGGGGCTGCTGCACGCGGGGCCGACGATCGCCGCCGAGGGCACGGACGAGCAGCGGGCGCGCTGGCTGCCGCCCATCCTGCGCGGCGAGGAGGTCTGGTGCCAGGGCTTCAGCGAACCGGACGCCGGCTCCGATCTCGCGGCCCTGCGCACGCGCGCGTGGCGCGACGGCGACGCCTACGTGGTGACCGGCTCCAAGATCTGGACCTCCCACGCGGAAGTCGCCGACTGGTGCGAGCTGTTGGTGCGCACCGATCCCGAGGCGCCCAGGCACCGGGGCATCACCTGGCTGGCGATGCCCATGGACGCGCCCGGCATCACCGTACGGCCGCTGCGCACGCTCGCCGGCTCGGCCGAGTTCGCCGAGGTCTTCCTCGACGAGGTGCGGGTGCCCGTGGCGAACCGGGTGGGGGACGAGAACGACGGCTGGCGCGTGACCATGGTGACGCTGTCCTTCGAGCGCGGCACGGCCTTCGCCGGCGAGGTCGTCGCCTGCCGCCGCGTCCTCGGCGAACTGGCCGTCGCCGCCCGCGAGAACGGCCGCTGGGACGACCCGGCGCTGCGGCGCCGGCTGGGCAGGCTGCACGCCGAGTTCCGGGCTCTGTGGCGGCTGACGCAGTGGAACGTCAGCGCCGCGCAGGCGTCGGGCGGCGTGCCGGGCGCCGCAGGCTCGGTCTTCAAGCTTCGGTACTCGCACGCCCGCCAGGAGCTCTACGACGCCGCAGCCGAGGTGCTGGGCGCCGACTGCCTCGACCTCGACCGCCCCTGGACGCTGGACCGCCTGTCCTCCCTGTCGTACACCATCGCGGCCGGCACCTCCCAGATCCAGCACGGCATCATCGCCGAGCGGATCCTCGGCCTGCCGAAGGGACGGTGACCGTGCGCTTCCGGCTGACTGAGGACCAGCGGGCCTTGCGGGACGCAATGCGGCAGCTGCTGGCGCGGCACTTCGACGGGGAGGCGCTGCGGGCCGCCGCCGAGGGGCCCGCCCGGCTCGACCGGGGGCTGTGGCGGGCCCTCGGCGACGCCGGGTTCTTCGCGCTGCGGTTGCCTCAGGCCGAGGGCGGGGTGGGACTCGGGTTGCCGGAGGCGGTGTTGGTGTTCGAGGAGGCGGGGCGGGTGCTGCTGCCCGGTCCGTTGGCCGCCACCCATCTCGCGGCCGGTGTGGTGCCGGGAGCCGCCACCGGGGAGACGGTCGTCGCGGCCGTGGACGGCGGGCTCGTGGAGTGGCCGGCCCAGGCCGACGTCGTACGCGGTGACGCCGCCGGAGCCGTGCCGGTGCGCTCCCTCGACCCGCTGACGCCCCTGCACCGCGTGCCCGGCGGCACGGCGGCGGACCCGGACCCGGTCGCCGTCCTCCTCACCGCCGCCGAGCAGCTCGGCACGGCCGGCCGCGTCGGCGAACTGGCGGTGCAACACGCCCGGGCGCGCGAACAGTTCGGACGGCCCGTCGGGAGCTTCCAGGCGGTGGCACACCTGTGCGCCGGGATGCTGGTGCGGTCCCGGACGGCCCGCGCGGCGGTGTACGCGGCGGCCGTCACCGCCGACCCGGTCGACATCGCCGCCGCCCGTCTGCTCGCCGACGAGGCCGCCGTGCGAGGCGCCCGCGACTGTCTCCAGGTGCACGGCGGCATGGGCTTCACCTGGGAGTCCGAGGTCCATCTCCATCTGAAACGCGCATGGGTTCGAACCCAGCGTGCGGGGGGAGTTACGGAGAGTGAGGAGATTCTCGCGGCCGCTCTGGCGGCCGGAGCGGCCTGACGGGCCGCCTTGCTGCGGTGTCACCGAACGTGCCCGCGGGGATGTCGCGGATCGTGGCAGTGCGTGATCACGGAGCGTTGATGTCGGCCGGTGCCCCCGGAGTGACTCGTCACGGCCCGGAGTCGGCTGCGGGCTCCGGTACCTTGTGTGAGATGCGAGTGGTTCTGAGCGCGGTACGACCCGGTAACGCCGCCTGTTCGACTCCCCGCGGCGAGCGTCGCACAGTATGCCGCACGGGTACTCCTTCGCGCTGGAATATGCCCGAAGCGCTTGTTGGGGTGACTGTACGTCAACCATGCTGTCCCACAAGGGATTCACGTTCCGTGATCCTTGTCCCGGCCGTTGTTCTGGCCATGCAGAAAATGGCTACGATCGTGGCCTTCGTGAGGCGCGAGCCTAAGTGTCCGCCGGTTCGGATGGTGTGAGCGGTGCAGGTGCTTCAAGTGCAGCTGGAGATCCGGCCCGACCCCGCAGAGGTGGGGCGGGCCCGGCGGTGGGCCCGCTCCCGCCTGGCCGGGTCGGGTATACAGGCCGACGAGCCGCTCGCCGAGACCGTGATCCTGCTCGTCTCGGAGCTGGTCACCAACGCCGTGGTGCACACCGGCCGGCCCGCCGTGGTGCGGCTGTCCCTGCCGCACGCGATGGCCGAGGAGGTCACCGTCCGCCTCGAGGTCGCCGACCGCAGCGGCCGGGCCCCCGTACCCCGGTGCGCGGACGACGACGCGACCGGCGGCCGGGGCCTCGCCCTCGTCGACGGCCTCGCCGACCGCTGGGGCTGGAGCGTGGAGAGCACCGGCAAGCGCATCTGGTGCGAACTGGACCGGTGTGCGAAGTCGCCCGAGGTCACGTCGGGGTGCGGTGGCGCGGCGGCGTACGGCGGCGGGGCCGCCGTGGAGGGGTTGGCCTACGAGGCCGTGTGAGCCGGCGTGGGGCGGTGTACGGCGGCACATGCCGCGCGGTGTTGCGGCCGGGCCGGGGCGCGGTCGCAGGCGGGGCCTCCGTTGTCGTCATGGCATGCGGCGATGCGCCGGGACGTGCTTCCGTGCGCGCCCACGGTGAAAGCCGCATAAGCCACAAATCCCCGAACGGGTGTTGACGGGTCGTGACCGTTTGCTCACGCTTGTGTGCAGCGATTCGCCGTGAGGGGACGGCGAGGGCCGGCGACGGCGGCCCTCGGCGAGTGTGAGTCGTGATTCGGCGTCGGCTCCCTGTTTTCAGGGCCACGGGAGCCGGGGCGGGAGCGCCGGAGTCGGGTGGCGGCGCGCGCTGCCGTGCTCGGGGCGAGCGGCGCGGCGCCGCCATCCAGCCTCCTGGGGCGGATGGCGGCCTGGCGTGCGGGCCTGGTCCTGGCCCTACAGGACGGCGACCGGGGCCACCGGAGAGCCGGTCGCTCCCGTGAACGGCTCGGGTGTCGCCGCCAGCAGGAACGCGTAGCGGCCCGTTTCTCCACAGGCTGTGGACAACTTTTCGAGATTCCAGTTCTGGCCCTGCGGCATCCCCATCTCCACGAGATGCAGGGCGTGCACCGGCAGCCACAGGTCCTCCACCTCGGGCGGGAACACCTCGAAGGTGAGGGTGTCGTTGGCGACCGCCGCGACGTCGCGTGCGTGGAACCACTCCGGCGTCCGGATCGACAGCCCCGGCGACGGATACGCGTACGCGTGCCGGTCCCCGGCCAGGCAGAGCTGGACCTGCCCCGTCCGTACGAGCACGATGTCACCGGCCCGCACGCGCGTACCGGCCAGGTCCTCGGCCACGTCCAGGTCCTCGGGCGTGACGGCGTGCCCGCCGTCGAGCCGGTCCGTGCCCCGGGCCCGGGCGACGTCGAGCAGCACGCCGCGGGAGACGAGGTGCCGGACCTTGTCGATGCCGCTGAACTCGGCGCCGTCGTGCGGGGTGATGGAGTGCGCCGGGCGACCGTTGTAGAGCCTGCCCGAGTGCGAGACGTGCGGCAGCGCGTCCCAGTGGGTGGCCGCCTGGAGCCCCATGGTCACGGCGTCGTCGCTGCACGCGACGGTGCCCGGGCCGAAGAGCTCCTGGTTGATCTGCACCATGACGTGCAGCGGGTCGATCCGCCCCGGGATCATCCCCGTCTGGACGCCGTCGCGCCCGAGGGGCAGCGCGAGCGGGATCCGGCGACCGGTGCGGATCGTCGCCGCGGCCTCCCGTACGACCTCGTCGGTGATCAGGTTCAGTGTGCCGAGCTCGTCGGCGGCTCCCCAGCGTCCCCAGTTGTTCACGCGCTCGGCGATGTCGTGGAACGCGTCCGGCAGCGACACGAGTCCTCCCCGGGGCTTGTGTTCCCGTATCTGACGGGTCGTAGAATCTGGAGGTCTGCAAATCTAACGGTCCGTCAGAAACCGTGGGACGGGAAGGGGCCGGGCGTGGGGAACTTCTTGGCAGGCAAGGTGGTCGCCGTCACCGGCGCCGGCCGGGGCATCGGCCGGGCGGTCGCGCTCGCGGCGGCGGCCGAGGGCGCGAAGGTCGTCGTCAACGACTACGGCGTGGCGGTCGACGGCGCCTGTCCGACCAGTGCGGTCGCCGAGGCCGTGGTCAAGGAGATCCAGGCGGCGGGCGGGGACGCCGTCGCCGTCGCCGACGACATCTCCACGATGGCGGGCGGGCAGCGGGTCGTCGACGTGGCGCTGTCGTCGTACGGGCGGCTCGACGGAGTGGTCTGCGTGGCCGGGATCCTCCGGGAACGGATGCTGTTCAACATGACCGAGGAGGAGTGGGACGCGGTCGTCGCGACGCATCTGAAGGGCACGTTCACCGTGTTCCGGGCCGCCTCGGCGGTGATGCGGGGGCAGCGCGCCGGCACGCTGATCGGCTTCACCAGCGGCAACCATCAGGGGTCGGTGTCGCAGGCCAACTACAGCGCGGCCAAGGGCGGGATCATCTCGCTCGTGCGCAGCGCGGCGCTGGGGCTGCACAAGTACGGGGTGACCGCGAACGCGGTGGCGCCGGTCGCGCGTACGCGGATGTCCGCGGGGGTGCCGATGGAACTGGCGGAGATCGGGGAGCCGGAGGATGTCGCCGCGCTGGTGGTGTATCTGCTGTCGGAGCAGGCCTCCCGGCAGGGGATCACGGGGCAGGTGTACACCGTCGCCGGGGCGAAGATCGCGGTGTGGGCGCAGCCGAGGGAGTTGCGGGCCGTGTACGCCGAGGGCGGTGCGTGGACGCCGGAGCGGATCGCGGAGGTGTTGCCGGGGTCGGTGGGGATGGATCCCATGCCGATGCTGGAGCGGGTGCGGGAGATGGAGCGGGCGGCGCGGGAAGGGGAACGGCCGAACGCCCAGTAGCTCGGGGGCGGGGGTCGTACGGCGGCTGCGGGTGCGTGGGGGCTTGTCGCGCAGTTCCCCGCGCCCCTAGGGCACCTCATCTCAAGCCCAGTCATCGAAGCGAGGGCGGCAACCGTGGATTTCGGGTTCGTGCAAGAAGACGAGGAGTTTCGTGCCGAGGCTCGGGCCTGGCTGGCCGCGCATGCCAAGGGCGCTAGCGACCGCCGCTCCTGGGAACGCACCCTCGGGGCGGCCGGCTGGATCGGGATCGGGTGGGGGGCGGGCGGGTACGGCAACCGCACCGCCACGCTCACCCAACAGGTGGTCTGGGCCGAGGAGTACGCGCGGTCGGGCGCGCCCCCGCGCTCGGGGCACATCGGTGAGAACCTCCTGGCCCCCACGCTCATCGCGCACGGCACCGAGGAGCAGAAGTCCCGCTTCCTGCCCCCGATCGCCGCCGGCGAGGAACTCTGGTGCCAGGGCTACAGCGAACCCGGCGCCGGCTCGGACCTGGCCGGTGTCCGTACCGCTGCCGTGCCCGAGGCGGACGGTCGTGCCTACCGCGTCACCGGGCAGAAGATCTGGACGTCACTCGCGCACGAGGCCGACTGGTGCTTCGTGCTCGCCCGCACCGAGCCCGGCTCCCAGCGGCACCACGGACTGACCTTCCTGCTCGTCCCCATGGACCAGCCGGGCCGCATCGAGGTGCGGCCCATCCGGCAGCTGACGGGCACCAGCGACTTCAACGAGGTCTTCTTCGACGGGGCGCGCGCGGAGCAGGTCGTCGGCGGTGCGGGCAACGGCTGGCGCGTCGCCATGAGCCTCCTCGGCTTCGAGCGGGGCGTGTCCACGCTGGCTCAGCAGATCGGGTTCGCCGAGGAGCTGGGCAGCGTGGTGCGGACGGCCGTGGAGTCGGGCGCGGTGACGGATCCCGTCGTGCGGGAACGGCTCGTACGGCAGTGGGCCGAGCTGCGCACCATGCGCTGGAACGCCCTGCGCACCCTGGGCGGTTCGGGTGACGCGGGCGCCCCGAGCGTGGCGAAGCTGCTGTGGGCCGGCTGGCATCAGCGGCTCGGGGAGCTGGCGGTGCTGGTGCGTGGCGCGGCGGCGAGCGCCGGTCCCGGGGACTGGTCGCCGGCGTCGCCGTACGCACTGGACGCGGCGCAGCACCTCTTCCTCTTCTCCCGGGCCGACACCATCTACGGCGGCTCGGACCAGATCCAGCGCACGATCATCGCCGAGCGGGTGCTCGGTCTGCCCAGGGAGCCCAAGGGAGCCGCGTGATGCGAGGCGTGATCTTCGACGGGAAGCAGGTCCGGGTCGTCACGGATCTTCAGGTGCGGGAGCCGGGGCCGGGGGAGGTGCGGGTCGCGATCTCGGCGGCGGGGCTGTGCCACAGCGACCTGTCGGTGGTGGACGGGACCATACCCTTCCCGGTTCCTGTGGTGCTGGGCCATGAGGGGGCGGGTGTGGTGGAGGCGGTGGGGGAGGGCGTCACCCATGTCGCGCCCGGGGATCACGTGTCGCTGTCCACACTCGCGAACTGCGGTACGTGCGCGGAGTGCGACCGGGGACGCCCGACGATGTGCCGGCAGGCGATCGGGCGTCCGGGCCGGCCGTTCCGGCACGCCGGCCTGCCGGTCCACCAGTTCGCCGCGAACTCGGCGTTCGCGGAGCGCACCGTCGTGAAGGCCGTCCAGGCGGTCCGGATCCCCGAGGACGTCCCCATGGCGTCGGCGGCGCTCATCGGATGCGGGGTGCTGACGGGGGTGGGCGCCGTGCTGAACCGGGCGCGGGTCGACCGCGGCGACAGTGTCCTGGTGATCGGTGCGGGCGGCATCGGACTGAACGTGGTGCAGGGGGCGCGGCTCGCGGGCGCCCTGCGGATCGTCGCCGTCGACGCCAACCCCGCGAAGGAGGAGGTGGCACGCCGCTTCGGTGCGACGGACTTCCTCACCTCGACGCAAGGCCTGCGGGACATCCTGCCCACGGGCGTGGACCACGCCTTCGAGTGCGTCGGCCGGGTGGAGCTGATCCGGCAGGCGATCGACGCGCTGGACCGGCACGGCCAGGCGGTCCTCCTCGGGGTGCCGCCGGCCACGGCCGAGGTGTCCTTCCGCGTCTCGTCGATGTACCTCGACAAGTCCGTCCTGGGCTGCCGCTACGGCTCCTCCCGACCCCAGCGGGACATCGCCCTGTACGCCGAGCTGTACCGCCAGGGCAGGCTGTTGCTCGACGAACTCGTCACCCGGACCTATCCGGTCGAGGACTTCGAGAAGGCGGCGGCGGACGCGGAGGCCGGGCGGGTGGCGCGCGCGGTCCTCACGTTCTGACGGCCCCCTTGTCTCTGGCGGTCCGGAAGGTGCGCCGGTAGGCGGTGGGCGTGACACCGAGCGCCGCCTGGAGGTGCCGGCGCATCGACTGGGCCGTACCGAAGCCCGCGTCGCGGGCCACCTGGTCGACGGAGCGGTCGGTGGTCTCCAGCAGGTGCCGGGCGCGTTCCACGCGCTGCTGGGTGAGCCACTGGCCGGGGCTGACGCCGGTCTCCTCGCGGAAGCGGCGGGTGAACGTGCGCACCGACATGGACTCCTGGGCGGCCATGTCGCGCAGCTGGATCGGCTCGTGGAGACGGCCCAGGGCCCAGGTGCGGGCGGTGGTGGTGGAGGCCTGCTGCGGATCGGGCACCGGCCGCTCGATGTACTGCGCCTGGCCGCCGTCGCGGTGCGGCGGTACGACCGTACGGCGGGCCACGTCGTTGGCGACGGCGGCGCCGTGGTCGCGGCGCACGATGTGCAGGCACAGGTCGATGCCGGCGGCGACGCCCGCGGAGGTCAGCACGTCGCCGTCGTCGATGAACAGCACGTCCGGGTCGACCCGGATCCTGGGGAAGAGCCGCTGGAGGCGCGCGGCGTCGGCCCAGTGGGTGGTGGCGGGGCGGCCGTCGAGGAGGCCGGCCGCGGCGAGGACGTAGACGCCGGTGCAGATGGAGGCCAGCCGGGTGCCGGGCCGGACGCGGGCGAGGGCGGCGGCCAGTTCGTCGGTCAGCACGCCCTCGCGGTGGACCGGGCCGAGCCGGTACGACGACGGGATGACGACCGTGTCGGCTTCGGCCAGGGCCTCCGGTCCGTGCGCGACGTGGATGGCGAAGTCGGCGTCCGTGCCGACGGGGCCCGGCGCCCGGACCGAGCAGGTCACCACCTCGTACAGGCGCCGCCCCAGGGCGTCCTGGGGGCGGCCGAAGATGCGGTGCGGGATGCCCAGTTCGAAGGGGAGCAGTCCGTCGAGGGCGAGGACGACGACGCGGTGGGGCCGGAAGCCTGCGGCCGGATCCGGGGCCGGACCGGAGTGGCTGGCCGATGTCATGGCCCGATCCTAGCGAATGCTGTCCTCCGGGCCACTCGATGGAGCCTGCCGCAGACCGGAAGCTCTATGCCGTGACCCAGACAAGCGAAGCCGCAGCAGTCGCACAGCAGCCGTCGAAGCCGGGCCGTGGCAGCCGCATCCGCGTGCACCGGGCCTGGTTCGTCGCCGCCGTCACCTTCGTGACCATCATCGGCGCGGCCGCCTTCCGTTCCGTGCCGGGCCTGCTCATCGACCCGTTGCACGACGAGTTCGACTGGTCGCGCGGCACGATCGGCGCCGCCGTCTCGGTCAATCTCGCGCTGTACGGACTGACGGCCCCGTTCGCGGCGGCCCTGATGGACCGGTTCGGCATCCGCCGGGTCGTCGCGGTCGCCCTGACGGTCATCGCGCTCGGCTCGGGCCTCACGGTGTGGATGACGGCGGCCTGGCAACTGATGCTGTGCTGGGGCCTGTTGGTGGGCCTCGGGTCCGGCTCCATGGCGCTGGCGTTCGCGGCGACCGTCACCAACCGCTGGTTCACCGAGCGGCGCGGCCTGGTCAGCGGCATCCTCACCGCCGCGTCCGCCTCCGGCCAGCTGATCTTCCTGCCCCTGCTGTCCTGGATCGTCGAACGGCACGACTGGCGCCCGGCGGCCGTGACGGTCGCGCTCGCCGCCCTCGCGGTCGTCCCGTTCGTCTGGCTCCTGCTGCGCGACCACCCCGCGGACGTGGGCCAGAAGCCGTACGGCGCCACCGAGTTCGTACCGAAGCCCGCACCGGTTCCCGGCGCCGCCCGCCGGGCCGTGACCGTCCTGTTCTCGGCCGCGCGCACCGGCCCGTTCTGGCTGCTCGCCGGCACCTTCGCGATCTGCGGCGCCTCGACCAACGGCCTGATCCAGACCCACTTCGTGCCCGCCGCGCACGACCACGGCATGCCGCTGACGACCGCCGCCTCGCTGCTCGCGGTCATCGGCGTCTTCGACGTCGTCGGCACGATCGCCTCCGGCTGGTTCACCGACCGCTTCGAGGCCCGGCGCCTGCTCGCCGTCTACTACTCCCTGCGGGGGGTCTCCCTGCTCTTCCTGCCCCTGCTGCTGGTGACGCCCGGCGTCCAGCCGCCGATGATCTTCTTCATCGTCTTCTACGGACTCGACTGGGTCGCCACCGTCCCGCCCACCCTCGCCCTGTGCCGCGAGCAGTACGGCGAGGACAGCGCGATCGTCTTCGGCTGGGTCCTCGCCTCCCACCAGGTCGGCGCGGCCCTCGTCGCCTTCCTCGGCGGCCTCGCCCGCGACACGTTCGGCTCGTACGACGTGGTCTGGTATGCGTCGGGGGCGTTGTGCGCGGTGGCGGCGCTGATGGCGTTGGTGATCCGGCGGCGGGGGGTGGCGGTGGAGGCCATGGCCTGAGAGGGGGCTCGCGCGCTTTCAGGCAGGGCCGGGCTCGGTGAAGGCCTCGCGGCTGTGCCGGAGCAACTTCCGCAGGGCGGGGCTGGGCGGGCTCTTCCAGACCAGGGCGAGCAACGCCGGCGTTTCGACGTCGTCGACGGGGCGGGCGGTGAGCCGGTCGCCGTGGTGCGCGGCCATCGAGTCGCTGAGGAGGGCGACGCCGAGCCCGCGGGCGGCGAGGTCGGCGATGGCGTCCGCGGAGCTGGCCTGCAGGGCGATCGCGGGCTGGAGGCTCTGCGCGGCGCAGGCGCGGTCGAATACGGTGCGCAGGCCCGTACCGGGTGGCATGCACACGATGGGGTGAGCGGCCAGGTCGCGCAGGGTGACTCGCCGCCGTTCCGCCAGGGGGTGCCCGGCCGGAACCGCTGCGACCAGCCGCTCGCTGGTGATCGTCAGCGCGTCCAGCCCGTCCGGGGCGGCGGCTGCGGTCCCGATGAGAGCCAGGTCGACGGCGTCGGCGCGGACGCCCTCGACGAGCCGGTCGGAGTTGTCCTCCAGCAGGGAGACCTCCACACCCGGATGCGCCCGGTGGAAGGCGGCGAGGGCGTCGAACAGCGGCGTGACGGTGCAGCCGATGACCATCCCGACCGTGAGCCGCCCCCGGATCAGGTCGGTGACCTCCCCGACCGCCTGTCCGACCGCGTCGGCCGCGGCGAGCGCGGCGCGGGCGTGTTCGAGGGCCGCCTTTCCCGCGACCGTGAGGGTGGCGGTGCGCGCCGAGCGGTGGAACAGCTCGGCGCCGAGTTCGCGCTCCAGCCGGCGGATCTGGGCGCTGACGCCGGACTGGCTGATGTGGACCCGCTCGGCCGCCCGGGTGAAGTTCTGTTCCTCGGCGACTGCGACGAAGTACTCCAACTGCCTCAGTTCCATGACGGACAATTCTAGTTTCCAGAAGAACCATCTGTTGGACTTCTGACCCGCGGGGGACCAGGCTGGAAAGCGCTGGAAAGCAGCGGAACCCACTGAAGCCCGACGTCAGGAGGCAGCCGTGCCGGAGTACGAGAAGGCCATGCGGCCCGAAGACATCACCCGCCTGTTCGTCGAACGCTCCAACGCCGGTGACGCGGCCGGGGTCGCCGCACTCTACGAAGAGGACGCGGTGCTGGCCTACCCGCCCGGCGAGCGGACGGTGGGCCGGGAAGCGATCCGTGCGCTGTGGGAAAAGGTGCTGGCGGGCCGTCCCCGCTTCGAGCCGGAACAACCGCTGCCGACTCTCGTCAGCGGCGACATCGCCCTCACCTCGACCCCGCCGAAGGACGGGACCGGCGCCCGGGCCCAGGTCGTCCGGCGCCAGCCCGACGGAAGCTGGCTGCGCCTGCTCGACCAGCCCGAGTTCGTCTCGCCCGGCCGCTGAGCGTCGGCTCCGGTGCCGGCACCTGGGCGGGTCGGCCGGCGGGTCATCGGCGCTGCCGGCCGCCTGTGGTGTTCCAGGGCCAGGTGACCAGAATGGTGCGCATCAGCCGGGTAGCGGTCGAGAGCCGGCTGTCGGCGGCCCGGTGCAGGGTGAGGGTGCGGCGGCAGGCGGGGTCGTCGATGCCGATCCAGGCGCCCGGTGCGCTGATGTCGGCACCACGGGCCATGGCCGGGATGAGGGTGAGGCCGATGCCGGCGCTGACCAGGCCCGCGAGGGCGGCCGGCTCGTCGCCCTCGCAGACGATCCGCGGGGTCAGATTCCGGTCGGCGAAGAGCCGGTCGAGCAGGCGGCGCTGCCAGTGACCGGGCCGTGAGATCACAAACGGCTCCTCGCGCAGTTCCTCGACACCGACCAAGGCGCGGGAGGCGAGCCGGTGGCCGGGCGGCGCGGCCAGCCAGACCGGCTCGTCGTGCAGGTGGACGCTGTCCAGTCCGTCGCCCGGGATCGGCTGGGAGGCGACGCACAGGTCGACCTCGCGGGCGTGCAGGGCGCGGTGCATGTCCTCGGCGGGCATCTGGTGGAGTTCGACGTCGATGTCGGGGTGGGCGTCCTTGTAGGCGGCCAGAGGGCCGGTGATCGTCAGGAACGTTTCCGAGGCCAGCCGCACGCCGCCGACGCCGTCGCGGGCCGCCTCCGCCACGGCACGGCGTCCCGCTTCCAACTCCCCGAGGGAGCGCTCGACGTGATCTCGGAAGAGCCGCCCCGACTCGTTGAGCCGCAGACGACCGGCCCGATCGAACAGCGGCGCGCCGAGTTCGGACTCCAGCCGCGCGATGGTGCGGCTCAACGACGGCTGAGCGACACGCAGTTCCGTGGCAGCCCGGCTGAGGTGCTCCAGCCGTGCGACGACGAGGAACTGCCGGAGCGCGTGCAGATCCATCGCCGCTCTCTCCTCTCATAGCCCCGATCGCATAGCAGCATAGCCATATTGATCTTTGACGTGATGCCGTATCGAGCATGACTGTGGATGGCGTGACCACCACAGGTGAAAGACCATCAACAAGCCTGCTTCCCTCGGGCCTTGCGGGTCTGCTGTTCCGTGCGGCGGTGACCGTGCACACCGTTGCGGCCTTCGGCCAGCCGGTCTTCGCGGGCGTCTATCTCACCGGGGAGATCGGCGGCCTCGACTGGCACGCTCGCGGCGCCGACGTCGTGTTCTCCCTCGGACTGCTGCAAGCCGTCGCAGGCGCCGCGGCCTGGGCGCGGACGCGCCGCTTGTGGCCGACAGCCGTATCGGTGCTGATCGTGGCGGCCGAGACGGGGCAGTACATGGCGGGGTTGTCCGGCCTGCTGTGGGTGCACCTCCCTCTGGGCGTGATGATCATCGCGGCGTTGGCCGTGCTGTCCGCCGCGGTCTGGGTGCGGCCGCTGCCGAACCGCGCCGTGGCGGGGCGAGCCGGAGATGCGGGTGGACCGCGGGGGAAGGAGACCCATGTCTGAGCGACCGGGACTCGTCCCTGACGACGGCTGGAGCAGCACGGAGTGGACCCGTCGGCGCGTGTTCGGACTAGGCGGCGCACTGGGGTTGGCGACGGTCGGAGGACTCGCGCTGTCCGGTGCGATGGCCCACCGTCCGGCCGGCACCGGCAACCAGCTGCGCAGCGCCGTGCCGCTGCCCAAGCCGTACACCGTGCCGCTGCCCATCCCGCCCGTCCTCGAACCGGCCGGCACCTCTGAGGGCGCCGACCGGTACGAAATCACCCAGCGCCAGGTGTCCGCGGAGATCCTGCCCGGAGTCCGAACGGAGCTGTGGACGTACGACGGCACCTTCCCCGGGCCGACGATCGAGTCTCGCCGCGGACGACCCGTCACCGTGGCGCACCGCAACGAGCTGCCCGTGCCGACCGTGGTGCACCTGCACGGCGGGCGCACCCCCGCCGCCTCTGACGGCTACCCCACCGACCTGGTCCTCCCGCAGAGCCGGCCCGGCCCCGCGGCGCACCACCACTCCGGCGCACACGCCATGCCCGACCCCCGCGCGGTCATCAGCCGGACCACGCGTGAGTACACCTTCCCGATGGACCAGCGAGCGGCGATGCTCTGGTACCACGACCACCGCATGGACTTCACCGCCCCGGCGATCTGGCGCGGCCTGGCCGGGATGCACATCATCCGCGACGACACCGAGGACGCCCTCGATCTGCCCCGCGGAGAACGCGAACTGCCGCTGATGATCGCTGACCGGTCGTTCGCCTCCGACGGCTCCCTGGCCTACCCGTCCATCGACCCCGCACTGCGCGAGCGGCCCGGCGTGCGGGCGCCCTACGCGGCCGGCGTGCTCGGCGACGTGATCCTGGTCAACGGCGCCCCGTGGCCCGTCCACGAGGTGGTCACCTCCCGGTACCGGCTGCGGCTGCTCAACGCCTCCAACGCCCGCCACTACGAGCTCCAGGCCGTCACCGAGGACGGACGCCGACTGGATCTGACGCAGATCGGCGCCGATCAGGGCCTGCTCGCCGCTCCCGTCACCCACACCACCCTGCCGGTCGCACCGGCGGAACGCTACGACGTGGTCGTCGACTTCGCGGGCCTGCCGGTCGGTAGCAGGGTGCGCCTGATCAACCGGCTCGGCACCGGACGCACCCGCGAGGTGATGGCCTTCCGTATCGGGCGCCGCGTCCGGGAAGCCACCCGCATCCCCGCACTGCTCGCCGACGACCTGCCCGCCTGGCGGCGCTCCGAGGCAACCAGTGTCCGGGACTTCGCCTTCCGCGCCGGACATACGCGGCACGGCCGCGGCTGGGTCATCGGAGGGCGAGCCTTCGATCCCTCGCGCACCGACGTCCGCACCCGGCTCGGGGCCGTGGAGGTGTGGCGGTTCGTCGCCGACGTCCACCACCCCATCCACCTCCACCTGGTCGGTTTCCGGGTGCTGGCCCGCGGCGGGCGCGCGCCCCTGCCGCACGATGCGGGACTGAAGGACACCATCTCGCTGCGACCGGGCGAATCAGCGGAGATCATCACCCGCTTCGACGGCTACCGCGGCCGCTACCTCTTCCACTGCCACAACGCGGAACACGAGGACATGGGCATGATGGCCAACATCGAAATAACCTGACGCACGCTCACTTGTCCGCCTGCTGGTCATGCGCTGAACACGGCGTTGCGGCGTAGCTGCTGCGCGCACCACCGGAAGTGCCCGTCGCGGTCGTCCATGCCGAAGAGGTCGTAGGTCGTGAGGGCGTACGCGGCCTGATAGGCGGTGAGGGTCGCCGGCGGGTACCCGAGCTCGCGGGCGAAGAGCCTGGTGAGTTCCGCGGTGTGCTCCTCGGCGTGCGGCCCGTACATGTCCCAGATGGCGGCGGTGACAGCGGCCTCGAAGGCCGGGTCGCCCGCGGTCGTGTAGAAGCCGAAGTCGAGCACCGCGACGGGCCGTCCGGCGGCGTCGATGTGGATGTTGGGCGGGACGAGGTCGCCATGGATTACCGTCACCGGGGCGTCGGGGAGCGAGCGCAGTGCCTTCCGCGTGCGTTCCACTCCCGCCGCGAAGTCCGGCACACAAGCGGCCAGCGCGGCACCGTGCCGGGCTGCGGCCCGGGCGACCAGGGCCGCGAGGGCGTCGCGGAAGCAGTCGTGATCCCGCCACAGCGGACGGTCATCACCCTGGACGGTCAACTGGCGCATGGCGTCGGTGCCGGGCACGGAGGCCAGACCCCGCAGGACGGACAGGAGCGCGTCGTTGTGCCGGGTGGGCAGCTCGCGCTCATAGGCCGCGTGCGCGGAGTCGGCCCGCATCGAGCCTCCGGGCAGCTCACGCTCGTACGTCACCAGGACGCCCTCGTGGTCCTCGACGCCGAAGATTTCCGGTGTGGAGAACGGCAGGTGGTGCCGTGCGATGTCCGCGTACACCTGGCGGGTGAGATCGAGACCGGCCGGCGGCCGACCGGTCCACACCTTGGCGGTCCGGCCCTCGCCCAGTCGGTAGACGACGCCCTCGACGCCGGCGCCGATACGGCGGACACCCGTGTGCCCGCGGTCGGCGAAGTAGGCAAGCCACGGGTCGGGGAGTGGAGCTTCCGCATGGGGGTTGTTCTCCATCCGCGTATTAGACCAGGGCCTCCTGATCGGCCGCTTCGTTGGCGCGGTCGATCTCGGACATGTGCTCCTCCGCCCAGGTGCGCAGCCCCGCGAGAGCGACTTCCAGGGACAGTCCGAGTTCGGTGAGTCGGTAGAAGACCCGCGGTGGCACGGTCGGTTCGACCCGGCGTGACACCAGCCCGTCCCGGGTGAGGCGGGCACCCCCCGTTCTCCTGCTGCACGGCTTCCCGCACACCTGGCGACTCTGGAGCGGCATCATGGGCCGACTGGCCGGGCAGCACCGGGTCATCGCCCCGGACCTGCGGGGCTTCGGGGCCAGTGAACGTGCCGTCGAGGGCTACGACGCGGGCACCGCTCCCGCCGTCCTGCTCGCGCTGCGCCGGCCCGGCCTCGTCCGGCGCCTGTCGTGATGGAGTCACTGCGCGGCCGTCTGCCCGGAGCAGCTGCGCGTTCTCCTACTGCCGAGCCCTGCCCGCCAGCGCGCGGCAGATCCAGGACGCCGTCGCGAGGCCCGGCTGACCATGCCCACCATGGCGATCGGCTCTCACCCCGTCGGCACCGGGCTCGAACGCCAACTCCGGCCCATCGCCGATGACCTGGCCGGACACCATCTCCTTCCGGGGCCGTGCCTATCCTTGGACCAGTCCGTTCATCTCTTGGAAGGTCCGTTGATGACACTCGGCATGGTCCTCGGTGACGTGGTCGTCGTGACGTCGCAGGTTCGTTCACGTTCGACCTTCCGAGGAGTTTGCCGTGTCCACGATCCACTGGATCGAGGCTCAACCCCGTTCCGCCCGCTGGCATTCTGAGTCCGGGCTGCCCCTGCCCCGACGGGTCGTCGTCGCCGACGACCGGATGAGGGCGGCCGTCGCCTACCGACTGGCCTGTGAGGGCACCGCGCTGTTGTGGCGGGGGGATTTCCAGAACGCGCGGCAGTTGTTGCGTGCCATGGACCGTCGTGTCCGTGGTGCCGCGCCCGGTTCGGCGGGGACGCCGGCCGAGACCTTTCATCTGTACCGGCGGTTTCGTGCTCACCGTGCGCGCGTGCTGGGCAAGTTGCTCGTCCTGCTGGAGGAGGACCACACCCTGGCGCTGCGCCGGGCGCCCGATGTGAGCCGGGCGTGTGTCGAGGCCTACGGGCCGTCCGATGGCCCGGTGGCCGTCGCCCTGACCGAACTGCTGGGCGTGATCAGTGCCCGGGAGTGGCGGGAGAACGGCGTGTACGTACCGGCGCTGGACGCTCGGATCCACCCGCACTACGGGGTGTTCGCGCCGACGAGGAGTGAGTACGTCGACCTGGTCGCGCGGGCGCCGTTGCCGGGCCCCGGCATGCGTGCGGCGTTCGACCTGGGTACCGGCACCGGAGTGCTGGCCGCCGTGCTCGCCCGGCGGGGTGTCCGGCAGGTCGTCGCCACGGATGTCAGTGCCCGGGCGCGGGCCTGTGCCCGGGACAACGTACGGCGGCTGGGGCTCGGACAGGCGGTCCGCGTCACCGGGCCCGGGCTGTATCCCGATGGTCGCGCCGGCCTGGTGGTGTGCAACCCGCCCTGGATCCCGGCCCGTCCCGCATCCGACCTCGACCTCGGCGTCTACGACGCGGGCGGCGGCATGCTCCACGGCTTCCTCGACGGACTCGCCGGCCGGCTGGAGCCGGGCGGCGAGGGCTGGCTCGTGCTGTCCGACCTGGCGGAGCGCCTCGGGCTGCGCACCCGGGCCGAACTGCTGGCCGCCATGGAGGCGGCGGGGCTGCGGGTCATCGACCGTCTGGACACACGCCCGCGCCACGCGCGCGTGCGCGACAGGCATGATCCGCTGCACGCCGCACGGGCCGCCGAGGTCACGTCACTGTGGCGGCTGGCCGTCCCCTGATCCGCACCGGCCGGAAGAGCGGGGGTCCGGCGGGCATCCGCGAACGCGGCTGCTGCCGGATCCCCCGCCGGCCGGTTCTCAGGTGCCGAGGTCCTCGAAGGCGCGGTAGTCCAGCCAGCCCTTGATGCCGCCGTTGAGGTGCTTGCCGTAGTACCAGGTGATGCCGGACTTCTTCGTCTTGCAGTAGACGCGGAAGGGCGCGCCCCCGAAGAGCTCTTCCTTGTTCTTGTACTTGTAGCCGGGTCCGTCCTGGATGACGGAGCGGCTCTTGAAGGTGTTGGTGACGTTCCAGGTCTCGTCCCTGACGTTCTTCGTGCACGCGGACGAGCCGACGGCCGAGGCGCTCGGCGCCGCCAGCAGGGTGCAGCCGAGCGCGGTGGTGACGATGGCGGCACCGCTGACCAACGTCTTGCGGAGGGGAGTAAGGGGCATGCGGATTCCAGTCGTTCGTGCTTCGCGGCCGTCAACTCGACCGCTGTGATCACAGGTTGATCATCCTAGGGGTGGTTGCACGACGACTCGGTCCGACAGCCGCGCGAAGCGCCCTCGGTGGAAGAGCAGCGGTCCGTCCGGACCGTCGGGCGCGCCGAGGGCGTCCACCCGGCCGACCACGATGAGGTGGTCGCCGCCGGTGTGGACGGCGTGGACCGCGCAGTCGATCCAGGCGACCCCACCCGACAGGCGCGGCGAACCGGAGACCGGCGCCGCGTCGTACGCCACCCCCGCGAACTTGTCCGCCCCGCTCACCGCGAAGGCACGGCACAGCTCGCTCTGGTGGGCTCCCAGGACGTTCACGCAGAACACCCCGGCCCGGGCGATACGAGGCCAGGTCGTCGACCCGCGGCCGACCATGAAGGCGACCAGCGGCGGGTCGAGGGAGAGGGACGTGAAGGACTGGCAGGCGAAGCCGGCGGGTGAGTCGGCGGGGGCGGCGGGGGGTGCCGTGATCACGGCCACGCCCGTCGCGAAGTTTCCCAGGACGCGGCGGAAATCCGCCGGGTCGACGGGCGCGCGCTCGTCCTCGCCGACGCACCGCAGCTCGGGGCGCGGCAGCGCTTCGACGGGCTCCGGGGCGGGTGGTGTGCGGACCGACCTCAGGTAGCGGACGGCGGCTTCGGCCATTCCTGCTTGTCCCATCACACATGCCATTCAAGCTGACGCATCGTCAGATGGGAAGGCCGGTGTCGACGATCCTGAGCGGTCAGTGGCCCCGGTACACCGGGCTCCGTCGCTCCACGAAGCTCCGTACACCCTCCTGCGCGTCCGCCGTCGTCATGTTGATCTCCTGCGCGGCGGCCTCCGCGGCGAAGGCGGTGGCGCGGTCGGTGTCGAGGGAGGCGTTGACGAGCTGCTTGGTCAGGGCGAGGGCGCGGGTCGGGCCGGTGGCGAGGCGTTCGGCCCAGGCGCGGGCCGTCCGGTCCAGGTCGGCGTCCGGGACGACCCGGTTCACCAGCCCCAGCCGCGCCGCGTCGGCCGCCGTGAGCGTGTCGCCGAAGAACATCAGCTCCTTGGCGCGCTGCGGGCCGATGAGGCGGGGCAGGAGGTAGGCGCCGCCGGCGTCGGGCACCAGTCCGCGCCGTACGAACACCTCGATGAAGCGGGCGGATTCGGCTGCCAGGACCAGGTCGCAGGCGAACGCCAGATGCGCGCCGAGGCCCGCCGCCGTGCCGTTGACCGCCGCGATCACCGGCTTCTCGCAGTCCAGGACGGCGGCGATCAGACGCTGGGCGCCGGTGCGCAGGGTGCGTGCGACATCGCCGGCCACGCGTGCGGCGGGCGTGGCGGCCGTGGCCCGGAGGTCCGCGCCGGCGCAGAAGCCCCGGCCCGTTCCCGTGAGGAGGACCGCTCGCACCCCCGCCGACGCGGACGCCTCCGCCAGCAGCCGGACGATCTCGTCCCGCTGGCCGGGCGTGAGGGCGTTGAGGCTCTCGGGCCGGTTGAGGGTGAGGGAGAGGACGTGGCCGGCGGTGGTGTGCAGGACGGCGGGTTCCGTCATCGGCTGCACACCGCCAGCGCGTCCAGCGCCACCGCGCCCTGCCCCCGGGGCAGGACCATGAGCGGGTTGATGTCCAACTCGGCCAGCTGGTCCCCGAGTTCCAGCGCCATGCGCTGGGCGCGCAGGACGACCTCGACCAGTGCGTCCAGGTCCGCCGGCGGCCTGCCCCGGACCCCGTCGAGCAGCGTCCGCCCGCGCAGTCCGGCGAGCATGTCCCGGGCCTGCTCCTCGCCGAACGGCGGCACCCCCACGGCGGTGTCGCGCAGGACCTCGACGAGGACCCCGCCGAGCCCGACCGTCACCGTCGGCCCGAACAGGTCGTCGTGCGTGATGCCGACGACCATCTCGACGCCGGGCTCGACCATCTGGCAGACCAGTACGCCGTCCAGCGGGACGTCCTCGTAGCGGGCGATGTCGGTCAGCTCCCGGTAGGCGTCGCGGACCTGGCTCGCCGAGGTGAGCCCGATCTTCACCAGGCCCAGTTCGGTCTTGTGGGCGATCCGGGCGCCCGAGGCCTTCATCACCACCGGGTAGCCCACCAGCCCGGCCGCCCGTACGGCCGCCGCCGCGCTGGTCACCAGTTGCTCGCGCGGCACGCGGATGCCGTACGCCCGCAGCAGCTGCTTCGCCGCGTGCTCGCTGAGCTGCTCGCCGGGCCGCATCAGCGCCTGGGCCTTGCGGTAGGAGGGGGAGGGGGTGCGCGGGGCGTCGTCGAAGGGGGAGCGGTAGCCGGTCGTGAAGCGGTGGTGGGCGAGGTGGGCGCGGACGGCGGCGAGGCAGTTGCCGACCGTGCGGAAGGTGGCCACGCGGGAGGAGCCGAGCAGGACCTCGCGGTAGGCGGGCTCGGTGCCGACCGGTGAGCCCCACACCACGCACACCAGCTTGTCCGTCTGCTCCGCCGCGTCCACCAGGTCCCGCACGAGCCGGTCGCTGAGCGGGGGGAACGGCCCGGTGATCGGGCAGATGAGCACGCCCACCTCGGGGTCGTCGAGGATCGCGTCGATGATCTTCCGGCCGCGCCGGTCGCCCACCGGGTGACCGCCGTTGTCGACGGGGTTGGCGACGCCGAGGTACTCGGGTATCCACTGGTGCAGCTCGGCCTGTTTCGCCTCGGACAGGACCGGCAGCCGCAGGCCCGCCTCCGTCGCCAGGTCGGCGACGTGCGCGCCCGTGCCGCCGGAGATCGAGTAGACGACGACCCCGTCGGCGCGCGGCGGCCGGGCCCGGGCCAGCAGGGCGGCGGTGTCCTGGAGTTGGTCGAGCCCGTCGACGCGGATCACGCCGTACTGGCGCAGCGCCGCGTCCACCACCTCGTCGGCGCCGGTCAGTTTGCCGGTGTGGGAGGCGGCCGTGCGGGCGCCGGTCTCGGTGCGGCCCACCTTGACCGCGACGACCGGCACGCCGCGCCGGGCGGCCCGGTCGGCGGCGAGCAGGAAGGAGCGGCCGTCCTTCAGTCCCTCCAGGTAGCAGGCGATGGCGCCGGTCCCGGGCTGCTCGGCGAAGTAGGAGAGGAAGTCGGCGCTCTCCAGGTCGGCCTCGTTGCCGGTGGGCGCCCAGTGGGAGAGCCGGATGCCGAGTTCCTGGAGGGCGAAGACGGGGCGGCCCTGGTGGCCGGACTGGGTGATCAGCGCGATCGCCGGGCCCTGGAGGTCGTCACGGAACCGCTCGAAGGCGTTGAGGTTGGTGTTGGGGCCCAGCAGCCGCATCCCGGACCGCTCGACGGCGGCGGCCAGTCGCCGCTGGGCGGCCTCGCCCTCCGGCCCGGTCTCCGCGAACCCGGAGGCGAAGACGACCGCGAACCGCGCCTTGGCCTCGGCCAGTTCCTCGACCGCCGGGAGGGGGTCGCCGACCAGCACCACGGCCAGATCGACCTGCTCGGGCAGGCCGGCGACGGACGGGCAGCAGGGTATGCCGAAGACGGACGGGCGGCTGGGATGCACCGGATACAGCCGGGCCCCGACCCGCCCGGCCCAGTCGGCGAGTTGCCGTGTGACGCCGGTGTTGGGGCGCCCCTCGGCATCGGACGCGCCGATCACGGCGACGGACTGCGGGTGGAAGAAGCGGTCCAGGTCGGGTACGTCCGCGTGCAGCGGACGCCCGCTGACATCGAGGTCTCCCGTCTGGGCCGGCCTGCCGTGCACGACGGGCCCGGACCGCTCGCCACAGGCGATGGCCCGGGTCCGGCGGGAGTCGGTGGTGAGGGTGCCGTGGGTCGATCCAAGCATCGTTCCGCCCGCTCCTGTGAGACAGCCGCTAACTGACGCTCTGTCAGATTATCCGAACTGACGTGATGTCAGGAACGGTTGGGCGCCAGTGAAGTTGCCCGCCGGGCGCGCTGAACGTACGAGTACGGCGACGGTGCTTGCCGTTTCGTGGGCTGATCGGGTGAACCGGATTGGATCGGATGGATCGTGGCGGTGTATGCGCGATAGCACTGGAGCGAGCCCGTGAGCGGAGCGGGAGCGTCAGTGGCAAAGGACGATCGTGCGAGCGAAATCCCTTCTTGTTTCCCTGGTCGCGGCTGGTTCGGTGCTGGGCTTGGCGGGGGGTGCGCAGGCCGCGGCGTCGGGTGACGTCGTGGTCTTCTCCACCGAGCTGCAGCCCCTGGACGTCTACCGGGACCCGGAGGGCTGCCGGCAACTGCCCGCAGCCGCCCATGTGCTGTCGAATCTCACGGACCAGCCGGTGAAGATCTACAGCAACCCGTTCTGCCTCGGCCCCTCACTGGTGGTGCAGCCCGGGTACGGGACGCATGTGCCGGGCGGTGCGGGGTCGTTCTCGGCATAGTCCCCTTGATGGGGTCATCACGCCCCTAGCCCGGGAGTCGGGACACCGCCCCTGAGCCGTCCCGCGCGATGGCCTTCGCGATCTTCACCGCGTCGATCGCCATCTCGCGGAACATGCCGCTGATCGGGTTGGTGAAGCCGGTGAAGTACAGGCCCGGGGCGGTCCGCGGGCTGCGGGGGCCCTGGGCGACGGGCTTGCCGCGGGCGTCGAGTACGCCGAGGTGGCCGACGAGGCCCTCCAGGGCCCGGGTGTAGCCGGTGGCCGCGACGACGGCGTCCGGGGAGAGTCGGGTGCCGTCGGCGAGGACGACCTTGCCGTCCTCGAAGCCCTCCACGGCCGCCACGACCTCCACCCTGCCCTTGCGTACGGCGTCGATCAGGCCGATGTCCTGGACGGGTACGGCGCCCTCGGTGACCCGGGTGTAGAGGCCGGTGTCGGGGCGCGGCAGGCCCTGGGCGGACAGGTCGGGCATGCTCAGCCTGGCCAGCTGCCGGGCCATCCGGTCGACCAGGCCGACCGGCAGGTGCCGCGCCAAGACGCCCGAGTACTGCGCGGCCCAGCCCGCGGTGGAGCGGCGCAGGATGTGCGGGACGGTGCGGATGGACAGCCGTACCCGGGCGCCGCCGTCCGCCAGGTCCACGGCGATCTCGGCACCGGTGTTGCCGGCGCCCACGACCAGGACCTCGCGGCCGGCGAAGGGCTCGGCGTTGCGGTAGGCGCAGGCGTGCAGGAACTCGCCGGCGTAGGTGTCGCGGCCGGGCCAGTCGGGCACGCGGGGCGTGTGGTTGTAGCCGGTGGCGACGACGACCGCCGCGCCGGTCAGCTCCCGGCCGCCGGTGGCGTGCAGCAGCCAGCCCGTGCCGTCGGGCGCGCGCTCGATACGGGACACCTCGACGCCGGTGACGACTTCGAGCCGGTGGTGCTCGGCGTACTTCTCCAGGTACCGCACCACGTTGTCCCGGGACACCCACCGCCCGAAGCGGCGTGGCATCGGCAGCCCGGGCAGGGACGACAGCCGGCGGGTGGTGTGCAGGTGCAGCCGGTCGTAGTGGCCGCGCCAGGACGACCCGACGCGGTCGGACTTCTCCAGGACGACGGCCCGTATGCCCCGGGCCCGCAGCGCGTACGCGGCGGAGAGCCCGCCCGGGCCGCCGCCGACGACGTAGACGGGGCGGTCGGGTGTGGGGGGCGCGGGGGAGTGTGTGGGGGGTGTGGAGTCGGCCATGAGCGGGAGCGTAGCCACGGGCCTGCTTGATGGGTCTCGGTCAAGACCGGAATTGGTTTCGGATTGATCACGGCTGTAGGGGGACGGGGTGGAGCCGGTGGTGTGACGGGCCCGGTTGTGGCGAGCCGGTGATCATTCCTGACGTGCCGGGAGCAGAGGCCGAAGGACACGGGGCGCCACGGGAACAGCCGTCTGTGGGAGGGGTGTTGAGAGGACACCGAGGTGGAGACGGGAACGACCCCGCGAAGGAGACCGGAATGGCCCTGACCCGTGAAGAGCGTGAACAGTTCCTGGCCGAGCCGCACATCGCCGCACTCGCGGTCGACGCGGGGCCGGGCCGCGCGCCGCTGACCGTGCCCATCTGGTACCAGTACGAGCCCGGCGGCGACATCTGGATCATGACCGGCCTCGAATCCCGCAAGAACCAGCTGATCAGCGCGGCGGGCCGGTTCTCGCTCATGGTGGACCGGCTGGAGCCGACGATCCGCTACGTGTCGGTCGAGGGCCCGGTCGTCGACACGGCCCCGGCCACTCGCGACCAGCTCCGCGAGCTCTCGGCGCGCTACCTGCCGGCCGACAAGGTCGACGACTACGTCGAGTTCTCCCTGAAGAACGACGGAGACCTGGTGGTGCTGCGGATGAGGCCGCAGCGGTGGGTGTCGTCGGACCTCGGGCAGGTGTGAGGCGGGTGTGAGACGCCCTCCCGGGTGACAATCGGGGCATGGCAACGGATCTTCACGAGCTGCTGAGGTCGCTTCGGGTCTGGGACCCGCAGGTCACCCAACTGCCCCCCTTCGACCCGACGACCGCCCCCGCCGCCCCGCTGCCGCTCTTCGCCGAATGGTTCGCGGCGGCGGTGGCGGCCGGGCAGACCGAGCCGCACACCGTGTCGCTGGCGACCTCCGACGAGTCCGGCCTGCCCGACGTACGGACCGTCATGCTGCACGGCGCCGACGAGACCGGCTGGTCCTTCGCGTCCCACGCCGGCAGCCGCAAGGGCCGCCACCTCGGCGCCCGCCCGTACGCCGCGCTCTGCTTCTACTGGCCGGTCCTGGGCCGGCAGGTCCGGGTGCGCGGCCCGGTGTCGTCGGCTCCGTCCGAGGAGGCCCAGGGCGACCTCCACGCGCGCTCGACGGGCGCGCTGGCCGCGGCGCTGACCGGCCGCCAGAGCGAGATCCTGGGCTCTGTGGAGGAGCTGGCGCGGGTGTCCGAGGCGGCGTGGGAACGAGCCCGGAGCGAGCCGGATGCCCCCGTGTCGTCCTGGACCCTGTACCGGCTGCGGCCGGAAGAAGTGGAGTTCTTCCAGGGAGACGCGGCACGGCGGCACGTACGGCTCCGCTATCGGAGTACAGGGGAGGAGTGGACGCGGGAACTGCTGTGGCCGTGAACGGGCCCGGGCCTATCGCGTCTCGCGCAGCCCGAGAACGTAGGCCGCGGTGAGCGCCACGGCACGGTCCTCGTCCTGGGACAGCTCGGCGAGGGCATGTGCCGCCGTGCTTGACGGGATGTCCGCGAGCGCCTGTGTCAGCCGTCGACGTGCGGACGATCCGACGGCGTGGTCGGCGAGGCGGTCGACGAGCCCGGCAGCGATCCGGTCCGCCGCCGCGGGGCGATCCGCCAGCGCGCTCAGCGCATCGGCCGCGTCGACGTCGTTCGCCTCCTCGACGACCATGTCGATGAGCGTCGGGACCGCGTCGGCCACCCCGCGTGTCCCGAGCGCCACAGCCGCATACCTGCGGACCGCGATGTCGGGGTGCCCGAGGGCGTCCCGGAGCAGTGCGGTCGCCTCACCGTCCGCAAGCTCGGCGATCGACTCGACGGCACGCCTGCGCACCTCGGCCGCCGGTGAGCCGAGGCCCTCGGCCAGCAGCGCCAGTGCGCCGTGGCCCGATCGCGCCAAAGCCCACCGCAGGGCTCCGGCGACGTTCGGGTCGGTCTCGCTCAGCACCGCCTCGACCAGGGCTTCCACCGGCACCGGGACCTCGTCGCCCGAGGACAGGGCCGCACGTTGGCGCGTTCCGGCGCTCTTCGACCCCAACCCCCGAAGCAACGCGACGACGTGCAGGACGTCCTCCCAGTCGGAGGGTTCCGCCGCGCCGATCCTGTGGAGTCGCGTGAGCAGCTCCGTCTCCGCCGCGATGCGCTCTCGCGTCTGGCGGACGAGGCCGTCGACCAGCTCTGCGGGAGCGAAGCCGGGATCATCCAGCGCGCGCCTGACCTCACGCAGCGACAGCCCCAACGACCGCAGGCTCTCGATGTGGAAGATCCGCCGGACGTCCGCGCCGGAGTACTCGCGATAACCGGCATCGGTACGACCCGTCGGCCGCACCAGGCCGAGCGATTCGTAGTGCCTGAGCATGCGGGCGCTGACCCCCGACCGCCGGGCCACCTCACCGATCAGCACGGCCTGTCACCCCTCCTGGCCGGTCGCGCCGAGAGCCACGACGCGCTTCGCCTCCTCGATCGCGAACTCGAACCCGGCATCCGGGTCGCGGGACAGCCGTTCCGTGGCGAGCGCGTGCGCGCGCACGCGGGGGTCGGGATCCGCCGTCGCATCGTGCAGGACCGGCGTGATCACCTCACCGAGCGCGATCAGTGCCCGGCTGAGACTCAACCGCGTCTCACGCCCGCCGCGCCCCAGCTGTGTCACCAACACCCCGGCCAGCCCCGCCTCTTCACCCTCGGGCACGAGAACGACCGCCGCCCGCCAGGCGCTGCGCGCCACCTCGTCGTCGGCATCGGTCAGCAGCGCCCGTGTGATCGCGGGCCAGACCTGCCGATCCCCGATCTTGGACAGCGTGTGCAACGCCTGGCTCCGGGCCTGCGCACGCTCCGAGCGGAGCTCCCTGACAAGCCCCGGGACCGTCGTCGACGCCGGGTGGCGGGTGAGCGCCCAGGTCAGCATCTCGCGCACGGAGAACTCCGGCTCCCTCGCGCATCGTTCGATGAGCTTGCCGACGAACCGCGGGTCAGGCGCCGTGCCGGCGGCCAGCGCCGCCCGCAGCCGCACGGACGGGCTGCTGTCCTCCAGGCCTCGGAGACCTCTCATCGGGATCACCTCCTCGCCCCAGTGAAGGCCTTGTCACCGTGTCAAGGTCAAGCGGGTGCGGTTCGCGCGGTGGACCCGGTGGACCCGGTGAAGTCGTACACCGCGAAGTCCGCCACCGCCCGGTACCCGATGCGCTGGTACAGGCCGTTGCTGGTCGGGTTCGACAGGTCCGTGAAGAGGAGCACCTCCTGCACTCCGGCGGCCAGGGCGGCGCGGCTGACCTCGGCTGTGGCGGCGCCCGCGTAGCCTCGGCCGCGCAGAGGGGACGGGGTGTAGACCGCGGAGACGCGCACCTGGCCGGCGACCTCGGGGGTCGTGTCGGCCATGGCGGCGGGGGTGCCGTCGGGGATCTCCCAGAACGTGATGCCGCCCCGCTCGATACGGGCGTCCGCCCACTCGGCGGCGTCCTGGAAGACGCCCGAGCCGGCGGCTGCGACGAACTCGTCGTGCCAGCGGATGAGGAGCTCCCGGTCCGCCTCGCCGGCGATGCGCGGCCGGCCGGGCGGTAGGGGACGGGGCACGGTCAGGGTGCCGAGCCGGTAGAGCCGCTGACGCTGCCCGAGCGCGATCGTGGCGCCCGTGTGCCGCTGCCAGGCCTCGGCGAAGTCGGTGGCGGTGTCGTGGTCGGCCTGCACGCCGGGCAGGCGTCGGCCGAGGGCGGCCAGCCGCGCGGCCAGCGCATCGGCGTCCTCGGCCGTCAGGGCGGTGAGGTTCAGCCGGTGCGGTGGTGTGCGGAAGAACGTCGCCCGGACCGTGCCGTCCTGTTCCAGCACGCCGAACTCCGGTGTTCCGTCGCCGTAGACGTGCAGCCCGCGCGTGCGCAGGGTCTCCGTGACGGTCAACGGGACGGTGTGCAGGGCCGGTTGGGAGCGGAGGAAATCGCCGGCGCGAGTCAGGAAGGCGTCGAGGTCCTGGGTGAGATGCCAGTGCCAGTCGTCGGTGCGCATGCCCCATGATGCCGCCCGCGCCCGGCTCGGCTCCTCCGAATTACGCCCCGGGCCCACGGCCCGCATCCGATTCCGGAGCCGATTCCGCGCCCGGTTCCGGATCCGTGGCCAGGCGGGCGTGCAGGTGGGCGTTCCGGAACGCGTCGTGCCGGCCCTCCTCGAAGATCGCCCCGCGCAGGGTCCCCTCGTACGCGAACCCGCACCGCTCGGCGACCCGGCAGGAGGCCTCGTGGCCGACGGCGTGGTCCAGTTCCAGCCGGTGCAGGCCGAGTTCGGTGAGGGCCCAGCGGGCGGCGAGCAGCAGGGCCCGGGTGGCGACGCCCTGGCCGCGGGCCTCGGGGAGCACCCAGTAGCCGACGCGGGCGACCTTCACGTGGTACTTGATCTCATTGACGCCGATGTGGCCCAGGGCGATGCCGCTGCGGGCGTCCGCGATCCGGAACGACATGGATGTGCCCTCCGTCGCGCTCTGGGCCCGTGCGAGCAGCGACTCCCGGGCGCTCGTCCGGTCCGTGACCAGCCTCAGCGGAGTGTTCCAGCGCCGGAACTCCGGGTCCCGCATGCCGCGCAGCCAGGTCTCGACGTCGGCGCCGGACGTGGCGTCCCAGGGGCGCAGATGGAGGCCGTGGCCGTGGATTTCCGGGAGGGGGCCGGTCAGGGACCGGTCGGGTATGGGGGCCATGGGGCCATTCAAGCGCGTGGGGCGGCGCCGTTCACCCGTCGGCCGCGCATGACACCACCCGGAACACCGGGATCCCGTCCCGGAACACGACCTCCAGCTCCGCCCCGGCGGACAGCTCCCCGGCCGTCGGTTCTCCCGCCGATGGTTCCGCCGCCCCCACGACCTCCGTCATCATCCGCGGCCCCTCGGCGAGGTCGACCACGGCGGCGACGTACGGGGTGCGTTCCGCGAAGGGCGGCAGATCGTTGCGGTGGACGACGGACCAGGTGTAGAGGGTGGCGCGGCCGCTCGCGGGCTCCCAGGCGACGTCCTCGCTCCAGCAGTGGGGGCAGAACTCGCGCGGATAATGATGGGCCCGGCCGCAGGCCCGGCAACGGCGGATCAGCAGCCGGCCCTCGGCGGCCGCGTCCCAGTACGTCCGGGTGAAGGCGTCCGGCTCGGGCAGGTCGAACCGCCCGGCCATCAGAACAGCCCCAGCGCGCTGTCGAGCGACCAGGTCTGCCAGGACATGCCGAACAGCCCGACCACCGACATCAGCGCCATCATGGAGTTCTGCCCCTGCTCGGCGACTTCGTGGATCATGAGGGTGAAGTAGAGGGCGTTGAGGAGGAATCCGCCGACCAGGGCGACCGGAGTGAGGAAGCCGGTGATCAGACCCAGTCCGAGCGCGAGTTCCGCGTAGACGACGACGTACGCCATCGCGCGCGGGTGGGGCGCGACGACCGTGTCGAAGCCCGACCGTACGGCGCTCCACCGGTGCTTGGCGGCTATCCCGGCCGCCCACGCGATGCCGGTGCCGCGTGCGAACCAGGCCTTGCGGTCCTTGTGCCGCCAGCTCTCCAGCCACCACAGCCCGAGCCCGATCCGCAGCACGGCCAGCCATTCCGCTCCGCTGAGCCAGATCGTGTCCATGCCCATGCTCCCGCGTCGACGCCGCCCGACACTGTCATCTGACGGTACGTCAGATAACTTGCCCGCAACAGGCCTTGTCGCGACCGAGCGGGTATTCGGCTCGGTTCTGCCAGCGTTCGCCGTCCCAGACGATGAGCTGGACCGCTTTGACGTGGCAGCTCAGGGGCAACAGCGGCGCGAGTTCGGCCTGCAGCGCGTCGTACGCCGCGTCCTGGGTCGCGGGGCCCTCGTGGTTCGCGACGGTCAGGTGCGGGTCGAGGCCGCTGCCGAAGAGCCCCCGGTACGGCGCCAGTTCGGGCCATTGCCTGGTGAGGTCCGCCGTGAGCGCCTTGACCGGGGCGTGCGGCTGCGGGTCGAGATACAGGACACCGGGGTAGCGGCCGAATGCGGCGAAGGTCAGTGTGAACGCATCGTGCCCGGCGAAGAGGCCGGACAGTTCCCGGTGGACCGGGGCGTCCATGCGGCTCTCGTGCACGAACGGGTAGAGCACGGTCACATGGGCGGGGAACCCGGCCCGGACCAGCGGATCTGCCTCGGGGATCCTGATGGTGAACGCGGTGTCGCCGGGTATGTCCGGCCACCGGTCCGTCTCTCGCGCGCCCTCGACTCTGCTCTCATCCGTGCTCGCCACATTCCATGATCACAGTCGGGACGGGTCGTGAGCAAGAAACTGGTTCCAGGGCCTGGGTGGCAACCACCGCCGCAGCGGTGCCACACCCCTCCAGACCTATGCGGAGCAAGGACACCAAGCAGATCCACAGCCGGAACAACCGGCCGCGATGGCGCGCCTCGCCCCGCACACGGCCGGCCGTCCCCAACCGGCGGGAGCGGGAGGGTCTGGTGCGCGAGGTGTCGGTCACGGTGATCCGCGCGGAATCCGTGCCGGTCCGGGTGATCGAAGCGCTGACCGTGGCGGCGTCCGTGTGCTCCACCGCGCGAGCTGCGCTAGTAGTGCTTCGTTTGGTTGTGGGCGTGCCCCTCACCCCACCCCCAGCACCACCGTCCCCGAAGAGCAGAACCACCCGCCCGTCCCGGACGCCACCCCCAGCCGCGGCAGCGCCCCGTCGGCGCCCCGCCGCACCTGCCGCTCCCCGCCCTCACCCCGCAACTGCCGTACCGCCTCCACCAGCAGGAACAACCCCCGCATCCCCGGATGCTGGGCCGACAGCCCGCCCCCGTCGGTGTTCACCGGCAGGTCCCCGCTCTGGACCCGCAGCCGGCCCTGCTCCACGAACGCCCCGCCCTCGCCCTTCCCGCAGAAGCCGAGGTCCTCCAGCGTCACCAGGGTCATGTAGGTGAACGCGTCGTAGATCTCCGCGAAGTCCATCTCGTCCGGCCGTACGCCCGCGCGCTCGAAGGCCAGGCGTCCGCTCACCGCCGCCGGGGACACCGTGAAGTCCGCCCACCCGGACATCGCCGCGTGCGAGACGTGCTCCCCGCTGCCCAGCACCCACACCGGCGGCCTGCGGCAGTCCCGTACGTACTCCTCCGCCGCCAGCAGCACCGCCGCCCCGCCGTCGGAACGGACGCAGCAGTGCAGCTTGGTGAAGGGGTCGGCGATCATCGGGCCGGCCAGGACCTCTGCCACCGTGACGGGGGTGCGGAACATCGCCTCCGGGTTCAGGGCCGCGTTGGCCCGGGCCTGGACCGCCACCTGAGCCAACTGCTCGATCGTCGTGCCGTACTCGATCATGTGACGGCGTGCCGCCATGGCGTACTTGGCGATCAGGGTGTGGCCGTAGGGGACTTCGAACTGGAGGGGACCGCGCGTGCCGAAGGACAGGGTCGCGGTGCGGCGGCCCGCCCTGACATCCGCGCGGGCCGTCGAGCCGTAGGCGAGCAGTACCACGCGCGCGTGCCCGGCCGCGATCGCGTCCGCCGCGTGGGCGGCCATGACCTCCCAGGTGGAGCCGCCGACCGAGGTGGAGTCGACCCAGGTCGGACGCAGGCCCAGGTACTCGGCGACCTCGACGGGGGCCAGGGTGCCCAGGCCCGCCGAGGCGAAGCCGTCGACCAGGCGGCGGTCCAGGCCCGCGTCGGCCAGGGCGCGCCGGGCCGCCTGGGCGTGCAGGGCGTACGGGGTCGCGTCGTCCACGCGGCCGCAGTCCGAGAGGGCCACGCCCACGACGGCCACTTTCCTCCGGGCAACCATGAATCTGACGGTACATCAGCTAATCGGTGGCGCAAGGCCGCCCGGGCTCTGGGCATCCCCGCCCCCGCGCCCTAATATGACGCACCGTCAGATATGGAGGTGCTGCCCCCATGGACGCCCGCTTCACCCCCGAACAGGACGAGATCCGCCGCGCCCTGCGCGAACTGCTCCACAAGCGGTGCGGCCCCGAGGAGCTGCGGGCCGCCGCCGGCACGCCGGCCGGGCACGACCCGGCCCTGTGGACCGCCCTCGCGCAGCAGCTAGGCCTGCCCGGACTGGCCCTGCCCGAGCGTCACGGCGGTGTCGGCTGCTCCGTCACGGAGCTGGCCCTCGCCTGCGAGGAGACGGGCCGGGCCCTCGCCCCCTCCCCGCTGCTCGCCACGGCCGTCCTCGCCGCCCCGCTGCTGCTCGCCCTCGGCACCGACGCCCAGCGGGCCGCCCTCCTCCCGCGGATCGCCTCCGGGACACTCACCGCGGCCCTCGCGGTACCGGGTCCCGCCCTCGTCACCGCCCTCGCCCTCACCGGCCACGACCCGCACGGGGAGTGGGCCGGCGGCGGGCGGGCCGGGGGTGTGCAGGCCCGGCGAGCCGATGGCGGCTGGCGGCTGTACGGGCAGGTCGAGCAGGTCCTCGACGGGCACAGTGCCCGGCTGCTCGTGGTCGCCGCGCACACCGGGGGCTTCGCCCGTTCCCGCGTGCCCCTCTTCCTCGTGCGCGGGGAGGCGGCCGGTCTCACCCGCGTACGGCAGACCGCGCTGGACGCGACCCGTCCGCAGGCTCGCCTTCAACTGCGCGACACCCCCGCCGAGTTGCTGGGCGGCGAGGACACCGACGCCCTGACCGCCCTCGCCCGCCTCGGTGACACCGCCGCCGCCTGTCTCGCCGCCGAGGCCGTCGGCGCCGCCGGCCGGGTGCTGGAGCGGACCGTCGAGTACGTCGGTCAGCGCGAGCAGTTCGGGCGGCCGGTCGGCTCCTTCCAGGCGGTCAAGCACCGGCTCGCCGATGTCTACGTCCAGGTGCAGGCGGCCCGCTCGGCGGCGTACTACGCGGCCTGGGCCGTCGCCCAGGGGGAGCGGGTGGGCGGCCTCGCCCTCGCGCAGGCGCTCCAGGCCCTGCGCTCGGCCGCGGCCGAGGGGATCCAGCTGCACGGCGGCATCGGTTTCACCTGGGAGCACGAGGCTCACCTGTACTTCAAGCGTGCCGCGGGCGACGAGCTGCTGTTCGGGCCGGTGCACCGGCTGCGGGCGCACGCCGCCGACGTGGCGCATGTCTTCGAGGAGGCCGGCCGATGAGGGGCGTGCGGTTCGTGCAGAAGGTGTCCTCCACCCGGGGCTTCGCGCGGGTGGCGCCGCACGTCTTCCCGGCCCTGGACCGGGCCGTGCACCGGCTCACGGGCGGAAAAGTGCTGCTCAGCGCGCAGCTCCTGCCGGGAGTGGTGCTGACCTCGACCGGGGCGAAGAGCGGTCTGCCCCGTCGTACACCGCTGGCCTGTATGCCGGAGGGCGGCGAGGACGGCTGGATCCTCGTCGGGTCGAACTTCGGGCGGCCCGGGCATCCCGCCTGGAGTCACAACCTGCTCGCCCACCCGGACGCCCGCATCAGCTGGAAGGGCCAGGACATCCCGGTCACGGCCCGGCTGCTGGAGGGGGCGGAGCGGGCGGCGGCCTGGCGGGCGGTGCTGGCGTTCTGGCCGCCGTACGCGGCGTATCAGGCGCGGGTGGAGCGGGAGATACGGGTATTCAGGGTCGTACGACGGTAGAAAGTCGCGTATCCGACGACGGCGGAAAGCGCAACAGGCGGCGGTCCACTCGGGTGGACCGCCGCCTGCCAGACAGGACTTGGATGCGGGAAAAAGGCCGGGACCGGCGGGCCGGGCTACTTCGTGGGCTTTCTGCCCGTGACGCCCAGGTGCACCAACAGCGCGAGGTTCGGTTTCAGTTCGGCCTGCTTCACGCCCCAGGAGGAGAAGCCCTTCTGGTGGGAGGCGACCGCCGCGAGCATCGCGACCAGCGAACCGGCGACGGCCGCCGGGTTCACGTCCTTGTCGACCCGGCCCTTGGCCTGGAGCTCGGCGACGGAGTCCGCGAGGGAGTTGTTCACCGAGTTGAGGATCTTCATCCGGAGCTTGTAGAAGCGCTTGTCGCCCTCGGCGGCGCCGAGATCGACGACCCGGAGGATCGCGTCGTTCTTGCGCCAGAACTCCAGGAACCCGTCGACGAGTTCCTGCGCCGTCTGCCAGCCGGCCTTGCCGGCCCAGGAACGGCCCTGGAGGAGCTCGGTCAACGCGGCGCCCTCGGTCGCCATTTGCTCGGCGATCTCCAGGACGGCGCCCTCGACGTCCGGGAAGTACTGGTAGAAGGTCGCGGGCGAAGTGCCCGCCTTCCGGGCGACATCGATGACTTTGACGTCCCGGTACGGGGAGGAGCTGAGCATCTCGCTGAGGCAGTCGAGCAGCTTCTGCCGGGTCGCTTGCCCACGCCTGCCGGCCACGCGGCCGTCGACGGTACGCACTTGTCCTGTCATGCCGTCAGCTTACCGAGGCGTGATCGGGGCGCGATTCGGCCGACTGCAAATGGGGTGCAAGGGAGTGCGGGGGCTGGTGTGCCTGGTCTGCGGGCTGTGGCAGTCGCGGTTACGTTGTCGGCATGGCCGAAAACAGGGCATCGGTGTAAGCAGAGGGCGTTCCCTGCTGGGTGGACGCGCAGCTTCCCGACGTCGAGGCGGGCAAGCGGTTCTACGGTGAACTTTTCGGGTGGACCTTCGAGGACTGGTTCGGCCCCTTCGCGCAGGCGCTGAAGGACGGTGAACCCGTGGCCGCGCTGGTCCGCAAGATGGACGGCCGGCTGCCCACCGTCTGGACGGTGTACTTCGCGACCCCGGACGCGGCGGCCCTGGCCCGGCGCATCCGGGCGGCCGGCGGGCAGGTCGTCTCGGCGCCGGTGCCGGCCGGCGAGCTCGGCGTCACCGCCCTGGTCACCGACCCGGAAGGGGCCGTCTTCGCCCTGTGGCAGGCGGTCGGGCACCCCGGCTTCGGCAGGCGGCACGAGCCGGGCACCTTCGCCTGGGCCGAGCTGTACGCCCGGGACACCGAGGCGGCCAACGCCTTCTACGGCGATCTCTTCCAGGAGGCACTGTTCGGACCGGACGCCGAGCCCGATGTCGGCCGCGCCCCGGTCACCGACGTGTTCCCGGCCGAGATGCCGCCCCACTTCCTGGTCCACTTCGCCGTCGAGGACGTACCGGCCGCGCTGGAGGACGTCACCCGGCTCGGCGGACGGATCCAGGCCCCGCCGTTTGCGACCTCGTACGGGACGGTCGCCGTCGTCACGGACAATCAGGGGGCGTCCTTCGCGCTGCTGCACCGCTGAGCAGGGCTGATCGCGCAGTGTTTTGGTCGTCGTTTGATCGCCTGTGTCCAGAGACATCCCAATTGTCACCGGGTTCGCAACCAGGGCTCCGGCCAGGAAGAATCGGGGTGCGTGCCGCCATGGCGGTGCGGTGGTGAGACGCTGCACGGGGTCGCGTGGAACATGTGGCTTGGCGCGGCTCGTACGGGGAGGTGGCAGGCAGAGTGGTGGATCAGCTGACGCAGCACGATCCGCGGCGGATCGGGCCGTTCGAGGTGCTGGGACGGCTGGGTGCCGGCGGCATGGGGCTGGTCTATCTCGCGCGCTCGGCGTCCGGCCGGCGCGTGGCGATCAAGACCGTCCGCACGGAGCTCGCCGAGGACCAGCTGTTCCGGGTCCGCTTCACGCGTGAGGTGGAGGCGGCCCGCGCCGTCTCCGGCTTCTACACGGCCGCGGTGGTGGACGCCGACCCGCGCGCCGCCGTGCCGTGGCTCGCCACCGCGTACGTTCCCGCACCCTCCCTCGAAGAGATAGTGAACGACTGCGGGCCGCTCCCGGCCCAGGCGGTGCGCTGGCTGGCGGCGGGCGTGGCCGAGGCGCTCCAGTCCATCCACGGTGCCGGGCTGGTGCACCGGGACCTCAAGCCGTCGAACGTCCTCGTCGTCGAGGACGGCCCCCGGGTGATCGACTTCGGTATCGCGTCGGGCGTTTCGAACACACGTTTGACGATGACGAACGTGGCGGTGGGCACGCCCGCCTACATGTCCCCCGAACAGGCCAAGGACTCCCGCAGTGTCACGGGCGCGAGCGACGTCTTCTCCCTCGGCTCCATGCTGGTCTTCGCCGCCACCGGACACCCGCCCTTCCACGGCGCCAACCCGGTAGAGACCGTCTTCATGCTGCTGCGGGAAGGCCCGGACCTGGAGGGCCTCCCGGACGAGCTGCGGCCGCTCATCGAGTCCTGTATGCAGATGGACCCCACGGCCCGCCCCAACCCGGCCGACCTCCAGGCCCAGCTCGCCCCCCACCTCTTCGGCTCCGGCTCCGACGACAGCGGCACGGCCTCCGCGTGGCTGCCCGAGCGGGCCGTCGGCCTGATCGAGTCCCGCCGCAACGGCCGCCCGGCCGGCAAGCCCGCCACCGCCACCGGCCGCAGCGGCGGCGGACGCCCCGCCCCGGCGCCCGCCCCCGTCCCGCCCCCGCCCTCGCACGCCCCGGTCGTCCCGGCGCCCGTGCCCGCCCCCGTCGGCGGCCCCGACACCGGCCCGGTACGGCTGGCCGGCGCCCAGGTGCCCATCGGCCCCGGCCCGCGCGTCGCCGACGTCCGTGCCGCCGCCGTCCAGGCACCCCCTCCGGAGGCCGCCCTGGCCGCCTCCTGGTCCAAGCCCCGCCCCGGCGTCAACGGCACCGACCCCGCCGTGGGCCCCGCCGTCGCCGCGCCCCCGGCCCCGGCCGCGCCGCCCGAGCAGGCGAGCGGCTGGCGGCCCTGGCGCTTCCGCATGTCGAACGACGTCTGGGGCACCCCGTCCGTCGACGGCGACCTGGTCTACGTCACCTCCTTCGAGGTGCACGCGCTGGACGTGGCCACCGGCCGCCGCCGCTTCAAGACCCGGGACGTCGCCTGGTCCATGGCGGTCGCGGACGGCCGTATCCACGCCTCCGACGGGCCCACGCTGTTCGCCCTCGACGCCCGCGAGGGCGCCGACCTGTGGCGCCTGCAGACGGACGCCTGGGTCTACTCGCTCAAGGCCGAACGCGGCACGGTCGTCACCGGCACCCGGGGCGGCGGCGTCCAGGGCTGGGAGGCCTCGAACGGCCAGAAGCTCTGGGAGGTCACCGGCTGCCAGAGCGACTTCGAGTCGCCCGAGGCCGGACCCGCCCTGCACGACGGCACGGTCTACGTGTGGCAGGACGCCCGGCTGCGCGCCCTGGACGCCCGCACCGGCGACGAGCGCTGGTCGTACCCCATCGGCGACACGGCCTCCTGCGGCGGCGTCCCGGTCCGGGTCGCCCAGGCGTCCGACGGCTACGTCTACGTCTGCGCCGGCACCCGCGTCCTCGCCCTCGACGTGGCCGCCGGGCACGTGAAGTGGCACTTCGAGGCCCCGGCCGTCTTCCTGTCCCCGCCCGCCTTCGTCCCCGGCCCGGCCGTCACCGGCGGCGGCATCTACCTCGCCGACTACCTCGGCACGGTCTACGCCCTCGACGCCACCGACGGCCGGGACCGCTGGCGCATCGCCACCGAGTCCCGGGCGTCCGTCGACCCCGTCCTGGTCGCCGCCGGCCATGTCCACGTGGGCAGCGGCAAGGGCCTCTACACCCTCGACGCGGTCACCGGCACACCCAAGTGGCGCTTCCAGGCGGGCGGCGACATCGTGGGCGCCCCCTCGGTGGCCGAGGGCCGTATCCACTTCGGCTCCACCGACCACCTGCTCTACACCCTGAAGGCCGACGACGGCCGGCTGCGCTGGAAACTCGCCACCGGCGGCGAGATCACCGGCTCCCCGGTCGTCCGGGACGGAGTGGTGTACGCGTGCAGCAAGGACCGCTGCGTGTACGCGCTGGACGCCGAGAAGGGCACGGGCACGGCGCGCACCGCGTGACGCGCCCGCCGCGTGCCCGACCGCCTCGGGCACGCGCCGGTCGCCCCACGGTGACATGACCGTGACAGTCGATCACTAGGCTGTCCGCCATGCGGATTCGGGGGCGCGGGCTCAAGTTCACAGCGGTGTCAATCCTGGTGGTACTGGCACTGACCGGCTTCTCCACGGGCCGGGGCCGCGGCGGAAGCCACAGCCACAGCCACAGCGGCAGCCACGGCAGCGGGGGCGGGTGCAGCAGCTCCCGCCAGGACCACGACAGTTCGAGGTCGTCGTCGACGTCGGGCGGCGGCTCGTACAGCTCCGGCGGCTCCGGCGGTTCCTACCGTTCCGACGACGACGATGACGACGACTACGCGACCAGCGGCGGCGGCTCCTACAACCGCAGGCCGAACTACGGGTCCAGGCCGACGGCCACGACCGGCTCCGGCTCCGGCAAGGCCCTGCGGGACGGTACGGCGAAGCTGGTGACCTGCGCGACCCCCGCCACGCCCCACGCGACCGTCGAGGTCGGCAACCCCAACAGCCGCAAGGCCACGTTCTCCGTCTCGGTGACCTTCGAGGACGCCCGGGGCATCACCGTCATCGACCGGTACGCGGACGTCACGGTCCCCGCCCGGGGCAAGGCGACCGTCCAGGTCGAGGTGGGCGGCGGAGCGGGCCTGGTGGACTCGGTCGACCACTGCGAGGTCGACCGCCAGGCCCTCGTCGACGACTGAACAGGGCCGGAGCCGAGGGGGACTTCCTTCCGACGGGCGATGGGACGTCAGTCCCGCAGCTCCGTCAGGAAGTCCAGCAGCGCCTGGTTCACCTCGGCGGGCCGCTCCTGCTGCGTCCAGTGGCCGCAGCCCGGCAGCACGAGCGGCTTCCGGCGCAGGTTCGGCATCAACTCGGGCAGCTTCTCGATCAGTTCGGCCGTGCCCGGGAAGGCCGGGACCAGGTCCCGGTCGCCGTACACGTACAGCGCGGGCGTGGACACGACCGCTCCCTGCCAGGGGGCGGTCAGCTCCCAGTTGCGGTCCAGGTTGCGGTACCAGTTGAGCGCGCCGGTGAAGCCCCGCGCGTAGCTGTCGGTGAGGGCGTCGAGGTCCTCCTCGGTCAGCCATTCGGGCAGCACCTCGGGGTCGGGCGCGTCCGCCAGCCAGCCGCGGTCCAGGTCGACCAGGGCCTGCTCGGGGCGTCCGGCGCCCGGGGCGTCACCGGAGGCGGAGTACAGCAGCCTGCGCAGGGTGGCGCGGGTGTCGGCGGTGAACTCGGCCTCGGCGACCCCGGGCTCCTCGAAGTAGTTCCAGTAGAAGCGCCCGCCGAACCGCTCCCGCATGGTCCTGAGCGGTGGCTGTGCGCCCCGGAACGGCGGCGGCACGCTCAGCCCCGCCACCCCGCGCACCACGTCCGGCCGCAGCAGCGCGGTGTGCCAGGCCACCGGCGCTCCCCAGTCGTGCCCGACGACGAACGCCCGCTCCTCACCCAGGGCGTGGACCAGCCCGACCACGTCACCCACCAGGTGCAGGATGCTGTACGCCGTCACGTCCTCGGGGTGATCACTGCGCCCGTATCCGCGCTGGTCGGGCGCGACCACCCGGAAACCGGCCTCGGCCAGCGGCCCGAACTGGTGCCGCCAGGAGTGCCAGGACTCCGGGAACCCGTGCAGCAGCACCACGAGCGGGCCCTCGCCCTGCTCCGCGATGTGCAGCCGTATGCCGTTCACGTCGATCATCCGATGCTCAACCACCCGTCGAGCATACGCGTGTAAGGGGAAACGATTCCCTGGCGCAAGGCCAAGCGGCTACCGCGACCGGCCGACCGGCTACCGCGACCGGTACTCGCGCCGCCGCCCCGCGAACAGCCGGGCCTGCTCCTCGCCCGTCGCGTTCCCGAGCGCGATCAGATGCGGAGCCTGCGCGAACCCCTGGGCCCGCCCCGCCTCGCTCGCGGCCCACAGCGCCCGCACGGTCCCCTGCACCGCCTCGGCCGGATACCCGGCGAGGACGGCGGCGCACGCCCGCGCCGCCCCCAACGCCTCGCCCTCCGCCACGAGTTCGGACACCAGCCCGATCTCGTAGGCCCGACGAGCCGAGATCCGTTCCGCCGTCCCCATCAACGCCATCCGCGCGACCTCCCCGTACGGCATGCGCTGCGCCATCAGGACGGACTCGTAGGCGCTGACCATTCCGTACGTGGTGTGCGGGTCGAAGAAGGCGGCGGTGGTGTCGGCGACCAGGAACTCCGCCTCCCCGAGGAGGTAGAAGGCACCTCCGCAGGCCATCCCGCGTACGGCGGCGACGACCGGTTTCCACAGGTCGTTCGCCTTCGGCCCGATGCCGAGCAGCGGATCGTCCTGGGAGTACGGCGAGTCCGGCTGCGGCACGACGGCGTCCCGGTCGATGCCCGTGCAGAAGGCCCGCTCCCCGGCACCGGTGAGGACGACCGCCCGCACGGAGTCCTCGAATCTCAACGTCCGCCAGGTCCCGGCGAGTTCACGGGCCATCTCCAGGTCGACGGCGTTGAGCCGGTCGGGCCGGTTCAGGGTGACGACGGCGACCCCGCTGTCCTCGTCGGCACTGACCAGGACCCTGCTCACGACCGCTCCGGGACCCACCGGGGAAGCCCGTCGTCGAACACGGCCCGCACCCGGGCGCCGATCCTCAGGCGGTCCGCCGCGAGGGAGCCGATCGGCTCACCGGGCCCGGCGACGAGGTTGCCGACGAGCCGGATGCGCGGCGCCTCGTCGAGTTCGACGACGACCACGTTGTACGGCGCCAGCTCGGCGTAGCCGGGCAGCAGCGGCGGATGCGGAACGACGTAGGACCAGACGCGGCCCCGGCCGGACATCCGGCGCCAGTCGGCCTGGAAGGACTGGCAGTGCGGGCAGCAGGGCCGGGGCGGGAAGCGGAGCTCACCGCAGCCGGCGCAGGCCTGGACCCGCAGCTCGCCCCGGGCGGCGTACTCCCAGAAGGGGGCGCCGTCGGTGTCGGTGACGGGACGCAGCATGTCAACTCCTCAGCAGGAGGGCGGAGGTGGGCACGCCTTCACCCGCGGTGACCAGACAGGCCGACGCGCCCGGCACCTGTGCGGTACTGGTCCCGCGCAACTGCTTCACCCCTTCGTTGATCAGGTTGAAGCCGTGCACATAGGCCTCGGACAGGCCGCCCCCGCCGGTGTTCACGGGCAGCAGCCCGCCGGTCTCCAGCGCCCCGCCCTCGGTGAACGCCCCGCCCTCGCCCCGCCCGCAGAAGCCGTACCCCTCCAGGGACAGCAGGACCAGGGGCGTGAAGGCGTCGTAGATCTGCGCGACGTCCACGTCCTGCGGCGTCAGGTCGGAGTGCTTCCACAGCTGCCGGGCTGCGGCCCAGGCCGGGCCCGTGAGGGGGTCGTCGTTCCAGTAGTTGACCATGCCGTGGTGCTGGGCGGGGAGCGACTGGGCGGCGGAGTGGACGTAGACGGGGGTGCGGCGGCAGTCCCGGGCGCGCTCGGCGGAGACGACGACACAGGCCAGGGCCCCGTCCGTCTCCAGGCAGTTGTCGAAGAGACACAGGGGTTCGCTGATCCACCGGGACGTCATGTACATCTCGCGCGTGAGGGGCCGGTCGTACATGATCGCGGCGGGGTTCTGGTTGGCCCGGTTGCGGCAGGCCAGGGCGACGTTGAACAGGTGGTCCCGGCCGGCGCCGTACTCGTGCATGTAGCGGCGGGCCAGCATCGCGATCTCGTCGACCGGTCTGAGCAGCCCGAACGGGCGGGTCCACTGGGCCGGGGTGGGCAGTTGGACGGCGGTGTTCGTCCAGGGCCGGGGTCCGCTGCCCCGCTTGCGCGACCGCCAGGCGACGCCGACGCTCGCCTGCCCGGTGGCGACGGCGGCGGCGAGATGGGCGACGGTGGCACACGAACCGCCGCCTCCGTAGCCGACCTTGCTGAAGAAGGTGAGGTCACCGAAGCCGCAGGCCTTCGCCAGCTCCACCTCGTCCGTCTCCTCCATGGTGTAGGAGGCGAGGGCGTCGACCTCGCCGGGTGCGATCCCGGCGTCGTCGAGGGCGGCCAGGACGGCACGGCAGGCGAGGGTGCGCTCGTCCTCGGGGAGCCGCTTGGCGAAGGGCGTCTGGCCTATGCCGACGATGGCGGTGGCGTCCTTGAGGCCGTCCGATCCTGCTGCCATGCCGCACGCACCTCCAGGCCGACGGTTCGCTGACAGGTCGTCAGATTACAGCTAATCTGACGGTCAGTCAGCTCCTGTGCCGGCTACTGCTGGGGAGGCTTGCGGTGCGAGCGGATACGGAGTGGGGAAGCATCCCGGGCCTGGTGCGCACGGCGGCCGAGCGGTACGCGCACGTCGAGGCGGTCGTCGAGGGCCGCACCCGGATCACCTATGCGGAGCTGGGCGCCCGCGTGGAGCGCGCGGCGGCGGCCTGCCTGGCGCACGGCATCGGACCGGGTGACCGGATCGGCATCTGGGCGCCGAACACGCTCGACTGGATCGTCAGCGCCCTCGGCGCGGTCTCGGCGGGCGCGGTGCTCGTGCCGCTGAACACCCGCTTCAAGGGCGCGGAGGCGGCGGACGTGCTGCGCCGCAGTGGGGCGCGGCTGCTGTTCGTGACGGGCACGTTCCTCGGCACGTCGTACGTGGCGTCGCTGCGCCGGGCGGCGGGCCAGGGCCCGGGCACCGGACCGCTGCCCGGCCTGCCGGACCTGGAGCACGTGGTGGTCCTCTCGGAGGACGCCCCGGCCGGCTTCCGCACCTGGAAGGACTTCCTGGCGAGCGGAGAGACGGCCGGCGCGGCACAGGTGCGGGCGAGGGCGGAGGCGGTCGACGGCTCCCGGCCCTCGGACATCGTCTTCACCTCGGGCACGACCGGCCGCCCGAAGGGCGCGGTCATCACCCACGCCCAGACGCTGCGGGCGTACGGCATCTGGAGCGACCTGGCGGGCCTGGCCCGGGGCGACCGCTACCTCATCGTCAATCCGTTCTTCCACACCTTCGGCTACAAGGCCGGGGTGCTCGCCTGCCTGATGCGGGGCGCGACGATGATCCCCCAGCCGGTGTTCAACGTGAACACGGTCCTCGCCAACATCGCCGCCGAACGCGTCTCCGTCCTCCCCGGCCCCCCGACCCTCCTCCAGTCCCTCCTCGACCACCCGGCACGGGACGCGCACGACCTGTCGGACCTGCGCCTCGTGGTGACGGGAGCGGCGGTGGTGCCGCTCAGACTCGTCGAGCGGCTGCGCGGAGAACTCGGCGTCGGCACGGTCCTGACCGCCTACGGCCTCTCCGAGGCCTCCGGCATCGTCACGATGTGCCGGCGCGGCGACGACCCGACCGTGATCGCGTCGACGTCGGGCCGCGCGATCCCCGGCACCGAGATCCGGGTCGCGGACGGGCGGGGCGAACCCCTGGGGCCCGGCACGCCGGGCGAGGTCATGGTCCGCGGCTTCAACGTCATGACCGGCTACTACGAGGACGCGGCGGCCACCGCCGAGGTGCTGTCGGAGGACGGCTGGCTGCGCACGGGCGACGTGGGCGTCCTGGACGCCGCGGGCAACCTGCGCATCACCGACCGCCTCAAGGACATGTTCATCGTCGGCGGCTTCAACGCCTACCCCGCCGAGATAGAGCAACTCCTGGGCCTCCACCCGGACGTGGCGGACGTCGCCGTGATCGGCGTCCCCGACGCCCGGCTGGGCGAGGTCGGCAGGGCCTACGTCGTACGGCGGCCGGGCGCGCTGCTGACGGCGGACGACCTGATCGCCTGGTCCCGCAGGGAGATGGCGAACTACAAGGTCCCCAGGACGGTGGAGTTCGTGGCCGAACTGCCCCGCAACGCGAGCGGCAAGGTCGTGAAGGGGGCGCTGCGGGACGGCCTCCTCAGCGGCCGGACGACGGCAGCGCCGGGGTCCCGGTGACGGACATGACGAGGGAGTACAGGGTGGTGTCGGCGGCGATGAACAGCCGGTTGCGGCGGGCGCCGCCGAACCGGATGTTGGCCACCGTGCCGGGCACCAGGACACGGCCGAGGAGCGTGCCGTCGGGGTCGTAGCAGTGCACACCCCCGTGCAGGGCGGCGGCCCACAGGCGCCCCTCGTCGTCGAACCGGATGTTGTCGAAGTTGCCGTCGCGGCACTCGGCGAAGACATCGCCGCCGCTCAGGGTGCCGTTCGGCCGGACGTCGAAGACGCGGATGTGATTGGCCAGGCTGTCCGACACGTACAGCCTGCGCTCGTCGGGGGAGAACACCAGCCCGTTCGGGCCCTGGAAGCCCTCGGCGGCCACCCGCACTTCGCCGCTGCGCGGGTCCACGCGGTAGACGTTCCGCGCCCCGATCTCGCTCTCCCCGCGGTGCCCCTCGTAGTCGGTCGCGATCCCGAACTCGGGGTCGGAGAACCACACCGACCCGTCGGACCGCACCACGGCGTCGTTCGGACTGTTGAGCCGCTTCCCCCGGAACCGCTCGGCGATCACCGTGACCGACCCGTCGTGCTCGGTCCGCGTCACCCGCCGGTTGCCCTGCTCGCAGGTGATGAGCCGCCCCTGGCCGTCCAGGGTGTTGCCGTTCGGGTACCCGGCGGGCGAGCGGAAGACCCCGACGGACCCGGTGGTCTCGTCCCAGCGCAGCAGCCGGTCGTTCGGGATGTCGCTCCACAGCAGATACCGCCCCGCCGGCACGTACACCGGCCCCTCGGCCCAGCGGCACCCGTCGAACAGCGTCTCCAGCCGGGAGTCCCCCGCCTGACACCGCCCGGTCCGGAACCGCTCGTCGAGCGTCTCGTACGTCTGCGGCTGCTCACCCGGCATCCCCCGCCACCTCCACCTTCGCCTCGACTCCTGCCCTGCCGGACCACTATCCCCCCACCGCCACCCCGCACCCCCGCCAACACGGGAAACTGGAGCGTATGGGCGCCTTGCGGGCCCCTGATACCCGGGAAAGCCGCCTGCCCCGTGGCCCAGCCGCTCCAATCCCCTCCGGATGCCGGAACGGAGCGACGTCCCCCGGGAACGGAGAGAGTGTGCGGACCTTGTGGACTCCCGTGTCCCGGCCTGTGATCGGTGTCTCCCACGGCTGACGTATCCGCCGTGCACAAGGCAAACTGGCCTGGTTGCTCAGGATGTCTAGGGGGACTGCATGGACGGTGTACCGGACGGTGTACCGCGCGTACCGGAGCAGCGGCGTTCCGACTCCCCGGCGAAGCCGCCGGAGCCGGCTGAGGCGACGGGGCCGACCGCGCTGCGGTTCGGCGTGCTCGGACCGGTGCGCGCCTGGCGGGGCGAGGAGCCGCTCGCCACCGGTTCCCCCCAGCAGCGCGCCCTGCTCGCCGCCCTGCTGCTGCGCGAGGGCCGTACGGCCACGGCCGCCGAGCTGATCGACGCCCTGTGGGGCGAGGAACCGCCCTCGCAGGCCCTGGCGGCGCTGCGCACCTACGCCTCCCGGCTGCGCAAGGTGCTGGACCCCGGTGTCCTGGTCAGTGAATCGGGCGGCTACGCGGTACGGGGCCTGGGCGACGGCGCCCTGGACCTGACCGTCGCCCAGGACCTGGCCACCGAGGCGGAGAAGGCCCGGTCGGCCGGCGACCTCTGCCACGCCCGGGAGGTGCTGCGGCGGGCCCTCGCCCTGTGGGACGGGGAGACCCTGGCGGGCGTACCCGGCCCGTACGCGCAGGCACAGCGCGTCCGCCTGGAGGAGTGGCGGCTCCAGCTCACCGAATCCCGGCTGGACATGGACCTGGAGCAGGGCTGCCACGCGGAGGCCGTCTCGGAGCTCACCGCCCTCACCGCGGCCCATCCGCTGCGCGAACGGCTGCGCGAACTGCTGATGCTGGCGCTGTACCGCAGCGGCCGCCAGGCCGAGGCCCTCGCGGTCTACGCCGACACGCGGCGCCTGCTCGCCGACGAACTGGGCGTGGACCCCAGCCCCGGCCTGAGCGAACTCCAGCAGCGCATCCTGCAGGCGGACCCGGGACTCGCGGAGCCCTCCTCCCCGGCCCCCGAGCCGGCCGCCGTCCTGGTCCGTCCGGCGCAGCTGCCCGCGACGGTGCCGGACTTCACCGGCCGCTCCGCCTTCGTGCGCGAACTCGGCGACATCCTGGCCTCGGCCGAGAACCGGGTCATGGCGGTCTCCGCCCTGGCCGGCATCGGCGGCGTGGGAAAGACGACCCTCGCCGTGCACGTGGCCCACCAGGCGCGCGGGGCGTTCCCGGACGGGCAGTTGTACGTCGACCTCCAGGGCGCGGGCGCCCGGGCGGCGGATCCGGAGACCGTCCTGGGCTCCTTCCTGCGCGCGCTCGGCACGGCCGACACGGCGATCCCCGACTCCCTTCAGGAGCGCGCGGCGCTGTACCGCTCGGTGCTGGACGGCCGCCGCGTCCTGGTCCTGCTGGACAACGCCCGCGACGCCGCCCAGGTGCGTCCGCTGCTGCCCGGCACGGACGGCTGCGCCGCGCTGGTCACCTCCCGGGTGCGAATGGTGGACCTGGCGGGCGCCCACCTGATCGACCTGGACGTGATGTCACCGGAGGAGGCCCTGGCCCTGTTCACGAAGATCGTGGGCGAGGAGCGGGTGGCGTCCGAGCGGAAGGCCGCCCTGGACGTGGTCGCGGCCTGCGGCTTCCTGCCGCTGGCGATCCGCATCGCCGCCTCCCGCCTGGCGGCCCGCCGGACCTGGACGGTGTCGGTCCTCGCGGCGAAGCTCGCCGACGAACGCCGCCGCCTGGACGAACTCCAGGCCGGCGACCTGGCGGTGAAGGCCACCTTCGAGCTGGGCTACGGCCAGCTGGAGCCCGCCCAGGCCCGCGCCTTCCGCCTGCTCGGCCTCGCCGACGGCCCGGACATCTCCCTGCCGGCCGCGGCGGCGGTCCTCGACCTTCCGGTGGAGGACACGGAGGACCTCCTGGAGGCCCTCGTCGACACCTCCCTCCTCGAATCGGCGGCCCCCGGCCGCTACCGCTTCCACGACCTGGTCCGGCTCTACGCGCGTGCCTGTGCGGAAAGGGACGAACTCCCGCCGAGCGAGCGGGGGGCGGCGCTGTCGCGGCTGCTGGACTTCTACCTGGCGTCCGCGGCCGGGGTGTACGCGATCGAGCGGCCCGGCGACGGGCTGGTGGACCACCTGGAGCCGGCCTCGTACCCGGGGCTGCGGTTCGACAGCCGGCACGCGGCGCAGGACTGGCTGTACGCCGAGGCCATCTGCCTCCTCGCCTGCGTACGCCAGTCCGCGGCGCTGCCGGACACCCTCCCCCGGGCGATCGACCTGCTGTGGGCCGGGCACGACCTCTCCGAGTCGGGAGCCAACTCCCGGGAGTACGAGGCGACGGCCGGGGCGCTCCTGGAGGCGGCGCGGCAGTTCGGCCTCGCGCGGGCGGAGGCCCGGGCGCTGATGACGCTCGTCAACGTCCACCACGTCGGCGGCCGCTTCGAGCGGGCGGACCAGGAGGCGGAACGGGCCATCGTCCTCGCGCAGCAGGCCGGCGATCTGCTGCCCGTCTGCTGGGCCAGTAACGCCCGCGGCATCATCGCGCTCTACCAGAACCGGCACGAGGACGGTGAGGAACACCTCTCCCGGGCCATCGAGCACTTCCGGGCCCTGGGCGACCGTCCCGGCGAGGCCGCCGCGCTGTGCAACCTCTCCCGGATTCACCTCGCGACCGGGCGGACCCAGAGCGCGGTCGAACTCGCCCAGGAGGGCATCGACATCTACGACGCCATGGGCAACTCCATGCGCGGGGCCAACGCCCGCTACGCCCTCGGCCTCGCCCTCACGCAGAGCGGTGAGCTGGGCGACGCGGCCGGCCGGCTCCAGGAGGCGCTGGAGGTGTTCCGGGACAGCAGGCAACGCCTGTGGGAGGGCATGAGCCTGTTCCGGCTGGCCGAGGTGGATCTCGCCGCCCTGCGCCCCGCACAGGCCGCCGCCAACGCCGAGATGGCCCTGACGGTGCTGCGCGGCATCGGCGGGGAGTGGCGGCGGGGCAACGTCCTCACCGTCCTCGGCCGCGCGCTCAGCGGTATAGGGCAGACCGGCCGGGCCCAGGTCTGCTGGCAGGAGGCGGCGGCGATCTACGAGGAGCTGGGGTCGCCCGAGGCCGCCGAGGTGCGCGCGCTGCTGTCGCCGGTGCGGGCTGCCTGAGGCCCGGCGCGCACGCGTTCATCATTCGTTTATCGCTCCCCGCCATGCTTGAGGCAGTCGATCCGTCGCGTCGGGGGGCAGACGGGTCACTGCGCAGGGCCTGCCACCGCGCAACCGGGTGAGCGGCCCGGGCGGGCCTGCCCGGTCACCCTCGGGGGAGTGACCGGGCAGGCCCGCCGACCTCACTGCTTGATCCATGCCAAGGGGAGTTGACGATCATGGGCGACGAGCTCAAGCCGCAGGACCTGCATGCCACGGGCGGCACGGACGGCGAGGCCTCGACGGAGGACCTGCACGCCACGGAAGAGGGAACCGTGACGACGCAGGACCTGCACGCCACCGACGAGCCGCTGGAGACCAAGGACCTGCACGCCACGTCGGAGCCCTTCAAGCCGACGAAGTAAGCCATCTCAACACGGGGTTCGGCCGCGGCGGCGCGGAGGGGGAGCCGTCGCGGCCGAAGTGTGCCCGCAGATGACCCGGGTGCCTCCGGGTGACCCGAGAGGTGTCCACAGGCCGCCATGCCGTGCCGTACTCCTGCGATCGATCACCCGTGCGCTCCGGGCATAGCTGACGATCCGTCAGATCGGCGCTACCGTGAGTCCCATGGACAGCCACGCGAGCACGTTTCCGCTGATCATCTCCGTGGACGACCACACCGTGGAGCCCGCGAACGTCTGGCAGGACCGGCTCCCGGGTAAGTACCGGGGGGCCGGTCCCCGGATCGTCCGTGCGCCCGTGAAGGAGATGACGTTCCTCGGCGGGCGCTTCAAGCCCGTCATGGGCGCGCCCGGCGACGACGGGCCCGTCGGTGACTGGTGGGTCTACGAGGACCTCCGCCGGCCGCTGACCCGCCTCGACACCGCCGTCGGGTACGACAGGGACGAGATACGCCTGGAGGTCATCACCTACGAGCAGATGCGGCCCGGTTCCTACGACGTCCCGGCCCGGCTCGCCGACATGGACGTCAACCACGTCCAGTCCGCCCTCTGCTTCCCGACGTTCCCGCGTTTTTGCGGCCAGACCTTCACCGAGGCCAAGGACCACGAACTGGGTCTGCTCTGCGTCCGCGCCTACAACGACTGGATGGTGGAGGAGTGGTGCGGGCCCGAGGCGCACGGGCGGCTCATCCCGCTCACCCTGATCCCCCTCTGGGACCCCGAGCTGGCCGCCGAGGAGGTCCGGCGCAACGCCGCCCGCGGGGTCCGCGCCGTCGCCTTCTCCGAGATACCGCCGTACCTCGGGCTGCCCTCCGTCCACACCGACGCCTGGGACCCCTTCCTCGCCGCGTGCGACGAGACCGGCACGGTCGTCGCCATGCACATCGGCAGCAGCAGCCGGATGCCCTCCACCTCCGCCGACGCCCCGCCCGCCGTCGGCTCCACCATCACCTTCGCCAACTGCTGCTTCTCGATGGTCGACTGGCTGATGAGCGGCAAGTTCGAGCAGTTCCCGAATCTGAAAGTGATGTACGCCGAGGGGCAGATCGGCTGGATCCCCTACATCCTGGAGCGCGCCGACGTGGTGTGGGAGGAGAACCGCGGCTGGGGCGGCGTCGCCGACAAGGTGCACCGGCCGCCGTCAGAGCTGTTCGCCGAGCATGTCTACGGCTGCTTCTTCGACGACGCCTTCGGGCTGCGCAACCTGGACGCGATCGGCCTGGGCAACGTCCTCTACGAGACCGACTACCCGCACTCCGACAGCACCTGGCCCAAGTCCCGCGAGGTCGGCGAGGCACAGATGGGGCACCTGGAGCCGCAGGCCGTGGAGCGGATCGTGCGGGGGAACGCGATCGAGCTGCTCGGCCTGACCGACGACGGCCTCTGGGACGGGCCGCGGTGACCCTGTCGTTCGGGATCCAGCTCCCGGTCCAGTCCCAGAGCACGATCTACGCCGAGCCCTGGGAGGCCGCCGCCGGACCCGAGGACCTGCTCGCCGTGGCCCGCGCCGCCGACCGCGCCGGTTTCTCCTACCTGGCGAGCTGCGACCACGTCGCCATCCCGCGCCACCTCGCGTCCGCGATGAGCACGGTCTGGTACGACCCGGTCGCCACCCTCGCCTTCCTCGCGGCGGCCACCGAGCGGACCCGGCTGCTCAGTCACGTCGCCGTGGTGGGGCTGCGGCATCCGCTGCTGACGGCCAAGCAGTACGCCACCCTCGACCACCTCTCGGGCGGCCGGCTGATCCTCGGGGTCGGGGCCGGGCACGTCCGGGAGGAGTTCGAGGCGCTCGGGGCCGACTTCGAGCGGCGCGGCGCCGTCCTGGACGAGACCATCGACGCCCTGCGCGCCGCCCTCGGGCCGGAGGAGTTCCCCGAACACCACGGCAAGCTGTACGACTTCGAGGGTCTCGGGCAGCGGCCCCGCCCCGCGCAGGACCGGGTCCCTCTCTGGGTCGGCGGGTCCTCGCCCGCCGCCCTGCGCCGGGCCGCGCTCAAGGGCGACGGCTGGCTGCCCCAGGGAGACCCGAGGGACGTGCTGCCGGACCGGATCGCGCGGATACGGCGGCTCAGGGAAGAGGCCGGGATCGAGGGGCCGTTCACCGTCGGCGCCATCGCCGAGCCCCTGTACGTCGGGACACCGGGCTGGGACGTCGGGCGGCGGACGGTCAGCGGGCCCGCCGGGGCGGTCGCCGAGTCGCTGCGGGCCTATCGCGCGATGGGGGCGGACCAGCTCCAGGTGCGCTTCCGCAGCCGGAGTCGGGCCGAACTCGTCGCGCAGATAGAGCAGTTCGGGGAGGAGGTCGCACCGCTGCTGCCGTAAAGCGTTCCTTGAAAGCTTGAACATGTCCACGCCGATCTCCGTATGCACGGACGTACGGACACGTACGGACACGTACGGCTTCGGCGGAAGGACACAATGACGTGCGCACTTCCCGGAAACTCTCCGTCGCCCTCGCCTGCCCGGAGGGCCCCTGGCCGCATCCCGACTGGCCGGCCCCGGACGACCGGTACGTCGAGCGGACGGTGTGCCTGCGCCCGCCCCCGCCCTTCCGCGTCCCGGACGGCGTCGACGTGGTCGTGCTGCGCTGCGCCGAACCGGTCGACGGGCTGCGGGAGTTACGGACCGACGGTGTGCCGGTGATCGTGATCGGTCCGGACCGGGACGCCGAGACGATCGTGGAGGTGTTCCGGGGCGGCGCCGGGTACCTGGTCGAGGGCGACTACTGCACCTGCATGCTCTCCTCGGCCGTCGTCGGGGCCACCATCGGGCACACCTACCTCTCCCCGGCTGCCTGCGCGGCCCTGCGCGAGGAAGCCCGGCGGGCGTCCACCGAGGACACGGCGCTGGAGCGGCTGCGCGGGCAGCTCTCCCCGCGCGAGCGGCAGATCATGGAGCTGCTGTCGACCGGTCTGGGCGCGCAGGAGATCGGGCTGCGGCTACGGCTGAGCGAGAAGACCGTCCGCAACAACCTCAGCAACATCTACGCCAAACTGGACGCCCGCGGCAGCACGGACGCGGTCCTGAGGTGGCTGGGAGCCGCGCCCGTGCTTCGCATCTGAGAACCTCTCAGGCTCTGCTGTCTACGGCGCCGGAACCTCCGACAGCGGGATCTCGACGTCGGTGACGTTCGCGCCGGCCTCGCCGAATCCCGGTTCGGAGCGCAGGGCGCGCGTGGAATTCTTCAGGCCCTGCGCCTCGGGCGTTCCGCACTTCACGTTGCGCAGCCACAGCCGCCCGTCCGGGGTGCCGTTCTTGAGGATCTGCGGATAGAAGACGTGCACGCTCGCGGCGCCCTCGCTCGGGGCGAAGAAGACCTTGCTGCCGTCCTGCGCCTCCTTGTAGGTGGCCTTGAGGAAGCCGCTCACGTCGGTGCGCTTCGCGGACCACATGAAGAACCCGATGCTGTCGGGCTGCACATTGTCCGTCCTGCTGAACTGCAAGGTGGTCGCCTTGTCGTCACGCGTGATGTTGATCTCGGACGTGCTGAACTTCGAGCCGATCTCGAAGAAGGAATTGCCGAGTTTCGTGTCGGCGCCCGCGGTGAATCCGTCCTCCAGCTGAATGATCCTGGTGACGGTCGTGCTCACGCTGAAGGTCTTCGAGGCGGCGGCCGTCGATCCGCAGTTGTCGGTCACCGCGGAGACGCGCTCGTTGGGGCCGAGGCTGTCCCGCTTGAACTGGACGTCGACGAACTCGCAGTTCTCCAGCTTGTCGGAGTCCGCCGCGCAGTCGGCGGTCACTTCGGAAGGGGTGGCGGCACCCGCCGGGTTCATCAGCGGCACGGCCACCGCGACGGCCGCGACCGGGGCCAGGGCGAGGGTGATGCGCTTCTTCTTGCTCCGGTGGCTTCTCGAGCGGCTGGTGCGTGTCATGGGTTCTCCTCTGGGGGAAGGAAGGCCGGCGGTCGGTCAGCAGTCGGTCAGGACGGCCTTGGAGGTGCCGTCCACGACACCCGGAGCGCCGGCCGCGCCCGGCAGCACGACCGGGCCCTCGACGACCTCCGGTGCGACGAAGTTCTGTTCCGGAGTGGCGTTGGTGACGGTCGTCGCCTCACGGGCGTCGATCCGCACCCGCCATTCGCCCGTCATACGCTGCATCTTCGGCGTAAACTCCATGTGGAGCACCTTGCCGACCGGGACCTCCCGCTGTTCCGTGTCACCGGCGGTCGCCGACGTGAGGGTCATGTCGAGGGTGCCCTTGTGCTTGACCCAGGATCCGCTCAGCGCCCCGAAGAGCCCTCCGGCGGCGCCCTGCTGGGTGACGGTGTACTTGCCCTGGCCCTGTCCGGTCGTCGCCTGCCAGGTGACCGACACCTTCGCCGGTTCGGTGGCGTTGGGTTCGCAGTTCGGGAAGTCGATGGAGGCCTTTTCGGTCGGTCCGTCGAAGGTCTCGAACTTCGTCTCGACGAAATCGCAGTTGTCGGACGCGAAACTCGGGCCGGCGATGGGGTGGCCGCCGAAATCGGAGATGGACTGCTGCTTTCCGTTGAGCACCTTGGCCCGCTGGCACATCGTCATGATCTGCTCGGGGGTCTTCTCGTCGGCGGCGTTCGCCGAGGGCAGCAGTACCGCGGCCACGGCGCCGCCGGTCACGAGAGCCGCTCCGATCGCGACGACCCGGATCTTCCTGTTCTTCAGTCTCCTCTTGGCCATGGACCAGATCCTGGAAGATCCCGACCGACCCCGACAGGGTCAAACATCCCTACTTGTGGGTTACGTGAGATTCGCCTCAGCAACGGCCAGGTCTTGCATCTGACGCTCCGTCAGGTATGCCGGTACGATGCCGAGTCACCGTGTCCACCGCGCGAAGGGGGCTGCCATGGGCAAGCTCGACGGACGGGTCGTCATCATCACCGGAGCGGCGCGCGGCCAGGGCGAGCAGGAGGCCCGGCTGTTCGCGGCGGAGGGCGCCCGGGTGGTCGTCGCGGACGTCCTCGACGACCAGGGCGAGGCCCTCGCGAAGGAGATCGGCGCCCGGTACGTCCATCTCGACGTCGGCCGGGAGGACGACTGGGAATCGGCCGTCACCGCCGCCCAGGACGCGTACGGCCCGGTCGACGGGCTCGTCAACAACGCCGGCATCCTCCGTTTCAACTCCCTCCTCGACACACCCCTCGACGAGTTCATGCGGGTCGTCCAGGTCAACCAGGTGGGCTGCTTCCTCGGCATCAGGGCCGTCGCGCCCCAGATGGCCGACGGGGGCACGATCGTCAACACCGCCTCGTACACAGGCCTGACCGGGATGGCGGCGGTGGGCGCGTACGCGGCGAGCAAGCACGCCGTGGTCGGGCTGACCCGGGTCGCCGCGCTGGAGCTGGCCGGGCGGGGGATACGCGTCAACGCCGTCTGCCCGGGCGCCGTCGACACCGCGATGTCCAACCCGGCCCGGCTGGACCCGGCCGCCGACGCGGAGGAGACGGCCCGGGGGCTCGACCGGCTGTACCGCAAGCTCGTGCCGCTGGGGCGGGTCGGGCGGCCGGAGGAGGTGGCGCGGCTCGCCCTGTTCCTGTCGTGCGAGGACTCCTCCTACATCACCGGGCAGCCGTTCGTGATCGACGGGGGGTGGCTGGCGGGCGTGAGTGTCCTCTGACCCGGCCCCCCCGTCGCTCTGACGAGTCGTCAGCTATTGACGCTCCCCGGGAGCGGTGGAACAGTCGGAGCCATGTATCTGACGGACCGTCAGAACTGACCGTAGGGCGGTGAATCTCCTTGGAATTCGGGGTCTTCGTACAGGGATACGTGGGCAAACGGGCCGAGACCGACCCGATGGCCGAACACAAGGCGCTGATGGAGGAGACCGAGTACGTCATCCAGGCCGACAAGTCGGGCTTCAAGTACGCCTGGGCCTCCGAACACCACTTCCTGGACGAGTACTCGCACCTGTCCGCCAACGACGTCTTCCTCGGGTACCTGGCACACGCCACAAAGCGGATCCACCTGGGCTCGGGCATCTTCAACCCGCTGGCCCCCGTCAACCACCCCGTCAAGGTCGCCGAGAAGGTCGCGATGCTCGACCATCTCAGCGAGGGCCGCTTCGAGTTCGGCAGCGGACGGGGCGCCGGCTCGCACGAGATCCTGGGATTCATGCCGGGGGTGACCGACATGAACCACACCAAGGAGATCTGGGAAGAGACCATCGCCGAGTTCCCCAAGATGTGGCTCCAGGACGAGTACGCCGGCTTCCAGGGCACACACTGGTCCCTGCCGCCGAGGAAGGTCCTGCCGAAGCCGTACGGCGGCTCGCACCCGGCGATGTGGTACGCGGCCGGGTCGCCGCCGTCGTACGCCATGGCCGCGAAGAAGGGGCTCGGGGTGCTCGGCTTCAGCGTGCAGAAGGTCTCCGACATGGAGTGGGTGCTGGAGCAGTACAAGACGGCGATCGTGGACGCCGAGCCGGTGGGTGACTTCGTCAACGACAACGTGATGGTGACGACCACGGCGATCTGCGCGCCGACCCACGCGGAGGCGGTGCGGATCGCGGCGAACGGGCAGTTGCACTATCTGCCGTCGCTGGTGTTCCGGTACCACGACACGTTCCCGCGGCCCGAGGGGTTTCCGGTGTGGCCGGAGACGCTGCCGGAGTACACCGAGGAGCTGGTGGAGGTCCTCATCGAGGAGGAGCTGCTGATCTGCGGGGATCCGGACGAGGTGCTCACGCAGTGCAAGCGGTGGGAGCAGGCGGGGGCGGACCAGTTGAGTTTCGGGTTGCCGGTGGGGGTGCCGAAGGAGGAGACGCTGCAGACGATCCGGCTGGTCGGGGAGTACGTGATTCCCAAGATCGATACGGATCCCGTGCATCGGACTTCGCGGTTCCGTCAAGGGGCCTGAGCGTTCGCGGGCGGGTGCGGCGTGCGTTGTGGTTCTTCGCGCAGTTCCCCGCGCCCCTTAAGGACGATGAACTCCAAGGAGTTGAGTGGTCGTGCTTGATCACGTCATCAAGGGTGTGACCGTCGTGGACGGGACGGGCGCCCCGGCACGCACCGCCGACGTCGGCATCCGCGGCGGTCGGGTCGCAGTCATCGGTCGGGTCACCGAGGAAGCGCGCACCAGTGAGGACGCGCACGGACTCGTCCTCACCCCCGGCTTCGTCGACCCCCACACCCACTACGACGCCCAGCTCTTCTGGGATCCCTACGCCACGCCCTCCCTCAACCACGGGGTCACCACCGTCGCGGGCGGCAACTGTGGGTTCACCCTCGCCCCGCTGCACCCTGACCGCCCCGAGGACGCCGACTACACACGGCGGATGATGTCCAAGGTCGAGGGCATGTCGCTGGTGGCGCTGGAGGAGGGCGCGCCCTGGAGCTGGCACGGTTTCGGGGAGTATCTCGACGCCCTGGAGGGGCGGATCGCCGTCAACGCCGGGTTCATGGTGGGGCACTGTGCGCTGCGGCGGTACGTGATGGGGCCGCAGGCCATCGGCGGGCAGCCGACCGGGGAGCAGCTGGCGGCGATGGTCGCGCTGTTGCGGGACGCCATGGACGCCGGGGCCTGGGGGTTGTCCACCACCCAGTCGACCAGTCACTCCGACGGCGACGGGAAACCGGTCGCCTCCCGGCACGCCGGGCCGGCCGAGCTGCTGGCGCTGTCGCGGGCCGTCGGGGAGCACGAGGGCACGCAGATCGAGGCGATCGTCGCGGGCTGCCTGGACCAGTTCAGCGACGCGGAGATCGACCTGTTCGTGGAGATGAGCGCGGCGGCGGGGCGGCCGTTGAACTGGAACGTGCTGACCATCGACGCGGCCGTGCCCGAGCGGGTGCCCCGGCAGCTCCTGGCGAGCGAGCAGGCCCGCAAGGCGGGCGGCCGGGTCGTGGCGCTGACCATGCCCATCCTCACGCCGATGAACATGTCGCTGGGGACGTTCTGCGCGCTGAACCTCATCCCGGGGTGGGGACCGATCCTGGGGCTGCCCGTGCCCGAGCGGATCGAGAAGCTGCGCGACGCGGACGTGCGGGACGAGATGCTGCGGCGCGCCCGGTCCAAGGAGGCGGGCGTCTTCCGGCGGCTGGCGAACTTCGGGCGGTACGTCATCGGCGACACCTACAGCGAGGCGAACGCCGGGCTGACCGGGCGTGTGGTCGAGGACATCGCCGAGGAGCGCGGCCAGGAGCCCTTCGCGTGCCTGGTGGAGATCTGCGCCAACGACGCGCTGCGCACGGTGCTGTGGCCGATGCCGCCCGACAACGACCCGGCGTCCTGGGCGCTGCGGGCCGAGACCTGGCGGCACGAGGACGTGCTGCTCGGCGGGTCCGACGCGGGCGCGCATCTGGACCGGATGTGCGGGGCGCCGTACACGACCCGGTTCCTCGGGGACTGTCTGCGCGGCCGGAAGCTGGTGGGTCTGGAGCAGGCCGTGAAGATGCTGACCGACGACCCGGCCCGGCTCTTCGGCCTGCGGCAGCGGGGCCGGGTGCGGGAGGGCTGGCACGCCGACCTCGTCCTGTTCGACCCGGAGCGGATCGACGCGGGCCCGGCCACCCTGGTGCACGACCTGCCCGGTGACAGCCCGCGGCTGGACTCCCGGGCGCTGGGCGTGCGGGCCGTGTGGGTCAACGGGGTCGAGGCGATCCGGGACGACGTGGTGACGGGTGCCGTGCCGGGGCGGGTGCTGCGCTCCGGCCGGGACACGGAGACGGTGAGCACGAGGTGACGCAGCGGCAGGCGCTGTTCGTCGGCGGCTCCTGGGTGGAACCGGACGGCGGGCACTACGAGGTGATCGACCCGGCGACCGAGCAGACCGTCGGGTGGGCGCCACAGGCCTCGCGGGACCAGGTGCTCACGGCCTGCGCCGCGGCCCGCGAGGCCTTCGGCCCGTGGTCGGCCACGCCTGCCGAGGAGCGGGCCGCGGTCCTCGCCCGCGCGGCGGACATCATCCGGGACCGTCTCGTGCCGTACGCCGAGCTGGCCCGGGCGGAGACCGGCGCGACCACCGGTACCGCCCGCGCCATGCAGGTCGGGGTCGCCGCCGCCCGCTTCCGGCGTTACGCGCGCGTGGAGCCCGCCGAGTGGCCGATCCCGCCGCAGATCAACGAGGCGGGGCCGATGGGGCGGGCGGGCGTCATGGGCGCCCTCGCCGTCCGCCAGCCCGTCGGGGTCGTCTCGTGCGTCACCTCGTACAACAACCCCTGGGCCAACCCGGCCGGCAAGATCGCCCCCGCCCTGGCGATGGGCAACACGGTCGTGGTGAAGCCGGCGCCCCAGGATCCGCTGTCGGTCTACCGCATGGCTCAGGCCCTGGAGGCGGCGGGCGTGCCGCCGGGGGTGGTGAACGTCGTCAGCGGGGCGCGTACCGAGGTCGGCGAGGCGGCCGTGGAATCGCCGGACGTCGACATGGTCAGTTTCACCGGCTCCACGGCGGTCGGGCAGCGCATCGCCGAGGTGTGCGGGCGCGGCATGAAGCGGCAGTTGATGGAGCTGGGCGGCAAGGGCGCGGCGCTCGTCCTCGACGACGCCGACCTCGGCTCGGCCGTCGCCGGCATCGGCACCACCTTCTCCTTCTACAGCGGCCAGATCTGCACGGCCCCGACCCGGGTGCTGGCGCAGCGGGGCATCTACGACCGTCTGGTCGACCAACTGGCCGCGTACGCCGGCCGGTTGAAGGTGGGAGACCCTCGCGATCCGGACACGGTGGTCGGTCCGGTGATCTCGGCGGCGCACCGGGACCGGGTGGAGTCGTACGTCGAACTCGGCCGGAAGGAAGGCGCGGTGGTCGTCACGGGCGGCGACCGCCCCGGCCTGCCGACCGGCTTCTACGTCACCCCGACCCTCCTCGCCGACTGCGGCAACGACATGCGGGTGGCCCGCGAGGAGATCTTCGGCCCGGTGGTGGTCGTCATCCCCTTCGACGACGAGGAGGAGGGCGTGGCCCTGGCCAACGACACCGACTACGGCCTCATCGACTACGTCTGGTCGGCCGACGTGGCCAGGGCCTTCCGGCTGGCCCGGCGCCTGCGGGCCGGCGGTGTCGGCATCAACACCGTGGGCCGCAACATGGAAGCCCCCTTCGGCGGCTTCAAGAAGAGCGGCGTCGGCCGGGACGTCGGCTCGTACGCCCTGCACGCGTACAGCGAGGTACAGGCGATCGTGTGGCCGGGGTGAGTGCCGTGCGGCAGGGAGCCGTCAGTCGGCGAGATCCACCCGCACCGTCAGCAGATCCGTCCCGAACGCCCGCACCCCCAGCCCGTTGACCCTGGGCAGCCGCCGCAGCCGCGCCACCGGGTCGTCGTCCGGCAGCGGGTGCGCGGTTCCCGTGTGCCACCGCCCCCGGATCCGCACCCGCACCCGCGGGTCGGCCTTGATGTTGCGCACGTACTGCGACCGCTCGCCGAACTCCGACACCAGCCAGAAGGAGTCGCCGACGCGGCGGCCGCCCACCGGCGTGCGGCGGGGCAGGCCCGAGACGCGGCCCGTCGTCTCGAGGACGGTCTGGAGGGGGAGGCGGCGCAGGACCGGGTTGACGCGGCGCTGGAAGGACGTTGCGGCACGGAACCTCAGGTCGGCGAGGCGGGACATCGTCGGGGCTCTCCTTCACGCGAAGCTCTCACGGTTTCCACGACCGTTGTCGCAGGGGCGACCGAGGTGGCCATGCACCGAAGGGACGTACTGTCCAGCATTGTCGTCGCAGTCGGGATCGCTTGCCTGCCGATCCTTTCGGCGACCGGGGGCCAGTCGCCGGTGCATCGCGTTTGCAGGGTCAGATGACCGGGGCGTCGCGCCGCGTGTAGGGCAGGCCGTTGCTGGTGCCGGCGGGGGTGGTGGCCGTGACGGTGACCGGTCCGGCCGCGCCTGCGGGGGCGACGGCGGTGATCTGGGTGGCGGAGACCACCGTGAACGACGCCGGGGTCGAACCGAATTGAACACCGGTGGTCGTGGTGAGGTTGGCGCCGGTCAGAGTGATGACGGTCCCGGTGTGCGTCGGTCCCTGGGCAGGCACCAGCGAGGTCAGTGTGGGCGCCGAGAGGTAGATGTAGCTGAGGGTGTTACTGGTGCCGCCGGGGGTGGTGACGGTGACTGCGGCGCTGCCGGCGGCGTGGGCGGGGGTGACGGCGGTGATCTGGGTGGCGGAGACCACCGTGAACGATGGTGCGGCGATCCCGTCGAAGCGCACGGCCGTCGCGGCGAGCAGGTCGTTGCCGGTCAAGGTGACCGTGGTGCCGCCCGCTGTCGTTCCGGAGGCAGGTGCGACCGCGGTCAGCGAGGGCGGCGCGGCGTAGTAGAAGTACGCGCCGGGATTGTCGGGGTTGCTGGTGCCGCCGGGGGTGGTGACGGTGACTGCGGCGCTGCCGGCGACGTGGGCGGGGGTGACGGCGGTGATCTGGGTGGCGGAGACCACCGTGAACGATGGTGCGGCGATCCCGTCGAAGCGCACGGCCGTCGCGCCGGTGAAGCCCGTCCCGGTCACGGTGACGGTGGTACCGCCGGCGGCGGGTCCTTGAGCGGGAGACAGGCCCGACAGGGAAGGGGCCACGAGGTAGGTGAAGGGGACCTGTTGTGTGCTGGTGCCCTGGCTGGTCGTGACGGTCACGTTCACCGCGCCGGTGCCGGAGGGACTGACCGCGGTGATCTGGGTGCTGCTGTTGACGGTGAACGATGTCGCGGTCTTGGTTCCGAAACGGACGGCTGTTGCGCCGGTGAAGCCCGTCCCGGTCACGGTGACGGTGGTGCCGCCGACGGCGGGCCCCTGGTTGGGACTGACCGAAGAGACCACAGGGGCAGCCATGACAGGACTCCTTCAGGGAAGAAAACGCGGAAATTGATCACACACGGCAGGCAGGATCGTGGCGCCGCTGGGGCCGAGGGCCGTCCGGGCGGAGGGGGGACTTCCGCCCGGACGGGGTTCACCGCCACCCTGCAGCGGAGGCTGACGGGTGGGTCAGATGCCAGGTCCGGCGACGTAGGTGAAGGCGCCGACGGCGGTGTCGGATCCGGCGGGGTTGGTGACGACCACGTCGGCCGCTCCTGCGGTGCCGGGCGGGGTGACCGCCGACAGCGTGGTGGCGTTGATCACCGAGAACGGCGCCGGGGTGCCACCGAAGGTGACCGAGTCGGTGCTGTCGAGGTTGGTTCCGGTGATGGTCACCGCCGTGCCCCCCGAGGTCGGACCCGAGGTCGGGCTGACCGTGCCGATCGTGGGGTTGTCGATGTAGGTGTAGGACAGGCCGTTGTTGGTGCCGCCCGCGGTCGTCACACTCACCGAGACGGGGCCGGCAGCGGCTCCGGCGGGCACCGCGACGCTGAGCGAGCTGTCGGAGGTCACCGTCGGGGTGGCGGTCACGCCGCCGAAGTCGACACTGGTGGCCGTGGACAGCCCGGTGCCGTTGATCGTGATGGTGTTGCCGCCGGCCAGCGGCCCGGACGACGTGCTCAGGGACGACTTGAACGGGGCGCCGACGTAGAAGAACGGCACCGGGTTGCTCGTCCCGCCCGGGGTGGTCACCGTGACCCCGACCGTGCCGGTACCCGAGGGGGAGACGGCGGTGACCTGGGTCGGCGAGACCTGCGTGATGTTCGTGGCCGGCTTGGTGCCGAAACTCACCGCGCTGGTGTTGGACAGATTCGTGCCCGTGATGGTCACCAGCGTGCCACCGCCGGTGGAACCCTGATTCGGAGAGATGGGCATTGCTGTACTCCTCGCTCTTGTGGGGACTTGCGAGGAACCGGCACAAAAGGCCATCCAGCCACCGACGACAGCGTGACAAGGGACAAGACCATCACGCGGTCAACGCCGCCAGGAGCCAGGGAGGACGAATGGACGCGACGCACCGCCGTGGCCACGGCTAGGGGCGCTGCAGCCTGCGGGCATCTCCTGTGGGCAAGAAGAAAAACCGGCAAACGGCTGCCTGTCTCAACGTTCCCCCGGCACGGGGATGGGCAGCCCGCCGGTTCACACTCTCAGTGACCCACACACCCAACCGGGTGACAAGACACCGCCACCACCAACCACCCAAACGGAGTAATCCCGTTGGCCGAGAGTTGTCGCCGTTTGTAGCAAACCGTGGCTCCCGATGGCGAGTCGAAAAAGATCATTCCTCCACATGACGGGGGCGCACATTATGCGCTCGGCCGTTCGTGTGAGGTGCTCTGGTTCCCATTGTTGTTACCGAGGCGTGAATGGATTATTGGAGGCGGATCCAACCGGTGGGCCGCCCTTCTCGCCGGGGGGTGCGGCAGTCGACTACCTGCAGCTTTTCCGGGAAGCCTAGGTGATCTTTCGGCATACCGTGATGGGCGCCCCGGTGAAGAATTTGGATCCTGTCAGCCGGTGCCGCTTGCGGCACCGGCTGACGCGGTAGGTGTGCTGTTCGGTCAGGTTGGTGACGCGGCTGGTGTGACTATTCCGCCGCTTGCAGGGCATGAGTGCTGGGCGACTCGCCGCAGAAGGTCCAACGAGCGCGTCGAAGTTACATGGGATTCCTATGCTCGCGGCATCACTGTGAAGCGCTGCCGCCTTGGCGAGCCTTGGCGTGTGTCGCATGGGTATGGAGGCCCCGTTGCGGAAGAGACCAATCACACCTGCCACGGCAATCTGGTGGCTCAGGGTCGGAATTACCCTGCTCGGAGTAGTCATTGCGGCCGGGCTGTCGGCATCGATGGCTGTGTCGTCGACCCCACCGGTTCCCGGCCAGACGGGACCATCTGTCCACGTCATCAACAACAGCCACTCGGACAACGTCAACGAAAATCACTCGGATAACGTCAACGAAAATCGCGCGGACAGCGTCAACAACAATTACGCGGACAGCGTGGCGAGTGCGAGAACCGGGCCATCGGAACCTTCCCCCACGCCCCCACCTCCCAGCCGGACTGCGGCCGCCTACGTCGCCAATGCCGGATCGGACACCGTGTCGGTGATCGACACCAGCACCAACACCGTCACCAACACCATCCCCGTCGGCGACAACCCGGTGGGTGTGGCGGTCTCCCCGGACGGCGCCCGCGTCTACGTCGCCAATGCCGACGCGAACACCGTGTCGGTGATCAGCACCAGCACCAACACCGTCATCGCCACCGTCCCTGTCGGCGCAGGACCGCTGGGTGTGGCGGTCTCCCCGGACGGCGCCCGCGTCTACGTCACCAACTCCGGTTCAGGCACGGTGTCGGTGATCGACGCCGGCACCAACGCCGTCACCGACACCGTCTCTGTCGGCTCAGGCCCGGTGGGTGTGGCGGTCTCCCCGGACGGCGCCCGCGTCTACGTCGCCAACTCCGGTTCAGGCACGGTGTCGGTGATCGACGCCGGCACCAACGCCGTCACCGACACCGTCTCTGTCGGCTCAGGCCCGGTGGGTGTGGCG
>NZ_JBIBJD010000003.1:346389-707161 GCF_042958445.1 Streptomyces sp. NPDC007991
CGGTCTCCCCGGACGGCGCTCGCGTCTACGTCGCCAACTCCGCTTCGGACACCGTGTCGGTGATCGATACCACCACCGACACCGTCACCGACACCATCGCTGTCGGCTCAGCACCGCTGGGTGTGGCGGTTACCCCGGACGGCGCCCGCGTCTACGTCGCCAACTCCGCTTCGGACACCGTGTCGGTGATCGATACCACCACCGACACCGTCACCGACACCATCCCCGTCGGCAGTAGCCCGGTCCGCGTGGCGGTCACCCCGGACGGCACCCGCGCCTACGTCACCAACTCCGGCTCAGACACGGTGTCCGTGATCGACACCGGCACCAGCACCGTCACCGCCACCATCCCCGTCGGCAGTGCACCTGTGGGCGTGGCCATCGCACCCACTCCCTGACGAGAGCGACGAGGCGAGGGAGGAGTTCACGGCGCTCCACCAGTCCGTGCGGACTCGATGGAACGCCACAACCAGGCCAGCCGCGGCTGGTGACCAGCCGGGTCACCAGTCCCGGCGTCCTCTCATCAGGGCAGATCATGAGTGCACAACGGCTGGACAGCGATGCCGCTGCCGGAGCCCACAGGTCGTGGACTGACTCCGCTGGGTACCTCCGTAAAGGCCCCACACCCGATCTCACTGACGTCCGAGAAAGATCGGGTTCGTGAACGCCGCCAGTGCCCCCGGCACCGGCCCCGCCGCCGCCTCGTGCCGCAGTTCCGCCCGGACGTACGCCGCGTACGACGGCGTCGTCCGCCACTCGACGGCACCCGAGCCGGACACCGGCAGCGGGGCGCTGGTGTGCAGGACGCCCTGGTCGGTGACGAAGCGGACCGTGCAGCGCGGGGCGCCCGTGACCTCCAGGCGGACGGTGACCGGGGTGTCGCGGTCCACCCGCAGCCGCTCGCCGATGCCCGCGTGGTCGCCGCGCCCGCCGGACGCCCGGAACGCCAGGTCGAGCTTGGCGGACTCGGCGACGTACGACCGTCCCGCTCTGATGCCCTCCTGGATCGCCTGCCGGGTCAGGTCGTCGGCCAGGACGACCGTCTGGGGGTGTCCGACGGTGTCCGGGTCGCGGTGGGCGTCACTGCTGCCCATCGCCGGGATCCAGTCGTGTCCGTCCCGTACGGACGCCACCAGCATGCTGTCCCAGTCGGCGAGGGTGACCTCGTCGTCGGGCGTGTAGGGGCCGTTCCACACCTCGATCGCGTCGGCCTCGCCGAAGCCGAACTTCCAGTTGCAGCCGACGCATGTGGCGTGCGGATGGGCCGGGACGACCAGGCCTCCGGCGCGGCGGATGCGGTGGGCGAAACGGCCGAAGCGGTTGTCGCGGGCCCGGTAGCGCCAGTCGACGAAGGTGCCCGGGTCGGTGCCGAGCGCCACCACGTGGCCGTTCCTCGTCGTGACCTCCTCGCCCAGCATGACCAGCAGGTCGTCCCCGGCCACGTCCGCCCAGTGGGCGTGCGCCGCGTGGGTGTTGTGCTCGGAGGAGTTGATGAAGTCCAGGCCCGCCGCCCGTGCCAGCGCCCCGATCTCGGCGGGGGTGCGGCGGCCGTCGGAGTACCAGGAGTGCAGATGGCAGTCGCCCCGGTACCAGGCCCGGCCCCGGCCACCGGCCCGGTCCGGCGGGTACACCGGCCGGACGGCCTCACCCGGCTCGCCGTACGCCAGCGTGATCGTGATCTCGTACGACAGGCCCTGCGGGGCGACCGTGTACGGGCCGAGCGCGATGTGCCAGGTGCCCTCGCGCACCGGCCCCGGCAGGTAGCCGGGCGTGGCCTCGTCCGCGCGGATGAAGAACTCGCTGCGCGCCCCGCCCGACCAGCCCCTGAAGCCCCGGCCGCCGAGCTCGGTGCCGCGGTCGTCGAAGATGCCGATGTCGAGGGCGTTGCCGGTGGTGCCGGACGGGACAGCCGGTCGGTCGTAGGTGTAGGCGACCCTGAGTTCCCGGACACCGGCCGGGACCTCGACGGGCACGTACACGAAGTCGGGGGAGCCGGGCGGCAGGGTGCCGCGCACCGTTCTGCTCTCCCGCTCCCCGTCGGCCGCTGCGGCGAAGCTCACGCTTCCCAAGGTAAGCGCGGCGGCCGCTCCCGTCGCTAACAGCGCCCGCCGGCCGAGCCCGCCGTGGTGGTCCTCGCACATGCTGCTGCTCCCCAGGTGTCGTCCGCTGACAGGGCATGGGTGGTGCGGGGGTGGTGCGGTGCAACTCTTGTATGCGGCCCTGAACCCGCGGGCAAGGGAAGGGAATCCAATGGCGGGAAACAGCCGAACACGTTGCGTCGGCGCCTGACAGTCCCGACCGGTCGGTATGGACAGTCGAGCGCCCCTCGGGTACAGATGGCCCATGCGCATCGCCGTGACGATCTTCCTCACCGACGAGACGATCACCCCGACCCGGCTCGCCCGTGAGCTGGAGGACCGTGGTTTCGCCGGGCTGTATCTGCCCGAGCACACGCACATCCCCGTCGAGCGGACCACCCCGTACCCGGCGGGCGGCGAGCTGCCGCGTGAGTACGGCCGTACGCTCGACCCGTTCGTGGCGCTCGGCCAGGCCGCCGCCGTCACCGAGCGGCTCGGGCTCGGCACGGGCATCACGCTCGTCGCCCAGCACGACCCGATCGGCCTGGCCAAGCAGGTCGCGACCGTCGACCACCTGTCCGGCGGCCGGTTCACGCTCGGGCTCGGCTTCGGCTGGAACGTCGAGGAGGCCGCCGACCACGGCGTGACGTGGCGCACCCGGCGCGAGCTCGTCCGCGACCGGATGGCGCTGATGCGGACGCTGTGGTCGGAGGAACCCGTCGCGTACGAAGGGGAGTTCGGCGGCGTCCGGGCCAGTCATGCGCACCCCAAGCCCGTCCGGAAGCCGCGCGGCCCGGTCATCGGCCCGCGCACGCTCCTCGGCGGGGCCGCCGGGCCCAAGCTGTTCGCCCACATCTGTGAGTACGCCGACGGCTGGCTGCCCATCGGCGGGCGCGGCCTCACCGAGTCACTGCCGCTGCTGCGCGCGGCGTGGACCGACGCGGGCCGCGACCCGGAGGACCTGCACGTCGTGCCGTACGCCGTCCACCCGAGTCCGGGCAAGCTCGCGCACTACGCGGACCTGGGCATCGAGGAGGTCGTGGCGCAGCTTCCGCCGGCGGGCGAGGCGGAGGTGCTGAAGGCGCTGGACGGACTCACGCGATATCTTCCAGGTACCTGACAACTCGCTGAACAACGCGCTGAACAACTCGCTGCCGATTTCGGTCCGGACACAGGGGGAGAGCACGGCGTCATGAGGCTTGCCTGGTTATCGTGGCTCGCGCGGCACTTCACCGAATACGGCTACAGCCAGGGGCTGTTGCGCGCCGCGATCGGCACTCTGGCCGTGCTCGTGACCGCCGCTCTGGTCTGGTTGAGCCTGCACCGCAACAGGCCCCTCGCGGTGGCCCTCAGTGGTCTCGTGTCCGCCCTGGGCATCGGATGGCTGGCCTTCCACTGACCGGCTCCGGCCGAGTTGATCAGCGCACTCGTATGCTCGAAGGATGACGACTTCCGCGACCTCCGGAACCGGCCCCACCGAGAACTCCATGCGTCGCGCCCTGAAACGGGCCAGGGACGGCGTCAGCCTCGATGTCGCCGAGGCGGCCGTCCTGCTCCAGGCCCGGGGCGCGCACCTGGAGGACCTGTCGGCCTCGGCCGCCCGGGTGCGGGACGCGGGCCTGGAGGCGGCCGGCCGGCCCGGCGTCATCACGTACTCCAAGAGCGTCTTCATCCCGCTGACCCGGCTGTGCCGGGACAAGTGCCACTACTGCACGTTCGTCACCGTCCCGGGCAGGCTGCGCCGGGAGGGCCACGGGATGTTCATGTCCCCCGACGAGGTCCTGGACGTCGCCCGCAAGGGCGCCGCGCTGGGCTGCAAGGAAGCCCTCATCACCCTCGGAGACAAGCCCGAGGACCGCTGGCCCGAAGCGCGCGAGTGGCTCGACGCGCACGGCTACGACGACACCATCGCCTACGTCCGCGCCATCTCCATCCGCATCCTGGAGGAGACGGGACTCCTCCCGCACCTGAATCCGGGCGTGATGTCCTGGACCGACTTCCAGCGGCTCAAGCCCGTCGCGCCCAGCATGGGCATGATGCTGGAGACGACCGCGACCCGGCTCTGGTCCGAGCCGGGTGGTCCGCACCACGGCTCTCCCGACAAGGAGCCCGCGGTGCGGCTGCGCGTCCTGGAGGACGCCGGCCGCTCCTCCGTGCCCTTCACCTCGGGCATCCTCATAGGGATCGGCGAGACCTACGAGGAACGCGCCGAGTCGCTGTTCGCGCTGCGCAAGGTGTCCCGGGCCTACCACGGCGTCCAGGAACTGATCATCCAGAACTTCCGCGCCAAGCCGGACACCGCGATGCGCGGCATGCCCGACGCGGAACTGGACGAGCTGGTCGCCACGGTGGGCGTCGCCCGTCTCCTCATGGGCCCCTCGGGCTGCATACAGGCCCCGCCCAACCTCGTCGACGACGAGTACGAGCGGCTGATCGGCGCCGGCATCGACGACTGGGGCGGGGTGTCCCCGCTGACCATCGACCACGTCAACCCGGAGCGGCCCTGGCCGCAGATCGAGCAGCTCGCCGAGACGTCCCGCGCCGCCGGTTTCGAACTGCGCGAACGCCTCTGCGTGTACCCGGAGTTCGTCCGGCGCGGCGAGCCCTGGCTGGACCCGCGGCTGCGCCCGCACGTGGCCGCGCTGGCCGACCCGGAGACCGGGCTCGCCCGCCCCGGCGCCCTGCCGGAGGGCCTGCCGTGGCAGGAGCCGGAGGAGGTCTTCGTCGCGTCCGGACGCACGGACCTGCACAGCTCCATCGACACCGACGGCCGCACCTCCGACCGCCGGGACGACTTCGACGAGGTGTACGGCGACTGGGGCGCCCTGCGCGAGGCCGCCGCCCCGGGCATGGCGCCCGAGCGCATCGACACCGACGTACGGCAGGCCCTGCGCACGGCGGCCGACGACCCCACGAAACTCACCGACGACGAGGCGCTGGCCCTGCTGCACGCGGACGGCCCGGCCCTGGACGCCCTCGCGCGGGTCGCCGACGACGTCCGCAGGTCGGCCGTCGGCGACGACGTCACCTACATCGTCACCCGCAACATCAACTTCACCAACGTCTGTTACACGGGCTGCCGGTTCTGCGCCTTCGCCCAGCGCCGTACCGACGCCGACGCCTACACCCTCTCCCTGGACCAGGTCGCCGACCGGGCCCAGCAGGCCTGGGACGTCGGCGCGGTGGAGGTCTGCATGCAGGGCGGCATCCACCCGGACCTGCCCGGCACGGCGTACTTCGACATCGCGCGGGCGGTGAAGGAACGCGTCCCGGGCATGCATGTGCACGCCTTCTCGCCGATGGAGGTCGTCAACGGCGCGGCCCGCACCGGCATGTCGGTCCGCGAGTGGCTGACCGCCGCCAAGGAGGCCGGTCTGGACACCATCCCCGGCACGGCCGCCGAGATCCTCGACGACGAGGTCCGCTGGATCCTCACCAAGGGCAAGCTGCCCGCGGCCGACTGGATCGACGTGGTGACGACGGCCCACGAGCTGGGCATCCGCTCGTCCTCGACGATGATGTACGGCCATGTCGACCAGCCCCGCCACTGGCTGGGCCATCTGCGCACCCTGGCCGGCATCCAGCAGCGCACCGGCGGCTTCACCGAGTTCGTGACGCTGCCGTTCGTGCACACCAACGCGCCCGTGTACCTGGCGGGGATCGCCCGCCCCGGCCCGACCATGCGGGACAACCGCGCGGTCACGGCCATGGCCCGGCTGCTGCTGCACCCGTACATCCCCAACATCCAGACCAGCTGGGTGAAGCTGGGCACCGAGGGCGCGGCCGAGATGCTCCGCTCGGGCGCCAACGACCTCGGCGGGACGCTCATGGAGGAGACCATCTCCCGGATGGCGGGCTCGTCGTACGGCTCGTACAAGTCGGTCAAGGACCTCATCGCGGTGGCCGACGCCGCGGGCCGCCCGGCGAAGCCCCGGAACACCCTGTACGGGGAGGTGCCCGAGGAACGGCAGCGGGCGGCGCGGGTGTCGGACGGGCATCTGCCGGAGCTGCTGCCGGTGCTGGACTGAGCGAACGGCAGCGGGCGGCGCGGGTGTCGGACGGGGATCTGCCGGTGCTGCTGCCGGTGCTGGACCGAGTGACGGTTACTGGCCCCCGGCGTCCGCCGGCTGACGTGTCGTCACGGTGCGGTCGGTGGTGGTGCCGGGGGGTGCCGGTCGTGGGGGAGGGGTGCGCCGTCCGAGCCAGAGCAGCAGCAGGCCGAGGGAGCAGGCGATCACCGGCCAGTAGACGTAGCGGAAGTCCGTCGCCGGCATGATCGGCAGATAGCCGAGGATGTAGGCCGCCGAGCTGATGCCCAGCGCCCGGACGGGCATCGAGAAGGTGCCCCTGCCGGGGCGGATCGCCAGCACCAGGGCGACGGCCAGCCAGAACCAGCCCCGGAACAGCCACGGCAGGTCCGCGACCATGCCTTTGACGTACGTGCCGAGCAGGTCCTCGAGACGGGGATGCGCCACCTCGATGCCCAGGTCGTTGCGGGTGATGCCCGCTTTGTAGGCGTAGTCGGTCTCGAACAGCAGGCTCGTGAAGAGCAGCAGCCGGTACTGGAGATACTGCGGCACATGCCCGCTCATCTCGCGCAGCCACAGGGACGTGATCTCGCCGGAGTCCCGGCGCAGCCCGTCCGCCGGGCGTTCGTAACAGGCCCAGTAGGCGTCCGACTGGGCGCCGACGCGCCGGCACTTCTGCGCCGCGGCCGCGAGGCGGTCGCGCAGGTCGGGTGACACATCCGCCGACCGCAGCTCCTGCACCGTCAGCACATGGACCAGGTCGTCCAGCATGATCTGCGCGCCCTGTTTCGTCTCCAGGGGCCGCGCGAACAGGGAGATGGCGGTGGCCGGGACGACGAGGGCGGCCACGAGCGCCGCCGTGCACCCCACCCACGTACGGCGTCCGGGGGCGCGCCACAGCGCGAGGACCAGCAGGACGAAGACGGGGATCGCGGCGAGGAAGGCGTTCTTGCGCACCAGCATGGCGTAGGCGAGGAACAGCACGCCCAGCGAGAACAGGCCCCACCGCACGGCGGGCCGGGGCCGGCTCTCCCGCAGCCGGAGCCCGGTGAGCGCGACCGAGCACGCGGCGAGCAGCGCGAACGCCGCGTGGACGTCCTTCCACACCACCCCGACGAACGTCAGTACGAAGGGTGTCAGCCCGAGCCCGAGCACGGCGAGCGAACCGGCCCGGCTCGCGGTCAGCTCCCAGACGCACCGGGCCAGCACCCACAGCGCTCCCCAGAAGACGACGGACTGCAGGACGGCCATGGACGCGAACGAGCCGGTCACGGCGATCAGCGCCCGCCACACCAGGCTCAGCACGGGCGGATGCCAGTCGGTCAGGGGCCTGGTGCCCTCGGCCTGCCGGAGCTGGTCGAGGCTGTCGGGACTCAGATAGCCGGGGGCGAACACGACGATCGTGCCCAGGCAGCAGACCGCGGCGACGGCGGCCAGCCCCCAGACCCAGCGCTGCACACCCGACACCCATGGCATTTGTCCCATATGCCGGATGCTAGCGGGTCGTCGGACGCCGGCCGCCGACGGCTCAGGGTGCGACGAAGACGTAGCGCCGGTAGGCGTAGAAGCGGAACAGGGTCGCGAGCACCCAGCCGAGGATGCGGGCCGTGTTGTCGCTGAGCGCCGAGTCGAGCCCGAGCAGCTGCCGGGACGCGAAGACCGTGCCGGCGGTGATGGCGAGGGCGACGCCGTTCGCGACGAGGAACAGGCCCAGTTCACGGGAGACTTTCTCACGGTGCTGGTGGCGGTAGGTCCAGTAGCGGTTCCCGGCCCAGCTGAACAGCGCGGCGGCGCCCGTCGCGACGACGGACGCCTGCACGGGCGAGTCCGACATCGGCCCGCCCCGAGCCCCGCCGGGCAGGCCGAAGACCAGCAGGTTGTAGCCGCCGTTGTCCACGACGAAGGCCAGCGCCCCGACGACGGAGAACTTGGCGGCCTCACGCCAGACACCCTGCACGGCATCGCGGACGGAACGGGTCACAGAGGCGAGAACCGGCACAAAGCGAGCGTAGCCACCCGGCGCGCCCTCACCTCAGAGACGCGCTCATATCGCATGATTTCCCCACATACCGAAAATCGACACCGGCTCAGACGAGGAGTGGGGAGTGGTCGTGGAACCGACGATCGCGTGTGTCGTGCCGTGCCACAACGAGGAGGCGGCCGTCGGCAAGGTGGTCCGCGACCTGCGCGCTGCCCTCCCCGAGGCCGTCGTCTACGTCTACGACAACGCCTCGACCGACCGCACCGTGGAAGTCGCCCGCGCGGCCGGCGCGATCGTCCGGCAGGAGCCCCGCAAGGGCAAGGGCAACGTCATCCGCCGCGCCTTCGCCGACGTCGACGCCGACGCCCTGCTCATCATCGACGGCGACGACACCTACGACGCCTCGCGCGCCCGGGACATGGTGGACCTGCTCTTCGACGGGCCGTACGACCAGGTCGTCGGCGCCCGCCGGGTGACGGACGACGGCGCCTACCGGACCGGACACGCGGTCGGCAACGAGCTGCTGACCGGTGCCGTGCGCTCCCTGTTCGGCAACGACGTGACCGACATGCTCAGCGGCTACCGGGTCTTCTCGCGCCGCTTCGTGAAGTCCTTCCCGGCGCTGGCCCGGGAGTTCGAGACCGAGACCGAGATGACGATCCACGCCCTCCACCTCCGGCTCCCCACGGCGGAGGTGGTCGTCGACTACCGGGTCCGGCCCGCCGGGGGCGAGAGCAAGCTGCGCACCTACCGGGACGGCTGGCGCATCCTGCGGGTCATCCTCGACCTGGCGCGCCGGGAGCGCCCCTCCCTCGTCCACACCGTGCTCGCCGGCGTCCTCGCCCTGATCTCGGTCATCCTGGGCATCCCCGTCATCGCCGACTTCGTCCGCACGGGCACGGTGCCCCGCGTGCCCACCGCGATCCTCGCCGCCGCGATCATGACCATCGCCGCGCTCGTCCTGCTCGTGGGCTACATCCTGGAGTCGCTCACGCACATGCGGCAGGAGCAGACCCGGCTGGTGCACCTCTCCTACCCGGCCCCCGTCCGCACCCCGCGCTACACCGCCCACGGAGCCGGCACGGGCCCCGTACCGGTCCGGAAAAACGTCGACGGGTCCTGAGCAGCCTGGGGGGCGACGGGCTCGCAGTACGATGATCGGAACCCCCGTGCTGTGGGGTCCCGTGACTGAGGAGATGCGTGCCCGTGCCTGCCCGACTTCCTTCGTGGGCCTGGGTGACCGGGCTGACCGTGGGAGCGATAGCCGCGGTGACGGTCCTGGCCGTGCAGGCGGACCAGGCCCCCCACCCCGCCGCCACGTCGGCCAAGCCGAGCAGCTCGGCGTCGGCGGGCGCGCACCCCGCCCCCACCGCGTCCGCCCCGGCCCGGGTGCCCGACGGCTCCGGCACCGGCCGGCGCATCGTGTACTCCCTCGGCGAGAAGCGGGTGTGGCTGGTCGACGCGAGCGAGGCGACCCGCCGCACGTTCGCCGTGTGGCCGGGTACGGTCAGCCCCGACCCCGGCACCTACACGGTGTCGTCCCGCAGCGAGGCCACGACCGGCTCGGACGGCGTCCGGATCGAGCACATCATGTACTTCGCCGCGAAGTCCGGCGTCTCCGTCGCGTTCTCCAACGCGGTCGACGGCGCCTCGCCGCCGCCCGCCGACTCCGGCGCCAAGACGGGCGGGGTCAGGATGCGGAAGGCGGACGGCACGGCACTGTGGGCGTTCGGCACGGTCGGCACGACCGTGACCGTGGTCAAGTAGCGGCCGGGGTCAGGCGGTCGGGTCCGACTGCTTCGACGGCAGGTGGTTGACTATCAGCACGAGCCCGCTGAACAGGAACACCCGGGTCGCCGCGTCCAGCCCGTTCCAGCTCTTCGACTGCCACATCGAGAACCACTCACCGCCGATCGCGATGAACCCCGCCCCGAACAGCAGCAGCACCATCAGCAGCCCGTACGTGGACATCCGCCGCGCCTGGCGCTCCTGCCGTCTGGCCCACAGCCAGGCCCCGTATATGAGGACGAGCGCGGCGACGGTCTCCCAGACGATGATCAGGACGTAGGCGGTGTCCTGAAGTCCCGTACTGGTGACGGCCCGCCACATCAGGTCCTCGTCCTTGAACGTGGTGTCCATGGCGAGAACATGGCGGACGAACTGCTGGTTGGTCCCGAAGTCGGTGATGTTCCCGAACGCGACCAGCGCCATGTAGAGCGCGACGGAGGCGGTGAGCAGCGCGGCGGCGAGCGGCAGCGCGCCGCGGCGTGAGGTGGAGGAGGTGGCCATGCTGATCATTCTTCCCGAGCGGCGGTGGCCGACGCGACTCAATGACGGCGGATCCGGGCCGGTTTCGTCGGCGGAGCCGCTGAACGGGCCTTGTTCCGCGCGAACTTCGGCACTCCCCCACACGACGAACGCCACCGCTTCCGCTTCCACGGCAACGCGGAGGACCAGGGCCTCTCGGCCGGCAGCAGGGCGGTGGCCCGGGCCGGGTGAACGGCGTGCGAATTACCTGTGTGCGGAGGTAATCCGACCGTGACTTGCCCGCCACCAGTCGGCACACTCACTCCCGGACCCCACCCCGGCATTCAAGGAGGCACTGGTGTTTGACGAGCGAAAAGAAGCGGAAATGAGGCTGTACTCGGAGTCCCTGGCCCGGGAACTCGCCTTGAAGAAGGAGCGAGCGGAGGCCGAAGAGGACGACACGACTCCTGAGACCGAAACGGCCCCCGCCCAGGACTGAGGCTCTGCGCCCCGCAGCGAACTCCAGGAGCGTTCAGGTGCCTTCCGGAGGAATGAGGTCGTCGAGTGTTGCGGGGCAGTCCAGGGCGGCGACCTCGCGGACGGCCTCGGCGATGACCCGGAAGTCCTTCTTGAGGAGCGCGCCGTGATTGCTGGCGACCTTCGCGGCGATCCGGATGTTCGGGTTCTGGGCGGTCACCGTGTCGAGGCCGGCGCGGATCCGTTCCTGTTCGTCGCCTCGGCTGCCGAAGGACGTGCCGGAGGCGACCACGTACCGCACCGGGACGGTGATGCCGCCCAGCACGGGCCCCAGCTCTCGCTCTCGCGACAGCCTGCCGAGCTCGATGTTGCTGTCGGCCTGCTGCGCGGCCGTCATCCGCGGGGTCAGGCCCGTCGGGCGCAGCAGCGGCATGAACCAGCCCAGCCGGCGGAACAGCTTCCGGATCCGCTGTTCCATGGCCTCGTCCAGCCAGTCGTACGGGAACGCGCCGTCGACCAGCACCGCCCCCACGGCCCGCTCCGGATTCCGGTCGGCCCAGTGCGCCGCTACGACCGCCCCGTAGGACCAGCCGATCACCAGCGCGCGGTCCACACCCCGGGCCGCGAGAACGGCGTCGACATCCCGGACGGCGGCCTCGAAGGAGTAGTCCGCCGAACGCTTCGACCTGCCGCGGGCCCGTTCGTCGTAGGTGATGTGCCGCCACCCCGGGCCCAGTTCGGCGATGACCCGCCGCCAGTACCCCTGGGTGGCGAACTGGCCGTTGAGGTAGACCACCGGGACCCCGGGCCCGCCGGTGTCGGTGACGGCCAGGGCCGTGTCGTCGACCGGCACCATGCCGGTCCATGTCTTCGTCATGTGTCCCCCTGAACTCGTTGTTTCGAATCATGGAAAGGCTACGTTGCGTTTGATTATTCGGCAACGAATTCATCGCGCGGCGATCGCGTATGCGCAGTTGGCTGGCGCATAATCGTTGCAACGGTTCAGGAGTCAAAGCAACAAACTGAGAGCCTCGTTGCAATGAGTGGAAAGTGAACGCACTGCGGGCGGCCCGTCGTCCCCGTTCGATTACAGTGCTGAGCTGTCGTACGTGTGGACGGTCCCTGGGAGGTCAAGGTGGGTGCGACTGCCGGTGCCGTCTGGGGGCGTACGGAGCAGCAGGACTTTCGGAGCCGGGTGCGCGGGACGTTGCTCGGGCTGGCCGTCGGGGACGCGCTGGGCGCGCCCGTGGACGGCCTGGAGATCGACGGGATCAGGGAGGCGTACGGGGCGGAGGGGCTGGTCGACCTGGCCCCCGCCTATGGCAGACGTGGTGCCGTCACCCATCTCACCCAGCTCACCCTGTTCTCCGTGGACGGGCTGATCCGCGCCCAGGTACGGCGCGACACCGGCGCCTGGCATCCGCCCACCGACCTGCACCGGGCCTATCTGCGCTGGGCCGCCACCCAGCGGGACTGGGGGCCCGACCTGCGGCGCAAGGACGACGGGTGGCTCGCGCGGGAGGAGTGGCTGTACGCGCGCAGGGACCCGAGCCGGGCGCTGCTCCTCGGGCTCGCCGACGCGACCATGGGGACGCCCGAGGCGCCCAAGAATCCCGGTGAGCTCGGGCCCGAGGCCGCCGCCCGGTCGGCCCCGTTCGGGTTGCTCGTGGGCTGGGAGCCGCAGCTCGTCGTCCAGCTCGCGGTGGAGTGCGCGGCGCAGACCCACGGTCATCCGACGGCGTATCTCGCGGCGGGTGCGTACGCCGTGATCGTGCATGCGCTCGCCCTCGGGGAGAGTCTCGACGGTGCCGTGCAGCGGGGCTTCGCGCTGCTGGCCGCCCGGCCCGGACACCAGCCCGTGTCGGACGCGCTCCAGCACGCGCTGGGTGCCGTCAGGCAGGGGCTGCCCGGGCCGGAGCGCGTGGCGGAGCTGTGCGGGGCCGGTACGGCGGAGAGCCTCGTCGGTGCCGCCGTGTACTGCGCCCTCGTCGCCGCCGACGTCCGGCACGGGCTGACCCTGGCCGTCAACCACGACGGCCCCTCCGCCGCCACCGGTGCGCTGACGGGCGCGTTGCTCGGCGCCCTGCACGGCGAGACGGCCCTCCCCCCAGCCTGGCTGGCCGAGTTGGAGGGCCGTCCCACGATCCTGGAGCTGGCCGACGACTTCGCCATGGAGATGACCCAGGGCCCGGCCCTGCACAGCCCGGCGGGCGCGTCCCCGGGGTGGCTGGCGCGCTATCCCCGGGCGTGAGGCCGCCCTATCCCCGGGCGTGAGCCCCCGCTGCCCCGGGCGTGAACCGCAGGACGGTCCCCCTGGAGGACGGCCGCGCCGCTGGACGGCCGAGCCGTGGGACCGCCCCCGTGCGGGGCGGCTCCCTGCTGGATGGCGGCGCCGCTGGACGGCCGGGCCGTAGGAGGGCCGCCGTTTAGGAGGGCCCCCGCTGTATGGCCCCGGCGGGACGCCCCCGGCTGGAGGTCCCCCGCTGGACGCCCCTCTGCAGGGGGAGCCCCCGCTGGACGGCCGCGCCGCTGGACGGCCGCCGTGGGCCGACGTCGGGGCGCCCCCCGGCGGGACGCCCCTCTGCTGAAGGTGCCGCCCGGCTGGACGGCCGCGCCGCTGGACGGCTAGCCCGCTGGACGGCCCCCGTGCAGGGCGCGCCCCCGGCTGGATAGCCCAGCCGCTGGACACCCCCCCAAGACGGCCGCGTCGAAAGGCGACCGCCCCCAGGACCACAGCCCCCAAACCACCGTGCCCCAGGACCACAGCCCCCCAGGACCACCGCCCCCCCCGGAAGGGCATACGCCCCCGCCCCTACTCCTTGCCCGGCGTCGCCCCCACCACGCCGTCCGGCGCCCCGGCCGGTGTCGGGATCGGGGCCGACGCCGCACCGTCCCCGTCCGTGTTGATCTTCTCGATGAGTGCCAGCCGCTCCGGGGTGTCCTCCGGCTTGATGTAGCCGACGAGGATGTAGAGGACCAGGGAGACCGCCAGCGGGATCGACACCTGGTACTGGAGCGGTACGCCGCCCTCGACGTTCCAGTTGATCGGGTAGTTCACCAGCCAGAAGGCGAACAGGCCCATCGACCAGCTGATGAGGGCCGCCGTCGGGCCGGAGCGGCGGAACGCCCGCAGCAGGCCCAGCATCATCGGGATCGCCATCGGGCCCATCAGGCCGGCCACCCACTTGATGACGACCGTGATGATGTCCTTGAACGCCGGGGAGTTGACCTGCGTCGCCGCCGCCATGGACAGACCGAGGAAGACGACCGTCGCGACCCGGGCGACCCGCAGGCCCTGGCTCTGGTTCCAGGCCCGGGCCCGGGCCCAGATCACCGGCGCGCAGTCCCGGGTGAACACGGCCGCGATGGCGTTGGCGTCCGAGGAGCACATGGCCATGGTGTGCGAGAAGAAGCCGACGATGACCAGGCCCAGCAGGCCGTGGGGGAGGAGTTGTTCGGTCATCAGGGCGTAGGAGTCGGAGCCGTCGGCCTTCTGGGACTCGACCAGCAGCGGGGACATCCACATGGGGAAGAACAGCACCAGCGGCCAGACCAGCCAGAGGATCGCCGAGAGGCGGGCCGACCGCTCGGCCTCCCTGGCGTTCGGGGTGGCCATGTAGCGCTGGGCCTGGTTGAGCATGCCGCCGTTGTACTCGAAGAGCTTGATGAAGAGGAACGCGAGCAGGAAGACCGTGCCGTACGGGCCGACCAGCGGTTTGTCGTGGCCCTGGAGCTCGGGGGAGTCCCAGACGCCGAAGAAGCCGCCGTGGTCGTCGAGCCGTACGGCCACCGCCACGAACATCGCGACGCCGGCCAGCAACTGGATGACGAACTGGCCGAGTTCGGTCAGCGCGTCCGCCCACAGGCCGCCGATGGTGCAGTAGATCGCCGTGATGGCGCCGGTGATGAGAATGCCCTGGTTGAGGGAGATCCCCGTGAAGACGGACAGCAGCGTCGCGATCGCCGCCCACTTCGCGCCCACGTCCACGATCTTCAGCAGCATGCCGGACCAGGCCAGCGCCTGCTGCGTCTTCAGGTCGTAGCGGTTCTTCAGGTACTCCAGCGGGGAGGCCACATGGAGTCGCGAGCGGAGCCGGTTGATGCGCGGCGCGAACAGCTTCGAGCCGATGGCGATGCCGAGGGCGATCGGGAAGGACCAGGTGATGAAGGACGTGACGCCGTAGGTGTAGGCGATGCCCGCGTACCCGGTGAACATCACCGCGCTGTAGCCCGACATGTGGTGCGAGATGCCGGAGAGCCACCACGGCATCTTGCCGCCGGCGGTGAAGAAGTCGCTGACGTTGTCCACGCGTTTGTGCGACCAGACGCCGATCGCGACCATCACGGCGAAGTAGCCGATGAGCACGGCCCAGTCGAGACCGTTCATGAGTCCCCTTCCACGGGTGCGCCGCCAGGGTCAGGCATGTGAACTCTGGTTTCGGTGACGTGCGCACGGCAAGGAAGAGGAGGGTCAAGAGACCGTAAAAAAGTTCGGTGAGGTGACCTGAGTTTATGTACGTGAACCAGTGCGTGAGGCGCCGCGCGTGGCTGGAAACCGCCCTCAGCGCATCAGCTCACCCGCGTTCACCAGCAGCGACTGGCCCGTGATCGCCCGCGCCCGGTCCGAGGCCAGGAACACCGTCGCGTCCGCCACATCCGCATCCGTCGCCAGCTCCGGCAGTGCCATACGATCCGTCAGCCTGCCCAGCACCTCCGCCTCCGACACGCCCTCGGAACCGGCGGCGAACCGCAGGTACGCCCGCACCGGCGGGCCCCACATCCAGCCCGGCAGCACGGTGTTGACCCGGATCCGGTACGGCCCCAGCTCCCGCGCCAGCGAGTACATCGCGCTCGTCAGCGCCCCCTTCGACGCCGCGTACGCCGCCTGCCGCACCTGCGTCGGAGCCGCCACCGCCGACTGCGTCCCGATGAACACGACAGCCCCGCCGCCCTCTTTGAGCGACGGCAGGCAGGCCCGGGTCATCCGCAGCGTGCCCAGCAGGTTCACGTCCAGGACCGAGCGCCAGGTCTCGAAATCCGCGTCCTCCAGACCGCCGAAGCAACTGTCCAGCGCGGCCACGTGCACCACCGCGTCGATCCGCCCGAACCGCTCCCGCGCCAGCCCCGCCAGCGCCTCGCACTGCGCCTCGTCGGTGATGTCGGTCGCCCGGTACGCCGTACGCGATCCGTCCGGGTCGAGCTCGGCCGCCGTCTTCGCCAACTGCGCCTCCGTACGGGCCCCGAGCACGGCCCGGCCCCCCTCCCGGACGACGGTCGCCGCCACCTGCCGCCCCAGCCCGGCCCCGACCCCCGACACGACGACCGTCTTGCCCGCGAGCAGTGACATCGAAGCCTCCCCGGAACCCTGGCGCATTATCTGACGGAGCGTCAGAGTATGAGCCAGCCGCCAACAGAGGGGAAGGGCATGAGCGACGACACCCGCAGCGAGCTGTACGCCGAACTGGCCGCCGTCGGCCCCTACGGCACCCACCCCGGCCACGCCCTGATCACCCTGGTCGAACCGCACCCGGGGCACGAGTACGCCTACAACCGCTGGTACGAGGACGACCACTACTACGCCGGCGCGATGGCCATGCCCTGGATGTACGCCGGCCGCCGCTGGGTCGCCACCCGCGACCTGCAACTCCTGCGCTACCCCGAGGAGTCGGCGATCGCACAGCCCGTCACCACGGGCTGCTACCTCTCCACGTACTGGATCACCGACGGCCGCTACGACGACCACATGCGCTGGACGGTCGCCATCAACAAGCGCCTGGGCCGCGACGGCCGCGTCTACCACGACCGCACCCACGTCCTGACCGCGTTCCACGACCACGAGGCGACGGTCTACCGGGACGGGGCGGCGGGCCCGCGCGACGTCCACGCCCTCGACCACCCCTATGCCGGCCTGGTCCTCCAGGTCGTCGAGGCCGGCACCCCCGAGCAGCGCCCGCGGCTGCTGGAGTGGCTGCGCTCCCGCCACCTGCCCAAACGGCTGGCGGGTTCCCCGGCGGCGCTGGTGACCGTCTTCCGCCCGACCCCGCTGCCCGGCGACCGCATGACCTACGTCAAGCAGGTCGAGGGCGTCGACACCCGGCTGACCCTGCTGTGGTTCCTCCAGACCGACCCGAGGGAGTGCTGGGACCCCTGCTTCACGGGCCTGGACGCGGCGGTGGCCGAGTCGGGGCTGGGGAGAGTGGAACTGGTGGCGCCGTTCATCCCGACGGTGCCGGGCACCGACACACACGTGGACCGGCTCCGCTGAGGGTCAGCGCAGCTCCTCCGGACAGGGCGTTCCGCGGGGCAGCTGGTACGGGGCCGCCAGACGGTACGTGCCCGCCCTGGGGGCCAGCAGCTCCGTCCACTTGTCGCCCTGGGCGTCCTCCTCGGTCTCCGCCAGGCAGCCGTTGACGTTGACGTACGTCTTCGGCTCGCCCTCGGGGCGCTCCTTGGATGCCTGCGTCTCCTGGGGCGGCTTCAGGCTCTTGCCCTCCGCGTCGACGATGCTCAGCCAGGGGGAGTACGGGATGCGGACCAGGATGCGGCCCGGCTTCTTCACGCGGAGGATCATCTCGCCCTGCTCGGCCCGGTCGACGATGGCGTTCGGCTCGGCGAGGGGCGTGGGGGCGGTCACCTTGAACAGCTGCCATTGGTCGTCACCCCAGATCTGGGTCAGATACGGCAGCCCGCGCCGCACCAGCGCCCGCTCCCGCTGGCCCCCGTCACCGTCCGGCTCGTCCTTCGGCAGCACCACGTAGTGCACCGCCCAGCGCTTCAGCCACTCGTGGTAGTTCGCCGAGTTGAGCGTGTCGTCGTAGAAGAGGGGATTGCGCTCCATGTCGGCCTGCCGGTTCCAGCCGCGGGCCAGGTTGACGTACGGGGCGAGGGCGGAGGCCTCGCGGTGGGACCGGGCGGGGACGACCTCCACGCGGCCCTTCTCGGCGCCGACCTCCTGCAACTCGTTCACCAGCGGCGCCAGCTCGCGCGACCAGGACGCCGCCGGGGCCGTGTGCACGATGTCGTCGACCGTCTTGTAGCCGATCCACACGGCGAAACCGACGAGCGCGACGACCACCGCGTACCACTTGCGGGTCTTCGGCACCGTGAACGGCAGTGCGGCGATCAGCACCACCCCGGCGAACAGCATCGCCAGCCGTGTGATGTTCGAACCGATCTGGGAGCTGACCAGCCACACCAGCACGACGCCCAGCCCGTACACCGCGGCCGTGACCCGGACCGTCTTCCAGTCCTCGGGCACCAGGAGGAAGGCGAGGACCGAGAACGCGAGCGGCAGCAGCACCGAGCCGAACGTCATCGGCTGCGTCCCCGAGAACGGGAACAGCCACGCCGACGCCGCCACCACCGCACTCGGCGCCAGCCCCAGCGCCCACGCGCCCGGCCGCCGCTTCTGGAGGAACAGCGCCACCGCGACCAGGCCCACGAACAGACCCGCGACCGGCGACGCCATGGTGGCCAGCGCGGCCAGCGGCGCCGCGCTCAGGGCCTTCGCCCAGCGCTTGTAACGCCACCGGTACGGCCAGCAGAACACGACCGCGACCGCGCCGAGCGCGAACATCATGCCCAGACCGAACGTCACCCGCCCGGACACCGCGTTGCAGAACAGCCCGAACACACCAGCCAGCGACGCCCACAGGGGGTTGCGGACGGACCGGCTGCGCAGCAGGAGCAGGGTCAGCAGCCCCGCCGAGACCGTCCCCGCGATCATCATCGTCGTCCGCACGCCGAGCACCGACATCAGATACGGCGACACGACGCTGTACGACACCGGGTGCATCCCGCCGTACCAGGCGAGGTTGTACGCCGAGTCCGGGTGCCGGCCGACGAACTCGGCCCAGGCGTCCTGCGCGGCCAGATCGCCGCCGCTGTTCGCGAACGTGAAGAACCAGAGGACGTGGAGCAGTCCGGCGAGGCCCGTGACGGACAGGACCGGGTGGCGCAGCATGCGCTCACGCAGCGTCAGTACGAGGGTCAGCGGCCGGTCCTCACGGCCGCTTCGGGTGCTGCCTTCCCCGGCCGCGGGCAGGCCTATTCGCGGGCCGGCGGACACCGGGCCCGGATCGGCGTCGTCGGCGCGTGTCGGCTCCGCTGTGGCCACTCGAAGGCACTCCCCGTCGTCCCGTCTTCTGTTCTCGTCTGTTCTCGTCGTCTCGTACCGGTGTCACCGGCCGTGTCCCGTCGGTCAGCGGTCCACGGCCTGCCCGGTTCGCGACGCTAGCACGCACCCCGCCGGGCGGCGCCCGGACGGGCCGTCACTCGGCGGGGTGCGGTGGGGCGGGCCGGTGAGCCGGCTCAGCCCTCAGCCGAGGCGGGTGAGCTTGTCCGCGAAGCCCGGCTCCACGAGATCCTTCTGGAGGGTGACCGGAACCTTGACCGCGTTGGTGCTGCCGTCACCGACGGTGAGCGTGCCCACCTTCGTGCCGGCCTTCGCCGTGTGCGGCAGCTCGTCCGCGGCGAACGTCAGCTTGACGGACAGGCCCGCCCAGCCGACGGCCTTGACGTCCTGGGTGGCGACGACCGGCGTACGGCCGCCGAGACCGTCGTCGGCGTACCCGACGACGTCGCCCTTCTTCAGGATCGTCGCCGACTCCAGCGCGCCCTGCGCGGCCTTGATCAGCTTGTCTCCCTCGAAGAGCGCGGCGCCCAGGATGGTGTTGTCCGGACCGCCGGCCGGCTGGCGCACCACGGCGCCGACGATCCGGCGGGTCTCGCCGCCCACCTCCTTCCTCGCCGAGAAGACGAGGTTGCCGAGCGCCGAGGTGGTGGTGCCGGTCTTGATGCCGGTGACGTCGTTGTAGCCGACCAGGCGGTTCCAGTTGTCGTGCTTAGTGCCCTTGTAGTCGACGTACGACATCATCGCGGCGACCTCGCGGAAGGCGGGCTCCTCCATGGCCGCCTTGCCGAGCTTCACCTGGTCCACGGCCGTGGACACGGTGGTGTTGTTCAGGCCCGACGGGTCGGTGTACGTCGTGTTCTTCATGCCGAGGTCCTTGGCGGCGTCGTTCATCTTCCGCACGAACGCCTGCTCGGACCCCGCGTCCCAGCGGGCGAGCAGCCGCGCCACGTTGTTCGCGGACGCGATCAGGATGCTCTCCAGGGCCTCCCGCTGGCTGATCTTGTCGCCCTTGGTGACGTCGACGGTGGACTCCTGTCCGGCGTCGGACTGGTCCTCGGCGGCCTGGTCGATCTCGATCTTCGGCCCGTCCGCACCGCTCTTGAGCGGGTGATCGCGCAGGATCACATAGGCCGTCATGACCTTGGCGACGCTCGCGATCGGCACGGCCTTCTGCTCGCCGGACGACCCGAACGAGCCGATGCCCTGCACGTCCAGCGCGGCCTGGCCCTTGGCCGGCCAGGGGATGTCGACCTTGCCGCCCTCGAAGGTGTAGCTGTCCTCGGCGGTGAGGTCCAGGGTGGGCGCGGGCAGCGGGCGCACGCTCTGCGCGACGCCGAGGAGGACCACCAGCAGCAGCACCAGCGGCGTCCAGATCTTCACCCGCCGTACGGCCGTCCGCAGCGGGGTGTCCGGCGGCGGCGGGGTGTTCGTCAGCTCGGCCAGCAGATCCAGCGGCGGCCGGGGCGGCAGGGGCTGCTGGGTGGTCCGCTCGGGGCCGACGGTGGGCACGGGGGCGGTGGCGTCGGCGGGGGCGGGGGCAGCCGCAGCGGCCTGTCCGGCCGGTGCGCCGGCCGCCGGCTTCCGCGTCGACGGCTCGTCCAGCGGCTTGAGCGCGACGAACTTGCTGGTCCGCTCGGCGTCCTTCTCGGGCGCGTCCTTGGCGTCCTTGGCGGCCCCGCCGAGCTTGAGCATGGTGGTGGGCTGGTCGACCGGGGGCCGCACGGCCTTGAAGACGGCGGTGGGCTGGTCGACGGGGGGCGCGGCGTCGCCCTTGCCGTCCGACTCGGGGCTCTCGTCCGCGCCGTCGGTTTCGGGCCCGGGGGAGTCGGCCTTGGCCGTCTCGGGCTTCGGGGCGTCGTCGGTGTCGGGCTCGGCGGAGTCGGCCTTGGCCGTCTCGGACTTCGGGGCGTCGTCGGTGTCGTCGGCGGGGGTGCTGTCCGCCGGGGCGGCCCCGGAATCGCCCGCGCCACCGGTGGCGGAACGGTCCGCCTCCGGCTCGTCGGCCTCTTCCCGACCGTCCCGGCCACCGGCACGGTCACCCGCGCCGTCGGCCTTCGGCTTGTCCTGGACGCCGATGGCGGCCTCGGCGGCGTCGTCCGCGCCGTCGGCCTCTCGGTCGTCCCGGGCGTCTACGTCGGCCTCAGCAGGCTTCTCAGGCTCCTGGGCGTCCGTGTCGGACTCTGCGGGCTCTTCCGCCCTCCCAGCCGCCTCCTGGCCGTCCTCAGAGCCCTTGTCGGCGTCCTTGGCTGCCGCGGGCTCCTCGTCCTCCTGGTCGGCCGACGCGACCCACGCGGCCACGGCGTCCCGCAACCGCCCGTCACCGGCGCCGGCGTCGTCCCCGCGCTCGGCGGAGCCGGTCACAGTCTCCTGGGACGCGTCGGCCGCCGCCTCCTTGACGCCCGCGCCACTCTCGTCCCGCTCGGCGCCCGCGCCCTGCTCGGGGTCAGCGGCCGTCCCGGCCTCGTCCGCGTCCTGCTCGGCGTCGGCCGTGCCCGCGGCATCGCTGTCGTCGGCGTCCTGCTCGGCGTCCGCGGCCGTGTCGGTCTCGTCGGCGTCCTGCTCGGCGTCCGCGGCCGTGTCGGTCTCGTCCGCGCCTCGCTCGGCGTCAGCGGCCGTGCCCTCGACGCTCGCGTCGCTTTCGTCCCGCTCGGCGGCACCGTCGTCCTGCCCGGCGCCCGCGCCGCTCTCGTCCCGCTCGGCGGCATCGTCGTCCTGCTCGGCGTCCGCCGCCGAGTCCGCCTGGTCGGCGTCCCGCTCGGCGCCCCCGCCGCTCACACCCTGCTCGGTGTCAGTGGCCGTGTCGTCCCGCTCGGCGTCAGCCGTGCCCGCGGTGCTCGCACCACCCGCGTCCCGCTCCGCGTCAGCCGCCGCCTCCTCGACGCCCGCGTCGCTCTCATCCCGCTCCGCGTCGGCCGCCCGCTCCGCCGTCCGGGTGGAGAGCACGCGGGTCGCCGTGTCGGCGCCGCCGTGCTTCGTGGACCTCTCCGTGTCCCGGGCCACCGCGAGGCGCGGGTCGCGCCTGGGTGGGGCCTCGTTCCTGGCCTCGGGAACCGGACTCGCGCTCCCCGACGTCGGTTCTGCCGACGACTCGCGCTGCTTCGACCTGTCGGGGGACTCGCCCGCCACCGATGCCTCCTCCTCGCGCCGCACTCCCCGCGTGCGCGTACCGAACCGTGAACCGCCGCCCGTGACACCGCTCAAGGCGCTGTCCGAACCATGTACCAGTGTCCTGTGCGCGCACTGAACCCATCCGGTAGACGAGAACGACATACCTACTGGTTCCACTACGAACCGGTCACGCACCCTCGACAGACCAATGTGAGAGGGGTCACCCTGTCATTCATCCACGCGGGGAGGCATGGATGGGCAGGAGCCGCAGAACACTTCCGGAGGAGCTTCTGCTGCTGGCATTGGACCCGACCACGGGTACCACTGCGCAGCCGCAGTCGCTCGACCTCGGTCTGGCCGGAGCACAGCTAGTGGAGCTGGCACTGGCCGGACGGATAGCCCCAGACGGGGATCGTATAGCCGTGGTTGTACCACGGCCGACTGGAGATCCAACGTTGGACTGCGCGTTGGAGCTGCTGCGCAGGCGCGGCGCTCCCGTGCGGGCAGTGAACTGGATTGGCGGACCCCGTCTCGGGCTCCGCCAGACCTACCTCTCGCATCTGGAGCGGTGCGGCATGGTGCATGCCGTGGCCGGCCAGATGTGCGGAGTGCTGCCGACGACTCGCTACCAGGCGACGGACACGGAGATCAGCCGGGAGATCAGGGCCCGGCTGGACTCGGCGATCCGCACCGGCGTACCGCCGGACCCGCGGACCGCCGCGCTCGCCGCCCTGGCACACGCGGTCGGCCTCGGCAAGCACCTGTACCCGGGCAACGAGGGGCGTTCCTCTCGGTCCCGGCTGCGGGATCTGATCAGGCACGACCCCATGGGCGGTCTCGTCGCGCACGCCGTGATGGACGTCCAGAACGGCGTGGCGGCGCAGCCGCGCCGCAGCCCGGCCCCGCCCGGCCGTCAGGCCGCCGGCGGAGCCAGGTCCGCAGCGGAACCCGCCCGAGGCGTTCCGATGCAGCCGCGCCACGGGAGCATGGCGCGCGCCGTGGCCCACTGAGCCGCGGACCCACAGCACCACGCAGCACCCGCAGTACCCCAGAACCCGGTCACGGGAGCCGCTGTCCGAGCGGGGCGGGGAGAGCACACACTCTCCCCGCCCCGTTCGGCGTGCCCTGTCCGAACTGGCGTGTACCCGTCGCATATCCACCGTTTCCCAGCGGTAGGAAGGACCTTGGTGGCAGTCTGCTCAACAGCAGATACGCAAAGTAGAGGCACGCAGCCGGAGGTGCACGTCCCGTGGCGTCCAATGTCAATCCCACCGTCAGGCGGCGCCGGCTGGGCCAGGAGCTGCGCAGGCTCCGTGAGCTCAAGGGCATGACGGCCGAAGAGGTCGCCGAGCGGCTGCTGGTCTCGCAGTCGAAGATCAGCCGGCTGGAGAACGGCCGGCGCAGCATCAGCCAGCGCGACGTGCGCGACCTGTGCGGGGTCTACGAGGTCGAGGACCAGCGGATCGTCGACTCGCTGATGCAGATGGCCAAGGACTCCCGGCAGCAGGGCTGGTGGCACGCCTTCGGGGACATCCCGTACAGCGTCTACATCGGCCTGGAGACGGACGCCGAGTCGCTCAGGGTCTACGAACCCCAGATCATCACCGGCCTGCTGCAGACGCGTGCGTACGCCGAGGCCATCATCCGGGGCGGCTCGCCCGAGGCCACGGAGGCGGACAACGACAAGCGCGTCGAGGTCCGGCTGCGCCGGCAGGGCCGTATCACCGCCGAGACGGACCCGCTGCGGCTGTGGGTGGTGCTGGACGAGGCGTCCCTGCACCGGACCGTCGGGAGCCGGCAGGTGATGCGCGAACAGCTGGAGCACCTCATCGAGATGTCGCAGCTGCCCCACATCACCGTGCAGGTGCTGCCGTTCGAGGTTGGCGCGCACGCGGGCATCAACGGCCAGTACTCGATCCTGGAGTTCGCCGACGCGGCCGACTCCAGCGTGGTGTACATCGAGGGCGTGACCAGCGACCTCTACCTGGAGAAGCCGCTCGACGTGCAGAAGTACACGGTGATGTACGAGCACCTGCGCGCCCAGTCGCTGAACGTGGACCAGTCGCGGCAGCTCATCGAGCGCCGGGCGAAGGAGTACGCGCGCTGACCGTCCGTGGCGCAGGACCTTCCGTCCGGCAAAGTGCGGGATGCTACACCCCTGACACGCCTGACTGGAAGTCTCCCCTGGAATATGCCATCCAGTCGAGTGAATGACTGCTCCGTAAGAGGATGTTGGCGAGTAGCGTCGATCACGCCAACCACCAGCACGGGTTGGCGTAAACGCAACTGGCTACGGAGCGAACATGGCTATTCGTCTGGGCGCCACGGAAACGTGGACGACGTCCTCCTACACCAACAACAACGGCGCCTGTGTGATGGTCAGGTCGACCGTCGAAGAGGCCCTGGAGCTCGGGGACACCAAGATCCCCGAGGGCCCCAAGCTGGCGTTTCCCGCCGACGCGTGGAGCGCTTTCGTGGCCTCGGTCAAGGCCTGAGCCACCGCTCGACAACAGCACAAGCATCACCCGAAGAGCCCTCTCGACCAGTCCGCCGTCCTTGCCGAGAGGGCTCCGCTTGTGCCCGCGGGGCCTTGAAAGCGATCAGCTCACCGGGAACGCCACGTCACACACCGGGTCCTCGGCTCCCGCCGCCTCCCAGTCGGCGAAGTACAGCTCACGGCACAGACCGGCCTGGGTCAGGCCCTCCGCCGCCATCCACTCCTCCACCGCCTCGAACGCGGCCAGGATCTGCGGGTGCGCCACCTGCGCCTTGGCGATCCGGGTGTACGCCAGCCGCCGGGCTGGCTCCACCCGCACCGCTGTCTCCCACGCCCGCCCGTGCCGTTCCACCCACGCCCGCGCCGCCGCCTCGTCGGCGACCGGCACGCACGCCTCGGCGGGGCCGTCGCTCTCCATCGACACCTCGGCGTGGTAGGCGACGTACGGCACCCCGGCCACGCCCCCGCACTCCCGGGCCGCCGCCTCCAGCCGGCCCAGCGAAGCGCCGATCCACGCGGGCAGCTCGTCCGCCAGCGTGTGCCGCTTCTCGGTGATCACTACCTGCGCGGGCACGTCTACCGTCTCGATCGCGAACCTCTGGTACATCTCGGAGCTCCTCCCCGACAGTCGTCCACGGAGGTACTCGGCGAGCGTCCGCTGCCCCGCCACCCGCGCCTCGACATCCGCCCAGTACGCGCCGAGCAGCTCGGCGGCCGTCGGCCCGTCGCCCGCCGCGACCACCTCGGCGATCCGGGCGAGCGGCATGTCCAGCTGCCGCAGCATGGCCACCAGCCGGGCCCGTTCGACCTGTCCGGCGCGGTAGTAGCGGTAGCCGGTGGCCTCGTCGACGTGCGCCGGGGACAGCAGCCCCAGCCGGTCGTACAGCCGCAGGGCCTTGGCCGACAGCCGGGCGCGCGCGGCGAACGTCCCGATGGTGAGCAGGTCAGGGTCCGGTACGTCCACCACGGCATCCTCCGTCATCGGGCGGCTCTTCCGCCCGATGACGAGGAGGCTCGCCCCTGCCCCAGGGGCAAGGTCAACGGGCCGGTGTCAGGACAGCTGCGCCTCGATCGCCGCCACGAGTTCCGTCGCCTCGGGCTCGGTCTGCGGGGAGAAGCGGGCGACGACCTCGCCGTCCCGGCCGATCAGGAACTTCTCGAAGTTCCAGCGGATGTCCCCGCTGTGCCCCTCGGCGTCGGCGAAGCCGGTCAGGCGCTCGTACAGCGGGTGCCGGTTGTCGCCGTTCACCTCGACCTTCTCGGTCATCGGGAAGGTCACGCCGTAGGTCGCCGAGCAGAACTCGGCGATCTCCTCGGCGCTGCCGGGCTCCTGCCCGAGGAACTGGTTGCAGGGCACGCCGAGGACGGTGAAGCCGCGCTCGGCATAGCGCTCGTGGAGCTTCTCCAGCCCGTTGTACTGCGGGGTCAGGCCGCACTTGGAGGCCACGTTCACCACCAGCACCGCCTTGCCCGCGTACTGGGACAGGTCGGCGGAACCGCCCTGGAGGGCACCGATCTCGACGTCGAGGGGAGAGGAACCGTTGCTAGTCGTCATGAGCGGATGCTAACTCCGGCAGGGGCCGGTCCGGCTGGTTCCGGCCTCCACCAGCACCTGCCCCGCCGCCGTCCGCGAGTACAGCACCGACCGGCCCGCGCGGCGCCGCTCCACCAGGCCGGCGTCCAGCAGCACTCTGAGATGCCGGCCGACCGAGCCGAGGCCCTGCCCGGTAACGGCGACCAACTGGCTCGTGCTCATCGGGGAGTTGAGAAGGACGAGCACAGCGGCCCGTGCGCGCCCGAGCAGTGCGCCGAGGCTCGCCGGCACGGTCCGGCCGCCGGGGTCGGCGAGCACGCCCGCGCACGCGTAGATCACCGCGTACCGGTCGGGCTCCTCCCAGGACACCCAGCCGGTTTTCGGGGTCACCGGCACGAACAGGAGTTCGGCGCCGGAGATCTCGCGGGGCGGGTACTCGTGCAGATTCACCTGCAGCCGGTTGTCACCCAGCCACCGGGTCCGGCCCGGTCGCAGTGCGTCCAGCACCGCCGCCCAGCCGCCCCGGCTCACCTGCGCGGTACGGGCGACCACGTCCGCCTCCAGCACCCGCCGGCGCCGGTCCCAGTCCGGCCGTACGGTCGCGGTCCAGACGTACGTCAGCAGACCGGCCGCACGCTCGGGGAGGTCGTCGCGGTCCAGGGCGGTGGGAAGCGGGCCGGCGAGGGAGGTCCGCAGATGGGCGCGGGCCTCCTCGGGGCGGGCCGCCCGCACCCGTGCCAGCCCTTCGTCGAAGGTCTCCCCGTCTTGCGGGGCGGGCGTGAGGAAGTCGGCGTTCCAGGACCGGCCCAGCCCGGCGCGGACGAGCAGCGCGGTCACGGGGTCGGCGGCCAGCCGGGCCCGGTAGCCGGGCAGGTGGTCGCGCAACCAGGCCCGTTCCCCCGGGTGGGTGGGTGTGCCCCGGTGCAGCAACTGGAGGCAGGCGAAGGTCTCGGCGAGCGGGGAGAGCACGAACCGGCTCCCGGCCAGCGTGTCGGCGTTGATCTGCCACCAGCCCACGCGCACCCCCGACGTTTCGCACCCGCGCGAAACAATAACCAGGTGATCCGGGGCGCCGGAGACTCCCCGCATGCGCAGCTACCGCGAACTGTTCCGTACCCCCGAGTTCACCCCGTTCTTCCTGGCCGCGTCGGCGCAGACGGTCGCCCAGACGATGGGCGGACTGGCGCTGGGCACCCTGGTGTACCGGGCGACCGAGTCGCCGCTGCTGTCCGCGGTGAGCATGTTCGGCTCGTCGCTGGTGCAGGTGCTCGGCGCGACGCTCCTGCTCTCGGCGGCCGACCGGCTGCCCCCGCGCGCGGCCCTGACGGCCCTCCCCCTCCTCTTCGCGGCCGGCACGGCGGCCCTGGCCCTGCCCGGCTTACCCGTCTGGGCCCTCCTCGCGATCGTCCTGGCCATGGGGATCGCGAAGTCGGTGGGCGGGGGAGTGCGCTGGGGCCTGCTGAACGAGATCCTCTCCAAGGACGGCTATCTGCTGGGCCGCTCGGTCTTCAACATGATGAGCGGCCTCATGCAGATCGCCGGATACGCCACCGGCGGCGCGCTCGTGGCGCTGCTGTCCCCGCGGATCTCCCTGCTGGCGTCAGCCGCCCTCTACCTACTGGCGGCACTGGTCGTCCGCCTCGGCCTGACCAGCCGCCCGCCCCGTACGGCCGGCCGCCCCTCGGTGCCGGCGACGTGGCGCGCCAACGCCCTGCTCTGGTCGTCCGCACCCCGCCGCCAGGTCTATCTGGCCCTGTGGATCCCGAACGGCCTGGTCGTCGGCTGCGAATCCCTCTACGTCTCCTACGCCCCCGACGCCGCCGGCACCCTGTTCGCCTGCGCGGCGCTGGGCATGCTGGCCGGGGACGTCCTGGTGGGCCGCCTGGTCCCACCACGCCTGCGCCCCCGCCTGGGCCACCCCCTCCTGCTGCTCCTGGCCGCCCCGTACGTGCCCTTCCTGTTCCACCCCCCGCTGCCGCTCGCGACAGCCGCCGTCACCCTGGCCTCGGTCGGCTTCGGCGCGAGCCTCGTCCAGCAGGAGCGCCTGGTGGCCCTGACGCCCGACGCCCTCACGGGCCACGCCCTGGGACTGCACTCGGCCGGCATGCTCACGATGCAGGGCGTGGCGGCGACGCTCGCGGGCTCGGTGGCCCAACTGACGTCCCCGGCGGGCGCGATGACGGCGATGGCGACGGTGTCGGCCGGGGTGACGCTGGCGCTGATGGCGGCGGGGAGGCGGGAGCGGCGGGCGATGGCGGTGGTGTCAGGACAGTGAGCCGCACCGTCCGGTCCACCAGTCCGGTTGCGGTCTGAGGTCCGATTCCGGTCTGAGGTCCGTTTCCGGCCTGAAGTCCGATTCCAGTGTGAAGTCCGGTTCCGGTCCGAGTACCGACCGGTAGCTCCCCGCGCGGGTCACTCCTCGTCCGGGGCGCTCTCCTCCGGGGCACCGCCCTCGATGAGCCGTTCCGCGATGTCGTCGGCCCACTCCTGGGCCCAGCGGCGGAGCCCGGTGAGGGCCTCGGCGTCGAGGCCGTGGGCGGTGAACGCGCTGTCGTCGAGCCAGTCCGTGCCGGTCAGCCGGGCCTGGAGATCGGTGAGGTCGAAGGGCTCGGGGCTGTGCCGGCGGCCCAGTTCCTCCAGTTCGGGGTGGCTCCAGCGGGCCGAGGCGGCGTGTACGTCGACCAGGTCGCGGGCGAGCCCGCGGTCGGCCAGGTCCCGTACACGGGTGCCGACCAGGTCGTCGAGGGAGAGGGCCAGCCCGAGCGCGGTCGGCACGGGCGGGCGCCACAGCACCTCCTTGCGGACGCCGACCTCGTACTCCGCGCCGGTCGCCGCGTCGGTGACGAGGAACTGGGCCGAGAGCGCTTCGCTCTCCAGCGTCTGCACGAGCCAGCCGCGCGCCACCAGCCCCGTCCGGACGGTGTCGGCGATGCCGTCCATCCCGGCGGGGTCCTCGGTGGCGACGTCCACGTCCCGCCCGCCCCGCCGCACCAGCCCGTGCGCCAGCACGGCGTACCCGCCCGCGAGGACGAGGCCGTACGCCTCACCCACCGCGAGAAGATCACCGATGAGCCGCCGAACCGGCTCGGGGGCGGGGGGTGGTGCGGACATGTCCTTGATTATCGCCGGGTGGCTTCTCAGGGGCGCGGGGAACTGATCCCCCAGGGCTTGCGGCCGACGCCGCAGTACGCGTCCACACCGGCGGCGTCGACATCGGCGGCGTCGACTTCGGTGGGCTCGGGCCGCCACTGCGGCACCCGTACCACTCCCGGCTCCACCAGCTCCAGCCCGTCGAAGAACCCGGTGATCTCGGCGACCGGCCGGACGTAATACGGCACGGCCCCACTGGCGTTGTAGGCCTCCGACGCGGCGATCATGCCCTCACTCGTCGCGGTGCTGTCGCTGATCACCAGGTGGCTGCCGGCCGGCAGCCCGGCCATGAGCCGCCGCACCAGGTCCCGGGCCTGCTCGTAGTCGGCGACATGCCCCAGCGTGTTGAGGATCATCAGGCCGACCGGCCGCGACAGGTCGAGTGTGCCCGCGGCGGCCTCCAGGACCGCCTCCGGGTCGTACAGGTCGGCGTCCAGATAGGCGGTCCTGCCCTCGGGCGTGCTGGTGAGCAGGGCGTTCGCGTGGGCCAGCACGACGGGGTCGTTGTCGACGTAGACGATCCGGGAGTCCGGGGCCACGCGCTGGGCGACCTCGTGTGTGTTGTCGGCGGTCGGCAGCCCGGTGCCGACGTCCAGGAACTGCCGCACACCCTGCTCCACGGCCAGGTACCGGACGGCCCGGCCCAGGAACCGGCGGCTCGTCACCGCCACGTCGACCAGGCCCGGGAAGATCGACTTGATCTGGTCGCCGATCTCACGGTCGACCTCGTAGTTGTCCTTGCCGCCGACGAAGTAGTTCCAGAAGCGGGCCGAGTGCGGCTTGGACGTGTCGATACGCAGGCGCAGGCTGTCGTCGGGCATGGCGGGGCCTCCTGGAGGGCGGGGAAGGGGGACCGGTCCACCAACCTAGGTGAACTCCGCAGTCGGATACGGATGTCGTCCGCCCCGCTCACTGGCCCCCCGTGGGATTTCGGCCACGCGGAAGCCGACCGCGTCGTCGCCCGTCACACCCCGCCGGAGGCGAAACCGCCCAGGCGCCGGCCGCCGGCCCCGCCGTCGTCGCCGTGCCGCCGCGTGGCCAGCCAGATGCCCCGGCCCAGCGACCACAGGACGAGTCCGGCGGCGACCGGCGTACCGAAGATGATCAGCAGTCCGGCACCGATGTTGGCCCCGACGACCCCCGCGGTCAGGATCCGCCAGCCCACACCGGCCATGATCCCGACGACCACCAGCGGCCCGAGGACCCCCCACCAGCGTCGGTCCATCGCGTCACGCCGCGCACCCCGTACGAGCACCGCGGCAGCGACCCCGGCCAGCACCAGCGCGAGGCCACCGACGCCGGCGGCCACACCGTCGCCGATGTCCCACGGCTGATAGGCGTGGTCGAGCTCGCTCGCCGGCAGCCCGTCGTAGTTCTGCTGGCCCATCAGTCCCCAGGCGGCGACCGGCACCCCGAGAACGAGCGCGACCCCGGCCGAAAGCATTCCCCGTGTCTTCATACGGCCATGGTCACAGGGGCCGGGCGGGGCCGTCATGAGCACGTGTACTCAGGTAGGGCGACCTAGGGCCCTACTCCCGTCGGCAGCCCGAAGTGCTCGGCGATGACGCGGACGGTGTGGCTGCCGTCTCGGTTGAAGTCCGGGTCGGTGTCGTAGCGGGTGGTGCGTCCGACGATCCCCTCCTCCAGGAACTGCCGTATGAACAGGTCGGCCTGGCCGCCGAAGCGGCGGGACTCGCGACGGGCGCCGACGTTGAAGAGGCAGACGGCGAAGCCGCCGCGGCTGTAGGCGAACTGGTAGGGATGCTCGGCGCAGTGGGGCACGGCGTAGTGGTCGCCGCACGAGCAGGCGGGCGTGGACGCCAGGAACACCATGTCGACGTTGTGCTGGTCGCGCACGCGGTCCGTGTACCGGAAGCCGGTGATGTACTGGCCGAGCTGCTGGACGGCGCCGCCGTCGGGGGTGGTGTCCGGGTGGTGCGTCAGCCAGGCCCAGCCGTCCGCCGTGCCGGAGGCGGTGGGCGGCAGCCCCGCCTCACTGAAGAAGCCGGTGAGGTCGGCCAGGGGGATCCCCCGGCAGAAGGTGAGGAACGTGTCGGGCGCGAGCCAGGTCACCGGTCCGCCGCCTCCGTCACCGCAGGGGACAGCGGCGGCGAGGGCAGGTCGAAGAAGCCGGCGACCGCCCGGACGATGCGGTTGTGGTCCTCGTAGTGGTGGTCGAAGCAGTCGTGCCCGCCCTCGTCCCCCTCCGCGCACCCGGCGTCCGGTCCGATCAGCTTCGCGGCCAGCAACTCGGAGGACAGATAGTCGGGGTTGTCCCCCGGCCGCTGCGTCAGGTCCTCGAAGCTGAACCAGGTGATCAGCCGCCCGTCCCGGTAGTACTCGAAATGCGGCGCGTGCCCCTTCGCACTGCACGGCTCGGTCACGAACACGACGAGCTCGGCGCCCGCGGACATCTCCCCGTACGGCACGGGGTCGAAGTCCTCGATCTCGGCGTTGACCATGTCGTGAACGACCCACACCCACCCCTTCCCCTCCCCCCACACCAACGGCTCCCGCCGCAGCCCCCGCAACCCCTCGGCCAGCGCGCCCGGCCCCATCCCCCGCGCGAACACGAGATTCACCTCGTCGTGCCAACCGGATTCCAGAACCGGACTGGACACGTGCATCCATTCAGGCATACGGCGGATCGTAGGACCGGGCACTGACAACGGGCGTCCGGCCCTGCCCGGGTGGCGCGATGGCGCTGCAGGCCATCGCGCCGTTCGCTCAGCCGGGAGCCACCGCCCGGCCCGTCTGCGGGGAGATCATCCCGGCGCACAGGCCCCGGGACGCCAGGTTCTGGGCGATGCGGGGGATCGCCGCGCGGGTGTTGGCGGGCCAGTCGTGCATGAGGATGGTCTGGCCGTTGGTGAGGCGGGCGGCGGCCTGGGCGATCGCTTCCGGGCTCGCGCCGTTCCAGTCCTGGGAGTCGACGTCCCAGATGATCTGGGTCAGGCCGTGGCGGGCCGCGACCGACTTGACCGTCGCGTTGGTCTCGCCGTACGGGGGGCGGAACAGTTTCGGTGTGCCGCCTCCCGCGTTGGCGACGGCCTGCTGGGTCCGGGAGATCTCGGAGTCGATCTGGGACTGGCTCAGGCCGGTCAGGTGCGGGTGGGTGTAGCTGTGGTTGCCGATCCACATGCCGGCGGACACCTGGGCCCGGACCAGGGACGGGTTGGCGGCGGCGTGCTGGCCCTGGTTGAACATCGTGGCCCGCAGCCCGTTCTGGCGGAGTGTGCTGAGCAGTTGGGCCGTGGTGCCGGACGGGCCGTCGTCGAAGGTGAGGCCGACGTATCCGGTGCAGGCGGCGGCCCGGGGCGGGGTCGCGACCGAGGCTGTCGCGGTGGTGGCCGTGAGGGCGGCGGCCGCGGTCGTCGTGAGGACGGTCAGTCCCGTGAGCAGGGCGTGGAGCGGGGACCGTGGTGGGGTTCCCATCGTCAGTGCACCGTGATGCTGGAGTTGCCGCTGCTCCGGTAGCCCTCGGTCGCCATGATCATGTAGTACTTGAAGTTGCCCAGGGGCATGCCGGCCCGGGCCCAGGCGTCGAAGTGGTTGCCGGCCGTGATGGTGCCGCCGGTCCTCCTGGACTGTCGGACGCTCCAGTACTGGTCGAAGGTCCGGACGCCCTCGACGGACGGGGCGTTGTACCGGGTCGTCTTGTAGATGTCGTACGTACCGCCGTCGCTGGTGACGGTGCCCTTGTACTGGCCCGTGGGCCGGTACGTGCCCCAGTTGTCGACGATGTAGTACTCGACCAGCGGGTTCGCCGTCCAGCCGTAGAGGGTCAGGTAGGCGTTGCCGGACGGGTTGAACGAGCCGGAGTAGTTCACGGTGCGGCGGGCGCCGTTGCTCCAGCCCTTGCCGGCGACGAAGTTGCCGGTGTTCCGCCATGAGGTGCTGTACTTGCCGCCGGAGGACAGGGTCATGGAGACCGTGCCCGGGGCGTCGGTCCAGAAGGAGTAGAAGTAGCCGTTGTCGATGCCGGTCTTGTTGCTGGTGACGACCGTGTCGGCGTGGGCGGTGCCCGGCATGGCGATGGTGGCGAAGGCGACCAGCAGCATGGTGCAGGCGCTGCTGAGGAACAGCCGTAAGCGGCTCGATGACTTCTTCATGGGGGTGCTTCCTCCTCGTCCTCGTGGGGGTCGGTCGATGGGGAGCCTGTGTCATCGGGAGTGTTGGCCGGGCCCTGTCAACTGTCAATGGTTTCGGTGGGAGTTGCGAAATATTCGTCAACCTTGGTGGGGCGGTAGTAGAGGTTTTGTCCAGTTCGATGGGTGCTGAGTGGCGGGGCGGGTGGTCGATTTGGCGAGCCGTCTGCCCTTCTGGTGCGGAGGGTAGGGTTCCGGTACTCGAATGTTTCGGTGTGCTTCCGGATTGGGCGGGCGGCCAGGTCCATCGCGTGAAGGCTGGCTGAAAACGGCCAAAAGAAGGCAGAGGGGCCCGTGTATTCTCCGCGCGTGACACCTTCGGTCCCGGCCACGCCCACCCCTTCCCCCATGGACGCCGAGTGCCTCGCGCTCACCCGTAACCTGCGCCGCAGGGGAACGCTCGTCCTCTCCGTGTTCGCCTTGGTGTGGGCCGTCGCGGCGGCCTCCGGGACCGGTTCGGCGACGGACGTCGCCCCGCTGGGCATCGAGGTGGCCGCACTCGCGCTCACGGCGGCGGCGATCTACCTGGGGTACCGCAAGGACGCCCCGCCCTCGCCCCGCGTGGTGAGCCCGCCGGCGAACTGGGCGCGCGGCGTGGGCATCGTCAACTCCGTCGAGCTCGTGGCCGTCTTCGCCGTCATCGCCGTGTCCAACGCCACGGGCCACCCCGGGGCGATCCCCGCGGGCATCGCCCTCGTCGTGGGACTGCACTTCTTCCCGCTCGCCCGGCTGTACGACCAGTGGCAGTACCGGTGGACGGCGTCACTGCTGACGGCTGTCGCGGTCACCGGCTTCGTCCTCGTCGCGGCCGGCCTGGCGAGCGAGACCGTGCGGCTCGTCGTCGGCCTGGGCAGCGCGGCGGTGCTGTGGGCCTCGTCGTACCACCTGGCCGTACGCGGCTGACACCGGCGTGCCGTCGTGAGGGGCCGGGCCCAGGGGGTGCGGGGGGGTGTCCCCACCCGCGAGCGGTGGCTCGCCGGATGGGCGACGGCGTGCGTGAGAGGTGATCGTGGGCGGCGTGACCGACCACGAAGGGGGAACGGTGAAGCGTTCTTTGGAGCACAGTCCGGCCCGCCGCACGCTGCTGGCGGCCGGCCTGGCGGTGGCAGCCGGTGCCGGAAGCGTGGGGGGTACGGCGGGGAGGGCCGTCGCCGGCGGGTGGAGCGGACCGGCGGGGGACGGGAGGCTGGACGCCGAAGTGACGCGCCTGGAGGGCGGGTTGGCCGAGCTGCGGCGCGACCTCCACCGGCACCCCGAACTGCCGGGGCAGGAGCGCCGTACCGCGGGCGTGGTGGCCCGGGAACTGCGAGCGGCCGGGCTGACCGTCACCACCGGGATCGGCGGCCACGGCGTGGTCGGCGTCCTGCACGGCACGCGCCCGGGCCGGACGGTCGCGTACCGGGCCGACATGGACGCCGTGCCGCCCCAGGACATCGTCGGGGACGGCCGGGCCGCGGCCCACCTCTGCGGGCACGACATCCACACGACGGTCGCCCTCGGCGTCGCCAAGGTCCTGGCGCTGCTGCGGCGGCAGCTGAGCGGCACGGTGGTGTTCCTCTTCCAGCCCGCCGAGGAGAGCCTGTCCGGAGCCCGCGCGCTGATCGAGGCGGGCGTGCTGGAGCGCACCCGCGTCGAGGAGATCCACGCGCTGCACTGCGGGCCCTTCCCCGTCGGCCGGTTCGCGGTGACCGGGGGCTTCGGGATGCCGGGCCAGGACAAGGCGGAGGTGACGCTCCAGGGCCCGGACGCACCCGAGGCCGCGCGGCGCCTGGCCGCCGAGATCGGCGCGCTCGCCACGGTGACGCCCCCGCGGACGCCCGCGGACATCGAGCGGATGGTCACCGACGCCCAGACGCCCGACGGCCCCTTCGCCCGCTTCGTCGCCCTGCGGGCCTCGGCACAGGACACCAACGTGAGCGTGTCCTACCGCTGTTGGCCGCAGGAGCGGTACACGCAGATACGCGAGGACATCCGCCGGCTGGCCACGTCGTACGCGGGAGCCGCCGTGAGCTTCCCCGCCGAGCCGTTCCCGGCCCTGGTCTGCCCGGAACCCGACGCCCGCGCGCTCGCCCGGCACCTGCGCCGCGCACCGGGCCGTGACCCGGTCACCACGCTGCACTCCGCGTTCCCGCCCTTCAGCGGCGAGGACTACGCCCTCTACCTGGACCGCCTGCCCGGCACGTACACCTTCCTCGGGGTCCGCGCCCCCGGCGCCCCCATCACCACCGCCTATCCCCACTTCCCCGACTTCGCCCCGGACGAGCGGTCCATCGGCATCGGCGTACGGGCGATGGCGGGGTGGCTGGCACATCGGACCCGTCCATAGGGGGCCTTGCGCTATGCCCGCCCGGGACGTCACGCGGCCCGGCACCCGTGGGGCAGCAGCAGCGCGGAGCCGGTGTGCAGCGTGACGCGTATCGGTGTGAAGTCGACGGCGTCCACCGGGGACTTGCCGGTGCCCGGATTGCGGGCGTAACGCGGATGGGCACCGGCGCTGATCTGCCAGCGGATCCGATGTCCGGCGGGGAAGCGGTAGGCGGTGGAACTCATCCGCACGGTGACCTCCGAGGCCGCCTGTCCCACCGTCTCCAGCCGGGCCAGCCCGTCACAGACGTTGATGGAGCGCCCTTGGGCGTCCACGTCGCACAGGCGGGTGAAGACGTCGGCGTACCCGGTGTCCGTGGAGACGCTGAGCCGGGCGGAGACAGGACCGAGGAGCTCCAGCGGTTCGGCCAGCGGCGGCCCGGTGAAGGTCAGGACGTCCTCCCGCCCCTCCAGAGCGCTGTTGTCACGGGGACCGGCCGTGCGCGAGAGCAGGGGGCCGCCGATGGACGGCGTGGGGTCGGCGGGGTCGTAGCGCAGGGAGGCGAGGGGGGCGGGGCCCGGGCCGTCCGCGGGCTCCGCCTCGCCCCCGGACCCGGTCCCGCCCATGTGCTCCGCGTCGGCTCGCCGGTCGAGATGCCCGTCCGCGGTGGGAACCCACGAGGTGGTGGGCGAGGCGGTGCCGGCGGAGACGGGCGGCCAGTCGTCGAGGTCCCGCCAGACGTCCTCACCGCCGACGTGCACCCGCACCCGCGTGGCACGCAGCCCGTCAGGCTCGCCGCACAGGTGCGCACGCAGCCAGGCCAGACTCTCGGCGAACACCTCGGGCCAGCCCTGCTGCACGGCGGAGGTATGCGTCCAGGGACCGACGAGCAGGGCGGTGTCGCATCCGGCCCGGCGCAGCCGTGCGTACTGCTCGAAGGTCTGGTCGACCAGGGCGTCGTACCGTCCGGTGATCAGGCTCGTCGGGACGCGCAGCGCCTCGGCCGCCCGCGCCAGGGACGCGCCCTCCCAGTACGGGTCGCCGGCGTCCGGGTGCGCCATCACGTCGTCCAGCCACGGCACATCACCGAGCGCGGACGCGTACGCCCCGCGCAGCGGCCGCGCGGTGACGATGTCGCGCATACGGCGCTGGAGGCGCAGCGTCGCCCCGGCGAACGGTGCGATCCCCCGGTGCTGGTAGGCCATCCCCAGGCCGACGAGCAGGGCGTTCTCCAGCCGGAGAGCGCCGTCCGCGTAGAACAGGGCGTACGGGTCGTGCAGGCCCACCTGCACCACCATGGCCTTCAGTTCCGGCGGCGGGTCGAGGGCGAGCGCCCACTGCACGTACCCGAGGTAGCTGGGGCCGATCGTGCCCAACGTCCCGTCGAACCAGGGCTGCCGGCGCAGCCAGGACATCGTGGCCAGGCCGTCGGCGGCCTCGTTGCGCCACAGATCGAACGTGCCGCCCGAGCCGCCGGTGCCGCGGCAGCTCTGCAGCACCACGTGGAAACCCTGCTCGGCGAAGAGCATGCCGTACATGGGGGACCAGGGCAGGCCCCTGCCGTACGGCGAACGCACCAGGAGGGTCGGGAAGTCGCCGGGCGTCCGGGGGAAGTAGTGGTCCGTGACCAGCGGACTGCCGTCGGCGGCCGGCACCACCAGCCCCGGCTCCCACCCCACGTCGTGCCGCTTGTCCGGCAGGCCGCGCCAGATCGCCCTCATCATCCGCGAGGACAGCGGCGGCTTCCGGCCGGGCGGTGTCCGGACAGGCCTTGCCGCAGCGTCGTGGCCACGTGATGCCATGGTGCCTCCCACTATTCTCGTACGTCGTACGAGAATAGACGATGCTTGGATGGTTCACGCAGGAGAGGGCGACGCATGCGACGACGGGAGGACGAACACGGTGACGCGTGACGGCGGCGGGTCCGCAACCCCGGGGACCGACCCCCGACAGCTGTGGCTGACCCCCGAGCAGCCCCGCAGGGGCCGCAGGCCGGGCTTCAGCCGCGAGGCGATCACCGCGGCGGCCGTGGCCCTGGCCGACGCGGAAGGGCTCGAGGCGGTCACCATGCGGCGGGTCGCCGCGCAGGTCGGAGCGGGAGTCATGTCGCTCTACAGCTACGCCTCCGACAAGGAGACGCTGCTGGAGCTGATGGTCGACCACGTCAGCGGCGAACTGCCGGCGTCGGATCCTCCCACCGGCGACTGGCGCGCCGACCTGAAGACCATCGCCCACCGCCAGCGGGACCTCATGCTCCGCCACCCCTGGCTGCCCGCCGCCCTCTCCACCCGCCGCAGCCTGGGCCCCCACACCCTGGCGTTCCTGGAACACGCCCTCGCGGCCCTGCGCCCCACCGCTCTGGACGGCGCGGCGAAATTGGAGGTCTTCGCCCAGCTCACCGCGTTCGTCGCCGGACACGTCACCTACGAGATCACGCAGGCGGCAGCGGCCGGGTCCCCCGACCGTGCGGCGGCGGAAGCCCGCTACCTCGCCGCCGTCGCCGCGGACGGCCGACACCCGGAACTCGCCGAAGCGCTCGCGGCCCCCGCACGCACCGTGACCCCGGAAGCGACCTTCACCCGGTTCCTCAACCGCCTGGTCGACGGCCTCGCCACCGACTGACCCCGCTCACCTTCCCCCCGGCGATCAGGCCATGGGGACGGATCAGCCGCGCGGCAGGAGGAGGCGGGAGAGGACGGCGGTGGCGAACAGCAGAGCGGCGACGGCGAGCAGGCCGATGCGCATGCCCGGCAGGGAGAAGCCCCCGCCGGGGCCGGCGAGCAGACTGCCGAACAGGGCGACGGACAGCGCACCACCGGTCTGGCGCAGGGAGTTGAGCAGCCCGGACGCGGTGCCCGCGCGCTCCTGCGGGACGGCGTCCATCAGCAGCGCGGTCACCGCGGGCACCGCGAGCGCCCCGCCGACGCTCAGCGGCAGCAGCAGGACGAGCACCAGCCACACCGGGGTGTGCGCGGCCAGCGGCAGCATGGCCAGCATCGCTCCGGTGAAGACCAGCTGCCCCGCGACGATCACCGGCCGCCGCCCGATCCGCTCCGCCAGCCGCGGCGACACCAGGTTGGTCGCCGTCACCACCGCCGACATCGGGACGAACATCAGCCCGGCCGCGATCGCCGACATCCCGCGCAGCTGCTGGTAGTACAGCCCGAGCAGGAAGATGCCCCCGTAGAAGGCGGCGTTGACGGCGAAACCGACCGCGAGCGGGACGGCCACCCGGCGGTCCCTCAGCATGCCCAGCGGCACCATGGGCCGGCGGTGCCGGGCCTCCACCACGTAGAAGGCGTACCCGGAGGCGAGGGCGAGCGCGGCGGCGGCCGGCACGGGGCCGCTGGTCCAGCCGAGGTGGCCGCCCTCGATCACCGCGAAGGCCAGCCCGGCCAGGGCCAGGACGGCGGTGAGCTGACCGCCGGCGTCCAGTGCGGCGGGCCGGCGCGGGGAGCGCGGCACCCGCACCAGCAGGCCCAGGATCACCGCGCCCACCGGGAGGTTGAGCAGGAAGACCGCCCGCCAGCCGGCCGAGTCGGTGAGCAGCCCGCCCAGCACCGGACCCGCGGCCATCGCCACCGAGCCGCCGACCGTCCACAGCGCGATGGCGCGGGCACGCGCCCGGGCGTCGTCGTAGGCCTGCCGGATCAGCGCCAGCGAGGCCGGCATCACGATCGCGGCGGCGGCCCCCTGCGCCACGCGCGCACCGACCAGCACACCGATGCCGGGCGCGAGCGCGCAGCCGAGCGAGGCGAGGGTGAACAGGGCGACGCCCCACGCGTAGGCGCGGCGGGCACCGATGCGGTCGGCCAGGGCGCCCGCGGAGAGCATCAGGGCCGCGAACATCAGGGTGTAGGCGTCCACCACCCACTGAAGCCCGGCCATCCCGCCGCTGAGGGAGTCCCTGATCGCGGGCAGCGCGATGTTCACGGCCGAGACGTCGACAGTGATCACGGTGAACCCGAGCAGCGAAGCGACCAGCGCGACGCCGCTGCGCCGCGGCACGGCGGGGACCTCGGCGGGCGGCGACGCGGTCGTCCTGGCCTGGGACGGGGACGGGGCGGGGCTGGCCGGCATGGTGAACTCCTGGTGCGAGGGACGACTCAACACGGTGACCGGGCGGGCGGCCGCAGCCCGTTTCCGAGGCCGCGGACCGGTGTCGCGCACCCCCTGGGCCCCGGCGGGCGGGCCGCCCGCTCCGGCAGCTCGAACTCTCCTCCCGCACGTGCCTGCCCGGCAGACCGGGCTGTACCCGGGGTGCGGTGTTCCAGGCCCTGACACGGCCCCCCACGCTCCTTGACCGCCTGCGACAATGGCCGGATGGCAGCAGCGGATACCAGGGGCACGGAGCTCGGCCGATACCTCAAGGCCCGCAGGGCGCAGGTACGCCCGCAGGACGTCGGTCTCCCGGCCGGCGCGGGCCTGCGCCGCACTCCCGGACTGCGCCGTGAGGAACTGGCCGCGCTGGCCGGAGTGAGCGTCGACTACTACATCCGCCTGGAGCGCGGCCGGGAGACCAACCCTTCCCCCGCCGTCGTGGACGCCCTCGGCCGCGCCCTGCGACTGCGCGGCGACGGTTACGAACGCCTGCACGAGCTCGCGGAACTGGCCTCCGGCCGGCCCTCCGAGCTGCCGGCCTGCTCGGACCACACCGTCCGCGAGTCGGTCCTGCGGATGCTGGAGTCGGTGCGCCCGCTGCCCGCGTACGTGGTGAGCCGCTACAACCGCGTCCTGGCCGCGAACCCGCCCGGCCGGCGGCTGCTGCCCGGGCTGTGGGACTGGCCCGAGGACCAGCGCAACCTGACCCGCTACCTCTTCCTGCACCCGGTCGGCCGGACGCTCTACGAGCCGTGGGAGGAGACGGTCGCCCTCTCGGTGGCGCACCTGCGGGCGGTCGCCGGGGCCGACGCGGACGATCCCGAGCTGACCGCGCTCGTCGGCGAACTGGTGCTGAAGTCAGCGAAGTTCGCGCAGCTCTGGGAGCGGTACGACGTCTGCGAACGCGGCGGCGGACAGAAGTGCTTCCAGCACCCGGCGGTCGGCCCGATGACCCTGACCTACGAGGTCATGCGACTGGCCCGGACGGGCGGCCAGCGCATGGTGGTCTACCAGGCGGCCCCCGACACCCCGGACGAAACGGCCATGCTCCGCCTGGACCCGGCGAACACCCACCCGAACCCGGCCCCTTCGAAGCCGCCCGCCACCCCTTCCCCGGCCCACGCCCCGACCGAGCGCGGCACGCTGCCACCGGACGGGTTCCTTCCGGCCCTGCCGGGCGCCTGAGCGGCGCCGTTGGACGAGTTCGGAGCGTCCTCGGCCGCGGAAAGCGATTACTTCCGTAGGCCGGTTTTCGGCCGCTCAAAAGCCGCCCGCGGATGGAGGAAAGCAAGGTCGCGGTGCCGTCCCGGTCGCTCGGGCGTCGACAAGCGGAACCCGATACGGAAGCGGCGGCGTGGCGCTGTGCGCGCCCGCCGGTGATCCGGTGTGCGACCGCGGTGAACTGCCCCGTTCGACATGCTGCACCGGTTGCCCCGCCCTGCGCGCACTGAGCCGGACCTGCTTCCGGAAGGCGCCCGCGACCAGGTCGTCCGCGTCCCGGAGGCAGCTGCGGGCGTGGCCAAATTGCAGGTTACCCATCCTTCGAAACCCGTGGAACAGTGACCACTCGTCAAACACCGTTCAGCTCGACTCGCCGGGCTTCGGCCAGGTGAGCTGCCGCAATGCATCGGAGCCGGGATGCCCGTACACCTGAGTCGACTGATCGCGCGGCGCCCGGACGGTTCCGCCGTGCCTGGTGCGCTTCTCGCTCTGGTGACGGCCGCGGTGCTCACAGCCAGCGGGTGCAGCGGGAGCGAGAGCAGCCCGGACAAGGCGCGGGCCACGGAATCCACTCGGACCATCGCCGGGTCGCACGCGGCGGGGAGTTGCCGCCCCGCGGTGCAGCAGGGCTCTCTTCCCTCGTGGGCGCGGAAGGGATTCCCGCGCAACGTGGCCCAGCGCCACATCATCGGCGACCAGGGCGAAATCGCCGCGGTGCTCTTCGGGTACCCGTACCACGCGCCGGCGGTCAAGAGCCGGGAGAACAAGATCCTCTGGGTGGCGAAGGACGCCGAGGCGGCCGCCGACATGGGGCCTGACGACCGGCTGACCATCAAGGCCCGCCTCGCCGGCACGAACGAAGTGGTGACCCGCTCGGTCGCCGGAGGGCCCGGCCCTTCCCTCGTCGACATGCCGAAGCCGGGATGCTGGAAGTTCTCCCTCTCCTGGGCCGGACACACCGACAGCCTCGACGTCGAGTACCTCGACGGCTGAGAGCGGGCCGTAGCGCGTACGGCGATCAACGGGGGACACACGGGGGACACGGGGGAAACATGACATTCACTGACGCCTTGTTGGTGTGCGCCGACGCGGTCGTCGTCGCACTGCTCGTGAGGGGCGGCGCGGCCAAGGTGGTCGCGCCGGCGCTGGGGGCGGCGGCCGCGGGGGAGCTTCGTCCCGGCAGGGCACCCGTGCCCGCGGGCGTCGTCCGGGCCCTGGCCGTCGTGGAGATCGCGGTGGCCCTGGCCATGGCGCTCCCCTCCCTGCGCGGGCCGGCTCATGTGCCGCTGGCGGCGCTGGGCCTCCTCTTCGCCGGTGCCGGCGTCCTCGGACTGCTGCGGGGCAGCACCGAGCCGTGCGGCTGCTTCGGTGCCGACAGCACCCGCCCGCTCGGTGCCGGCAACGTTCTGATGGGACTCGCGATCCTGGCCGACGCGGTGTCGGCGCTGTGGGTGCACGGCGTGGGCCCGACCGGGACGGACTCCGCGTCCGCCGGCGTCGCGGGGCTCGGGGCGATCGTCACAGGAGGCTGGCTGCTCTACTCGCATCGCAAGCACGTACACACGGTGGTCGGAAACCTACTCAAACAGCCGGAGTCCGCCGCATGACCGTCCTGCTCTCAGTGGCCCTACTCGTTCTGACCGTAGCCGTCGCCCTGCTCTTCGCGATGATGGGGGAACTGTCCTCACGCGTGCCCGACCCGGGTGAAGAGAAGTCCGTCGTCCCGTTGCCGGACGCGACCCCGGGCCTCGCGCCGGCCGACTGGCCGGACGCGCTGCGCGCGCACATGGGCCGGGGACGCAGAGTCCTGCTGGTCCTCAGCCCGGTGTGCGCCACCTGCAGCAAGGTGGGTGAGGAACTCTCCCATCTGGCGACGGAGGAACTCGGCGACCAGTACACGCTGATCGTCTCCTCCGGCAGCGCCGAGGCGGGCGCGGAGTTCGTCGCCCGCCACGCGCTGCAGAAGATCCCCCACTACGTCGACGAGGGCGGTACCTGGACCGTCGGAAGTCTGGGTGTCAACAGCAGCCCCGCCGCCCTGGTGTTCGAGGAAGGAGTGCTGACCGACGCCTACACCTTCGGAACATTCCGTGCGATCCAGCAGAAGGTCCAGACCGTGACGACAGGAGGACTCAGATGAAGTTCCGCAGAAGTGCCGCGTCAGCGGAGGGCGCCGAGCCCAAGAAGGGCATGGGGCGTCGTCGGCTGCTGGGCCGCATCGGCGCCACCGGCCTCGCGGCCTCGGCGGGTGTCTTCGCCGGTGCGCAGGAAGCCGCGGCCGCGCCCGCGTGCTGCAACCTGGCCAACTACCCCGAGAACACCACCTACAGCTACTGCAAGGCGCACGCGGCCTACATCTGGTACTGCGAAAGCTCCACGGGCGCGCTCCACTGCGCCTGCTGCGAAACGGCAGGCAACGCGCTGTCCGCGGCCCAGTGCCTGCACAGCTGACGGCGACTCCACGATGGTGACATGGTTGGTGATCGCCGGTGTCGCGGCGGTCCTTCAGGTCTTCAGCCCTTGAGGCCAGTCCATGGCCGGGGTCGCCGGTCCCATGCTGCGCCGCGACAAACCCCAGGGAACCAGGTTCCTGACGGGGCTTCTCGTCGGCGGATCCATCGCCTCACTGCTCCTCGCAGCGGTCCTCTTCGGACTCGGCACACTGCTGGAGTGGTGGCTGCCACCGCATGCCCGTCTGGTGGCGGTAGCGGTGTCGCTGGTGGTGCTCGGCCTGGCCGACATCGCCAACCGCACACCGCACACCTGGCGCCAAGTACCTCAGGCGTACGTCCGCAGCATTCCACCCGGGAGGCTCGGTCTGGTCTGGGGGTTCGACCTGTCACTGCTGTTCACGACGCAGAAGAGCACCTCACTGACCTGGGCGGCTCTCGCCGGAACGGGGCTGCTGGTCCCGTCCGCCGCAGGGTATGTCCTGGTCGGCATGACCGTGCTCGGTGTGCTGACGATCGCGGTGCGGAGCGTCTACTACAGCGTCAACGGAATGCCCGACCAGGGCGACAGGATCCGGCCCTGGTTCACCCTGATCCGAAGGACCTGCGGTGTCGCGTTGTTGGCGGTCGCCGCGGTCGTCACCCTGGGGAACTGGTGAGATGACCGGACATCGGCGCGTCAGTGACCCGCGGGGGCAGGTGGTCCTCACCCGTTTCGAGTGCCGCGGCCTGCTCTCCCTGCTGTTCATCCTCGCCCTGCACCACAGGGTCAAGCGTGAGGTGCGCCGGGTGGCCGACGGCTACCTCGGGCACACCACGCTCGTCCAGTGGCGCAGCCGGACCCTCCTGAGTTTCTCGCTCTGGGACCGGCTGGACAGCGTCTACGCCATGGGCGAGTCCCAGCGCCACATCACGGCCTCGCGCCTGCCGGCCCGTCTGCGAGCCACCACGTCCTGTGGGATCTACGCCTACAGCGGCGAGTGGAAGCAGGTCATGTTCGGTACGCCGACCACCGCACCGGAACCGCTGTTCGCGGCGGATTCCGCCGTTCAGGCAGATCTTCAGCCAGACCTTCACACCGACCTTCACACAGACAGGAGGAACCACTTGTGATCACTCGTACTCCGACGGACCGGGGCGTCGCCTTCATCAAGGACAATCCGGACGGCACCGCGAACGTCTACGTGGCCGCCGACGTCGCTGCCGACGGCAGCCCCCAGGACGTCATCTCCGTGCACCTGAACCGTCCCGGGGTCGACGTCGACGACGCGATACGTCTGGTGTCCGCCGGCTCCATGCGGCGTACGGCCGGACAGGTGCGCGTCACCTCGGGACCCGAGGACGTGGTCCTGGTCAGGCCGGGCCGCTCCGGCATGGGGCCGCTGCTCAGCTGAGCAAGGGCGGGAGAGCGGTGCCGGGCCGGGAGAAGCGGCCCGGCACCGGTCTCCAAAGCGGCGAGAGCCGCTCGACCCGGCGGAGGCGGACGGGAATCGAACCCGCCGGGCGAGGATGCCTCGCCCCACCCGCTTTGAAGGCGGGGAGGCCCACCAGGAACCCTGACGCCTCCGGCGCCACCGTAACCGACCCGTCCCGCGCACGGCAGCCGAATCGATCAAGCAAGCGCCTTTCGACAGTGGGAAGCATGAACACCGACACCCAGCCCCAGCCGCCGCGTTCCGCCCCCCGGACACCCGACGTACGACTGACGCAGTACGCCCGCGGCGGAGGATGCGCCTGCAAGATCGACCCGGGCCGGCTCGAATCGATGGTGGCTCAGCTGCCCGATCCGTCAGGAGAGTTCGGCCAGGGGGAACTGATCGTCGGGCTGGACGGCGGCGACGACGCGGCCGTCGTACGTCTGCAGGGCACGCAGGCGACCATTCTCACCACCGACTTCTTCACACCGGTCGTCGACGACGCCTACGACTGGGGCCGCATCGCGGCCGCCAACGCCCTCTCCGACGTCTACGCCATGGGCGGCACACCGCTCGTCGCCGTGAACCTGCTGGCCTGGCCGGCCGACACCCTGCCCATGGAACTCGCAGGGGAGGTGCTGCGCGGAGGCCTCGATGTCACCCGCGCCGCCAACTGCCATCTGGCGGGCGGACACAGCATCGACGACGCCGAACCCAAGTACGGCCTGGCGGTGACCGGGATCGCCGACGCGGACCGCCTCCTGCGCAACGACGCCGGCCGGCCCGGTCTGCCCCTGTCACTGACCAAGCCCCTGGGGATCGGCGTCCTCAACACACGCCACAAACGCACCGGGGAGAACTTCCCGCAAGCGGTGGCGGCCATGACCACGCTGAACCGGGACGCCTCATCGGCGGCCCTGTCCGCGGGCGCCGTCTGCGCGACCGACGTCACCGGCTTCGGACTGCTGGGACACCTGCACAAACTGGCACGCGCGAGCGGCGTCACAGCCAGGGTGGACCCGGCCGCCGTTCCGTATCTCGACGGTGCCCGCGCGGCCGTCCGGGACGGATTCGTCAGTGGCGGCAGCAGGCGCAATCTCGCCTGGGTCGACCCTCACACCCGGTGGGGCGCGGCCGTCGACGAGGAGGAGCGTCTGCTGCTGGCCGACGCCCAGACGTCCGGCGGGCTGCTGATCGTCGGCGAGATACCCGGGGCCCCGGTCATCGGCGAACTGGTGCCCGCCCAGGACCACACCCTCGTCGTCGGATGACGACGGCGAAACACGCCGCGGACGACCCGCGCCGACGCGTCCCGGGCACCGACTCCGTGCTGGCCGATCCCCGTCTCGCCGACGCGGTGCGCCGGCTCGGGCAGGCCGTCGTCAAGGAAGCCGTCCACGAGGCCCAGCGGCGGGCGCGCGGCGGCGAGATACCACCCGAAGCCGTGGCCGACCTGGCCTCGGCGTTGTTGCCGCGGACCGCCACCACCCTGCGCCCCGTCCTCAACGCCACGGGCGTCGTCCTGCACACCAACCTCGGCCGCGCCCCCCTGTCCGCAGCCGCCGTCGAGGCCGTACAGGCGGCCAGTGGCTATGTGGACGTCGAGTTCGACACCGGCAGCGGGACACGAGCCCGCCGGGGGCGAGGCACCCTGGCGGTACTGCGCGCGGCCGTCCCCAGGGCCGAGGAGGCCCACGTCGTCAACAACGGCGCCGCTGCCCTCGTCCTCGCCGCCACGGTCCTCGCGGCGGGACGGGAGATCGTCGTCAGCCGCGGGGAACTCATCGAGATCGGAGACGGCTTCCGCCTGCCCGACCTCCTGGTCAGCACCGGCGCGCGACTGCGTGAGGTCGGGACGACCAACCGCACACACCTCGACGACTACCGCCGTGCGATCGGCCCCGACACGGGCTTCCTGCTGAAGATCCACCCGTCCAACTTCCGCGTCGAGGGCTTCACCAGCGCCGTCTCCGTAGCCGATCTGGCCACACTGGGTCCGCCGGTGGTCGCCGACATCGGTTCCGGCCTGCTCACCGGCGACCCGGTGCTCCCGGAGGAACCCGACGCCGACGACTGGCTCGCCCAGGGAGCCGACCTGGTCACCGCCAGTGGCGACAAGCTTCTGGGCGGCCCGCAGGCGGGCCTGCTGCTCGGCACCCGCGAGGTCGTCGACGCCCTGCGCGCCCACCCCCTCGCCCGGGCCCTGCGCGTGGACAAGCTGACCCTCGCCGCCCTGGAGGCGACCCTCCTGGGGCCCAGGCCACCGGCCGTCGCGTTCCTGCACGCGGACCCCCAGGCGCTGCACGCACGCGCCGAGAAACTGGCAGGCCGGCTCACCGGCCGGCACATCCCCGCTCGCGCGGTACCGAGTGACGGAATGGCCGGCGGCGGTGGCGCCCCGGGCGTCCGGCTGCCCGGCTGGGCGGTCCGTCTGCCCTCCGGATACACACAGGCGCTGCGCGCGGGCGAGCCCTGCGTGGTGGGGCGGGCCGAACGCGGGCACTGCCTGCTGGACCTGCGGTGCGTCCCGGCGGAATGCGACGACGAACTCGCGGAGGCCGTCCTGCGCGCCGCCACGGCCGTGGCGGCAGAGCACGCCGGTGGCCGGAGCGCGGGAGGGAAGCCGGGCGCGGACTCCCCGGGAAGAGAGCGGGCCGCATGCGAGTGATAGCCACCGCCGGTCATGTGGACCACGGCAAGACCGCACTGCTCAGGGCCCTGACGGGGATGGAGACCGACCGGCTGCCCGAGGAGCGGCGCCGCGGCATGACCATCGACCTCGGATACGCGTGGACCACCCTCGCGGACGGCGAGACAGCGGCCTTCGTCGACGTACCCGGGCACGAGCGGTTCCTCACCACCATGCTGGCCGGGGTGGGACCCGCGCCCGCGGCCCTGCTGACGGTGGCGGCCGACGGGGGATGGGCGAGGCAGACCGAGGAGCATCTCGCCGTACTCGACGCCCTCGACGTGCGGTACGGCGTTCTCGCCGTCACCCGCGCCGACCTCGCCGACCCCGCGCCGGCTGTCGCGGCGGCTCGTGAGCGCCTGGCCGGCACATCGCTGGCGGCCGTCGAGATCGTGGAGACCAGCGCGGTCACCGGATACGGCATGGACACCTTGCGTGACGCCTGCGCGAGGCTGGTCGCCCGGATGCCCGTGCCGGACGCGGGGCGGCCCGCCCGGCTGTGGGTCGACCGGGTCTTCACCGTGCGCGGCGCGGGCACCGTCGTCACCGGGACGCTCGGCAGCGGGAGCGTCTCCGTCGGGGACGAGCTCCGGATCGCCTCCACCGGCCGCACCGTCCGCGTCCGCTCGATGGAATGCCTCAAGACGACGGTGAGCGGCGCCGCGGCGGTCTCCCGCGTCGCTCTCAACCTGCGCGGCAGCGCCTGCTCCTCGATCAGGCGGGGCCAGGCGCTGATCAGCCCCGAAGGATGGACGGTCACCGGCGAACTGGACGTCCGCCTGACACGGGTGCCGGAGCGACTGCCCAAGGAACTCGTGTTCCATCTCGGCTCCGCCGCGATACCCGTACGGGCCCGACCCCTGGGCCCGGATACCGCACGTCTGAGACTCGCCGGCCCCGTCGCGGTGCACCAGGGCGAACGCGGCGTGATCCGCGCGCCGGGCAACCGGGAGATCATGGTGGGCGCGGTCGTCCTCGACGTCCTGCCGCCGCCGCTCGACCGGCGTGGGGCGGCGGCGGCGCGCGGCGCGGCACTCGCCGACGTGCCCGACGTTCCCGAGCCGGCCCTGGAAGTCGCCCGTCTGGGCGCTGTCACCCGAAGCCGGTTGCTGGCCACGGGGGTCCTGCCCACAGGCAGCGAACCGGCCGTGGACGCCATAACCGTCGGAGACTGGCTGGTTCACCCGGGACAGTGGGACACCTGGGCGACGCGGTTGCGCCAGGTCACGGACCAGTGGGCGCGGGAACACCCGCTGGCGCCCGGGATGTCCCGCGAGAGCGCCGTGCGGGAACTGGGACTGCCCGACCCCGGTCTGCTCGACGCCCTGGTCGGCGCGGCCGGTCTGGTCCACGACGCGACCGGAGTGCACCGTGCGGGCGCGAGGCCCGCGTTCCCGGAAGCCGTCGAACGCGCGATGCGATCCGTGCGCGAGCGTCTGACCGAGGCACCCTTCGGCGCTCCGTCGGCGGACGAACTGCTGTCGCTGGGCCTGACGGAACGGCATGTCGCCGCGGCCGCCCGCAGCGGGCTGCTGCTGCGCCTGCCGGGGAGCGTCGTACTGCTGCCCGACGCACCGCAGCGAGCCCGGCGGCGTCTGTCGGCCCTGTCTGAGCCGTTCACCCTCAGCCAGGCACGACAGGCACTGGGAACCACCCGCCGCGTCGCGGTGCCCCTGCTGGAACTGATGGACCGGACGGGGCTCACCAGGCGCATCGACGCGACCCACAGGCGGTGCACCTGAGCTCGCCCCACGCCCGGCACGCCGATGCCACCGTCCCCACGCTCACCAGATCACGGAGAAGAGATGCCGTACGAGGAAGCCCTGCGACAGATCATCGAAGACATCGTGGAACCCGAGGCGGAACGGGTCGACCGCGACGGCGTCTTCCCCCGCAAGGCCGTGGAAGCGCTGGGTAACGCGGGCCTGTTGGGGCTCACGGTGCCACAGGAGGCCGGAGGGGGCGGACAGACCGTACGGGCGGCCGCCGAGGTCGTCCGCCGTCTCGCCGGGGCCTGTGGTTCCACGGCGATGGTGGTGCTGATGCACTACAGCGCCACCGCGCTCATCACGGCCGCAGGGACCGACGAGATGCGCCAGGACATCGCCTCCGGACGCCACCTGACGACCCTGGCCTTCTCCGAGGCGGGCTCCCGCAGCCACTTCTGGGCGCCGATGGGCACGGCGACACCCCGCGACGGCGCCATCGTGCTGGAGTCGAGCAAGAGCTGGGTGACATCCGCCGGAGAGGCGGACAGCTATGTGTGGTCGAGCCGGCCGGTCACCTCGCCGGACGCCATGACCCTGTGGCTGGTCGACTCCAAGGACCCGGCGCTCTCGGTGACACGGCGCTTCGACGGGCTGGGGCTGCGAGGCAACCACTCGGCACCCGTCGAGACCAAGGGCCTGCGCGTCTCCCGGGACCGCATGCTCGGGGCGGACGGCTCCGGTCTCGATCTCGCGCTCACCGTGGCCCTGCCCTGGTTCCTCGTGCTCAACGCGGCGGCGAGCGTGGGGCTGGCGGACGCCGTCGTGGCGGAGACGCTCCAGCACCTGCGCGGCACCCGGCTCGAACACCTCGACCAGTCGCTGGCCGACCAGCCCATCGCGCGGGCGTCCGCCGCCCGGATGCGTATCGAGACCGACAGCGCGCACGCCCTGCTCGACAAGGCCGTCGACGCCCTGGAACGGGGCCTTCCCGAGGCGCAGTTGCTGACGCTGGAGGTGAAGGCGGCCGCCGCCGAGACATCGGCACAGGTGGCGGACGCCGCGCTGAAGGTCTGCGGCGGAGCGGCGTTCCGCAAGGAACTGGGCCTCGAAAGGCGCTTCCGCGACTCGCGGGCCGCCCGCGTCATGGCACCCACCACCGATGCCCTCCTCGACTTCACCGGACGTGCCCTGCTCGGCCTGCCCCTCCTGGACGGGGGCGCGCGATGACGACCTCTCTGGTGCTGGGCGCGGTGGCCTACGACCCCAAGGTCGTGACCATCTGGGACGGCTTCCGCACCTGGTTCCGCGGCCAGGGCTTCGCGTTCGACTACGTCCTGTACTCCCACTACGAGCGTCAGGTGACCGATCTCCTGGCCGGGCGGATCGACGCCGCGTGGAACTCACCGCTGGCCTGGGTGCGCGCCAGACGCCTCGCCGAAGCGCGCGGCGAAGAGGTGCGGGCCGTGGCCATGCGGGACACCGACTGCGACCTGACGTCCGTCGTCGTCGTGCGCGCGGACTCCGCGCTGACCTCGCCGGCCGGCCTCCGCGGCCGCACCCTGGCCACGGGGGCCGTCGACTCGCCCCAGGCGACCCTGCTGCCGCTGGAACTGCTCCGCGCGGCGGGCCACTTGCGAGACGTCCGCGTGCTGCGCTTCGACATCGGTACGGGACTGCACGGCGACCACATCGGCGGCGAGCGCGCGGCGGTGGAGGCGCTGCTGGCCGGAAAGGCCGATGCGGCGTGCCTGAGCGACACCAACCTGCTGACGTTCTCACGCGAGGGACTCATGCCCTCCGGGGCGGTCAGGGTGATCGCCCAGACGGAACCCTACGACCACTGCAACATGACGGCCGGGCCGTCGGCGGACCCGGCGGCAATCGAGGCGTTCGCGCGGCTGCTCCTGGCCATGGACTACGCCGACGCCGAGGTCAGGCCCCTGCTCGACCTCGAAGGACTCAAGGAATGGCGACCGGGCCGACTCCAGGGCTACACGGCGTTGGAGAGGGCGGTGAGCACGAGTGGCTTCTACGACGAACGAGGACGCGTCACGGCTGCCGGCTATCGACCTTGAGGGTCTGGGCCTCGACGTCGGCGGCCACCTCCTCCTCCAGCACGCCCTGGTGGCCCGTCCCCCCGGGACGCGCCTGGCCGTTCACGGACGGCACCCGGCGCTCGCCGTCCACCTGCGTGCCTGGTGCCGGGCGAACGGTCACGGGTTCGACATGGCCGGCACCACTCCCGTGATCGTCAGGGGATCATCGGACGAGGACCGCCTGCACGGTGCCGAGCGGGCCGGCAGCGCCCTTCCGGGACGGGTCGTCGAACACGCCGACCGTCGCTGGGGACTCGCGGCCCGCGGCGCTCTCGTCGAGCCGGGCGGGCCCGCCCTCTCGGTGGACTGGGTGGACCGCGACCTCGTGTGGGCGGATGTGGCTCCACGCCTCTACGCGCAGGCGGCCGCGGGGCAGTGGGATCCGGCGACGGCGGTCGACTGGGACACGCGGGTGGAGCTCCCCGGAGCCATCGAGGACGCCGTCGTGCAGGTGATGACGTACCTCGTGGAGAACGAGCAGGCCGCCCTCGTACTCCCCGCCCGCCTGCTCTCCCGCCTGCATCCGCACTTCAGGGAGGTCATGCAGCTCCTCGCCGTGCAGGTCGCCGACGAGGCCCGGCACATGGAGGTGTTCACCCGCCGTGCCCTGCTCAACCGCACCGAACTGGGGGTGTCGGGCGTGGGCGGCCGCGCCTCCCTCCAGACGCTGCTGGACGAACCGGACTTCACCCTCGCTTCCTTCCTGCTGTCCGTCCTCGGGGAAGGATCCTTCGTCGACCTGCTCCGATTCCTCCACCGCCACGCGCCGGACGCCGTCACGGCGGATGTGACCCGCCTGGCCGCGCGCGACGAGGCCCGGCACGTGGCGTTCGGGGTCGCCCACACCGCCCACGCGGTCGAACGCGACCCGGCCTTTCTGACGCGTCTGCGCACAGCGGTGGAGCGCAGGCACGCCGCACTCGTGGACACCGCCGGGCTCAACCAGCGGGTCTTCGATTCCCTGGTCCTCATCGCCGCCGGCTCGTGGCAGCCGGCGGCCATCGAACGGGGATGGCGAAAGGTGCAACAGCTCCAACAGGCCATGGACGAAGGCCGCCGAAGGCGCCTGGCCTTCATCGGCTTTCCCGACGACGAAGCGGCGGCACTGGCGGCTCTGCACACCAAGAACTTCATGTGAGCGCCCTCACGGGCCCGGGCGCGGTCTGGAAGGACACGCGGGCGGGCACTGAGTGCCTGCCTCGGCCCGAGCCCCCGGTGGGGCGCTGAACCGCCGAGGTCGCCTCGGGGGTTCAGCGGGCCACGGTGGCGAGGACATCGTGGCCCAGCCGCTGGACGACGTCCGTCGCGAGGCGGTGCCGTACCAGCTTGCCGTCCCGGGTGGAGCGCAGCAGGCCCGCGTCGCGCAGGGTCCTCAGGGCGCGGGAGACCTGGGGTTCGGTGGAGCCGAGCCGGGCGGCGAGCTCCGAGGGGGTGATGGGTTCGCCCAGCAGATGGCGGCAGAGTTCCATCCGGGCGGGCGAGGTCAGCGCCATCAGCCGGTCGTGCAGGTCCCGCAGGGTCAGCTGCCCGGCCGGAGCGGTACCGCGGGACTGGTGGTCGGCCAACCCCTTCTCCCTGTCGGCGGCACCGGGCGGACAGGGCCTGCGCCTCACGGCGAAGGCGGTGGGCAGCACCAGCGCAGGCCTGCGGAACGTCCCCGTCGGCAGCCGCGCCTTCGTCGAGGGACCGTACGGGGCGTTCACCTCGCTGCACCGCAGCCGCCCCGGCACCCTTCTGATCGCCGGCGGCGTGGGGATCACACCCATGCGGGCCATGCTGGAGGAGGCGACCGGTGACGTCGTCGTGCTGTACCGGGTACGCAGCGAGGCCGACGCGGTGCTGCTGAACGAGGTACGGCACCTGGTCACGCTCCGGGGCGGCCGGTTGCACCTGCTCACCGGCAGAACCGACGAGTGCGGCACCCCGCCGTTCGGTCCGGACAGCCTGCACCGGCTGGTCCCGGACATCACCGAACGCGACGTGTACGTCTGCGGCCCGCCCGCTATGACCAGGGTCGTGCTCGCCGGCCTGCGCGAATTCCCTTGCGGGCCGACCCCGTTCCGCCCGCGGTCGGCTTGATCCGCTGTTGTCCGACGGTGTTGATGTCAACCGCTGATGTCAGACGCCCCGGCTACGCCCGATCGGCCAAGCATCTGCCCCTCCGGGGCCCTGAAGCGGTCCTGCGTTGCTTGGCACCGCATCTTGACCCGCACATGATCGCCCCCGACGTCCTAGCCCTGCGGAGACAGTGCCGGGGCATGCCGCTCACCGCGTGACCTGCAGCACCGCTTTCCCGGAGACACGGCGCCCGCGGAGGGCCTCGGCGGCCTCGGCGAAGTGGTCCCAGGAACCCTGCCAGCCGATCTCGACAGTGAGGGACCCCTCAGCGGTCAGCTCGGCGAGAACGGCCAGGTCCGGGCCGGCATCGCCCTCGATGACGAAGGACGTCAGCGACTTGGTGGGGCCGACGGTCGCATAGGGAGGGAAGACCGCTGGCTCCCCGGAAGTCCAGCCGACGCTCTGCACGCTGCCCCCGTGAGCGAGCAGGCCCCACGCCTCCACCAGTTGGGGGCCGCCGACGCTGTCGATGACCACGTCGACGGCTCGCTCGAGTCCCTCCAGGCCGATCAGCACCTCGTCGGCGCCGATGTCGACCAGCCCCTCCCCGCGGGCCGTCGAGCCCACGGACGCGATCACGTGGGCACCGGCCCGCGCCGCCAGCTGGACGGCGAACCGGCCGACCCCGCCGGAGGCGCCGGTGACCAACACCCTCTTGCCCGGCGCGAGCCCGGCGGCCCGCAGCGAGCGCAGTGCGGCCACTCCGGCGACCGGCAGGGCGACCGCCTTCGCCAGGTCCAAGCCCTTGGGCACCTCGGCAAGCGCACCCACGTCGATCGCGACGCGCTCGGCGAACGCCCCCGACGTCAGGGCCACCACCCGGGTGCCCACCGCCGGGCCGGTTCCGTCGGCTGCGGTCTGAACCACCACCCCGGCGGTGTCCGAACCGAGCACCGCACCCGGGGGCACCCGACCGGAGCGGGCGTCGTTGAGGTCGCCGTAGTTCAAGGAGGCATGGGAGACGTCCACCAGGACCTGGCCCGGTCCGGGCACGGGGTCGGGAACCGCGGCGAGGCGGACGGCGGCGGGTGCGGACGGATCGACGACGAGAGCACGAACAGACATCTCTTCCCCCTTGGTTCACGACGTGTAACAGCAGTCATCATCGATAACCTTGCTGCCCAGCGGAAGGAGGCACATTTATGTCACGCGGATGCTCACCCTCAACCTGCGCCGACTGGAGCGGGACGGGCTGCTCATCCGCACCGTCTATCCGACCGTGCCACCCAAGGTCGAGTACAGCCTCACACCCATGGCCTGAGGGCGAAGCCCACAGGAACTTTTTGTTCCCCCACCTCAGCGGAGCTGCTTAAGGCCTGTTCCGGAGTCGGGTGTGAGCTTGTGACAAGATCGCGGAATGCTGCGACTCACCGATTTCATTATCGACTGTCCGGACACGATGATGCTGGCGGCTTTCTACTCCGAGGTGACGGGCCGTCCGATCAAGGAAGGCAGCTCCGAGGACTGGGCCGGCATCCAGTTCGGCGAGATCGAGCTGGCATTCATCCGGGTGGACGACTACCGCGCTCCGCAGTGGCCCGACAGCGAGCACCCCAAGCAGTTCCACCTCGACTTCGAAGTGGACGAGATCGAGTCCGAGCAGCGCCGCGTCCTCGACCTCGGCGCGACGCTGAGGCAGGACTTCATCGGTCCCAACGGCTACGGCTGGCAGGTCTACACCGACCCGATCGGCCACCCCTTCTGCCTGTGCCGCAACAAGGGCGTCATCTGGACCGAGCAGGGCCCGATCTGGCCCAAGCGCGGCTGATGTCATCCCCAACCGCCCTCTCAAGCGTTGCGGTGGTAAGCCTTGTTGGCAATGCGCCAGCGGCCGTCGTCGTGGACCAGCAGGAAGATGTCGGTGAAGGTGTCAGCGCCGTGCCAGAGCGTCATCGTTGCGGTCGCGACCGTACCGTGGACCTCTATGGCGTCGATGCGGCGGGAGCGGGTCGGTTCATCCGGGGCCGGCCGGCCGTGGAAGAGAGCGCAGTACTCGTCCAGGTGCCACGAGACGAAGGCGCCGTCCCGTATCCCCTCGATATGGGCGGTGGGCAGGAACGCGTCGCGGAAGTGGGAGGCGTCGCCGGTGACGTGACCGCGGATGTAGGCACGAAGCGGTTCGAGCACGGCGTCCTCCACGGCGGGGGCCGTGGCAGCGACGGCGATGTCTGCCTCAGCGGCGGAAGAGATGCCGGCCAGGTCGGACGCGCTGCGCAGAGGCGTGTTCGACGCGGCGGCCAGCAGCGCCATGTCCTTGGCCAGCGCACCGATCGTGAACTCAGCCGGGACAGCGGTCGGCCCGTCGGCGAGGAAGGCCCGCTTGCGGGCGACGAGTCCGCCGAGCTGGCCGCGTTCGAGGACGTCCAGCACTTGGTCACGGGGCAGGCCCAGGGCGTCGGCCTGCCGCAGTGAGTCGCGCAGCGCGAGGACGGCGCCGGCCAGACCGCAGTTGGCGATCAGCTTGAGCGCGGCGGCTGTGGCGGCGTCGTCGACACGCCGCACGGTGCCCAGCGTCTCCAGCACCGGCCGAGCTCCGTCGAGCGCGTCTTGGCCGGCGGCGGCGAGGATCTGCAGGGTGCCCGCGGCGGCAGCCGGCACGGAGCCGAGCAGAGGCGCGTGGACGTAGGACCGGCCGAGTTGCCGGGCCAGCGCCGACGCTTCGGCGGGGGCGATGGTGCTGGTGTTCAGCACGATCGTGTCCGTTCGCAGCGAGTCACGGACGCGGTCGACAACCTGCCGGCAGGCCGGGCCGTCGAACAACGCCAGAAGAACGATGTCGGCCTTCGCCACGGCCTCGTTCGGGTCGCCGGTCGTCTCGACAGCGCCTGTGCTGTGCCCAGAGCGTGTCCAACCGACGACATCCCCATGATGGTTGGCGAGTCGTGTCGCGATGGCGGCGCCCATGCGACCCAGGCCGAGGACGGCGATCGTGCGCGGTGCGGTCATGCGTCCCAGCGTGCGGGCACCGCGCCCCCTGCGACAAGCGCAGGTCCAGCAGGGCAGCCATGCGGGCCGCGCAGACCGGCAGGGCATACTTGCGCCATGGAACTGGCCGTGTGGCAAACGTTCGTGACGGTGTGTCGGCTGGGGTCGCTGTCGGCGGCGGCCACCGAACTCGGTTATACGCAGTCGGCCGTATCCCGTCAGATCGCCGGGCTGGAGCGCCAACTCGGGGTGCCGCTGGTACAGCGGCATGTGCGCGGCGTGCGTCCGACGGCTGCCGGCGAGGTGTTCCGTCACCACGCCCTGGTCACGCTCAACGACGCCGATCGCGCCGTGCGTGCCGTACGGGACGTTCGTGACGGGGCGCTCAGCCGGCCTCTGGCGATCGGCGCGACGCCGTCTCTGGCTGCCGCGATCGTGCCCGCGGCGATCCGCCGCCTGCTGGACGAGGCCGCCCCCCTCCGGTGGAACCTGGTGCCCGGGCTGAGCTCACAACTGCACGACCGCGTGATCGCCGGCGATCTCGACGTAGCGGTCGTCACCGATGCGCCACCGGGGCTGCCCAACGACCCACGTGTCCAACGACGGTTCCTGGGGATGGACGACATGGTCGTCGTGCTGCCCGTCGACCATCCGCGGGCAGGACACGGCCCGGTGCACATCCGGACGCTGGCCGACCAGACCTGGGTCGAGGACAACGACGGCTCGGCAGCGCTGCTGCGCCAGCACGCCGCCCGCGCCGGAGTGACCGCCCGCATCGACCTCACCGCGGCCGATCTGCCCGGCAAGGTGGCCCTGGTCGCAACCGGCCACGCCATCGCGCTCATACCCGGTGTGCTGACGGGCGCGCTGCGGGCCGACGTCACCACAGTGGCCCTCATCGATCCCCCGGCCCGGGGCGTCTACGCGATCACCCCGCGTCGCGACCCGAACCCGTCCGCAGCGTCCCTGCTCGACCAGCTCGCGACAGCCTTCGGCCCACGGTGTCCCACCCACGCCGAGCACCAGCCGACTGAGACGAACGTCGACCCCGCCGCGCCGGCACTTCACGACGGCATCACGGAAACACCCGGCTGAAAGCCCCCGCAGCAGAAGCGAATCAGGCATTGCCCGGCGTGTCCGATCCACGGCGTGCTCACCCTATGGCTTGGTCCATCCGGGCGTACGCGGACCGGCCTCCCACGACGGACCCGCCCCCGACGGACCCGCCCCCGACGGACCCGCCCCCGACGGACCCACGCCCGGCGGTCGTGGCCGCACGGCGGCGGCGGTCAGTGTGACGAACAGTGCGAGGACCACCGGGATGGTCAGAGCCCATGCCAGGCCGGTCAGCTCCGCTACGGCGCCGATGAGCAGCGGCCCGGTCAGGAAACCGAGGTAACCGATGCTGGCCACGCGGGCGATCGCGCGGCCGGCGTGCCTCGGGTCACGGCTGCCGGCGGCGGAGAACACCTGTGGCGCGATGCACGACAGACCGGCGCCGAGACAGCCGAAGCCGACGATGCCTGCCAGCGGGTGGCCGACCAGCAGCGCGGCGCCGAGGCCGACCGCCGCGACGGCACCGCAGCCGCGCACCAGGGCGACCGGGCCGACTCGCGCCGTCAGGCGGTCCCCGACGAGCCGGCCGGCCACCATCATGATCGAGAACGCGGCGTACGCGGCAGCCGCGAACCCGGCTCCGCTACCCAGCGTGTCGCGCAGGTAGACGCTGCTCCAGTCGGCCGCCGCGCCCTCTCCGACCAGGCAGCAGAAGACCAGGATCCCGAGGAACAGCACCCCGGCCGGAGCGGCGTCGCTCCGCTGTGGACGGTCGTCTCCGATGGTGGAGCGGTCCTGGCGCACCGGTGGGACGCAGTCGGCGGGCAACGCCCAGCGTGCTGTCCACAGGGCGGCCGCGCCGACGGCGGCGCCGACGGTGAGAAACGTGGTGGCCGCGGCCGAACCGGCATGGGCGGACAGGCCACCGGCCGCCGCCCCGGCGAAACCACCGATGCTGTAGATCGCGTGGAAAGACGACATCAGCGGCCTGCCGGCGGCGCGTTCCACATCGATGGCGTTGGCGTTCATGGCGATGTTGAGGGCGCCGTGAACGGTGCCGAACGCGTAGAGGGCGACGGCGAGGGTCACCACGTCGACCGCCAGGGCGGGCGGGATCAGGAACACTCCCTCGACGAAGACCATCGGGACCAGCACCGTACGACTGCCGTACCGGTCGAGGAGACGACCGACCACCTGCATGCCGGTGATCGCACCGGCGGCGAAGGCGAGCAGCCCGACGGCCAACTGTCCGTCGCCGAGGTCGAGCCGCTGCTTGATCGCGGGGATACGGGAGGTCCAGGCGCCCAACGCGGTCCCGAAGGCCAGGAAGGCCAGCGACGTCGCGACGCGGGCTCGGAGCAGGACTGCCTGATGGCCGCGGACACGGGGCACGAGTACCTCCAGGTACGCCGTGGGGACAGTCGTCGGGGCCTGGTGGGACGGTGGCCCTCGCAGCGGTCGGGGAGCGGGATGTCAGGGCCGTCGGCGCAGTCCCGTCGGTGCGGTGTGTCGTCGATGCGCGACCTGGTCAGGCGTTGTCGAGGCGGTGCCGCAGTTCGTCGTCCAGTTCCAGGTCCAGCGCGCCGAGGCACTCGTCGAGTTGGCTCACCGAGCTGACGCCGAGTACCGGCAACACCGGCGGATTGCCGCGGAGCAACCAGGCGAGGACCACCTGGTTCCGCGTCGCACCCAACTCGTTCGCCACGTCGCCCAGCACCTCCAACCGTCGTCTGCTGTCCGCGTGGTCGTACTGCTCGGGCAGCGGCCGGTCGGAGCGGGTGTACGCGCCGGACAGCAGCACCGAGTAGCCGAGCACCGTCAGGTCGGGCTCCTCACGTGCGCAGTCGAGCAACTCGTCGCTGATATGCGGATTCGCACCGAACTCGGCACCCGGTCGCGGTCGCAGGTAGGTGTGGCGCTGCTGAACGCAGCTGAAACCCGGCAGGCCCGCGGCCCTGGCGATCTCACGGGCTTTGGCGACGCGCCACGCGGCGTGGTTGCTGCACCCCGTGACCCGGGTCAGGCCCTCGGTCACCAGCGACGCGAAGGTGGCCACGGTGTCTTCCAACGATGTGCGACGGTCCTCGATGTGGGCGTAATAGACGTCGAGATGATCGGTGCCCAGGCGGCGCATGCCGGCCACGGCCTGAGCCCGGACCACCTTGTCGGCCAGCCCTTCCGCGTGCTGCGGCCAGGCGGCACCCGGAGGGTCGGGCAGCGCACCCACCTTGGTGGCCAGCACGACACGGTCGCGGGCCCGCCGGGACGCCAGCCACCGGCCCAGCAGTTCCTCGCTCTCCGCACCGGTTCCGCCGGGCACCCAGAACGCGTAGGTGTTGGCGGTGTCGATGAACGTGCCGCCTGCGTCGGTGAACCGGTCGAGGACGGCGAATGCCCGCCGTTCGTCGACCGTCGTACCGAAGTGCATGGTTCCCAGACACAGCGCACTCACGCCGAGCCCCGAACCGCCGTCGGACAGCATCCTCTGTTCCACGTCGGCCTCCTGTCGTGATCGCGGTTCACGCTAACGACGGTTGGCGAGGCCGTACGATCCAATCGCATGACCGAATCCCGGACCAATCTCGCGTGGGGCGCGCTGCTCGACCTCCCCGCCACCGGCGCGAAGCACGAGCGGCTGACCCGCGCGCTGCGGGCGGCGGTCCGCTCCGGGCGGCTGCCCACGGGCAGCGCTCTGCCGCCGAGCCGCGTCCTGGCCGCCGACCTGGGCTGTTCCCGCTGGGTCGTGACGCAGGCGTACGCGCAACTGGTCGCCGAGGGATATCTGGACGCACGGGTCGGGTCGGCCACCCGGGTGCGCTGGTCTCCCGACGCGGCGCCCATGCAACCGGACGCCGACCGACCGCCGACGTCGCCGACGCGGTTCGACCTGACGCCGGGCCTTCCCGACCTACGCGCCTTTCCGCGGTCCCGGTGGGGTGAGGCACTCCGCGACCAGACGCGGCGTGTGCCGTTTGCCGATCTGGGTTTTCCCGTCCCGGGCGGGCACTCGGAGCTCCGCCGGGCCCTGGCAGACCACCTGCACCGCTGCCGGGGCGTCGTGGCGGACACCGACGACATCGTGGTCTCCACGGGCGTCACGGACGGCGCCGCCCGTCTGTTCCGCGCCCTGCGAGCGGAGGGGATCGCCCGCGTGGCCGTCGAGGACCCCGGTTGGACCCGCCTGCACCATGTGGCGCGCGAGGCCGGGCTGAGCGTCGTCCCGGTTCCGGTGGACGAACACGGCCTTCGGGTGGACGAGTTGGACCGTGACCCGTCGGTCCGCGCGGTACTCAGCACTCCGGCCCACCAGTTCCCGACCGGCGTCACGCTCACGGCCGGGCGACGCGCAGCGCTCGTGGAGTGGGCGCGGCGGGTCGACGGGGTGGTGCTGGAGGACGACTACGACTCCGAGTTCCGCTACGACCACCGGCCGCTGAGCGCGGTCCAGGGGATGTGCCCGCAGCGGGTCGTGCTGCTGGGTTCGGTCAGCAAGACCCTGTCGCCGGCCCTGGGCATCGGTTGGGTGGTCGCGCCCCCGAGGTGGTGCCGGATGCTGCAGACCAGCGGCACCGCCCGGTCCGGCCCGCCGGTGCTGGACCAACTGGCGTTCGCCCGCCTGATCCGCACCGGTGGCTACGAGCGGCACCTGCGCTCGGTACGACGGCGCTACCGGGCCCGGCGGGCCGCCCTGCTCGACGCACTGCGCACCCGGCTCCCGGCGTGCCGGGTCACCGGTACGGCCGCCGGCCTGCACCTGGTGGCGCACCTCGGTGCCGGCGTCGACGCGGCCGGCGTCGTCACAGCCGCGACCGCCCGTGGACTCCGGCTGGTCGACCTGCGCACCTACCAGGTGGACCGCAGAGAACCGGCGAACTGCCTCGTCCTGGGCTACGGCAACCTCGCCGACAGTGCCGTCGACGACGCCGTGGCCCTGCTCGCCGCGGCGGTGGCCGATCAGAGCGCGCGGGACCGTCCGAGAGTGGTCAGCGACCGGTTGTCCACGTGAGAGCGAGCCTTTTGCGGACGCGTCCGGTTCGGCTGCCGCGGTGTGCGGCGCCGACATCGGTCATGAGGTGGGTGCGAGCGCTGGGCATGGTGAGGCTGCCGGCGGCCACCATCGCCGCCACCTGTCCGAGGACGCCCCGTCTCCCGTCGCCGGTTAGCTCGATCGGGGCCGGCATGGAGCCGCCTCCGGGCGTGTCCAGAGCGGCGTCCACCCCGTTGGGCGCAACCTGGCGTACGCGGTCGGCCAGACCATCTCCGTACTCGACCGGTGGCGCCCCGAGCACGCGCAGGTAGTCGTGGTTTCCGGGACTGGCCGTTGCGATGACGACCGCACCGCCGTGCCTGGCAACTGGACCGCGACGGTCCCCACACCGCCGGTCGCGCCGTCGATCGCGACCGTCTCGCCCGGCACCAGGCCGAACTGGGTCGGTGCGTCGGCCGGTGGCGGCGACACCGAGCGCGCCGCAGCCCTCTTCTGCTCGCTCACGCGCCACCGGCTGTGGGGCGAGGCCCTGGTAGCGGTGGTCGAGCAGCTCGCCCGGGAGGGCGAAACCGGGCGCGCCCAGGCATTGGTGCTCTTGCTCACCCACCGTCCGTCGCAGGTCACGGCGCTGATCACCCTCGGCGGTTCCTGAGCCCGGCCCAGGCCCGCAGACTCGCGGCGCGCGCCGTATGCCTGGACGGCTGGGAGCTGTGTCCTGGACGACCCGGACCGGCTCATGCACGGCTCGGTGGCGGTCGTCGCCGACCACATGCCGGCATGGCGAACGATGAGGAGCATGGGTTGACCCACGTACAGCCCGGCGCGAGGGCGCCTGGAGGACGGGGGCGGCCCGGTGCGCAAGCTCCACTCCGGACAAATGAGCTGGCCACCGCGGGCCAGGATGGAGCATGTACGGATTTCGCAGCTCGTCCTTAGCCTTGCTGCCCATGAGACATCCGGGAAGCCCCCACCTTCCGGCTTGACCCGGGGCGGTCTCAAAGAATCGCAACCGGTGCGGAAATCGCAGTTCACCTGTCTCCACAAGATCGCGCAGGTGTGCACCGGCCCTTGGCCTCTGACAGCGCTGTGGAGTCCTCCCCACGCGCTCCCGGCATCGCCCCCGCACAGCCGCAGCCTTCCCTGGTCCGCCCATGCCGTCGGCCGGGCGGCAGGCCGCTGAATCTTTGAACCCCTAGTCAAGGACGCTCATGACCACGACGAACAAGGCTCAGATGCCACCCGGCAGCCGCGAGCAGACTCCAGCCTCGGACGGCCTTCAAGCCGGACTGAAGGACCGCCACCTGTCCATGATCGCCATCGGCGGTGTCATCGGCGCCGGCCTGTTCGTCGGGTCCAGCTCCGGTATCGCCACCGCCGGCCCCGGCATCCTGCTGTCCTACGCCCTCGTAGGGACAATGGTCGTCCTTGTGATGCGGATGCTCGGTGAGATGTCGGCCGCCAACCCGACGTCCGGGTCCTTCTCCGCGCACGCCGACCGTGCGCTCGGGCGCTGGGCCGGGTTCTCGATCGGCTGGCTGTACTGGTTCTTCTGGGTCGTCGTCCTCGCCGTGGAGGCGACCGCCGGCGCGGTGATCCTGGAGGGCTGGATACCGGCCGTGCCGCAGTGGGCGTGGGCGCTGATCGTGATGGTTGTGCTGACCGCCACCAACCTGGTCTCCGTCAGCTCCTACGGCGAGTTCGAGTTCTGGTTCGCGGGTATCAAGGTCGTCGCGATCGCCGCGTTCATCGTCGTCGGCGGGCTCGCCGTCTTCGGCGTCCTGCCCGGCGTGGACAGTCGGAGCGCAGGGCTGGCCAACCTCACCAGCCACGGCGGCTTCCTGCCGAACGGGCCGGGTGCCATCCTCACGGGCATGCTGCTCGTCGTCTTCTCCTTCATGGGCAGCGAGATCGTCACGCTCGCGGCAGGGGAGACCGCGGACCCGCGGCGTGCGGTCACCAAAGCCACCAACAGTGTGATCTGGCGCATCGCCGTCTTCTACCTCGGCTCGATCTTCGTCGTGGTGACACTGCTGCCGTGGAACGACCCCTCCGTCACGGAGAAGGGCTCGTACGTCGCAGCCCTGGACTCCCTCGACATCGCGCATGCCGGTCAGATCATGAACTTCATCGTGCTGACGTCCGTGCTGTCCTGCCTCAACTCCGGCCTCTACACGGCCTCCCGCATGGTTTTCTCCCTCGGCGAGCGTGGCGACGCGCCGAAGTCGTTCGCACGGACCACCTCACGCGGCGCGCCGGTCGCCGCGGTCCTCGCCTCGGTCGCCTTCGGATTCGTGGCCGTCTTCTTCAACTACGCCTACCCGGACACGATCTTCCTCTTCCTGGTCAACTCCTCGGGTGCCGTGGCGTTGTTCGTGTGGCTGGTGATCTGCTTCTCGCAGCTGCGGCTGCGGAAGGTCATCGAGCGCGACGAGCCGGAGAAACTGGTCGTGCGGATGTGGCTGTACCCGTACCTGACCTGGGCGACTATCGCGCTGATCGTCTTCGTGCTGGGCTACATGCTCACCGACACCGAGCATGACAACCGCGAGATCCTGTTGCTGTCGCTGCTGGTCGCGGCGCTGGTCGTGGCGATCGCGCTGGTCCGTGAGCGGATCGGTTCCGCTTCCGGCACAGGGAAGGACCAGCGGGACGAAACTGCCGTGCGGCCGTAGCGCAGGCGAAAGGGGTACGGACGGAAGAGCTCAGGGCCCGCCTCGCCTGCCAAGGCGGGGCGGGCCTGCCTCCACCACCGGGCGCACAAGCCGCGACCGGTCTGACGCACATGAACGAGCGCGAGGACGGCATGGACGACCTCGAACCGCATCCGCTCGGCGTCCTGGCGGCGTCGCTCGCACGGCTCCTTCTCGGCCTGGCGCCCTCGGTAGGAGGTGGAGGAGGGGATGGAAAGTTCCCGGGGTACAGGCTCGACCCCCAGGTGCGGGTGCGCATCGAGGAGCGCGGTCACCTGGGCCGGGTCGGGTCGAGCTGGGCCGCGAAAAAAGCCGAGGCCGTCCGCAGGACCTCGTTCGCCTGCTTGAGCTGGGCATTCTCCTTTCGCCGAGCGGCCGGCTCCGCACGCTCGGCGGTGGTGAGGATGTCGTCTCGCTCGCCGGTATCGGCCTCGTCCTGACGGATCGCGTTACGCACAGCCTCGTGGTGCACGCCGAGTTCCTCGGCCATGCGGCGGATCACAGGCTTCGGCTCGTCACCCAACCCCACATCTCGGGGGGGACCTCATCGGCCACCGAGTTCATTCGCTGGTTGGATCCTCACATGAGCGATCCATGGGGCGTTATCGCTCGACCCTACTTATCCCAGCACCCGCCCGAGGAAGCCGCGCAGGTAACCCGCGACGATGTCCAGGTGGCTCTCCAGCAGGAAGTGACCGCCGTTGATCAGGTGCACCTCCGCGTCCTTGGCGTCGCGGGCGAAGGCCCGCGCGCCCGCCGGGCCGAAGATTTCGTCGTTGCGGCCCCACACGGCGAGCACCGGGACCTCGCTGGTGCGTAGGAATTCGTGCAGCAGCGGGTAGAGCGGGCGGTTGTTCTGGTAGTCGCGGAACAGCGCCAGCTGGACCTCGTCGTTGCCCTCGCGGGAGACGAGAGCGAAGTCGTGCTCCCAGGTGTCCGGGCTGACCAGGCTCGGGTCGGGCACGCCGTGCAGGTACTGCCAGCGGATGGCGTCGACGCCCAGCGCGGCGCGGACGGCTGGTTCGGTGTCGGGGCCGGGGTTCGCCCCATAGGCCCACACATCGGTCCAGAACGACTCGACGAAACCGTCCTCGTAGCCGTTGCCGTTCTGGGTGACGAGGGCGGAGATTCGTTCGGGGTGCTGGAGCGCGAGGCGCCATCCGATGGGGGCTCCGTAGTCCTGGACGTAGAGGGCGTAGCGGTCCAGGCCCAGTTGGTCGAGCAGTCCGGAGGTGAGTTCGGTGAGGGCGTCGAAGGTGTAGGTGAACTCCCCTGCGAGGGGGGCGTCGGAGTGGCCGAAGCCGAGGTGGTCCGGCGCGATGACGTGGTAGTCGTCGGCCAGCAGCGGGATGAGTTCGCGGAACATGAACGAGCTGGTTGGGTAGCCGTGCAGCAGGACGATCACGGGGGCGTCGGCGGGGCCGGCTTCGCGGTAGAAGATCTCATAGCCGTCGACAGTGGCGGTCCGGTGGTGCACCGAGTTCATATCCAACCCCTTTGAAATGCGTACTCTGGTTATGGACGCGCAGCAGGACCTGCTCAACAGCAGGCCACTGGTCAACGGTCTGGAACTGCTCGAACCCGGCATCGTTCCCCTCACGCGGCGGCGTCCCGACCCCGCGGACGCGGGCCGCACCCGCGACATCGACGAATTCTGCGCGGTAACCGGCAAGCCGTGACCTCGCGGGGGCCTTGCCCTGAGCCGCGTCACATCACGGCGTCGGTCTGCAGTGGGCCCGCGGTGACACGGAGCGTCCGGATGCGCACCGGCTCTTCCTGTTCGAGGTAGAAGATGTGCATGAAGGGGGCGCGCACCACCCGCTCCGGTTCGCTCTTCTTGGCCATGACCGCCTCACCGCGCAGCAGACGGACGCCTTCGCCCGCGGTCCAGAACTCCAGGACCTCATGGCTGATGACCAGCGGCGCGTCGATCTTGACGAAGAACTCCTTGATGGCCTCGACGCCGTGGATGTGCGCGGCGCCGAAGTACATGTCGGTGTTGTCGGTCAGGGGCGCGAATCCCTTGCCGAACTCCAGGGTGTCGATGGCGTCCATGAACTTCAGGACCCAGCCGGGGACGGCTGTCGCTTGTGCGGTGTGAGCCATGGTGTGGACTTCCTGATCGGACTGCGGCGCACGACCCTTACCAGCCGCGCCTTCCCCACCCCTGCCGATCTGAAGCCCGCCGTCCGGCGGGGACGTCAAAAGGCCATCGCTGCGACGAGGGAAGAGAACAAGACGGCCACCACTACAAGTAGCTAGTGCTCTGACCGGGAAGGTTGACCGGGCCCTGTTGCTGCCCAGGCGGCGGCGACCAGGGGGCGGTGGAGATCGGTGCGCCGGATGCATGCGCCGATGGTGAGTTCGCCTGGGCTGGACGGGGCCGGGGCGACGTGGAGCCGGTGCCGGATGCTGCAGTGCTGCAGCACGAGGTCAGGGATGATGCCGGTGCCGTAGCCGAGAGCGACCAGGGTGAGCAGGGCTTCGTGTCCGTCGGCTTCTGCGGCTATGCGGGGTGTGATGCCGAGGCGGCGGAACCACCGGTTGGCGATGTCTCGGACCAGGCCCTGTCTGGGGAGTACGAACGGCTCGTCGGGATCAGGAAGCTGCGCGTTTGGTCGTGGGGGGTCGGCCCGGACGAGGACGAGGGGGGTGCGGGCGACGGTGCGGGCGAGGAGGGTAGCCGGAACCCGGGAGGGGAGGGCCGCGACGGCGAGGTCGGCCTCGCCTTCGTCGAGGAGCGCGAGGGCGGCTGCGGCGTCACCGGTCCGCACCGAGATCTGCACCCGGGGATGGGCGTGTCGCAGAGGTGCGAGCAGGTCGGGCAGCAGACTCTGGCAGGCCGTGACCGAGGCGAACACCCTTAACTGACCGCCGAGTTGGCCCTCGGTGAAGTCGTTGTCGGTGTAACGGTTCCACAGCTCCAGGGCCTCGGCCGCGTAGCGGCGGAAGCGGTGGCCGTGCTCGGTCAGCGCGACGCCGTGCGGGCCGCGGTCCAGGAGCCGGTGCCCGGCAAAGGTCTCCAGCCGCTGCACGGTCCGGGACAACGTAGCGGGACTGACGTGGCAGTCGGCCGCGGTTCGGGTGAAGCTCAGCGTGGAGGCGAGATGGAGGAAGAGCCGGTACTGGTCGTGGTCCTGCATCTTTCACCTTCCGGAACGCCATGCTGCGGATGTTGCTGTTGCCGGTGGACCTGCCCGGACCCTACAAACGGGTCATGCCACGAAGCGACAGCACCCGCCCACGCCCCGCATGGTTCTTCCGCGAGTACGAGCCCGTCGGCATCGACCTGGGCAGCCCGGCTGCCGTGGCCGCCTACGACCGCAACCAGGGCACCGACCCGGACGCCGACGACGCGCTCCTTGACCGCCTCGGCGTCGACACGGGCAGCCGCCTGGTCGATCTGGCCTGCGGCACCGGCTCGCTGGTGATCCAGGCAGCACGACGCGGGGCCGAGGCCCACGGCGTCGACGTCTCGCAGGAGATGCTCGCCTTCGCCCAGGCCCAGGCGAAACGGGCCGGCGCCAGCGCACACTGGCACCGCGCCGGCTTCCTGGACTACGCCCACCACGCGGGACCCGCGGACGTGGTGACCACCAAGTCGGCCCTGCACCAACTGCCGGACTTCTGGAAGCAGCAGGCACTCCTCAACGCGGCCGGCATGCTGCGGCCGGGCGGCACCTTCTACCTGTGGGACGTCATCTTCAGCTTCGAGCCCGCCGACGCCGCAGAGCATCTGCAGCAGTGGATCGACACCGCAGGACACCCCGAGGGCCGGGGCTTTACCCGGGCGGACTTCGAGGCGCACGTCCGGGAGGAGTTCTCCACATACGCCTGGGTCCTGGAAGGCATGCTGGAGCGGGCCGGCTTCAACATCGTCTCGCGTACGTCCCGCACGCCGACGCACGGCGAGATCCTCTGCCACCGCCGATAGCTGCTTCGCTTCCGGCCTTGTCCAACAGACGTCCGCCCCAGCGGATGCCTTTTTCGCTGCGGATGCGGGCGCGTTCGCGGCGTTGGGCGGCCAGCACGGTGGGGTGGCGGGCGTCGGCGTTGCGCCAGCGCAGGTACGCGTGCAGGGCGCGGTGTGGTTGCGGTGGTTGGAGTTGGCGATGGTGAACTGCCGCAACGGCCCGAAGTGCGCCTCGATCGGGTTGGCCCAGGACGCGTAGGTCGGGGTGAAGCACAGCTCGACCCGGTTCTTCTTCGCCCAGCGCCTGATGGTGCCGCCTTTGTGGGCGAACAACGGCCTACGCTCAGGCGCCGCGGGCTTTCTCCTCAAGGAGACGCCGCCGACCGAGGTCCTCTCCGCCGTCGGCGTCGTCGCCACGGGCGAGGCACTGCTGGCTCCCTCGGTGACCCGCCGCCTGATCGCGGAGTTCCCCCGCCGTCCGGAGCCTGCGAGGCCGCCAGCCGCTCGCTCGACGGCGTCACCGACCGGGAGTTGGAGGTGCTCGGCCTGATCGCGCGGGGTTTGTCCAACACCGAGATCGCGGAGCACCTTCATTTGAGCCTGGCCACGGTCAAGACCCATATCGGGCGCTTGCCCGCCAAGCTGCGTGCGCGCGACCGTGCCCAGCTCGTGATCGTCGCCTACGAGACCGGGTTCGCGGGTGACGGGCGGCGTGGAGTGTGGGGTTCGTAGGACGGGCGGCCCTCATGTGAGACCCAAGACGGTCGCCCAAGTTCTCGTACCTGCGTTGGCCGGAGCATTCTGCGGGGGAGTCGCGCCAAGGCTCCCCACCGCCGACACGCACCTCATTTGTCCTATGGGGTCGGATTCTTGCCGGGGGATGCCTGGCACTGCCTTGCGGTGCTGTTTTCCCTGTTCAGAAGCGCGCGGCGAGCCACTTGATCCGGCGCATGCCGCCCTGTATCGAGCCGTCCGCTCACGCATCGCTCACGCGCTGCCGACTGCTGAGCAGCGCGTGGGTCAGATCTGGCCGAGGTCGATCTCGACCGGGAAGGGGGCCGCTACCTTGAGGACGCCGGTGAACACATGCCCCTCCCGGTAGGTCTTCGTCGCGGGGTCGAGAACGTAGGTGTACACGAGAGGAACGCCTGTCGCGGCCTGCTCGATCCGCCAGTAGAAGCCGATGCCTGCCTTGGCGTACTGGTCGACCTTCACGATTCGGTCGGTGGTCTCCGAGCCTGGCGACACCACCTCCGCGACCAGCAGCACGTGCTCAGGACGGGTGGGGGTGATGTCGATCGTGTCCGCGCGGTACACGACGACGTCAGGACGGCGATTGGTGAGCAGGATGTCCTGAAGCCGGACGTCGAAGCCCGTGTCGGCGTTCCACTCCGGGCCCGCGGCATCCAGGCGTTCGCCAGAATACGGGCCAGCCGGTTGTGCCGCTTGGACGCGCTCGGCTCACGACGACCATCCCGTCCACGATCTCGATGCCAGCGCACTGCTCCTCGGACCAGGAGTCGTACTCCTGCGCCGTGATCTGCTCATGCATCCACGCCGGTGCCACCATCTCGGCCGTCATGAAGCACCTCCCGGACACTGTGCCGCGGGCCCGATCCCGATGGGTTCAGCGTACTGTCGGCCATCCGTCCGGCAGGCTGATCCCGCTCACGCCCGCTTCCCGCCGGTCGGTATCCAACCAGCGAGCCCACGACAAGTGAGGACCGACGACGGACTCGTCACCAGTGGATCGCAACAGACCAGCGGCACCACCGACCTGCTGGCCACACCGGTGAGCGCCGCGCGCCAGGGGACGAGAACGGGGAGACGGCTTCCCGTCCGGCCACAGCCGTAGGAATGGTGTCGTCGGCGTACTGGTGGCCATGCAGGCCGACGGTATGACCACGTGGATCGGACGGTTCGCGACGCTACCGTCCCTGCGCTGTTCAGCCGGCTGAGGGTATGAGGCGGTAGAGGGCAGCGCCGTGGGTTGGGAGGTCGATGTTGAGGCAGCGGCCGTCGTGCGGGACGTCGGCGTGAGTCCAGAGTTCGCGTACCTGGTCGTCCGGGCGAGCACCGACGGAACCGAGAGGGACAGTGACGCGCTCAGGGCTGTCGGACAGGGAGAACACGGCAGCGTAGCGGGTGCGTCCGTCGGTGTCGCCGGCTGTCCACAGGACGAGGTCACGCTCTCGGAGGACCTCCCGGTTGTCCCTGCTGTGCCAGAGCACCTCGAGTGCCTCGTCGTTGGTGAGCAGCTCGATCGTCTCCTTCGGGCTCGTGGGCAGGTCGCCGCCCATCATCAGTGGGGAGCGGGAGACCAGCCACAGTGTCAGCAGGCTGACCTGCTCCGGATAGGTGAGAGCGCAGAGCCGGTCCTCTCCCCGCTCGGCCCGGATGCCGATGTGACCGAGGGGCAGCATGTCGGCGTCCGCCCAGCCGCGCTCACTCTGCCAAGGAGCCCAGCGGGCCATCCGGGCGAACTGTGTCTCGACGTCCTCCCACCGGTCCCACAGGTCGTCGCAGATCCGCCACATGACGGCGTGCTCCCGCAAGTGGTCGAGACGGGCGAGGGAAACGTCGGTGCCGGGGGACAGGCTCAGCTCGATGGGCCGGCCGGTGCGGGCGATGGCCTGGGCGTAGGCGGCGATCTCCCGCTCGTGGTAGGGGAAGAGCATGTCGTCGGCCTTGATGAAGTCGACGCCCCACTCGGCGAACTGGGCGACCTGGGCGTCGTAGTACGCCTGGGCGCCCGGGTGGTCGTGGTTCAGGCCGTAGTTGTCGGTGTTCCAGGGGCAGAGCGAGTCGGTGTCAGCGATCTCGTCGGCCGTGAAGCCGGTTCCCGCGACGGGCAGCCTGGCCGCGACGGCGCGGCGGGGGATGCCGCGCATCATGTGCAGGCCGAAGCGCAGACCGAGGTCGTGCACGCGCTGGGCCAGCGGCGCGAAGCCCGCTCCCGCAGCGGAGGGGAACCGGTTCGGGGCTGGGAGCTGGCGGCCATAGGCGTCCATGACCACCGGCGCGTCCGGGTTGTAGCCGTGAGCGCGGGCCGTCGGCTCGTACCACTGGCCGTCCACGACGACGGTGTCCCAGCCGTGCGCAAGCAGGTGGTCCCGCATGAACTGTGCGTTGGCGAGCACCTCGTCCTCGGTGACGGTGGTGCCGTAGCAGTCCCAGCTGTTCCACCCCATCGGGGGACGCGCCCGGTGTGCGGGGATCGGACGAGGCTGTCGGTTCATCGCTGTTCCCTTTCGGCGTATGTGTGCGGTGCAGAACGGTGAAGGAGCAGGGCGGGAGATCGCAGACCGGGCCGGTCACCCGGTCCTCGGCCGGGGAGGCGGGGACAGAAAGCCTCTGCCCTCGTCGTCGGGGTTGCGTCGGACCACCTCGATGGTGATGTCCTTGGCGAGCGGCTCATGGCGTGCGGCAGGACCCCCATGTCGGGGAGCAGCCCGTCGGCGCGGTAGCAGCGGATGCGCCGCCCGTCCACGCCGACGCGCAGGTCGTACCCGGCGGCCGGTCTCGAGGGGCCTGCTCGCGTCGGTGATGTCGTGCTGGATGCCGTCGTCCACGCACTGCAATCGTTTGGGCCGGTTCTTCCAGCCGCCGACGGTCCACTGGTACCAGTCGCCGGAGGAGGTTCCCGCGAAGCCGAGGACGAATCCCTGCGCTCCGGCCGGTTTCCTGGCCCGGACGGCGAAGACGTACGGCGGCCCGTCCACCGCCTCCCGAGCGACAGCCTGACGCCGGTGCCGCCGGCCGTCTGCCGGACGAGGCGCTCGCCGTCGGGCTCCCAGGCACCCGACTTGGCGTGCCAGGCGGTGAAGCCGGCGGCTTCGGCGCTTCGGTGACCGTGGTCTGGCAGAGCCGTGCCGACGTCGATCATCGTCTGCGCGGCGGCGTCGGATCTCCTGGTCGTCATGGCGGTTCTCAGCTCGTGCGGGCCAGGGGAGCCTCGACGGTGACGAACGAGTGCGGCGGAATCGTCAGCACAAGCCCCTGGCCGGTTGCCTTCACGCCGTTGAACGGGCGCGGGGCCACAGCCTCTGGCATGTGGGGGTTGTTGTGGACCTGGAGCCGGTCCGCGGTCAGCAGCCGGGCGGTCGGCTCCCCGACGGTGCCGCCGCGCAGGTCGAGCGTCACCTCGGCGGGCTTCTGCGCGTCCAGGTTGGTCAGCGAGACGAGGACCGTTCCGTCTTTGACGCTGGCCGAGGCGGACAGGGTGTCCAGTTCCTCGTTTCCCACGCTGCGCCGGGTGTTGAGCGTACGCAGGTGGACATCGAGCGAGGCGGCGTCCTGGTGCCCCTTGTTCATCTCGAAGACGTGGTAGGTGGGGGTCAGAACGAGCGTGTCGCCGTCGGTGAGGACCATCGCCTGCAGGACGTTGACGGTCTGGGCGATGTTGGCCATGTACAGGCGGGCGGCGTGCCGGTGGAAGATGTCGAAGTGCGTGCTCGCCACCAGGGCGTCCCGCAAGGTGTTCTGCTGGAACAGGAAGCCCGGGTTCGTGTCCGGCTCCACGTCCCACCAGGTGCCCCACTCGTCCAGGACCAGGCCGACGCTCCGGCCGGGGTCGTAGATGTCCATGACCGTGGAGTGGCCGGCGAGGATGCGGTCGATCTTCCGCGCGGACAGCATCGTCCGGTAGTAGTCGTCCGTGTCGAAGTCGGTGGCGCTGCCCTTGGCATCCCGGGGACCGGCCATCGTGTAGTGGTGGACGGAGATCCCCTGGAAGAAGGTGCGGGGGGTGGCCTCGCAGCCGAAGCAGCTGATCTGCTGCATCAGCGTCTCGGTCCACTTGTAGTCGTCACCGTTCGCGCCGGAGGCGATGCGGTAGAGCTTGTTGTCGCCGTGGTCGCGGCAGTACGTGGCGTACTGCCGGGCCAGGTCGGCGGAGTACTCGGCGCGCATGTTGCCGCCGCAGCCCCAGGTCTCGTTGCCGATGCCCCAGTACTTCACGCGCCAGGGCTCGTGGCGGCCGTTGGCCTTGCGCAGTCGCACCATGGGGCTGTCGCCGTCCCGGGTGAGGTACTCGACCCACTCGCTCATCTCCTGCACGGTGCCGGAGCCGACGTTGCCGCTGATGTACGGTTCGGCGCCGAGGAGTTCGCACAGGGCCATGAACTCGTGGGTGCCGAAGTGGTTGTTCTCCTCGACGTTGCCCCAGTGGGTGTTGACCATGCGGGGGCGCTGCTCGCGCGGGCCGATGCCGTCCTTCCAGTGGTACTCGTCGGCGAAACAGCCGCCGGGCCAGCGCAGGTTGGGGATGTTCAGGGCGCGCAGGGCCTCGACGACGTCGAGGCGGATGCCGCCCACATGGGGGATCGGTGAGTCCTCGCCCACCCAGAAGCCGCCGTATACGCAGCGGCCGAGGTGCTCGGCGAAGTGACCGTAGAGGTGTCGGCTGATCTTCGGACCCTCGATGTCGAGGTTGATGACCGCGGTGGCAGTGGCAGTGGACACGGGTGGTACTCCAACATGGGTGGTTTGGATCGTTGAGAAGGCTGGGCGCGGTGTGTTCTGTGTGACGGACCACGGTGATGGATGTGCTGCGCGCTCTCGCCGACGCCCACCTGCGAGTCCGAGGCAGGGTCGAGGTGATCGGCTTCGGCGATGTCGAGGAGAGTCGGTGCTGGTGCCCGCCTCGGCTCGCTCCACGGTCAGGCGCGCACCAGACGACCGGGGTAGCGCACGGTGGTGACACCCAGTTCCCGGACCGGTTCCAGGACGTCCTGGCGCAGACCGTCGGTGCCGGCCCGCGGGTGGCCGGGCTCGTAGAGGCCGGTGTAGACGCAGCGGCCCAGGTGCTCGACGAACGACCCGTACAGCCGGGGGTGGACGGCACCGACACCGAAGGCCGAGTCGAGGGAGAAGCGTGCGACCGGGGTGTCTCCAGGAACGGACATGACTGCCTTTCACACGGACGCCGAACAAGGGAGTCGCAGTGGGTCAGCGGAGAACGAGCGCGCACACGACGGAGGGTGCGCGGGTGGCTGGGGCGGCCTGCTCGAGGGCTCCCGAACCGAGGACGCGCAGGGCCGCCAACGTGCCGCTGTGCTGGTTGGCGACCAGCAGATGACCGGCCGCGTAGGTCAGGCCGCGGGGCCACGTGCCACCGCTCGCCGTCTCGCCGATGGGCTCCGGGGCGGTGCCGGTGACCCGGAACCCGGCCACGGTGTCGGCTCCGCGGTTGGTCAGCCAGACGAAGCGACCGCAGGGGGAGACGACGATGCCGCCGGGCTGGTTGACGACGTCCCGGGCCGCGGTGGCGGGCACGGTGGCGACAGCCGTCAGGGTGCCCTGCGCGGCGTCGTACCGGTGACAGGTGAGGGTCGAGGACAGTTCGTCCGCGCTGAAGACCAGTTCCCCGTCGGGAGAGAAGGCGAGGTGGCGCGGGCCGGAGCCGGCACGCAGGTGGCTCACCGCCGTCTGTTCGAGACGTCCGGTGCGGGTGTCGAGCCGGTAGGTGAAGACGGCGTCCGCGCCGAGATCGGTGGCGAGGACGTAACGCCCCGCCGGGTCGACGAGCACCTGGTGGGCGTGGCTGCTCTCCTGCCGTCCGGCGACCGGGCCCGCCCCTTCATGGACGGCGACATCGGTCAGCTCCACCGGGCGTCCGTCCGCGTCGAGGCGGACCACGCCGACACTGCCGCGCACCGTGTCACTGCCGTAGTTGGCGGTCAGCAGCCAGCCTCCGTCCGGGTGGACGGTGAGATGGCAGGGGTTTGCGCCGCCGCTGTCGACCGGGGCGCCCAGCGGGGTCAGGACACCGTCGGGGCGCAGCCTGGTGACGGCACTGACGGTTCCCGGACCGGTCTCGTTCGTGCTGTAGACGGCATCGAGGACCGGGTGCCCGGCGAGGAAGGATGCGCCGCTGACCGGCACGGGCGGCACCCCGCCGTCGTACGACAGTCCGCCGGTAGCCGGATCGAGCCGCAGGGCGGCGACTCCGGTGCCGTCACCCCCGCTGTCCGGGGTATAGGAGCCGGCGAGGACGAGGGGACGGTCGTCGGAGCTACGGCTGGGCATGAGTGGTCCTTGGGTGGATGCGGGGAGGCCGTCGGGGCGGTCAGCGGACGTTGTCGTCGTGGTGGTCGAGGAGCCGCAGTTCGGAGCGCCGGGGCAGGCCCTCCCAGTCACCGGCGGTGCTGACCGCGAAGGCGCCGAGCAGGGCTGCCGTCCTCAGCCGCCGCTCAGGCGGCTCGCCCGCGAGGAGTTCGGCGAGGTAGCCGGCGGCGAAGGCGTCGCCCGCGCCGACGGAGTCGTGCACCTGGACGGGGATGGCGGGCTGCCGGTACGAGCGGCCGTCGATGAGCGCGTACGCGCCCTCGGCGCCCCGCTTGATCACGGCGGAGGCGGGGCCGAAGTGGCAGATGCCTTCCGCGAGTCGGCCCGGGTCTTTGGCGCCGTCCACCGTGAGCTCCGCCTCGTGCTGTCCGGCGAAGACCAGGTCGCAGCGGCGCAGCAGCGGGATCAGGGCGGCACGGGCCTCTGCCTCGCTCCACAGCAGGGAGCGGAAGTTGATGTCCAGGGACACGGTCACCCCGGCGTCGGCGGCGATGTCCACGGCCCGCGCGACGGCCCGGGCGGGGCCGTCACCCAGCGCGGGTGTGATACCGGTGACGTGCAGGACGGCCGCCCCGGCGACGACGTCCTCGGGGATGTCCTCAGGGACCAGCCGCGAACCGGCGGAGTGGGTGCGGTAGTAGTACGTGCGGTTGTGGCCGGTGGTGCGTCGCTCCTTCAGCAGCAGTGAGGTGGGGGCGGGGTCGCGTACGGGGAGCGTGGTGACCCCTTCGGCGCGCAGTTCGCGCAGGATGAGGTCGCCGAGCGCGTCGTCGCTGACACGGCCGATCCAGGTGGCGCTGCCGCCGAGCCGGCTGACTCCGACGGCGACGTTGGACTCCGCTCCGGCCAGTCCCAGGCGCACATCCGCCCCCAGGGAGAGGGGGCCCGGCCGGGACGCGGACAGCGCCGCCAGGGTCTCGCCCACCGTGACGAGATAGGGCTCCTTGTGCCGCCTGCTCACCGGTCGGCCCCCTCGGCCTCGGGATGGGGGAGCCGCACGGTGTCGCCGACCGCGTCGAGCAGGTCGCGCGCCCTCGTGGTGAGGGACTCCAGTGCCCCGGCGCTCGGGTCCCGGTCCGCCCCGCGCAGCAGCGGGGACCCGATTCCCACGGCGCACGCTCCCGCGGCGACGTACTCACCGGCGTGGGCGACGTCGACGCCGCCCACGGCCAGCAGCGGGATCTCCGGCAAAGGAGCGCGGAGTTGACGCACATGTCCGGGACCGCCGGTCGAGGCCGGGAACAGCTTGACGGCGGCGGCACCGGCCCGCCAGGCGGCGTGAACCTCGGTCGGCGTCCACGCGCCCGGATAGCACGGCACACCGCTCTTCGCCGCGCCGCGTATGACGTCGGCGTCGACGATGGGCGCCACCAGGAAGTCGGCACCCGCCGCCAGCGCGTCCCGGGCCTGGCCACAGCTCATGACCGTGCCCGCGCCCACCGCGACCTCGGGCCCGAGGTCGTCTCTGATCCAGGCCAGGGTGTCGAGCGCGCCGCGGGTCGTGAGGGTGACCTCCAGGCAGGTGATGCCGCCGGCCGCGAGCGCGCGGGCAACGGCGGGCAGGCCCGAGGCGTCGACCGACCGGAGGATGGCCATGACCCTGGTCCGGCCGAGCTGCGGGGTGAGGGCCGGGCGTTCCATCACCCCACCTCGCGAGTCGTGTCGGTGCCCTGGACGTCGGTCATGATCGTCTTGCCTTTCAGGTCTCACGAGAAAAACTGACGTTGAATCAGTTTCCTTGTGGGTCATTTGAGTCCGGAGGTGGAAATCCCGGAGATGAAGCCGCGTTGCATGATCAGGAACAGGGCCAGCACGGGGACGACGTACATCACGGCGCCCGCCGCGACGAGGTTGGGCATCGGCAGGCCGTGTGCGTTGACGTAGCCGGTGGCGAGCTTGACCGCGAGGGTGGTGTGCGCGTCGTCCAGCAGCAGCGCGGGGCCGATGTAGTCGCCCCATGACCAACTGAAGGACAGGATCAGGCTGGTGGCGATCACTGGCCACGACTGCGGCAGGAAGATCCGCAGGAAGATCCGGAAGGTACCGCAGCCGTCGATGATCGCGGCCTCCTCCAGTTCCTTCGGCATGTTGCTGAAGAACTGCCGGAACAGGAAGATCAGATACGGTGCGCCGCACAGGCCCCACAGTACCCACGGCATGTAGGTGTTCAGCAGGTGGAGCTTGGCGAACATCAGGTAGGTCGGGATGAGGGTGATGATCCCCGGCAGCATCATCGTCGACATCAGGACGGCGAAGATGGCCCGCTTGCCCGGGGCGGTCAGCCGGGCGAAGCCGAATCCGGCCCAGGCCGAGGCGAGGGTGACCAGCACGGCGTAGACGCCGGAGATCGTCAGGGAGTTGCGGGCGTAGCCGAGGTAGTCGAACGTGGTCAGTGCCTGTCGGAAGTTGTCCAGGCTCGGGTGATGCGGCCACCAGTGGATGGGCATGACCCGTAGTTCCGAGGCATCCTTGAGTGCCGTGACCGCCAGCCAGCCGAAGGGGCTGAGGAAGAGGACGAGCAGCGCCACGAGGAGCATGTAGATCGCGTTGCGCCGGGCGAACACCATCACGCGTCTCCCATTCTGCGAGGCCTGTTCTTCTCCGGCTCCGCTTCCACGGAGTAGAACACGGCGCCCTTGCTCACCTTGAACAGCAGGAAGGTGACGACGATGATGATCGCGAAGAGCACCCACAGCATCGCTGAGGCGTAGCCGTAGCGTCCGTTGGCGAAGAACTGGGCGATGACGTTGATCATGTAGAAGTAGTTGCTCTGGGGCACGGACGTCACGCCCGCCGGGTTGGGGTTGAGCGCGATCAGCAGCGGCGCGAGGCTCTGCAGCGATCCGATGATCCCGGTGACGACCTGGAAGAAGATCACCGGCGAGAGCAGCGGCAGGGTGATCCGGGTGAAGGACTGCCAGGAACTGGCTCCGTCGACCCGCGCCGCCTCGAGAAGCTCCTTCGGGATGTCCTGGAGCCCGGCGAGCGAGACGATCATGACGTTGCCGACGCCCCACATCGTCAGGACGATCAGCACCCAGCGGGCGTAGGGGTCGACCAGCCAGGACACGCCGTTGACGTGGAGGAGGTCCAGGAGTCCGTTGGCCGACCCCGAGTCCCGGTCGAAGATCAGCTTGAAGGTGAGCGCCGCGCCGACCGGCGGCACGACCGCGGGCAGGTACAGCAGCGTGCGGAACAGGCCCCGGGAGCGGATCGGCTGGTTGACCAGCACCGCCAGCAGCAGCCCGGCCACGATCGACAGCGGCAGGGTGATGCCGGTGAACAGCGCGGTCCGGCCGAGGGAGGCCAGGGTGTCCGGGTCGGAGAAGACCTCCTTGTAGTTCGTCAGACCGACGAAACGGGTACGGCTGGAGAGTCCGTCGGAGTTGGTGAAGCTCAGCCACAGCGCGTAGCCGAGCGGGTAGGCCGTCAGTGCCAGGAAGCCCAGCACCCACGGGCCGGTGAACGCGTAGAAGGCCCATGCCCTGCGCTGTCTGAGTGAGAACCGCCTGTGTGCCGGGCGGGCGGCCGCCCCCGAGGAGGGGGACGGCGCGACCCGGGCGGTGCCGCCGGTGACCTGATGGGTGCTCACCCCACCAGCTCCTTGCCCTTGGCGATCAGGTTGTTCATCTGCGAGTTGAGCGCGTCCGCGACCTTCCCGGCGGACCTGTCCGACCTGACCGCTCCCGGCAGCACCTTGTTGATCACCGCGTCCAGAGCGGTCACCTGCGTGTACGGGGTGACAGACATGACCTGGAGGTACGGCAGTTCCTTCTGCTGGACGGTGTAGGCCTGCTTCTGGTAGGGCTTGTCCTGCGGCATCATCGGGTGCAGTGACTTCAGGGTCGGGATGCCCCAGCCGCTGCCGGCCCGGTCCTTGGCCGGCTGGCCGCCGAAGTACCACTCGAAGAACTTCCAGGCGGCGTCCTTGTTCTTGGCCTCCTTGGGTATCCAGTAGCCCGTGGCACCGAAGCAGGGGCTGATGCGGTGGCTGCCCAGCTGCGGCGCGGGGGCCAACCGCGACACCTCGGCGATCTTCGCATCGCCGCCGATCATCCCGCCGAACCAGTAGCCGTCACTGGCCATCGCCATGCGGTTGGCCTGGTAGGTGGGCCAGTCCCAGCCGTCCGGGTTCGGGTTGACGGGGCTCGGGCCGATGTTGGCCTTGGCGTACTCCAGGTACCAGCGCAGTGCCTTCAACGCCTCGGGCGAGGAGAAGTCGACGGAGGCGAGATCGTCGGCGAACAGCCTGCCGCCGGCCGAGGCGGTCATGCCCATGAACATGGCGGTGTTGCCACCCCCGGCGTTCATCCCGTACACCTTCACCTTGCCGAGCCGGCGCTTGACCAGCCGCTTGCCCAGGTCCAGCCACTCGTCGTAGGGCAGCGGCTCGGTGCCGCCGGGCAGGTCCAGCTTCGCAGCCTCGAACATGTCGGCGCGGTACCAGAACATCGCGTCCTGTGAGTAGTCCTTCGCCATGCCGTAGCGCGGGCCCGCTCCCTGCGTCTTGCCGTCGTAGCGCCACAGGTCGTTGACCGGGTCCAGATCGGAGACCTTGAGCGCCGCGCTCTTCGCGAAGTAGGGGTCCAGATCGGCCATCAGCCCGCGGGCGGCGAAGTACGGCGTGTCCGTCGCCCCGCTGCCGCGCACCACGTCCGGCGGGTTCTTGCTGGCCAGCATCGCGTTGAGCTTGGTCTGGTCGAAGCCGAGGTAGCTGATCTTCACGCCCAGCGCCTGCTCGGCGGCAGCGATGGTCTTCTTGTCCATCTCGCTGTCGACGGACATGACGGTGAGCGTCGTGCGGCCGCCTCCACCGGAACCGCCTTTCCCGGAACCGCCTCCCTCGTCGACGGAGGCGGCACATGCGGACAGTGCGGACGCGCCGAGTGCGGCACCGGCGGAGAGGGCGAGGAATCGGCGTCTGTCGAGGGACGTCGTGGGCAGCTTGGACATGGGTGCAAACCCTTTCCTATAGGGCGTATGGGACGTGCGGGCGGCATGCGGGCGGCATGCGGGCGGCATGTGGGCGGCATGCGGGCGCCTGAAGGAAGCAGGGAAGCTGAGAGGAGGGAGCGCCGGACTCGCTCAGCGATTCACCGACTCCCCCGGGCAGGGATTTCATCTGCGTTCGGGGATGCCGGCGCGGTCGTGACGAAGTCGCGGTTGCGACGGTGGTCACGTGCGCGGTGCGCCATTCGGGATGCTTCCTCACGCGCCTTACGTGTCGTCAATTTTCAGCCAGCGACAACGAGAGGGGTGAGTTGACCGGTTTCTTTGGTTTTGCTCAGATATACCGCTTATTTCCACTTGAGGAAACCGGTTGACTTGAGCTGGCGTGAACGTTAAGTTGCGGCGCCAGAAGGTGTCAAGGGGTCGGAACACGCCATCGCCGGATACTCCGAGCGCCCCTGGCGCACATCGGAAAGGGGGAGGCCCACATGCCGGAACAGCCCGTGAGAGCCAGGCTGGTGGATGTGGCGGAGAAAGCCGGAGTGTCCAAGGCCACCGTGTCCAAGGTGCTCAACGGCAGGCAGGATCTGTCCGTCCGTCCGGAGACCCGGCGCCGCGTCCACGAGGCCGCTGAGGCGCTGGGCTACCGCCCCCACTCCGGGGCCCGGGCCCTGGCCGGTGCCAGCACGCACGCCCTGGCCCTGCTTGTCCCCGCTCTGGGCAACCCCACGTACGTCACCATCGCTCGCGGCGCCTATCAGCGTGCCCGCGAACTGGGCTATCTCTCCCTGCTCGCGGAGGACTTCGACGGGCAGGAAGCCGACGAAACTTTCAACGACCTGGTGCAGGAGGGCCGGGTCGACGGACTGCTCATCGCCTCCGCGCGCCCCGGACATCCGCTGCTGGACGCTCTGAGCCGCAGCCCGGTGCCCCATGTCTTCCTCAACCGCGCCGTGGAGGGTTCCGGCCGGAACGTCACCATGGACGTGGCCCGCTCCAGCGTCACCGCCCTCGACCACCTGCACTCCCTCGGTCACCGCGCGGTCGGACACATCGCGGGCCCGCCGGGCATCACCCCCGGTGAGGTCCGCAGGGAGGCGTTCCTGCGGCGCGCCGAGGAACTCGGGCTGTCCGCCGCCCCTGTCGCGTCCGGTGACTTCACCGAGGAGGGAGGTGTGTCCGCGGCACTGGAACTGCTCCGTCCGGCCGACGGCGCAACGCGTCCGCCGGTCACCGCGCTCTACACCAGCTCCCTCGCCCAGGCCATCGGCGCCATGGCGGCGGTCCGCGACCTCGGCCTGCGTATCCCCGAGGACGTCTCCGTGGTCGGCAACGACGACCTGCCGGTCGCCGGCCACCTCTCCCCGCCGCTGACCACGGTGGCGATGCCCCTGTACGAACTGGGCACCGCGGCCGTGGACGCCCTGGTGGGAGCCATCGAGGGGGCGCCACTCGGAGACATCGTCATACCCACCGAACCGCGTCTGATGCTGCGTGGTTCGACAGCAAGACCAGGAGGTTCCCCATGAGTTGGGCCGACCTCACCCGCTTCGAAGGCCGTACGGCCCTGCTCACCGCGGCCGCCTCCGGCATCGGCGAGGCCACCGCCCACCGCCTGGCCGCCGAAGGCGCGTCGGTCCTCGTCACCGACGTGGACGCCGAGGGCGCCCGCCGGGTGGCCGAGGAGATCCGCGCCGAGGGAGGCCGGGCCCTGCACCGTCGGCTCGACGTCACCTCGGCCGACGCGTGGACCGAGACCGTCGAGGCGGTGACGTCCTGGACAGGCCACCTCGACATCGTGCACCTCAACGCCGGCCGGAACCTGTACGGGCCGGCGCACGAGCTGGACGACGCCACCTGGCACGACCAGCTGCGTCTCTGCCTCGACTCGGTCCTCTACGGCGTCCGGGCCACGCTCCCCCTGCTCCGGGCCGCCCATGGCGCGGTGGTCGTCACCTCCTCCATCCACGCGGCCCTCGGGTTCAGGGGCTTCCCCGCATACGCGGCGGCCAAGGGCGGCATCGACGCCCTGGTGCGCCAACTCGCCGTCGAGTACGGGGGGCAAGTCAGGTTCAACTCCATCCTTCCAGGAGCCGTGGTCACGCCCCTGTGGGGACAGGTCGACCCTGAGTACCGGGCCCGGACTTCCGCGCGCACGCCGGTCGGCCGGCTCGGCACCCCCGAGGACATCGCGGCCGCCGTGGCCTTCTTCGCCTCCGACGACGCCTCGTTCATCACCGGCCAGAACCTGCTCGTGGACGGCGGCCGCAGCATCAGTTCCCAGGAGTAGCACGAGGTACCCGGGCAGCCACGTGGACCGCCCGCGAACCTCGTACCTTCAGCGCCCCTGGCCCGTACTCCCACACCGCCCCTCCCTCGCACCAACCGGCCCTCGGGCCGCGCACCAGGACCCGGAGGTCCCCACCGTGAAGATCACTGGATACGAACTCTTCCTCGTCGAACCGCGCTGGCTCTTCCTGCGGGTCGACACCGACGAGGGCATCTCCGGCTGGGGAGAGCCCATCGTCGAGGGCAAGGCGCACACCGTCGCCAAGTGCGTCGAGGAGATGTTCGACTACCTCGTGGGGCAGGACCCCGCCCGCATCGAGGAGCACTGGCAGACGCTCGCCAAGGGCGGCTTCTACCGCGGCGGCGTCGTACTGAACAGTGCCCTCGCAGGCATCGACCAGGCCCTGTGGGACATCGCGGGCAAGGCCCACGGCGTGCCGGTGTACCAGCTGCTCGGCGGCCATGTGCGTGACCGGGTACGCGTCTACGGCTGGGTCGGCGGGAAGACGCTCGACGATCTGGCCGAGTCGGCGGCCGCACAGGTCGCCAAGGGCATGACCGCGGTCAAACTCAACCCCTGCGGACAGCTGGAGCCACTCGCCACGGCCGGCGCGATCAACGCCATCGTGGAGACCACCAGAACGGTCCGGGAGGCCATCGGCCCGGACCGCGACGTGGCACTGGACTTCCACGGCCGCTTCAGCGGAGCGATGTCCCGGCGCGTCCTGCCGTTGCTGGAACCGCTGCTGCCGATGTTCGTGGAGGAGCCGGTGCTGCCCGAGTTCACCCAGGACCTCGGTGCCGTCGCACGCTCCACCTCGATCCCCATCGCGACCGGTGAACGGCTCTACTCCCGCTGGGACTTCCGCTCCGTGCTGTCGGACGGCATCGCCGTGGCACAGCCGGACATCAGTCACGCCGGCGGCATCTCCGAGAGCCGGCGCATCGCGTCGATGGCGGAGGCGTACGACGTCCTGGTGGCGCCGCACTGCCCGCTCGGCCCGATCGCGCTGGCCGCCAGCCTGCAACTCGACTTCGCCATACCCAACTTCCTCATCCAGGAACAGGCCCTCGGCATCGGCTACGGCGACAGCAGCGGACTGCTGGACTACCTCGTGGACCCGGAGACCTTCGCGTTCCGCGACGGCTACATCGAGCGCCCGACCGCACCGGGTCTGGGCATCACCATCGACGAGGACGCGGTCCGCACCGCCGCCGAACGCGGCCACCACTGGCGCAACCCCCTGTGGCGCAACGCGGACGGCTCGCTGGCCTCCTGGTAGCGGCCCCTGACTTCGCTCTGTACAGCAGCAGCCGACGCCTCCCCGGCCCCTTTCCGAACCGACGACAGGAGAGCCCGTGTCTCGTACCGACCCCGCCGAAGAACGCCTGAAGCGGCTGCGCCAACGGCTGGGTGGCCTGGCGTACGGCGGCGACTACAACCCCGAGCAGTGGCCGGCCGCCACCTGGCGGGAGGACGTCCGCCTGATGCGCGAGGCAGGCGTGAACCTCGTCACCGTCGGCGTGTTCTCCTGGGGCCTGCTGGAGCCACGGCCCGGTGTCTTCGACTTCGGGTGGCTGGACGAGGTGATGGACCTGCTGGCCGAAGCAGGCGTGGGCGTCGACCTGGCCACGCCCACCGCCGCACCGCCCTCCTGGCTCGCCCACGAACATCCCGAGACGCTGCCCGTGGACGGCGACGGCCGCAGAATCGCCTTCGGCGCCCGCTGCCACTACTGCCAGTCCTCACCGGTCTTCCGGCACTACGCGGCGCGCATCACCGACCGACTCGCCGAGCGCTACGCCGGCCATCCCGCACTGGCCATGTGGCACATCGGCAACGAGTACATCGGCTTCGGCTGCCACTGCCCCGTCTCCGTGGCGCACTTCCGCCGCTGGCTCGCCGACCGCTACGGCACGATCGACGCCCTCAACGACGCCTGGGGCACGGCCTTCTGGGGCCAGCGCTACGACTCCTTCGACCACGTCGGCACCCCCGCCGCCCGCTCCCGGCTGATCTCCGGCCCCAACCCCGGCCAACTGCTGGACTTCTTCCGCTTCTCCGACGCCGCGGCACTGGAGTGCTGCACCGCCGAACGCGACATCATCCGCCGCCACACTCCCGACCTGCCGGTCTCCACCAACTTCATGGGCTCCTTCAAGTACCTGGACTACTGGCGGTGGGCAGCGGAGGAGGACATCGTCTCCCTCGACATCTACGCGCGCCCTGAGGATCCCGAAGGCCAGCTCCTCGCCGCGTACAACTTCGACCTCATGCGCTCGCTGCGCGGCGGCCGGCCATGGCTGATGCTGGAGTCCGCCACCGGCAGAAACCTCGCAGGCAACCGCAACCACTCCCGGCCGGAAGGCCAGTTGCGGGTGCGCTCGCTGCAGGCGGTGGCCCGGGGCGCGGATTCGGTGATGTTCTTCCAGTGGCGGGCCTCCCGGGCCGGCGCCGAACGCTTCCACTCGGCCATGGTCCCGCACGGCGGCACCCGCACCCGCACCTGGCGCGAGGTGGCCGACCTGGGCCGGGACGTGGCGCGGCTGGCGGACCTTGCGGGCGGCGCCTGCGACGCGGCCGAGGTGGCCGTGGTGTGGGACTGGGAGAACTGGTGGGCGCTGGAGGGGCCCGACCACCCCTCCAGCGACCTGCACTTCACCGACCGCCTGATCGACCACTACCGCCCGCTGTGGAACGCCAACGTCCCCGTCGACTTCGTCCGCCCGCACACCGACCTCAGCCCCTACCGCCTGGTGGTCGTCCCCAACCTCTACCTGGTCGATGACGCCGCCACCGCCAACATCACCGCGTACGTGCGCGCGGGCGGTCACCTGCTCATGTCGTACTTCTCAGGCATCGTCGACGAGTACGACCGGGTACGGCCCGGCGGCCACCCCGGCGCTTTCCGCGACCTGCTGGGCATCGACATCGACGACTTCAACCCGCTGCAGACCGACCGGGCCCACGGGCTGCACCACGCCGGACACACCGGCACCGCGACCGACTGGCAGGACGTGATCGACCTTGCCGGTGCCGAGGCGCTGGCTGCCTACACCGACGGGGAACTGAAGGGGCGGCCCGCGGCCACCCGGCACCGCTTCGGCACCGGCACCGCCACCTACCTCGGCACGTCACCCGACCGGGAGACCATGCGCCGCCTCGTCCTGGACTGCTGCACCGGTGCCGGGGTCACGCCTGTCCTGGACACCCCCGATGGCGTCGAAGCCGTCCGCCGCCGCGCCGCCGACGGCTCCGACCACCTCTTCCTGCTCAACCACACCACCGACGAGGTGACCATCGATCTCGGGACCGGAGTGATCCAGCCCGAGGACCTGCTGGCAGGCGACCCCCCGTCGCCCGTCGCTGGTGGTGTGCGCCTGCCGCCGTTCGGTGGGGCGGTCCTCCGTCACGTTCCCCGAGCCCACCGTGAAAACCGATGAGACGGGGATGACGTTCCAGTTCCCCTCGCATACGGGTCAGCGCGAGGTCAGTCCGCGCCACGTCGGCCGCGCCCTGCTGCGCCTGGCCCTGCACAAGGGGAACCGACTGACTCCCGGTGCCGCCAAGGAGTTGCTGTTCGTCGGCTCGGTGAAGTGGCTGGAGAACTCCCCGTTCGACCGGCACGATCTCGCGGCGCTGCACCGGCACCGCGCAGCGCTCACGCCTGCTCGGCGGTGGTCGTCGCCTGGATGTTCAGCAACGGAACGCTGGCCGTCACCGACACCGGTTTGAACTTTGCTGAGTCCAGCCATGCCCAGGTCGGCAGGTTCACCTTCGTGGTGTCCTTGGGCGCGAGCTTCACGGTCGTCGACGGGACGCGGATTTCGGCGTACGCGAGCTGGGCCAGAATCTCCGGAGTGATGGCCTGAGGGATGTTCGCCGGCGACGGGTCGCCGTTGTCCACCCAGAAGATCGGTTTGGTGCAGTCGAGCGAGCTGGGGGCACCGACCTGGCTCTCCGGGATGTAGGAGTCCCACCAGTAGCCTTCGCCGGTCTTGTCCTTGTTGAAGTCCTTGTACGGCTCTCCGCCCTCGTAGTGCCTGCGCTGCTCGGCGTCCCACTCGTACCCCGTCGACCCGACTTCCCAGACTGAGTCTCATTGAGACAACGCCTGCGCGGGCTGCTCCTTCATGGGGCCGGCACCCCGCCCAGGAGTACGGCCACCACTATGTACACCGGGATAGCCAAGGCCACGGCCAACCCGGCAAGGCAGCCCCATATGATCAGTCGCATGCTGGTTCTCGCGTAGTGATCGCTCTTCGGCACGTCCCTATCCAACAGTGAGAGACACCGGATGTGGACTCCGCGTGGACTCCAGTGGCACGCATGTGGCACGACCTCGAACACGACGAAGGGCCAGCCTGGGAGGAAAGCCTCCTGAGCTGGCCCTTTTCCTGTGCCCCCGGCAGGATTCGAACCTGCGACACCCGCTTTAGGAGTTCGATCCGCGTCAGCTCCGGCTGCTGCTGGCGACTGGTGCGACGGCCGGACAGAGATGCTGGTGTACGCCCCCGTCCGGCGTCGTTGATGTCAGCTTTGGATGTCAGAGATCCGTCGCCAGGGAAGGATTACCTGTACTTGATCGGGCATCCAGAGCCTGTCTGCAGGCAGGGAGCAGCTGCTCTACGCTCGACGTGAGCCGCCGCTTGAGCGCCTCTGGGTCCGTGTAGTAGTTGAGCGCCTCGTTGAGCAGCACGACCCATTCAGACATTCCTATGTCGTCCGACAGCTGGCCATGGAGCTCGGTTGCGCGTTCGACGGCCTCCGTCACCTCCTGAGGTGGCATCTGTCGTGCTCCGGGCCGTGCGTTGTACCCCGTCTCGCTCACTACCACGGCCAATCCCATCAACGAGGCGTCCAGTTCCGCAGCTGTGGGGTTGGACAAGCTGAGGTGATAGAGGATGCTGGCCGCATGGTGATACTCAGCCTTCCGAGCCAGCGCCGCCGTGAATTCGAATGTAAGCGACGACACGCTCCCAGCACCGTCGGCGATATGAGGAGGCCCTTCGAGCTTTACCACCCAAAGCGCTGCGCTCAGATCATTCTTCGCCCTAATGAGTTCGTCCTCGGCGGCACTGAGGACTTGAGACGTCTCTAGTCGTCCCCGCGGTAGCGTCTCGGCGGCCTGTACGCAGCGCGTCATGGCTAGAAGGAAGCCTGCGTTCGCGTCACGTCGGATGCCACGTCGCCACTGCTGGTGAGCCGCGTCAGCCTCGGTACGAACAGCATCCAAGGCAGCTCTGTAAGTCGACTCCGCCTGAGCAATGCCGGCACGGCCAGTCTCCTCAGCTGCTCGCAGCGCGCCGCGCATCTGCCAACGGCCCACCAGGACAGCGGCTGGGACTCCGAGCGCTGCCACTGCTGCAGCCGACATGGCACCGATCCCCTCTAGGTCCATGCCCCGAGCATGCCGTAACGGCTGCCTCCTCCTACGGCAATCCCGTACACAGGAGCGCTGGACCGGGGCGGCCCTGTCTCAGTTCAGCCACAACTGATTTTCGGCGGCCGTGACCTGCGGCCGTCTTGTCGATTAACGCCCTGACCTGCTGCTGAGCTGTCGGCAGTTGTCGACGTTGGTCACCATTGAGCGCCCTTCCACGGCCCGAGGACGGCCCGGGAGGGCGCTCAGGCTTGAGAGCGTTACGGTGCCTGGGCAACCGCGAGATCTGACGGTTCCTACTGAGCGCCCTGAACCTCGATCAACAGACGGTGATCAGAAGTACACTGAGTGCCGCTAATGTGGGTTGGGAGGGGGCACACATATGTGGCACTGCGCTTGGACGGAGTCTGATGTCTGAGACGGCAGACTCTCAGCAGTCCCAAAGGAGTGCTGCTGGAACGACTGATCAGTCAGTAGCGGGGCAGGGCGATAGGAGCACATCAAATGATGCTGTTTCGCTGCCCATTTCAGGTGCTACGGCTAACGCAGTTCGCTCGCTGAGTACTCGAGAAGAAGCCCTCAGTAAAGTGATGCACTGGCTGTTCTTTGGTGTCATCTTTGCGGTAATGCCGATTCTTGCGGGAATGCTGATCAATGGAAGCCGTGGCAAAGGCCTCGGCTTCTGGGATCTCATCGGGCGCGGTGAATTGCTAATTGTGACGGCAGGGTTGGCTGCCGCGGCAGCCGGGCAGATTCTCACCAAGAGGACGCCACGGCGCAAGTTAATTGCCAACGTCCTGGCTTTCGGAAACATTGTGATCGCTTGTTTGACGTCAATCGTTTTCGCGAACATATCGTCCGGTCTTCAAGATAGCGATCAGATTGATCAACATGCCGTTGGGATTCAGTCCCTATGGTTCTTTGGCATTACGTTCATAACGGCTGGCAGCAGTGCTCTGATCGTTGAGCTGGAGGAGCTGTGACACTCGCTGGTGGGCTCCTCGACGTGTTGAGCATCGCATTCAGCTCAGGCGTTTCTCTTGCTACTTTCGTCACTGCCATTTTCTCCTGGAGGGCCGCCCGAAATCGGAACCCTAAAATCACCGTTCGGCGAGGAGATACGCAATTCACGCTCAATGCGGAAGAGGTTGACCCGGAAGTGCTGCAATCGCTTCTGCGGCAACTCGATGCAGAGGGGTCTAATGGTGAAAAGAAGACTGCGCGAGATGATTCTGCTGATATCCCATAGTGCGTAGTCGCGTGCGATAGGGTGATTCGATGTAGGTCGGCGGAGTCTTAATGACCGAGTCAAGCTGCTGTAGCGGCCCGTGTCCTTGCTGGTGGACTGATGGTGAAGGGGCGGTCGTCACGTAGCAGGGCCCAGAGGACGTCGACGCGGCGGCGGGCGAGGGCGATGACGGCGGGTATGTGCTTGTGCCCTTGGGCTCGTTTCTTGAGGTAGTAGCTCCGGTTGGGGCCGTCACGGATGATGCTGGTCTGCGCGGAGAGGTAGAACACTCTGCGCAGGCGGCGGCTGTAGCGCTGAGGCCGGCGGAGGTTGCCGGTGCGGCGTCCGGAGTCTTTGGCGACGGGGACCAGGCCGGCGGCGGAGGCGAGGTGACCGGCGTCGGGGAAGGAAGCCAGGTCGCCCGCGGCGACGAGGAACTCGGCGCCGAGGATGGGGCCGATCCCCGGCATCGACTCGATGACGGCGGCCTGCGGGTGGGTGCGGAAGGCGTCGCTGATCTGCCGGTCGAGTTGCTTGAGTCGTTCGTCCAGGGCCAGCACTTGCGCTGCGAGGTCTGCAGTGATGCCCGCGGCCGTGTCCTGGCCGGGCAGTTGGATGTGCTGGGCATGCGCGGCGGTGAGGGCGGTGGCGGCGACCGTTTCGGGGTGGCGCACGCCTCGTGCGGCGAGCCAGCGGGTAAGGCGGGCCTGGCCGCAGCGGCGCAGGGCGGCGGGGGTCTGGTAGCCGGTGAGCAGGACCAGGGCGCCCTTGTGGTCGGCGTAGTCGAAGGCCGCTTCGAGGGCAGGGCTGATGCCGGTGAGCACGTCGTGGAGGCGGTTGAGCAGACGGACCCGGTCGGCAATCAAGTCGGTGCGGTGGGTCGTGAGCAGAGCCAGGTCAGCGACCGGGTTCGTGGGCACCTCGACGGCGGCGAAGTCTCTCCGCAGACGGGCTGTTTCGGCGATGACGTAGGCGTCGCGGGCATCTGTCTTGGCCTCGCCCCTGTAGGCGCTGGCCATGCGGTTGACCGTTCGGCCCGGTACGTAGATGACTCGTTGGCCGTGGTCGGCGAGGAGGGCCAGCAACAGGGCGGGCGCCGTGCCGGTGAGGTCCACTGCCCAGCGGACCTCACCGGACAATGCAAGGACATCGCGCAGGCCGGCGAGGATGACGGCCTCGTCGTTGCTGACCTTCCGGCTCCAGATGGTGATTCCGGTCTCGTCGATGGCGACCCACCAGTGGTGGGCCTTGCTGGCATCGATACCGACCCATAAACAGGGCACCTGTGTGGTCATGTGCATCTCCTCGGCCTCGGACAGCGTGCCGTTCCGGTCCGAGGACACCCCGCCGTCAGCTCCGTAAACAGCGACCGAATCGCACATCTCAATCAGCGGCCCGGGCGTCCCGAAGAGCGGGGCGGCCACTCCACCGGAGCCACCGGGGGCAAGCGACTTTAGAGCCACACCCCACTCTTCCGGACCGCCAAACACCTTACGGAGCTGCTTTGGGGCGAGTGATCATGGCCCCGTAAGCTTCCGGCGAGTCGGGCAGTCTGTGGACCTGCCCGTTAAAGCACGACGTTGGGGCCATGATCTTAGAGGCTCGCCCCAAAGTGGCTGCCTAAAGCCGTGGAGCCGACCGCCTCAGCCACAGAGGGTGTCTCCCACTTCATGCCCGCAGCCGTCGAGCGCGCCGCCGGGCGCGGCCAGCCGGGGCGCAGACAGGAGGCAGGCCGCGCCGCAGAGGCGGCGCGCGCCCGCGCCGTGCGCGGGCCTTGAAACCAGTAGAGAAAGTTGTAACTCACTTTGCCTGGCGGGCTGTCAGGTCCCGGGAGATGCCTGACACTTCGGTCCCAGCTGATGGTTGTCAGCACGCGGCCTCGGCAGCCGCTGCGCATCGACAAGGGAGCTGAGCCAGCAGCGCGACCTGTATGGGGCAGTCCCAGTGACAGAGCTGCTCGCTAGCCTGTTCGCGTGACCCCTACCGATGATCGGGAGTTCCCTGCGGCCCTTGCTGCCGCTCTGGCACTTCCCTTCGACTACAACGACGGCAACGGCGTCGACTTCGAGGCGTTCCCGGCCTTCCTGTCCGCCGAGGAGACCACCGATTGGTTCCGCGCTTGGACAGGCAACGGCGAGCTGGATGGCGACAGCTTCCGCGTGTTCGGCCAGGACGGCACGGGGGGCTATGCGGCGTTCTGGCTCGTCCTCCCGCATCGCCCGCTCGTTGATCAGCCTGTGGTCTTCCTTGGTTCCGAGGGTGAGACCAGTGTCCTGGCGCGTGACCTGGGGGCGTTCTTGTGGCTGCTGGCCGGCGGATACGGTCCCTGGGAGGCGGCCACCTCGTACGAGCCTGACTGGACTCCGCATCACAACCCGGAGTTGGCGGCCGTTGCCGAACGATTCGCCGCCGACTGTAAGCAGTCGCCGGCTGTCGTCATTGAGCAGGCAACCCGGGAGTTCCCGGACTTCGATGACACCATCATGGAGTTCTGTCGCTGAAAGGGCTCCTACGCACAGCCGTAGCCTGCTTCGAAGGCGACCTAGTCGCTCCTGGGCTGGGGCTTGAAGTTGGCTGAGCAGGATGGAAGTTCGATGCCCTGGCGGTGTACTAGTGACAGGAAGGCTACGGGTCGGATAGCCCAGGTGACGCGGGTGCTTGCGTGGGTCACTGACACCGCGCATGGCTCGGCTCGTAACAGGGCTTGTCGGGTCCTGATGCGGCCTTCGTATAGCCATTCCCAGGCTTCTTCTGAGGCATCCGTGTCGAGCGCCGGTGAGATCGTGCGGAGTGTCACCGCCACCCATCGGTCGGCCTGCGGTGCCGAGTAGGCGTCGAAGGATGCCGGGAGTGCCGGTGCCCGCTGCTCGGTGAGGTCTTCTGTCCAGCACTCGCACCAGAAGCCGCGGCGGGTTCCCTGATTCAGCACAGATGACCTCCCCGCAGTGCGTCTGCGTACCGCTCCGCGGTGACCGTGTGGCCCTGGTCGCCGTCGTGCACGACGATGCGGTGAGCGATGGCGCTGACCATGCCCAGACCTCGGCCGTGCGACTGCTCGGCTCCAAGCGGCTTGAGTCCCTCGGCGTCGCCGACATCCGCCGGTTCCTCGTCCGCCTGGAGAAGGAGACCACCGCCGCAACCGCCAAGGAGGCGCACCGAGTTCTGTGCTCGGCGCTGTCCTTCCGCCTGTCGCGAGGAACTCATCGCGCGCAACGTTGCCAAGCTCGTCGAGTCGCCCCGCACGGACAAGCCCGAGCTGCACCCGTGGACCCTCGACGAGACACTCGACTTCCTCGCCGCATCTCGCAAAGACCCGCTCTACGCGGCCTTCGTGCTCGCCATCGCCATGGGGCTCCGCCGGGGAGAGATCGTGGGCCTGCGTTGGTCGGACGTCGACCTCGACAATCGCGTCCTCTACGTTCGCCACCAGGTCCAGCGCCGCGGGGGCGTCCTGTACGACGACGACCCCAAGAGCGGCCGTCGCCGGGCGGTTCCTCTCCCCGCCCTGTGCATCGCGCCCCTGCGCTGGCACCGCCTACGGCAGACGGACGCTCGCGCCAAAGCGGGGGAGAGGTGGCAGGAGTCGGACTACGTCTTCGCCACGCACCGGCCGCCCCGTCGAGCCGCGCAACCTGTACCGCTCCTTCACCTGCGTCGCCCAGTCCGCCGGCCTCCGCGTGATCCGGCTGCACGACGCTCGCCACGGGACGGCCATGTTGCTCACGGCGGCCGGGGTCGCGCCCCGCGTTGTCATGGAAATCCTCGGTCACTCCCAGATCAGCGTCACCATGGACGTCTACACCCATGTCGTCCAGGACACGCAGCGCGAAGCCATGAGCCACATGGACCGCCTGCTCAGGAGAAGCCCCCATCGTCAGTGACCGCGCTTGTTGATGTCAGATGCGTATGTCAGGACCTAGGAACGTTCCTAGGTCCCATGACGAAGGCCAGCTAGGAACCTGCTCCTAGCTGGCCTTTTCTCTTGTGCCCCCGGCAGGATTCGAACCTGCGACACCCGCTTTAGGAGAGCGGTGCTCTATCCCCTGAGCTACGAAGGCCGGGGCTTGTAGAAAACCTTGTTGAAAACCCAGGGTGTGGATCTTCGACGAGGAGCGCAAGCCCGCTGGTCAGACGTGGTGCAACGCTCTCCGCTGGGTCATCTGAGCAGACAACGTCACGTACCAACGACTGACCAAGGGTAGCTTAGCGGATGCGCGCCAGTGAGGGTCCTCTGTGTGGGGGCAGGAGCTCGGGGCGGCGAGCTGGAGTCCTCTGACCTGCGGTGCCTGAGGCTTGCGTCGCGCGGGCGGTGGACGTTGTGGAAGCCGGAACCGAGGACCGTAGGACCGTTCTGCCCCCTGTGTCAGCTTGTGGGGCTACTTGCCGCTGTCTCGGGGCGCCTGGCATGACAGGTCGCTCCCGCGGAGGCAGGGGCCTCTTGCGCAGCACGCAAGCGGGACACGCTCACAACCTCGGGGTGGGCCCACGGCGAGAACGACGCACAGGTCATCGTCAAGTCAGCATCGCCGACCCCCGTCTCGCGCGGCACGCTCCCTCCGGGGACGCCGGACGGCGAGGATGACGAGTCATGACGATCGTGTTCCGGGTGCCCGCCGGTGGTGCTGAGCGTGTGGGGTTCGCCTACTCGCCGACGATGGAAGCCGTACTGAGCCTTCACGTGCTGGTGGAGCCCAAGCATCACCCCGTCCAACACGGTTGGGTGCGTGCGATGCGCAAGCTGTCGCCGGCGCTGAAGCGGGAGATCGAGGCGTTCTCCTACGCGGTGCGCTCGTACTTTCCCGAGTTCCTCTTTCCGCGGCCGACCGGTGGGCTGGCGGACTTCGGCAGCGAGCTGGCCGGCCTGCGTACGGCGGACCCGGAGCTGGTCCGGCTGGAGTTCGCTGTCCCGCTGCTGTCGCCGTGGCCGGGCGGCGGCGAGGGCAGGGATCCTCACGCGCTGCGGGAACCGGACGTACGCGCCCTGCTGCGGGAGCGTCTCGCGCGGGAAAGCGATAAAGCGATGGCCGCGATGCTCCTGGACGACCCCCGCGCACTCCTCGAAAGGTTCCTGAGCATGCTGGAACGCTACTGGCGGGAGGCGTTCGAGGAGGAATGGGCCCGGATCGAACCGGAACTGGCCGCCGGGGTCAGCGAGGCCGGGCACCAGATCGAACAGCGCGGACTGTACGGCATGCTCCGCGGCCTGTGGCCGGAGGTGCGCAGCGACCGGCAGGCCGAACGCTTCTGGCTGGAGCGCCCCCACGACCACGAGGTCGCCATCGGCCCGGACGACACTCTGCTGCTCCTCCCCAGCGCGTATGTGTGGCCGCACGTCCGGGTCAACTGTGACGGTCCCTGGCCCCTCGGCCTCGTCTTTCCCGTCTCGTCGATCGCCCGGGAAGCCCGCCCCAGGATTCCTCCCGCACAGCTCGTCGCCATGCTCCGCGCGCTCGCCGACGACACCCGCCTGCGCGCCCTCCGGCTGATCGCCGAACGCCCGCGCAGCACCCAGGAGTTGGCCCCGCTCGTCGGCGTCAGCGAGGCCGCCCTGTCCAAGCACCTGCGCGTCCTGGCGGACGCGGGCCTGCTCGAACGCCGCCGTGAGGGCTACTACGTCCTGTACCGGCTCCTGCCCGGGCAGGTGGCGGGTCTCGCTCCCAGCCTGGAGAGCTTTCTGCACACCACCGACCCCATTGATTAGCCATCTGCCTAATAAGTGGATCAGGTGCCCGAGGAGATCCGACAGTGGCGTCATGTCACTGCTCAGGGACCGCAATTTCCTGCTTCTCTTCGTCGGCCAGGCCGTCTCACGCTTCGGCGACGGCCTGTACACCGCCGCGACCGCCTGGCTGGCCTGGTCGCTGACGAAGGACCCGACGGCCGTCGCCGTGGTCAGCGTGTCCGCGTTCGCGCCCGCGTTCCTGGCCACGTTCGTGTCCGCCTCGTACGCCGACCGTTACGACCGCCGCAAGCTGATGATCGCCACCGATCTGGCCCGGGTCGCCGTGGTGGCGGTGGCCGCGGTGTTGCTGTCCCTCGGTCTGCTGAACCTGCCCCTGCTCGTGGTGACAACGGCGCTGCTGGCCCTGATCGGCGCCCCGTTCGCCCCGGCCCGCAACGCCATCGTCACGCAGATCGTCCCGGCCGACCGTCTGCAACAGGCCAACGGGCTGCTGCAAGTCGCCTTCCGGGCCGCCTTCTTCGTCGGCCCGCTCATGCTCGCGCCGCTGCTGGCCTACGGCTCCATGCGGGCGGCGCTGGTGGTCAACGGACTGACTTTCCTGGGCTCGGCGGGCGCCGTGGCCGCCATCCGCGTGACCCGTCCCGTCCTGGCCGCAGGGCAGGTGGGGCTGTGGGCCGATCTCGCCGCCGGGCTCAGGGCCGTTCGGGCCGCTCCCGACGTGCTGGTGGTCATCGTGACCTTCGTGCTCGCCCTCGCTCTGACCAGTGGTTTCCTGACGGTGGGGCTGGTCGCCGTCGTGGGGCAGGGCGGCCGCTACGGCCTGTTGCTGGGCGTCGCCGGGGTCGCGGAAGTGGCGGGGGCGCTCCTCTTGGCCGGCCTGCGGATGCGCAGACTCGCCCTGGCGGCGGTGCTGGCCTGGGCCCTGCTCGGAATCTTCCGTGCGCCGCTCGGAATCGTCACCTCCACCGCCGGGGCCGCAGTGCTTCTGATCGCCACCGGGCTGGCCTCGGCCCTCACGGACATCCCGCTGATCGCGCTGGTGCAGCAGCGCATACCGAGTCACCATCTGGCGAAGGCGTTGGGTCTGTGGGAGGCCGGAGTGGCAGGGGCCCTGGCCGTTTCCCCCTTCGTGGCCTCGACCACCATCGCACTCACCGGAGTCCAGGACGCCTTCCTCCTCTCGGGCGCCGCCCTCGTCGTTCTGGCCATGAGTGCCGCGCTCACTCTGGCCCGCACAGCCAGAGCACAGCGGCCCGGGCAGTTGCGCATCGGCGTCCCGTCTGGTTCCGAGGCCGAACAACCGGCAGTCGCGCCGGAGTCCGCCCGGTGACTGACCCCCCTGCTGTCGTCCCGCCGGCCCCGATTCCGGACGGCCCGCCGTGAGCGAGGCCAGCCGCACCAGTCGTGAGCCGTTCGTGTTGAACCAGACTTCCGCGCCGCCGCCCTTTCGGCCAGACACGCCTCCTGGGCGCCCGCCTGACCTTCCGTGATCGTCCGGGCGGCGAGATGGGAGCCGTGCTCGGACTTCCGGACCGGCCTCCAGGGTGAAGCCCCGGCCCTACCCGCAGCGTCGAACTCCCGGTCTGGCTGCGGCGGCTGTGCAGCCGGTCCTATCGTTCCCGCACCGTGCCGGACTCCCAGGCCCAGGCGGCGATCTCGACCCGGTTACGGGCGTCGATCTTCTGCTGGATGTTGGCCAGGTGGGTCTTGACCGTGGACAGTGACACCACGAGTTGGTCGCAGATCTCCTGGTTGGTGCGGCCCACCGCGACGAGTCGGGCCACGTCGAGTTCGCGGTCGGTGAGCGGGCTTTTGGCGTCCGGGGCGGGCCGTGTGGCGGACAGCTCCCTCAGCAGCCGGACGGTGACGGCGGGGGAGACCAGCGCGTCGCCGCGGGCGGCGGCCCGTACCGCCTCGATCAGCAGGCTGGGCGGGGCGTCCTTGAGCAGGAAGCCGCACGCCCCGTTGCGCAGCGCCGTGTGGACGTAGTCGTCCTGGTCGAACGTGGTGATCACGACGACCCGCATCGGGTTGTGGGCTCCGGGTCCGGCCAGCGCGCGGGTGACGTCCAGGCCGTCCAGTTTCGGCATCCGGATGTCGACCAGGCACACGTCGGGCCGCAGTCGGCGGGCGAGTTCCACGCAGGCGGCGCCGTCGGCGGCCTCGCCGACCACCTCGATGCCGGGCTGGGCGCCGAGGATCAGCCGGAAGCCCATGCGGACCATTTCCTGGTCGTCCGCGATCAGTACGCGGATCACCGTGTCGTTCACGCCGGTGATCCTGCCATGGCGGCCGGCATCGGGAAGGCGGCGGTCACCCGCCAGCCGCCGTCGTCGGTGGGGGCGGCGGTCAGCGCACCCTCCACCGCTTCTACGCGTTCGCGCAGGCCGACCAGTCCGAAGCCGCCGCGTCCGCCGACCGGGCCGGGGTGGCGTGCGGCCGGTGCCGTGTTGTGCACCTCTACCCGCAGCCGGGGCCCGTCCATGTCGACCCGTACGGCCACTACGGCGCCGTGCGCGTGGCGGCGCACGTTGGTCAGGGCCTCCTGCACGACTCGGTGCACGGAGGTCTCCACCTCGGGGGCGAGACGCGCCTCGCGGGCGGCCGCGGCGACGTGCAGCTGGACGTCGGCTTCGTCCTGCGAGAACGCCGAGACCAGACGGGCGAGTTCCGCCCACACCTCGCCGGGCCGGATGCCCTCGTGGTCGTCCTCGCGCAGGACCCGCACCAGGCGGCGCATCGAGTCCAGCGTCTCCGATCCGGACCGGGTGATGTTCTCCAGCAGCGGTCCGACCTGTTCCGGTGCGGTGTGCCGGAGTGCCAGCGCGGCGTTGGCCTGGACGATGATGCCGGTGACGTGGTGGGCGACGAAGTCGTGCAGGTCGTGGGCGAGTTCCAGGCGCTGGCGCTGGCGTACGGCGGCGATGTCGCGGGCCCGTTGCTCCTTCAGCAGCCGTGCGCGCAGGCCCCAGGCGAGAGCTGTGCCGGCGCCCAGCGTCATCAGCAGGCACCAGTTGATGGCGGTCTGGCTGTCGGTCTGGATGTCCCTCGGCAGCCAGCGCAGCGGGATCGCGACGGCCGCCACGGCCAGTGCGGCCGACACGGCTGCCGCGGTCCTCGGGCGCGGCACCTCCCACACTGCACGGGAAAGCAGCACCAGCAGAGCGCCGCTCTCCAGCAGTCCCCAGGTACCGGCACCGTCCGGGCCCGCGACTGTGCCGATCCCGATAGTGAGGGCCAGTGAGCCGCCGGCGACGAGTACGGCACGTACCTGCGTCTTGGGCCCACGGCCGGGCCACAACAGCGCCGTGCAGGCAAGCGGCCCGGACACGATCGGCAGCCAGCTCGTCCAGCGGTAGTCGGGTTCCCGACCGGCGAACACGTCGAGCAGTCCCAGCAGGCTGAGGAGGATCCAGCCGGCGGCGATCAGCGCCCGGCGGAGCAGCGAAGTCTCGGTGTACACGCTCGGCAGAATACGGAAGAGGTGATTCCCCGCGGACTCGGCCGAATGGCCGATGTCCGACCCTCACAACCGGCCGTCCGGCCGAGCCCGCCGGGTGCCGTACGCCCCGATCGTGGACGGCATGCATCCGATGATCACCGTTTCTTCCGGGGAGTCCGCCCGATGAACACCCCCGCCGCCGTCCTGACCGGCACCGGCCTGTTCAAGTCCTACGGCATGGCCCGCGCCCTGGCCGGCGTCGACATCGTCGTGACGGCCGGCGAGTCGCTGGCCGTCATGGGCCCGTCCGGCTCCGGCAAGTCCACCCTGCTGCACTGCCTGGCAGGCATGGAACGGCCCGACTCCGGTGAGGTCCTGCTGGACGGCAAGCGAAGCGAGACGGGGGTCCCCCCGGACGAAGTCCGGGGGAGGATCGACCAGCTTCGTGAACCGGCCCGCAGCGAGCTGCGCCGCACCGCGTTCGGCTTCGTCTTCCAGTCCGGCCAGCTGCTGCCGGAACTGCCCGCCGACGAGAACGTCGCCCTGCCGCTGATGCTCGGCGGCACTCCACGCCGGGCGGCCGTCGAGCAGGCCCGGCAGTGGTTCGGCCCCCTGGGACTGCAGGGCCTGGAAGCCCGGCGCCCCGGGCAGCTGTCCGGAGGTCAGGCACAGCGGGTGGCCATCGCCCGGGCTCTGGTCGGCAAGCCAAAGGTGATCTTCGCCGACGAGCCGACCGGCGCGTTGGACCAGGCCACCGGCATGGAGGTCATCCACCTGCTGACGGACGTCAGCCGCCGCCAGGGCGCCGCCCTGGTCCTGGTCACCCACGACGCGAACGTGGCCCGCTGGTGCGACCGCACGGTGCAGGTGCGTGACGGCCGACTGGTCGAGTCTCACTCCGAGTCGGAGGCCGGGGCAGGGACGGGCACCGGGGCCGAGGCGAATGCGGGGTACCGGCGATGAGGACACTGGACCGCACCACCTGGGCACTGACCTGGCGGCTCACGCGGGCCGGCGGCCGCACCGGCCTGCTCGCCACCGGGCTCGCGGTCGCGGCGGCGGCCGTGTCCACCACACTGCTGCTGCTGTGCGTCGCGATGAACCTCGGCTTCCAGCACCGCGCGGACCGCACCGACTGGCGCAACCCCGTGGAGTCCTCCCGCCCCGTGGCGGTCGAGGCGGTCGGGACCACCTTCACCGGAGGAGCACCCGTCACCGTCGTGGACGTCGCCCGACTGCCCGGCCGCGCCGCTCCCGCCCCGCCCGGCCTCGGCCGCCTCCCCGCGCCCGGCGAACTGTGGGTCTCCCCGGCGCTCGGCGCCCTGCTCGACCGGCTGCCCGCCGACCGCCATCCGGTGCCCGGCACGCCCACCGGAACCGTGGGCCGCGAGGCACTGGCCCACCCCGGCGAACTCGTCGCGGTGATCGGACACCGCACCGGCGACCCGGCGGTCACCGCCGAGCGCGCGCCCGATCCGCGCCGGGCCGGCGACATCGTCTCCCCCACTCGCGTCGCGTCCTTCACCGGCGCGCCGCTGACGGACGGCACGGGCAGGATGTACGAGTCCCTGGCCCGGGTCGCCACCATCCTCGTCATCGTTCCGCTGCTGGTGCTGGCGGCTTCGGCCGCGCGCCTGTCGGTCTCCCGCCGCGACCAGCGCCTCGCCGCGCTGCGCCTGATCGGTGCCACGCCGGGCCGTGTCGCCGGAATGACGGCCGCCGAGGCACTGCTCACGGGGGCGGCCGGGGCGCTGCTCGGCGCCGTGGGGTACGCGGTGCTGCTGCCGGCGGCGGCGGGTCTGCCGCTCGCGGGCGGCGCCTGGTACCCGGCCGACCTGTGGATCGGCGCGCTGCCACTGCTGGCGGTAATGGCCGGGGTGGTCGCGCTGGTCGTGGTCAGCGCGCTCGCCGGACTCCGTCAGGTGGTCGTCGGCCCGCTGGGCGTGGCACGCCGCTCCCGCAGCCGGGGCGTGAGCGTCGTGCGGGCGGTGGTCTTCGTGGCCGTCGTCGCCGGATACGGCTGGATCAGCAAGGAGTACGGCAGCGACGATTCCCTCGCGCTGTACGCGTTCGCCGCGGTCTTCCTGGTGCTGGCCGTGATCGGGCCGTGGGTGGTCCGGTTGCTCGGCAGGATCGTCACCGCCCTGGCCAAGCGGCCGGCGACACTGCTGGCCGGGCGCCGGCTGCTGGACGATCCCAAAGCTGCCTGGCGGATCGTCTCCGGACTCACCCTGGCCGGTTTCGTCGCCGGATTCTTCGCCCTGCTCACCCTGGACGCCGCTCCCCCGTGGGGAGGACGGCCCGACCAGCTCGCCATCGCGGCTCCGGTCCACAAGGTGACGCAGGTGCGGAAACAGGCCGAACAGCGTCTGCGGGCCGCCGACGTGAGCGCCGTGGTCGGCGTGGACGACGGCTTCGTGGCCACGGCTGCCTACGACAGCCGTCAGGTCACCGCCACCGTCTCCGGCGGCCCGGCCGAACTGGACCGCGCCCGCACCGCGCTGACCGGCCTGACGCCGGACCAGTACCCGCTCACCACCATCGACGTGAACTGGTCCGAGACGCAGTTCACCCAGGACTTCACCACCCTCACCCGAGTGGTGCTCGTGGTGACCTTCACGGTCGCCATCACCTCGGCCGTGATCACCGCGGCCGCCGCCGTCCTGGATCGCCGCCGCACCTACGCCCTGTTGCACCTGGCTGGGACCCCGCTGCGCGTCCTGGACGCCGCCCGCAACCGCGAGACGCTCATCCCGGTCACCGTGCTGGCGGGCGGGGCCGTCGCGACCGGGCTGCTGTGCGGGGGCTCGATGATGCTGGCCGGCGGCGACTCCTCGTTCGACGCACGTGGCCTGACCGTTCTCGCGGTGTGCTGCGCCGCCGGGGCCGGCGGGATTCTCGCGGCCGGCGGCCTGAGCCGCCCCCTGCTGCGCTCGGTCACCCGGCAGGCGGGGGCGCGCGGGGAGTGATGCCGTGGGTGCCGGCCCGGCCCGGCACCCACGCCGCCCGTGGTCGGCCGCGGGCGAGCTCACTGTCGGTCTCCCGCCCGCCCCGGCCGTGGGCGTAGCCGACGACCTGCCGACGGAGTGTCTCATCGACGGCCCTGAAGGAGGACCTCGACGGAACTATCACGGCAACTCCCCCAGGGGCCTTACGCCTGCCCGGACCTGGGGATACCGCGGACTGCGCGACGCGCCTCGCCCTCACGGACGGTATCCGACGGTTACTGGGAACAGCTCACTGGCCGAGGACTTCCACGACCACAACCGCCCCGCAGGCTTCGGCGCAAGTCCGACCGCGACGTCCTTGTCATGCTGCTGACCGCACTGGCCACGGCGTTTCCCGACGGCCGGCACACCATCGAACGACTCACCCCCGTCGGCATCATGGCCGTGTCACCGACGCCGGACAGCAAGCGGGGGCCGCATCGAGAACGTCGATACGGCCGCCGCTGCCGTGACGAGGTTCCGTCGCCCGAGGTTGATGCCGGGATGACGAGAATCAGACGCCGTAGGGGTTTTCGATGATGTAGACCCAGTCCCCCTCGGTCGTCCTCTTCATCACCTCGACCGACTTTCCTTCCAGGGTGCCGTCCTCGCTCGTGATCCGCCAGGGCACCTGGACCATCGCCAGGTCGCCGTTCTGATGGACCGACGCGGCCCCCATCTCAAAGGTGCCGGGCGCGGCGAGGTAGGGCTTCAGCGCTTCCTTGATGCCTTCTCTGCCGTAGACGGGCTGCTGTCCCGGTCCCGGTACGAACATGGCGTCTTCGTCGAACAGGGAACCCAGTCCGTCGAGGTCCTGGTCCTTGAGGTACTGGGCGAAGCGCTCGTGCACGACTTCCGGCTTCATGTTCTTTCCTTTTCTTTTCGTTTCTTCGTTGCGGACGGGCCCGTCGGCAACAGGCCGACCTGCGTGAGCCATTGACTGGTGGGAGCGCGGCATCAGCCCCGGAAACTGCCGGGCGCTGTCGTGCGCTGATGATCTTGTCCGGCGCGATGGCGAGGCCCTCGTACAGTGCGGTGACCGCAGCCGCTCCCGCGTCTGCGGCGGCGTGGACGGAGCGGGCCGGTGCGCCGGCGGCGGCACTGGGTGAGGTGTCAGCGGGTGTGCGGGTCCGGCAGGGTGAGGGGCCGGCCCGGGGTGGGCCAGTGCAGCGGGGGCTGACGAGAATCAGACGCCGTAGGGGTTGTCGATGATGTAGACCCAGTCCCCCTCGGTCGTCCTCCTCATCACCTCGACCGCCTTTCCTTCCACGGTGCCGCTCTCGCTCGTGATCCGCCAGGACGGCTGGACCATCGCCAGGTCGCCGTTCTGATGGACCGACGTGGCCACCACCTCCATGGTGCTGGGCGCGGCGAGGTAGGGCTTCAGCGCTTCCTTGATGCTTTCCCTGCCGTAGACGGGCTGCTGTCCCGGTCCCGGTACGAACATGGCGTCTTCGTCGAACAGGGAACCCAGTCCGTCGAGGTCCTGGTCCTTGAGGTACTGGGCGAAGCGCTCGTGCACGACTTCCGGCTTCATATTCTTTCCTTTTCTTTCTTTCGTTTCTTTCTTTCGTTGCGGACGGGCCCGTCGGCAACAGGCCGATCTGCGTAAGCCATTGACCGGTGGTGCGCGGCGTCAGCCCCGCAAGCTGCTGGGCGCTGTCGTGCGCACCGATGATCTTGTCCGGCGCAGCGGCGAGCCCCTCATGCAGTGCGGTGACCGCAGCCGCTCCCGCGTCTGCGGCGGCGTAGAAGGAGCGGGCCGGTGCGCCGCTGGCGGCACGGGGTGAGGTGTCAGCGGGTGTGCGGGTCGGGCAGGGTGATGGGCTCGCCCGGGGTGGGCCAGTGCAGCGGGACGCCGGCGGCGTCGAAGACCTGCTGGACGTGGCCGCGGTCTTCGGTGTAGTGCGCCCAGCCCTCGGCGTGCACGGCCACCACGAGGGGGTCGCCGAGCAGGCGGCGGGCCTCGACGGCCTGGGTCGCGGTCAGCGACAGTCGTATGTCACCGAATGCCTCGAAGCCGGCCGCGCCCAGGTGCAGCAGCGCCACGTCGACGCGGTACCGGCCGGCCAGGGCACTCATCGCGTCCAGGTCGACGGTGTCACCGGAGACGTACACGCTCGGTGCCGAGCCGTCGTCGGTGTGCAGGAGGAAGCCGGTGACCGGACCGGTGATGTCCTCGGTGCCGACGGGCCCGTGGCGGGCGGGGACCGCGGTGATGTTCAGCGGCGTGCGGCCCGGCTTCGACAGGGTCCGGGTCTGCCAGGGCTCCAGGCCGACGGCTGCGCTCCCGAGATCGGTGGCGCCGGCGACGGTGGTGAACACCTCCGAGGCACCGGAGGCCACCGTACGCCCGGCGGTGTCGAGGTTGTCCTGATGCCCGGTGTGGCTGACCACGACGGCGTCGAGAGCGGGCAGTTGGGAGGGCTTCAGCGCCGGGTCGGCGGTCTTGCGCACCAGGACCGGGCCGTCCTGGTACTCGGTGCCGGCGGCGTCGAAGGTCGGGTCGGTCAGCAGCGTCCAGCCGGCCAGGCGGATCAGCGCGGTGGGGCCGCCGAGCACCGTCACGGTGTTCACGGCGCGGGTCACGGCAACGTCGGTTACCACAGGTACTCCTTGACGATCAGCGGTTGGCTCCCTCACTCTGACCGAGTTACTTTCTTCTGGGAAGTACATACCTTCAGGTGAGGTGAGCACGTGCAGGAAAGCACGCGAGGTAACGTCCGTAATCCCGCCTGCCCCGGCAGGCAGCTGTTCGACCTGGTCACCGCCCGGTGGGCCGCCCTGGTCCTGGTGGATCTCATGGACGGCCCGCAACGCTGGTCCGAGCTGCGCCGGCGGGCCGGCGGTGTCAGCGACAAGATGCTCGCGCAGACCCTGCGCGACCTCGAAACCAGTGGACTGATCACCCGCACCGTGCACACCAGCCGCCCACCGACAGTGCAGTACGACCTGACCGACCTCGCCCGCGGCGTCACCTCAGCACTGCAACACCTGCAGAACTGGGCCGAAGAACACACCAGCGACTACGACCACTACCGGCGCACCCACACCACCGACCCGAAGCCCTGAAAAGGCAGGCTCGGTGTGCACACGTCACCGTGCTGTCACGGTGGATGCACAACGGCTTCTGCCGTTGCCGGTCGCCGCCGACGGCGGGATCGTCGGTGGTCTTCGTGCGGGTCACCGGGGGCCCGTGACCGTACAAGGCGTGGATCGAAGCGGCACGGACGTCTTCGGCGTGTACCCCGTGCGCTGACGCAACCGGTGGGCGGTCCCATCAGGCGGACGGGGCCGACGTGTCCGATCCGGCCCGCATGGCGTCCGCGCCCCTGCTCGCGAGCAGCCGCAGGGCCTCTGCGGACGGCGATCCCAGCTCCGCGTGATGCGTGATCAGGGCCTGGTCGCTGTCATCGGCCAGGAGGAAGGTCTCGAAGGACAGGGTGAGGTCGCCGACGGGGGGATGCCGCATGTTCTTGATGCCTGGCGCTCTTCGCGCCCGACGCCATCGTGCAGCTCTTCGAGGGCCAGCAGCCATTGGTCGGCATCTCCGCCCTCGGGGAGGTCCACGGCGGCTTCGCGCAGGGCATGGTGGACAGCAAGCACGTCTGGACCACCACCAAGCTCGACGACGGCAGGATCGAACTCCGCTGGCTCCACGCCTCCCGCAGGGCCGACGACCGCCTGGTGGCCCTGAGCGGCATCGAGTACGCCACCCTTGACGCCGACGGGCTGATCACGAGCCTGGACAACCGCATGGTGACCCCGGACAGCCGGCTCTGACCGGCCTGCGCGGAACGGGTCCGCCCGTGCCGTTCGCGCGATGAGTCAGGCCGCCGCGGTGACTGCCGCGCGCGGCGACTTGGGCACCGTGAACCGCTCGCCGTATTTCGTGGCCGCGCGTCGTGCGAATCCACCCTTGCCGCCTGGGCAGCCGTCGATGTGCTGCGGCACGCCACTGGCGCACGGCGGGAAGCCGGTGCCGAAGACGGAGCCGATGTTGGCGTCATCGGGCCTTGCCGAGAGCGTTGGTTCATCCCAGTGATCTCCCAGCGCAATGGCGCCGTGGCTCTCCTGGCCTGAGGCCGTGATGCGCCGATCAGGTCAGGTGGCCGCCCTCAGCGAGGTGGCCGACATCATCGCCGCTCAGCGGCAGTCGCCGGCCGAGGCGGCTCTGGAGGCCATGCGGGCAGAGATTCCCGACTACGCCGCTCTCGTGGATGAAGCGCTGCTGACCGACGTGGTGGCCCACGTGAGGGAGGCGGTCGACGCGCTGAGCGTCAGCCTGGCCCGCGGCCGTCCGGTCACGGACGATGACGTGGCGTTCGTCCGCCCGCATGCCGCGCGACGGGCCCGGCAGGGCATGCCCCTCGTCGATTTCATGCACGCGCTGCGCATCGCGCATGGCGAGGACGTCGGCCGTACCGGCACTGGGGCGCCACCTTCGAGGAGGCCGCGGTGATCAAGCGACTCAAGGCCGAGAACGTTCGGGGTGGTGTGAGCGTGTACGGCCGTTCCGATGACCGCTCCGCGCTGTGTCTCGTTTCCCCGACTAAGCGACGGCCTCGACGAACCGCCGTACACCACGTCCCTGGACCTGACCGTTGAGACGTCCGCCCAGCGAGGCCGTGGTCTGCGTATGCCCGCTCACCGTGTTCGTCGGAGGTGGGGTCGACGATGGTGACGCCGCGCGTGGCGTACGGACTGAACGCCCAGGGGAGCCGGCCGCTCCCGCCGCTGCGTGTCCCGGAGCACCGACGACCACCCCGAAGGCGTGTTATCGACGGGGTGTGCTGTCCCGCAGGACGACGTTCGTGGAGACAGGTACGATCCGCGGGGCATCGTCGTCGGAGAGCGCGAGTTCCATCGCGCAGAGCCCGACCTGGTGCAGGGGTACGGTCACGGTGGTCAGCGCCGGGTGGACGTCCACCGCTGGGCCGATGTCGTCGAAGCCGGCGACGGCGACGTCCTGGCCGGGGGCCAGCCCGGCGTCGCGGAAGGCCGTCATGACGCCGATCGCCATGACGTCGTTGACGGCGAAGACGAGTTCGATGGCGGCCAAGCCCCTCCGGACGAGCTCGCGGGCGGCCGCACCTCCGCCTCGGCGGCTGAATTCGGCTTCGACCACGTACCGCTCGTCCACGTCGATGTTGAACTCGCGCAGGCCCTCCACGAAGCCATCGCACCGGTCACGGGACGTCTTGAGTCCGGCGCCTGCGCGGACCACCGCGAACCGACGGTAGCCAAGGCCGACCAGTGCGCGGGCGAGTTGCCGCGCTCCACCGTAGTTGTCGATGCTGACGGTGTGGAACGGCAGGTCGTGCCGGCTGATCAGGACCACGCTGCCGCCCGCTTCCCGGTAGGCGTCGAGTTCCTCGACCAGAGGGGCGCGGGTGTCGGTGCCTTCGATGCGGCTGCCGGTCAGGATGAGGGCGCGGGGCCGCATGCCGCGCAGGGTCCTGACGATCTGGAGTTCCCGCTCGGGGGAGCGGTCCGCGACCGCCATGGTGACGATGAGTCCCGCGGCCTCCGCCGCCTGCGTCACCCCTCCCGCGATGGAGGAGAAGTACGGGTCGTCGACACCGCTGACGACCAGCGCGGCGATGTTGGTCGAGCCCCGCGCGATCGCCTGGGCGGACAGGTGCGGGGTGTAGTCGAGTTCAGCGGCTGCGGCGAGCACACGGGCGGCGTTCTCCTGCTGGACGTTCCGGATGCTGCCGTTGAGCACGCGCGACGCGGTGGCTTGGGAGACGCCCGCCGCCCGCGCCACATCACGCAGGGTCGCCTTGCGCTCCCCGGACACGGGCTTTCCGCTGGGGGGCGGAGGAGGCGCTGCCGACCCATCTTCCATGCCGCATATTGTGCACCGAGCCGCACAGCGTCTTGGAGTGCGGGGTGATCACGGAAGGTCACTCCGCGGCAGAACGCTCGCGCCTTCGGATATGTCGCCCTGGGCGCGCGCCGTTGCGGAACCGCGATCGGTGAAATCGTCCGTATCTCGTAGAGGGCCGGCCACGGATATTCTCGGATACCGTCCACGGCGGCTCGCCTCGTCAAGCGGGAGGGAACGGCACGATGCCTCATCCAGCCAGACCGACAGTCACTCTGCGTGATGTGGCGGCGGCTGCCGGTGTGTCGGTGCCGACTGCGTCACGAGTCCTGGGCGGCAGTTCCCGGACGGTCGCGGCGGAATACCGGCAGCGGGTCCTCGCCGCTGCGGCTGCGTTGCGCTACAGCGCGGACGCCTCGGCCCGGGCGATGCGGCGCGCGAACGACTCGATCGCGGTCGTCGGCGACGACCTCACGACCCCGTCGATGGGCATGGTCGCCGCGGCGATGGAACGGCGGGCGCGCGACGCCGGGGCGTTCGTGACCGTCTCGTCGACCCACGGCACCGCCGAGCGCCAGCTGGAAACCGTCCGGCTGCAGCGTGCCCTCCGGCCCCGTGCGCTCATCCTGACCTCAAGCCGCCTCGACGCGAACGCGCTCGACGGGCGCCTGCTCGACGAGCTGCTCGGCTACGAACGCGAGGGCGGCCGGGTGGTGATCGTCGGCGACACCGACATGCCGTTCGACTCCATCAGCTTCGACAACCACGGCTCGGCAAAGGAACTCGCCCATCACATCGCCGAGTTGGGGCACCGGCACATGACGATCCTGGCCGGCGCCCGCGGGCGGGGGAACGTATCCGCCCGCACCGCGGGCTTCATGGCCGGGCTCCGCGACGGCGGTGTCGAGGAGCGACACATCCGGATCTCGCATTGTGCGGTGAGCCGCCAAGGTGGATTCGACGCGGCGCAGAGGCTGCTCGCCGAAGGGCTGGAGCCGCCCCATGCGGTGCTCGCAGCCAACGACGCCATCGCCATCGGTGCGATGTCCGCCTTCCGGGCTGCCGGAGTGGCGGTGCCTGCGGACGTCTCGCTGACCGGTTTCGACGACATCGAACTCGCGATCGACGTGACACCGCGGTTGACGACCGTGTCGTTGCCGCTGGCACAGGCGGGTGCCGAAGCGGTCCGCCTCGCACTCAGGGCTCGTGCGGAAAAGGAGCACTTGATGATGCGCGGCCAGGTCGTGGTGCGCGACAGCGCGACGATCCGCGTGGCCTGAACCGCCCCTCAGCCGGGGTGCGGCCCGGTGGAGGGAGGCCGACGCACGCAGAACCTCCATGAACCCCTGCACAAACCCTTGACGCCTTCGGTCGCAGACGGCCACACTCACGCGGAATACGATTTCCCGACCGTTTCCGAGTACGGACATCTGGGCTTTCGGCAAACTCCAGCGGTTGCCCGAGCTGCCTCGGCGTCCCCGTGGCGATCGATGTGCCGTCGACCGGTCAAGCCCGATGCGAGTACGACCTTCCCAGCTTGGCCCCTGCCGGACGCGCGGTCCCACGCAACAGGGCCCAGGACCGCGTCTCAGTGCAAGTCACACACCCGCACCGCACCCAAGGAAGGCCCCGTGCACAATGCTTTGAGCCTGCCTGACAGGCACATCAGACGGTTGGCGGCCCTGGCCGCCCTACTCATGGCACTGGCCCTGCTGACCGGCCGAGCAGTGTCGCCGGCGTATGCCGCCACCGACACGGCGATCACCGTGGACGGCGCCAGCGGCGGCCGCACCTTCGACGGTGTCGGAGCGATCAGCGGTGGTGGCGGCAACAGCCGCCTGCTGTTCGACTACCCGGCCACCCAGCGCAGCCAGGTGCTGGACTACCTGTTCAAGCCCGGTTACGGCGCGGCCCTGCAGATCCTCAAGGTCGAGATCGGCGGCGACACCAACTCCACCGACGGTTCCGAGGCCAGCTTCGAGCACGCGAGGGGCGAGATCGACTGCAACGCGGGCTACGAGTGGTGGATGATGGAGCAGGCCAAGGCCCGTAACCCCGGCATCAAGCTCTTCGCCCTGGCCTGGGGCGCCCCCGGTTGGATCGGGAACGGCAGCTTCTACTCGACGGACGGGATCACCTACCTGATCGACTGGCTGGGCTGCGCCAAACAGCACGGCCTGACCATCGACTACATCGGCGGCCGGAACGAGAAGACGTACAACGCCGGCTTCTACGAGCAGCTCAAGTCCGCCCTGGCGGCGAACGGCTACACCTCGACCAAGCTGGTCGGCAGCGATGAGACCAACTGGAACATCGCCACCGCCATGAAGACCGACAGCACCCTGAACAACGCCGTGGACATCGTTGGCGCGCACTACCCCTGCACGTACGCGTCCGCGATGACCACCTGCTCCTCCTCCGCCGACGCCCAGTCGCTGGGCAAGCAGCTCTGGGCCAGCGAGAACGGCTCGGAGAACGCCGAAACCGGAGCGGCCCCGGTCGCCCGCGCCATCAACCGCGGCTACCTCGACGCCAGGCTGAGTGCGTACATCAACTGGCCCCTGCTGGCCGCCGACTACCAGAACCTCTACTTCCACGACCAGGGCCTGGTCACCGCCAACCAGCCGTGGTCCGGCGCCTACAGCGTCTCCCGCACCGCCTGGTCCATCGCCCAGACCACGCAGTTCACCTCGCCCGGCTGGAAGTACCTCGACACCGCCTCCGGCTACCTCGGCGGCGACCGGACCAACGGCAGCTACGTCAGCTACGCCGCGCCCGACAAGAGCGCCTGGAGCACCGTCTTCGAGACCATGGACGCCACCGCGTCCCAGACGGTCACCCTCAACGTGGCAGGAGGTCTGCCCGGCGGCACCCTGCACGTGTGGTCCACCGATCTGTCGCAGCCCGGCGGCGCCACCCCCCGCATGGCGCAGAACACCGACCTGACCGCCGGCAACGGCACGTACACCCTCACCCTGGACCCCGGTCATGTCTACACCGTGACGACCAGAACCGGTCAGGGCGCCGGAACGGCCACCTCGCCCGCCCGCAACCGGCTCGTCATGCCGTACTCGGACTCCTTCGCCGGCTACGGCACGGGGCAGGAGGCGAAGTACTTCGCCTCCATGAACGGCGCGTTCCAGGCCGCCCCCTGCACCGGGGGCCGCACCGGCCAGTGCCTGCGCCAGACGGCACCGCAGAAGCCGATCATCTGGTGGTATCCGGCCTCGAACGCCGTCCAGCCCTACACCATCATGGGCGACATCGGCTGGAGCAACTACACGGTCAGCTCCGATGTACTGCTGGAGAAGAGCGGCAGCTCCGCAGAGCTTCTGGGCCGTGTCGGCACCCAGACGAAGTTCAGCGCCGGGGGGATGAACGCCTATCACCTGCGCCTGTCCGACACCGGGTCCTGGTCGCTGCTGAAGACCGACACCGCCGGCAACAACTCGTGGAACTGGACCACCCTCGCCGGCGGTACCGTCACCGCGCCCGGCACGGGTACCTGGCACAAGCTGTCCCTGACCTTCCAGGACAGCACCATCACGGCCAAGATCGACGGAAACACCGTCGGCACGGTCACCGACGCGAGCTACGGCGCGGGCCTGGCCGGCCTGGGCACGGTCGGCTACTACCCCGTCGAGTACTCCAACTTCTCCATCACCCACGAACCGGTCAGCGACCTGTCCGGCACCTACAAGATCGTCAGCCTCAGCAGCGGCAAGGTGCTCACCGTCTACAACGGTGGAACCAGCGACGGCACGCCCGTTGTCCAGAAGACCGACGCGAACAGCGGCAGCCAGCAGTGGAAGCTGGCCTACACCAGCGGCGGCTACCTCACCGTCACGGGTGTGACCAGCGGCAAGGCCCTCGACGTCAACGCGGCATCCACCTGGCCCGGCACTCAGTTGCAGGTGGGGACCCCCAGCGGGAGCGTCAGCCAGCAGTGGCTGATCGTCCCGGCCGGCAGCGGCACGTACACCATCGAGTCCCGTTCGAACGGGTACAAGGCCGACGTGTACAAGGCCGGGACCACCGACAACACCCCCATCGACCAGTGGTTCACCAACGGCAGCAGCAACCAGCGGTGGAAGCTGGTGAAGGTGGCCTGACCGGCTGAGCAGCGAGCAAGACCGTGAGCGGGGCAGTCCCGAACCCCGGGCCTGCCCCCCGACGGGCGCCGGAAGCGACGGCGTGCGTGTCAGACCGGCCCCCAGGAGCAGGCCCGCTCAAAGCCTTGACGCACTTGACAACCGCTGGGCACCCTGAGCGGAATACGTTTTCCCGCAGGCTTTCCAGAACACTTCCGGAGAGGCAGACATGAGGATTCCCGGCGAACCGCGGTGGCGGAAGAACGGCGACCACGAGGACTCGCGCCACGCCGCGTTCGAGGTGTCGGAACTTCCGCAGGGCCCGGCCGCCGAAGGGCCATGTCCGCCCGGATTCCCCCGGATGTCGTCGCGCACTCGCTGGTGCGTCCACCGCACGAACCGGGGCCGTCCGGGCCCCGAGCCGTTACCCGCAGGCCCGGCCACAGGCGTCATGACAGGAGCCAGGACCACACCCCGGACGACAAGAAGAGGACCATGACCGTCAATCGAAGACTTCTGCCACAATCGAGCGCCGCCGTACTGTGCGCGCTGGCCGTCGTGCTCGCGTCGATTGTGCTCATCCCCGCGCAGCGGGCCTTCGCCGTCGGAACCACGTACTACGTGAGTACGAGCGGCAGTGACAGCAACGCCGGCACCAGCACCGGCGCGCCTTGGCGCTCGCTGAGCAAGGTGAACGCGACGACGTTCCAGCCCGGGGACACCATCCGTTTCGAGTCGGGTGACAGCTGGACCGGGCAGCTGTGGCCGAAGGGGTCCGGCATCGACGGCTCCCCGATCTCCATCGACAGCTACGGGACGGGTGCCAAGCCGAAGATCGCCGGTCAGGGGACGGTCGGCGACGCGGTGCGGCTGAACAACCAGCAGTACTGGGAGATCCGCAACCTCGACGTATCCAACGCGGTGCCCACGGGGACGACGGACGGTTCGCAGCTCGGTGACTTCCGCGGCATCGGCGTGCACGGCGACAACGGGCAGACCCTGCACCACTTCGTGATCGACTCGGTCGACGTGCACGACGTCACCGGCGAGGTCAAGTGGGTCGGCGGCAGCACAGCCAACAACAAGCCGGGGATCACCTTCGCGCAGGGCTGGGACCGCTCGAAGGACACCGGCGGCATCGCGTTCCTCACCAGCGTGCAGGACATCACCGCGCCCGGTGCCCCCACGGTGCTCGACGACATCACCGTGGAGAACTCCACCATCAAGAACACCTCGTTCAGCGGGATCGTCACGAAGCAGTACGCCGGTGACGCCCCCGGCGCCGTCTACACCGGCTGGGGCAAGCGCGCCACGGCCACCGACCCCGCCTACACCCCGTACACCAACGTCACGTTCCGCGGCAACTACATCACGCAGGCGAACACCCCCTACGGCTGCAACGGCATCTACCTCACCGGCGTCCGCGGCGGACTCGTCGAAGGCAACGTGATCGACCGGGTCGGCGTCTCCGGCGTCGAGACCAACATGGCCGACAGCATCACCGTCCAGCACAACGAGATCATGGGCACCCACCTCGCGGCGGGCGGCGCCGACCAGAACGGCCTGGACCCCGACATCGGCACCACCAACCAGGTGTTCCAGTACAACTACCTGCACGACAACGGCGACGGCATCCTACTGTGTGCGTGCAACTCCGCAGTCAAGTTCGGCAGCGTGATCGTGCGCTACAACGTCGTGACGGGCAGCAGCAGATGGACCCTTCACCTGTCGCAGTCGGCCGGCACGACGGCGGACATCTACAACAACACCTTCTACAACACCGCGGCAGCGGCCATGGTGGACGGCGGTGTCACCAGCCCCGGCAAGGCCACGCTGACCAACAACCTGTTCGGCTCCACGAAGGACGCCACCTTCAGACTCGAGTCGAGCATCATCTACACCAACAACGGGTACTCGGACACGCTGACCAGCGTGCCCGAAACAACGCCCAAGAAGGGCAACCCGCTGTTCGTCAACGCCGCCGTCACCGGACCCTACGGCGACGAGAACGGTCCCAGACTCGACACCGCGGCCAACTTCGCACTCCAGGCCGGGTCCCCCTTCGCCGACGCCGGTGTCAGCGTCGCCAACAACGGTGGCCTCGACTTCGCCGGCGCTACGGTGCCGCTCGGGAGCGCTGCGGAGATCGGCGCCTTCGAACGCGGAGCGCCCAACATCGCCTTCACGGACACCTTCGACAGCCTGCCGACCGGGACGCTCGCCAACGGCACGAACGGCTGGCGGGTCATCTCCACCAATAACGACATCTCCGTGGTGGAGACCCCGTCCGCCACCGACAAGAGCGTCCGCCTGACCCGCACCGTCGACGGCGGCGGCACAGACGGCACGAACCTCGCCCGGCTCTTCAGCACCCCGCTGCAGGGCCTGGTGACCATCGACGCGCAGGTGATGCGCAACGACACGCAAGCCGGCTGGTTCGGGTTGCCGTACGTGTACAACTCCAGCGGCGTCCAGGCCGTCAGCGTCGCTTTCGCCCGCGGCCAGATCCACGCCTATCAGGGCACCACCGACACTGTGCTCGGCACGTACACCAACGGCAAGTGGTACCGAGTCACGCTCACCGTGGACACCGTGAACCAGCGCTTCGACCTGGACATCGACGGCGAGCGCATCCTGACCGACGCCACGTTCCGCACCTCGATGCCGGGGATCGCGAAGATCGCCTGGTACTCGAACGGGGGTGAGCGAGGGTCGGTGCACGTGGACGACGTCCGGATCGCGCGCGGTCCCGCGTACGGCCAATGATATCGGCCCTGAAAAGATAAAATCAGGTCTGTCGGGCCGGTGCCGGCCCGACAGACCTGATTTCCGCGCATCGATCAACGTGACGAAATCTGCTGCAGTCCGGCGGTTACCACCGGTACATAGAATGCGGTGATACCGGCCACGTTGGGGTGCGTTCCCGATCCCTCTGTACCAGGAAGACCGTCGACCAGGTCGTCGAATGTGTATTTCGCCCGGTGAGTATCATCGCGGGTGTCGAACGCGGTCTCCCCGAAAACGTCGGCAATGGCGACCTCCCACTGACGACAGGCCTGCAAGGTTACCTTGCGCAGAGCCACCTGAATGTCCCAGTCCCGCGAGCCGAGTTTGTGGGCTGCGACGTACGCGATGCGAGCGGTCGGCCATTTCCGCTTCATCGTCTTCAATGTCCTCTCCAGCTCTTCCGTGTAGGTGCCGACGTCATACGCCCGATCCCGGTAGATCGACTGCGCATCGTTGGTGCCTCCGTCGAAGATGACGAAGTCGGGCGCGACGTCGGGCGCATCCTCGACCTGCGCACGTATTTGCCCACCGGAGGCATGGGGGTCGGCGCCGATGGTGGCACCATTTCGGGCGAACTTGGTGAGGGTCATGCTCTCCTGTTCGGCGACGATGTCCGCAAAACTGCGCGGATACACGTGTCCGTACACAATGCTGTCGCCGAACGCGTAAACACTCTTGCCCGCCAATCCATTGTTCACATCATCCTCCTTGCCGCTCTGTCAGCGAGGTTCGATTTTAAGCATAATATTGACCCGGCGCGTGAGGTTCATGTAAATTCACTAGGAATAGAAATCGCTTACTGTCTCACGAAATGGAATGCGCGCGCACATGACTGCAACCAACACAGGATTGCCTGGGGGCGTCGCCATCTCACACGTGTCGGTGTACGACTGGCCTGCCGCCGACGGGGTGTGCGGCGGCACTCCTCACATGCACCTGGCGTGTTCCGAGGCCTACGTCGTCACCGGCGGACGCGGTTCCGTGCAGACGCTGACCACATCCGGATACGAGGTCACCCCGCTCCGGGCCGGCACGGTCGCCTGGTTCACGCCCGGCACCATCCACCGGCTGGTCAACGAGGGTGATCTGAGGATCACCGTGCTGATGCAGAACAGCGGGCTGCCGGAGGCGGGAGACGCCGTCCTCACGCTGCCCCCGGAGTATCTGATCGATTCGGAGGCGTACGCACGCGCCACCGTCATCCCGCCCGACGCGCCCGAGGAGGAGCAGGAGCGCGTCGCCCGGGCCCGGCGGGATCTCGCCCTGGAGGGCTACCGGGTACTGCGCGAGGCCGAGGGGACTGAGGCCCTGGCCGTGTTCCACCGGGCCGCCGCCGCGCTCGTACGGCCGCGTATCGAAGAGTGGCGCGAGCGGTGGCGCCGGGGCGCCGAGGCCGCCGCCGCGGCCACCGGGGTGCAACTCGACTCGCTGGAGCGGGGGGAGTGTCCCCACCTCGCCGATGCCGTCGTGAGATCTCAACAGCCCGCTATCAGTGGGAAGTTCGGGATGTGTGGCCGGCTCGACGTCTACGAGAACTGATGCCGGCGCCGCGGGTCACGTCACTGCTTCAGCGGTTGATGGACCGCCCGACGGCGTTGCGCTGCTGGTGGGCGTCGTGGTCGAAGGCGGGTGACCTGCCGAACCGACTGCCGCGCTCCAACCCGTGGAAGTCTGCCGGCTCGCGGGACACCGTGCTCGCGTGGGTGGGTCCGTATCGCGCGGAAGGAGTACGCCTTGCCGGCCAGGGCCACCTCCGGCCCTGTGGCGCACGCCGCCGCGCCGGCTCGCTCCTCAGAGCCGGCCGGACGGCCGGTCGGGCAGGGGGAAGCACATCGGCTGCCCCGCGACCGCTCCTCCGGCGGCGGTGCCCGCCCTTGGTCACCGCCTGCGGCTGGGACGCCCTGTCGCAGGCGGCTCGGCCGTCGACTCCCGCCAGATGACGCGGAACAGGGATACCTCGGCTGACGCGGTCGCTGTGTGCCTCAAACCCGCGATCAGCTTGTCCATGGCCCTGCTGCCGAGCCGTTCGAGGTCCACGTCGACGGTGGTCAGGGACGGGTTCATGAACTGACCCACGCCGACGTTGTCCCAGCCGGTCACGCTGATGTCGGCCGGCACGTCCCAGCCCCGTCCCCGGGCGCCGCGGACGACGCCGGCGGCGACGAGGTCGTTGGCCGCGATCACCGCGGTCGGTCGCGAACGGCTCGGGAGCGACCGGATCGCCTCGATGCCGGACTCGCCGGACCAGTCGCCGTCGCAGACTCCGACCGACTCGAGGCCGAGGCGTTCGATCGTGTCCAGATAGCTCTGTTTGCGCGCTCGCGCGGAGGCGAACTGCGCGTCGCCGGCCACATGCAGGAACCGGGTGTGGCCAAGTGCTGCCAAATGCTCGATCATCTCAGCCAGGGGCTTGGCGTCGGCCAACTCTCCGATGCCGCGCATCTCGTCGTCGAAGTCGGCCGAGATCACCACGGTCGTCCTCTGGTGCAATTGGTTCTCCACCGAGGGGAGTACGGGGGCGAGGGAGAGGATGCCCTCGAACTGTCCCGAGTCGGCGAGCTCCAGCAAACGGTCACTCCGTGCCCGTACGCCACCCCCGGCGCTCACGACGTCCACGAAGTATCCTGCGGCCTGTGCCGTCGCGCTGGCTCCCGCCAGCATGCGTGAGGGGTTGAAGGCCATGGCGGGCATGACTATCGCCAGCCTGCCGGTCTTGCGCGTGCGCATGGACCGCGCCACCAGGTTGGGACGGTAATCCAGTTCGCGGATCGCTTTCTCCACGCGCTCCATGGTCGTGGGCTTCAGTCCGCCGTTGAACCGCAGGTACCGCGACACCGTCTGGGGTGATACCCCGGCGAGCCGCGCAACGTCTGTGATCGTCGGCCGTCGTCGCGCCGTGTCAGCGCCGTCCATCCTCTTGCCCCCACCTTCTGCCAACCTTCCGGAAGTCAGAGAGTACACACTCTTGACGGAAAAAGTGATCGTTCACTATGGTCCTCGCAACCCACAGGGTGAACGATCACTTTTTTGGGCGGGCGGGCCCGGTACGGTCCCGCACCACTGTGTTTCCGATGCCGCCGCTCAAGGGAGCAGTGCCGTGAGCTCCATCAACGAACTACGCCGACTACGCGGGTCCCAACGGGGATGGCGACAGCAGAACAAGGCGGCGTTCTTCTTTCTTCTGCCTTGGTTCGTCGGGCTGTTCGGGATCACTCTCGGCCCGATGCTGGCCTCGCTCTACCTCAGCTTCACCAAGTACAACCTGCTGCAGCCGCCGCAGTTCACGGGACCCGACAACTGGACGCGGATGCTCCACGACGAGCGTCTGCATCAGTCGCTCCAGGTGACGTTCACCTACGTCCTGGTCTCTGTCCCGCTGCAACTCGCGCTGGCCCTGGGGCTCGCGCTGCTGATGGACAAGGGAGTGAGGGGCCTTGCCTTCTACCGCTCCATCTTCTACCTGCCCTCGCTGATCGGCGGCAGCGTCGCGATCGCGGTGCTGTGGCGCACGGTCTTCGGCACCACTGGTCTAGTGAACAAGGGCCTCGGCCTGTTCGGTATCCATGGACAGGGCTGGGTCTCCGAGCCCGGAACCGCGTTGTCGACCCTCATTGTCCTGAACGTCTGGACGTTCGGGGCTCCCATGGTCATCTTTCTCGCCGGCCTGCGCCAGATCCCGACCTCCCTCTACGAGGCGGCTTCCGTCGACGGTGCGAAGCGCTGGCGTCAGTTCCGCAGCATCACGATTCCGATGCTGACACCGATCATCTTCTTCAACCTGGTGCTGCAGATCATCCACGCCTTCCAGACGTTCACCCAGGCCTTCGTGGTCTCGGGCGGCACCGGAGGCCCCGCCGACTCCACCCTCTTCTACTCGCTGTACCTCTACCAGCGCGGGTTCGGCCACTTCGACATGGGGTACGCGTCCGCGCTCGCGTGGCTCCTGCTCCTCATCGTCGCGGTCTTCACCGCCGTCAACTTCTGGGCCTCAAAGTACTGGGTGTTTTACGATGACTGACCGCGCCGCAGCCGTACCCCGCTTGCTGCCCGTAGCCCGATCGCACGCAGCGCGCCGCGGAAAGCGCAGGATCCGCGCGCTCCTCAAGCACGTCCTGCTCGTCGCCTGTGGCCTGATGATGCTGTACCCCGTCCTGTGGATGGTCGTCAGCTCTCTGCGCCCGAACAGCGAGATCTTCCGCAACGCCGGGCTCGCCCTGACGCACCTGCGGGTGGAGAACTACAGCAACGGCTGGAGCGCCTTCTCCCACCCGTTCGGCCACTACCTGATCAACTCGGTGATCGTCGTGACCGGCGCGATCCTCGGCAATCTCCTCGCCTGCTCCCTGGCCGCCTACGCGTTCGCCCGGCTCGAGTTCAAGGCGAAGCGGGTGTGGTTCGCCATCATGCTCGTCACGATCATGCTGCCGATCCACGTGATCATCGTGCCGCAGTACGTCCTGTACTCGCAGCTCGGCTGGGTCAACACCTTCCTGCCCCTGATCGTGCCGAAGTTCCTGGCCACCGACGCCTTCTTCATCTTCCTGATGGTGCAGTTCATCCGTGGCATCCCGCGCGAGATCGACGAGGCCGCACGGATCGACGGCGCCGGGCACGCGCGGATCTTCTTTCACGTCATTCTGCCGCTGATGGTCCCGGCGCTGGCGACCACCGCCATCTTCACCTTCATCTGGACCTGGAACGACTTCTACACCCAGCTCATTTACCTCACCGACCCGGACAAGTACACCACCCCCCTCGCGCTACGGGCCTTCGTCGACCAGCAGAGCGCGACCGACTGGGGCTCGGTGTTCGCCATGAGCGTGGTGTCGCTCGTTCCCGTCTTCCTCGTCTTCCTCGCCGGACAGCGCTTCCTGCTGCGAGGCATCGCGACCACCGGCGGCAAGTAACTGCGGGGGCTACAGCCGGACATGCGGAGTCACCGGGTCATGACCGCTCGGGAGCACCGCAGCGATCAATCTCACCCACACATCACGCACAGGAGAAAAACATGCACGCCAGCCCCTTCAGACGCGTCGCGATCGGAGCGGTCGCCTCACTCTCGCTTGTGCTGACCGCCTGCTCCGGGGGCGGCACCGACTCCCCTGCCAAGCTCAGTGACACGCCGGTCACCCTCCGCCTCACCTACTGGGGAGCGGACGCCCGCGCCAAGCTCACCGACGAGGCCATCGCGGCATTCGAGAAGAAGTACCCCAACATCAAGATCAAGGGACAGTACAAGGACTGGAACGGCTACTGGGACGCGCTCGCCACGACGACCGCGGCCAAGGACTCGCCCGACGTGGTCCAGATGGACGAGCTCTACCTCGCGTCGTACGCGGACCGCGGAGCGCTGTACGACCTCGGCAAGGCCAAGAAGTACCTCGACACCTCGCAGTTCGACGCCAACGCCCTCTCCACAGGACAGATCAACGGCACGCAGTACGCGCTTCCCGTCGGTATCGGCGTCATGTCCGTCGTCGTGAACACCGACCTGTTCAAGAAGTACGGCGTTGCCCTCCCCGACGACAAGACGTGGACCTGGGGCGACTACACCAAGGTCGCGAAGGAGCTGACGGACAAGAGCGGCGGCAAGATCCACGGCACGTCCACCGCCCCCGGCTTCGACGCCGGCAGCCTCAAGTACTGGGCACGTCAGCAGGGCGGCAACCTCTTCGGCAAGGACGGCAACGTCTCGCTCAAGCCCGCGGCGCTCGCCGGTATGTGGAAGTACGGCCAGAAACTGATCTCCTCCGGGGCCAGCGTCAAGGCCTCGACCATGGTCGAGGACCTGACCGCCGGGATCACCGCCGGCAGCTTCGCCACTGGCAAGACAGCCATGGTCGGGGCCTACAACACGCAGGTCACCGCGCTGCAGCAGGCCACGGGCGCGCACCTGAAGCTGCTCCAGATGCCGCACGTCGGCACCACCAGGGCGAACTTCCTCAAGCCCTCCATGTACTGGGCCGTATCGAGCCAGAGCAAGCACCCGGCCGAAGCCGCCGAGTTCGTCAACTTCCTGCTCAACGACCAGACGGCCGCCGACATCCTCAAGACGGAGCGCGGGACCCCCGCGAACAAGAAGATGCTCCAGCACCTCGAGTCCGGCCTGACAGGGCCCGACAAGGCGGCGGTCGACTACCTGAACGCGGTGACGCCGGGTGAGTCGCCGGTCGTGACCCCCAACGGCGGCAGCGGCATCGAGCCGGAGCTGCAGCGCTACAGCCAGGACGTCTACTTCGGGAAGACCTCGCCCGAAGCCGCCGCGAAGGCCTTCATCAAGGAACTCCAGGGCGAGATCGACGCGGCCAAGTGACCCCTCCCCGGGGCCCGTCGCTCCTGCCCTCCCGCGGCCCCCGGGGAGACCCCGCGTAAAGCGAGTCGGAAATCCGAGAGAGAGAAACACCCATGCCCAGCTCCCGGCCGCCGTACCGCGTGGCCATCATCGGCACCGGCGGTATCGCCCACGCCCACGCCGAAGCGCTCACCGAACTCTCCGCGCGTGCACGGCTGGTCGCAGTGGCCGATGTCGACCGGACACGTGCCGCCGAGTTCGCCGACCGCTTCTCCGCGTCGCAGGTCTTCAGTGACCCGAAGGACCTGCTGGAGAGCGACGAGTTCGATCTCGTGCACATCTGTACGCCACCGCAGACTCACGCACCCCTGGCATCCCTGGTGATGCAGGCAGGCGTCACCGCTCTGGTGGAGAAGCCGACGGCGCTGAGCCTGCGCGAGATGGACCAACTGGCCGCGGTGCAGGAAGAGACCGGCTCCAGGGTCCTGACGGTCTTTCAGCACCGCTACGGCGCGGCGGCCGTACGCCTGCGCCGACTGGCCGCCTCCGGCGCACTGGGCCGACCACTGGTCGCCACCTGCGAAACCCTCTGGTACCGGCCCGACGAGTACTTCGACGTGCCGTGGCGGGGACGCTGGGACGTCGAAGGAGGAGGCCCCACCATGGGACACGGCATCCATCAGTTCGACCTGATGCTGTCGGTGCTCGGCCCCTGGTCCCGGATCACGGCACTCGCCGACCGCCAGTCCCGGCCCACGGACACCGAGGACGTCTCGGTCGCCGCCGTCCGGTTCGAGGGCGGAGCCCTCGCCACGGTGGTCAATTCCCTGCTGTCCCCGCGGGAGACATCGCGCCTGCGCTTCGACTTCGAGTACGCCACGATCGAACTCGAGCACCTCTACGGCTACCGCGAGGAGCACTGGCGATTCACTCCGGCCCCCGGCCACGAGGAGCTCGCGGCCCTCTGGGCCGACGGTCACGAGCCGGACGTCACGAGCAGTCACAAAGTCCAGATCGAGGCCATATTCGACGCCTGGGACACCGGTCGGGAACCCGGCGTCTTCCTGTCGGAGGCGCGCCGCACCCTGGAGTTCGCCGCGGCGACATACGCCTCGGCCTTCCGCGGAGTCCCCATTGACGCAGGGGAACTGACCGGCGACGACCCGTTCACGCTCAGTATGGACGGCGGCGCCGTGCCCTGGGAACCGGTTAAGGAGACCCTCGTATGAACGCTCTCGCAATCCGCCACGACCTCGGTGCCTCCGTCACGGTCCGAGACGGCGACACCGAGCTGTTCCGCTACGTCTACCAGCCGGACACCGTCCAACTGGAGTCACCCAAGCCCTACATCCACCCCCTGCGCACACGTGCCGGCAAGGTGGTCAGCCTGTTCCGCCCCCACGACCACGTATGGCACAAGGGCATCGCATGGTCGCTGCCCCACGTAGGCGAGGAGAACTTCTGGGGCGGCCCCACGTACATCCACGGACGCTTCTACGTCCAGCTGGCGAACAACGGAACCCAGGCCCACCGCCGTATCGCCGCCATGAACCGAGACGCCGATACGGCAACCTTCGCTCACGACCTGGACTGGACCACCCAGTCCGGCGCACTGTTCTTCACGGAACGCAGGACGCTGCGGGCGCACTTGATCTCCCCGGACGCCTGGGCGTTGACGTTCGAGACGCAGATGACGAACGTCTCCGGAACGGACGTCGCCATGGGATCGCCGACCACCAAGGGACGGGAGAACGCCGGCTACGGCGGCCTGTTCTGGCGGGGGCCACGGTCGTTCACCGGCGGTCAGTTCGTGACCGCGGAAGGCCTGGGCGGCGACGAGGTCCGCGGGCGGCGCATGCAGTGGATGGCTTTCGCGGGCCGCCACGACGAGACGGACGCCGAGTCGCTGGTGCTCATGGTCGACGACGCAGCCAACCCCAACCACCCGCCGCAGTGGTTCGCCCGTACAGAGGAGTTCGCCTGCCTCAACCCCGCACCGTTCTTCAGCGAGGAGCTGACCATCGAACAGGGCTCCACCGTGCGGTTCCGCTACGGTGTCGGGATCGCCGACGCCGACCAGAGCGCGGCTCCCGCGCTCGCCGAAGCGGTGCGCGAGGTGCTCGCTCGGTCCGACGCGTCCGTCGCTGCCGGTGAAACCGTATGAGCCCCACGGGGTGGTGACCGGAGTGCCGGGCGGGTGTCCGGCACTCCGGCTTGCCAGCCGCACCGGCAATTCGCAATGTGCCGCGGTGAACAGGACCCACCGCTCAGTAGGAGCGGGCTCTACGGCCGAGGACCGAGGGGAGTTCGGCGAGCTCGGCGGAGTCGAAGTAGTCGCGCCAGGCGGTGATGAGGCCGCCGGTGACCTCGAAGACGCCCATGACCCGGAAGGTGATCGCACGTCCGCCGATGCTGAACGTGTCGGTGCGTCCGACGATGGGTTCCATTCGGAATGTTGTGGTAAAAGGCTTCTTCCGCGAAGTACTCGCTGAGCCGGTCCAGATCGAGATCGGGGACGTTCATGTCCTGGACGAACGCACGGACGATTCAGTTCGCCTGCTTGCCGCCAGATCGTCGCCCCCGCCGAGAAACTCGCCATCTACCGCAAGAAGGCCGGGGCGGCGCTCGCCGCCGCCTCGGCCGAAGTGAGGCCGGCGGCCCGCTGACGGGCACGCGTCGACAGCGCGCGTCCTTCCGGCGCGTGGTCCGGGAGACCCAGGCACCGGTCGTGGTCGGCCGGTGCCTCAGCCTTGCCGCTCTCCCGCGCGTACCAGGCCGGTCTCGTAGGCGATGACGACGAGCTGAGCCCTGTCGCGGGCGCCGAGTTTGGCCATGGCCCGGTTGGCGTGGGTCTTGACGGTGACCGGGGTGACGAAGAGGCGTTCGGCGATCTCGTCGTTGGCCAGGCCGGTGCCCACCAGTGCCAGTACCTCGCGTTCCCGGGGAGTCAGCGTGGCCAGCCGATGGGGGTCGATGAGGTCGCCGGGTGAGGGCTGGGCGAGGAGCCGGGTGATGAGGCCCTTGGTGGCTGCCGGGGAGAGCAGCGCCTCGCCTGCGGCCACGAGGCGGATGGCATCGAGGAGCTGTGCCGGTTCGACGCCCTTGCCCAAGAAGCCGCTCGCCCCGGCCCGGAGGGCCTCGACGACGAGGTCGTCCTCCTCGAAGGTGGTCAGGACGAGGATCTTGACTCCGGCCAGGTCCTCGTCCTGGGCGATCAGCCGGGTGGCTTCGATGCCGTCGACCTCGGGCATCCGGATGTCCATGACGACGACGTCGGCGCGCCTGGACCGGGCCAGTTGGGCTGCCTCCCTCCCGTTGGAGGCCTCTGCGACGACGTCCATGTCCGGTTGTGCGTCGATGAGCAGCCGGAAGGTGCCGCGGAGCAGGGCCTGGTCGTCGGCGAGCAGGACGCGAATGGTCATGGGCGGGTTCCTCACGGGGGTCAGGCAGGTGCAGGGGAGAGTGAGAGCGGCAGCTCGGCGACGACCTGGAAGCCGCCTTCGGGACGCGGGCCGGCGGTGACGGTACCGCCGATGGCCGTGGCCCGCTCATGCATGCCGATCAGTCCGTGGCCGGTGCCCGCGCCCTTCGGTGCGCCCGGGCGTCCGTCGTCCGTCACAGCGACCCGGAGTGAGTGCACGCCGTAGTCCAGGACCACCGAGGCGCGGGACGCGGACGCGTGCTTGTGGGTGTTGGTGAGGGCTTCCTGGATGATGCGGTAGGCGGTGAGGTCGGTTGCGGGCGCCAGCGGCGAAGGGCCGCCCGTGCGGGTCACCGACACGGACAGCCCGCTCGCCTCGAAACCGGTGACGAGGGTGTCGAGATCGGCCAGACGCGGGATGGGTGCCCGCGCGCCCGGCGCGTCGTCGGGTTGACGCAACAGGCCGACGGTGGCCCGCAGTTCGTCGAGGGCGGCGCGGCTGTTGTCCTTGATGTGGGCCAGTGCCTCGAAGGCCTGTTCCGGGTTGGCGCGCATGAGATGGTGGGCCACCCCCGCCTGGGCGTTGACGAGGGTGATGTGGTGGGCGACCACGTCGTGCAGATCGCGCGCGATGCGCACGCGTTCCTCGGTGACCCGGCGCCGGGCCTCTTCCTCCCGTGTGCGTTCGGCGTGTTCCACGCGTTCCCTGGCCGCCGCGAGGTTCTCACGGCGGCTGCGGACGGTGCGGCCGAGCGCGGTGGCCGCGATCGCGAAGTCCAACCGCAACAGACTGGCCCCCGCCACCAGGGACTCGGAGTGGGCGGCGGCGTAGACACCGGTGATCGCCACGGCCGAGGCTACCCCGACCGTCCACGCGGTGCGCCGGCTGCCGAGGAGGGCGAGGGTGTACAGGGCGATCAGGCTCGCTCCCGGGGCCGGCGAGATGTGTGAGGCGACGGCCATCAGCGTGAGGTCACCCGCCAGGGTGAAGAGGGCGACGCCCAGGGGCCAGCGGCTTCGGAAGGCCAGCGGCACGCACGACAGCGTCGTCCACACGACCTCGTGCCAACGAGGCTCCTGCCAGCCGTCCTTGCCGACGGCGGCGGTCGCCGCCGCGGCGATCACGATCAACGGTACCGCCGGCAGCTCGTCCTTGATCCGGTCATGACGGGCCAGCCACTGTCGCCACACCATGGGCAGTTCCACTCCCTCACTCTAAGCAGCGCCGACTGGTGGAAGGCGAGGTCACTCCCTTCCACCGGCCCGCATGCGATGTCGGTCCGTCGTGGTGACGGTCAGTTGGCCAGGCCGGAGGGCTCCGGTTCCCGCACGGCGTAGGGCGGATGTGCGGGCTCGTCGGCGGGGCCTTCCACGGACACGTCGGGCAAGGCCTTGTCCAGCCGGCGGGGCAGCCACCAGTTGGCCCGTCCGCACAGGTGCATGAGCGCGGGGACGACGATCATGCGGATCAGCAGGGCATCCACAGCGACTGCCACCGCGAGGCTGACGCCGAACTCGGAGATGACCCGCATGCCGCCGAAGACGAAGGAGCCGAAGACACAGACCATGATGGTGGCCGCGACGGCGATGACCTTGCCGGTCTCGGCCTGGCCGACCCGGACCGCGCGGTGGCCGTCGCCGGTGTGGGCCCACTCCTCGCGCATGCGGCTGACGAGGAAGACCTGGTAGTCCATGGAGAGGCCGAACATGATGCCGACGACCAGGATCGGCACGAACGACTCGATCGGTCCGCCGGCACCGAGACCGAGCAGTCCGGCACCGAAGCCGTACTGGAAGACCACCACGATCGCGCCGAAGGCCACTCCGATGCTGAGGATGTTCAGCAGTGCGCCGACCGCCGGGATGAGCAGGCTGCGGAAGGCGATGGTCAGCAGCAGGAAGCCGAGCGCGGCGATCACCAGCACGAAGACGGGGAGCTTGCTCATCAGGACCGAGGCGAAGTCGTCGTTGCTCGCGGTGACGCCTCCCACGTAGACCTTCATCGACGTGCCCTGCTCGGCTTGCGGGATCACGTCGTCACGCAGGTGGTGGATCAGGTCGGAGGTGGCCTCCGACTGCGGGGAGGTCGTCGGGACGACGGAGACCACCCCGACAGTCTGTCCGTCCTTCATGGGCGCGGAGTTGGCACTGGCGACTCCGTCGACCTTCTCGAGGGCGGTGACCAGTTTCCTCTCGGCGGCCTTGCCCGCGGCGTCGGGGGCCTGGACCGCCAGGACGAGCGGGCCGTTGAAGCCAGGCCCGAACCCGTCGGCGATCATGTCGTACGCCTGACGGTTCGTCGAGGTCGTCGGCAGGTTGCCGTCGTCGGACGCGCCCAGACGCAGCGACAGCGTCGGCAGCGCGAGCGCCGCGAGCACGGCCAAGGCGACGAGGGCCAGCGTCTTGGGCCTGGCCTGCACCCGCTCGGCCCACCGGCCCCACAGCCCGGCCCGGCCCGAGGAGCGCGGCCGGGTCCAGCCGGACACCTCGCGGCGCTCCTTGCGGCTGAGGACGCGCGGGCCGAACATGCCGAGCAGCGCCGGGAGCAGGGTGATGGCGGCCAGCACGGTCAGTGTGACGGTGATCGCCGCGCCGATCGCCATGCCGTTGATGATGCCGACGTTCAGGGTGAGCATGCCCAGCAGCGCGACGACGACGGTCAGCCCGGCGAACACCACGGCCCGGCCGGAGGTGTTGAGGGCCTTGGCTGCCGATTCGGCGACGCTCATGCCCGCCATGAGGTTGGTGCGGTGCCGGTTGACGATGAACAGCGCGTAGTCGATGCCCACGCCCAGACCGATCAGCGAACCCAGGGTGAGCGTGGTGTCGGAGAGCGTGATGACGTGGCTGAGCAGGATCACCGTGACCGCGGAGGTGCCGACACCGACGATGGCCGTGATGATCGGCAGCGCCGCCACCCAGACGGCCCGGAAGACGAACAGCAGCACGATGAAGGCGAGGACGATGCCCATGACGTCGGCGACTGGGTTGGGAGCGGGGTTGACGGTGAACGCCTGCCCGTTCAGCGCGATGTGCAGGGTCCCCGACTCCGGGCCGGTGGCGATTTCCTTCACGTGGTCGACCTGGGTGTCCTCCACCTCCCGGTCGAATGCGACCGAGGCGTAGGCCGTCTGGCCGTCCTTGCTGATCTGCCCCTTGCCGAGCGGTGTGTAGGGGCTGGTCACCTCGGCGACGCCCGGTGCCTCGGCTATCTCCCTCAGAGTCCGGGTCATCACCTGCTTGGCGGCGGGCTCGGTGACCTCACCGCCGTTCACCTGCCAGACCACCCGGCCGCTCTTGCCCGCCGCACTGTTGGAGGCTTGCTGGAGCAGTGCCGTCGCCTTGGCCGAGTCGGTGTCCTGCGAGGTCGGGCTGTTGCCGAAGGCGCTGCCAGCCGCACCGACTCCGGCGCCGAGAGCGAGCAACAGGCCTACCCAGACCAGGACGACGGCGAGCCGGTGCCGGTGGCACCAGCGGGCGAGAGGGGACATCGACGAGCCTTTCCAGGGGACTGTCATGCGTGCGGGCCGACGATCACGGCCCACTCGAACACTCACAGTTCTCCGGTCTCTCGTCGTTGGCCGTTGGCAGACACTTGCGTCTACTGCGATCGCAGCAGAGAGGGGGGCAAGCGTCTGCCGTCGACGGCCCCGATCGGACATGTGCAGGACGCTTCGACGATCCTCGGGAGCTGGCACGCGCCGCACCAGCACGGTCCCTTCCGTGCGGTCGATTACGCAGGTGATGCCACTGCTGGGGATGTGAGGTCGTCGACGAGCCGGCGTTGCCAGATCTCCTCGTCCGGCTCGGCGCGACAGTGACGATCGTGGTGAGCTGGTGTACGGCCGCCGACGAGGCGAGGTACGCCGACGTTGCGGGCGCACCGCCACACGCCGTTGAGGTTGACATCCAGCACCTGGTGCCATTCCTCATCGGTGACGTCCAGCGCGGTGCTGCCCTTGCTGATGCACGGGTTGTTGACCAGGACTCGATCGGCCCGAGCCGTTCGGTGACCTGGTTGACGATGGCGGTCACTTGCCCGGTGTCGGTAAATTCGGTATCGGTGGACATGGCGCGCTCCCTGACGCGCGCAACCGCCGTACGGCTTCTTCGGTCCGCCCTGGATCGCGTGCGGTCACGGCGACATTGGCTCTCGCCTCAGCCATCGCCCGTGCCAGCGCCGACCGATGCCCCGACTGCCGCCGGTGACCAGAGCGGCCTTGGCGTTTGGGCGGAACTTGTCGAGGACGGTCATCTGCTCATGCTCTTTTGGCCGGTGGCGGGTCGGGTGGGTGTGGGGGTCAGGTCAGGGGGACGTGGGTGAAGCGGGACGCGGTGTGGAGGTCCGATTCGATGCGGGTGGCAGTTGAGGTCAGTTCGGGGAGCAGGTCCGCTACGCATTCGCGTCGGGTGCGGCGGCTGGCGTGCATCGCGGTGTTCAGGGCGGCCACCACCCGTCCGGAACGGTCGCGGATCGGGACCGCGAGGGAGCGCAGGCCCTCCTCCAGTTCCTCGTCGAGCAGGGCGTAGCCGAGCCGTTCCTGGTCGTGTGTGTCTGCCAGCAGGACTCGGCCCGGTGCCGTCGCGTGCGCCGGGCGGCGTGTGCCCACCGTGATGTTCACGCTCATCACCCGGCTCGTCGCCACCCTGGCCGTGTACTGGATCTCCTCGCCCGAGTCCGAGAGCACCGCCAGCGCCGTGGACTCGTGGATGCGGGACGTCAGGTCGGACAGGTGGGGCTGGGCGATCTCGGGCAGGGACGTGCGGGAGAGGGGTGGGAAGCCGAGGGAGAGGACCCGGGGGGTGAGGGTGAAGGTGCGGGGGTTCGGGGTCGCCACCAGGCCCAGGTGTTCGTAGGTGATCAGGGCTCGGCGGGCGGTCGCCCGGGCCAGGCCCGTCGCCTGGGCAACCTCCGTGAGGGTCAGCTCCGGCCTGCCCTCGCCGAAGGCCGTGAGGACCGTCAGGCCGCGGGCCAGGGATTCGATGAAGTCGCGGCCCAGCTGTTGCTTGGACGCGCCCGTCCAGAGCGCCAGGTTCGAGGGGGGCGGGCCGGGCTCCGGGGGTGGCGTGCGGTGCAGTTCGCGTTCCATCTCCGTCACCGCCGAGCGCAGCCTCGGGAGCAGGGCGGTGCGCAGGTCGTGCGCTGTGTGGCGGCTCGTGTGGCTGACCACGCTCGCTACGCATGCGATCTTCCGGCTGTCGCCTGCGTGCGGGGAGCGGACCGGGGCCGAGACCGCCACCAAGCCCGGTTCGATCAGCTGGTCGTCCAGGGCCCAGCCGTGCGCTGCCGCCTCTCGCGTGCGGCTGACGAAGGCCTTGTCGTCGCGTGGGTCCGCTCCGTACTGGCGCGGGGGTACGGCCGTGAAGGACAGGTCCCTCGGGTCCGACGCCCTGCGGTCCCGCCAGTGCTGCCAGTCGGTGTCCGTCCACTCCGTCGCGAACAGTGGGCCCGGTGCGGTGCGTTCGGCGGGGAGCAGGTCGCCGATGCGGAAGCTCAGCGACATCGCGCGGCGGCGGGTCGCCTGGTGGATGAAGCGGATGCCGTCGCGGTCGGCGACCGCGAGCGAGACCGACTCGTCCAGTTCGTCGGCCAGGGCGTCCGCCCGGGCGGAGAGGAGCGCGGGGAGGCGCAGGGCGGAGAGGTAGGCGTTGCCCAGCTCCATCAGGCGGGGGGCCAGGTGCACGTCCCTGCCGTCGACGCGGACGTAGTCCATGCGGGCGAGCGTGGCCGTGATGCGGTCGATCGTGGAGCGGGCGAGGCCGGTGGCGCGTTCGAGGGCGCTGAGGCTCAGGGTGCCGTTCGACTCGGTCAGCTCCCGCAGCACCGTGATGCCGCGGATCAGCGGCGTGACCGCCTCGGCGGGCACGACCGCCCCAACAGCTCCCGTCCCAACGGCTCCCGTCCCAACGGCTCCCGCCCCGGCATCCCCCGTTCCGTCGGCCCGTGGGGGCGCCGCCTCGTGGGCGTCGTTCGTGGGCTTCGCTGGCATCGGCTCTCCGGTACGGCGGTCGCGGCAGGGCCTACCGTAATCGGGAAGTCGCCCGACGCCCCTGCGCTGATCGGCCCCCGCCGGCCGCCACCTCCTCTTACCTCCCCATATCTCCTCATACCTCCTCCCCACACCACCCCTTACCTCCTCCCCGAACCACCCCTCACCTGCTACTACCCGCCGCTATCGGCCCTCGCGTCACCCGCACCCGATAGTCCCCCGCCCGATCCGTCCCCACCACCCTGATCACGACCCCCCTCCGCGGATCCCGGAACGTCTCCCCGGGCGTGAACGGCGCGTCGGACAGTTCCGCGTGGACGTTCGGTGTGCGGGTGCAGCCGCCGCTGTCGCGGCGGGAGTCCTGGACGGCGACCGGGCCCATGCCCGTGTCCACCGCGGCGTCGATCCGGTAGATCAGGACGCCCGGGCGGCACACCGCCTCGTCGTTGCCGGCGCGGGTGCGCAGTTCGACGGCGTAGCCGGTGGTGCTGTCCAGGGGGACGACGACCAGCTTGGAGCCGCCCCTGCGGGCCAGCGGCGTCAGGGCGTACTCCGTGGTGCCGGAGGCCGATGCGCAGTGCACCTGCGCGGCGTCCAGCCAGCCCAGTTTCCACTTGTGCCAGCCGAGGAGGTCGTTGTTGGCGCCCCAGTCCTCGCTCATGATGTCCCAGTGGCCGACCGCGCCCCCGCCCTCCGCGGTATAGAGGTCGGGCAGGCCGAAGACGTGGCCGTTCTCGTGGGGGAGGACGCGGTAGCCGGTGCGGCCGTAGGAGCCGGAGCCGTCGTCCTGACGGGAGTAGATGAAGGAGGCGTTGGCCACGGGTCTGCCGTCGGCTGTCGGGGCCTCGGGGTTGCCGGCGAAGGTGACCGAGAGGACGGTGTCGAGGGCGGAGGGGCCCGCGTTCGGGGTGACCAGGACGTTCAGCAGGTCGTACGCGCGGAAGTCCACCTTCGGGTCGGCCGCGGCCACGAGGTCCTGGACCAGCGCGCGGTAGCCGGGGTCGAAGGGAGCGCCGCGCTCTATGCCGTACTCGCGGAAGGACTTCGGCATACGCAGCCACTCCCGGATCGGGGCCGCGGGGCGGTAGTCGAGGCGGCCGTAGGAACTGGTGCGGAACCAGTGCCGGGTCTGCGGGAAGAACTCCCGGTAGCGGTCCAGGGCCTTGCCCTCGCCGGGAGCGTCGGAGAAGTCGACCATCAGGGTGAGGGCGCGGACGGTGCCGGTGGAACGGGCGTAGCCGTCGGTGGTGGGGATGCCCTCGGACATCTGGATATCGCGGGGGCCGCGGATCAAGCAGGGGCCGTGCGCGGAGGTGTGGGACGGGGCGATCGGGCCGGCTCCGGCCGTGGTGGCGTCCGGGGCGAGGCGGCCCGAGACGGCCGAGGTGCTGACCGTGAAGGTCAGGGCGGTCACGCAGGCGAGAGCGGCCAGGCGCCGCCGGGGTATCCGGCGTCCGGACGGCCCCGGGCCGTCTGACCGGGGTCGCTCGGGCTGTGGCTGCATGCCAGGCACCTGCAAGGGACCTCCCGCGCCACGGCAGCCTCCGGTCTCCGGCTGCGCCCTTTGGATCACCCTGCGTCGCGGGGTGGGGTGGACGCGCGTTGGAGGAGACCGATCGTGGGTTTCCCGTCAGTAGCGGCGGGCGGCGGCCGTGTCGGTCGCGGGAGGAGGCGACCCCACCGAATCTGTGAGCCAGGTCACTCATGAAAAGTCCAGGTGCGGGAAATACCGGGGACCCGGTCCCCGTTTAGCCATGTGTCCGAGTGAAACGGGGAGCCTCTCCCCGGATCGCCTCAGTACAGACCGAGACCACCTCACCCAGGAGTACGCCGTGCAGACCGCCACCCCCACATCGCGCAAGGCGCCCCGGCCCCGTGCCGACGCCCTGCGCAACCGGGAGCGGATCGTCACCGCCGCCCGGGAGATGTTCGTCGAGCACGGCCCCGAGGTGCCGCTCGACGAGATCGCCCGCCGGGCCGGCGTCGGCAACGCCACGGTGTACCGCAACTTCCCGGACCGCGACGCGCTCGTGCGCGAGGTCGTCTGCTCCGTACTGGACCGTACGGGCGCGGCGGCCGAGCGTGCGCTCACGGAGACCGGGGACGCGTTCGAGGCCCTGGAGCGCTTCGCGCACATCTCCGCCGACGAGCGGATCAGCGCGCTGTGCCCGATGGTGGCGAGCACGTTCGACAAGAACCACCCCGATCTCGAAGCGGCGCGCGAGCGCGTGGAGCGGATCCTCGAGACGCTCATGAACCGCGCCAAGGCGGCCGGCCAGCTCCGCGCCGACGTCGGCGTCGGTGACCTGATGGTCGCCGTGGCGCAGCTCAGCCGGCCCCCGGCCGGCACGCCGTGCTTCAGTGCCGACCGCTTCGTGCACCGTCATCTTCAGCTGTTCCTGGACGGACTGCGGGCCCCGGCCCGTTCCGCCCTGCCGGGCGCGGCAGTGACCATGGAGGACCTCCGCCAAGCCTGAGCAGCAGGACCGATTACTTCCGGGCGCAAGCCCAGTCACCCCACGCAGAACTCGCGGCCGACGCTGGTCGGTGAGTCGTCCCTCAACGACACCTTTTTTCATCTTCCGTCATTTTTTCCGTCATCTTGTCCCGAAGTGGGTATCCCCATGTCTGAAACAGCCTCAAAGGCACTCGGCGCTCCGGCGGCCTCGCCGGACGCCGGCCGCTGGAAAGCGCTCGTCTTCATCGCGCTGGCCCAGCTGATGGTCGTCCTGGACGCCACCATCGTGAACATCGCCCTGCCCTCCGCCCAGCAGGACCTGGGCATCTCCGACGGCAACCGGCAGTGGGTCGTCACGGCCTACGCGCTCGCCTTCGGCGGTCTGCTGCTGTTCGGCGGCCGGATAGCCGACCTGTGGGGCCGCAAGCGGGCGTTCGTGCTCGGGCTCGGCGGCTTCGCCGTGGCCTCCGCGCTCGGCGGGGCGGCCACCAACGAGGCGATGATGTTCGGCGCCCGCGCCCTCCAGGGCGCCTTCGGTGCCCTGCTCGCGCCCGCCGCGCTCTCCCTGCTCGCGGTGATGTTCACCGACGCCAAGGAGCGCGCGAAGGCGTTCGGCATCTACGGCGCGATCGCCGGCGGCGGCGGTGCCGTCGGTCTGATCCTGGGCGGCTTCCTCACCGAGTACCTGGACTGGCGCTGGACGTTCTTCGTGAACATCCCGTTCGCCATCGTCGCCGCGGCCGGTGCGTACTTCGTCATCCGTGAGCCGGAGGGCGGCCGCAACCGCTCCCCGCTCGACATCCCGGGCGTCGTCCTGTCCACCCTCGGCCTGGTCGCCCTCGTCTACGGCTTCACCCGCGCCGAGTCCTCGGGCTGGAGCGACTCCGTGACCGTCGGCATGTTCGTGGCCTCGGCCGTCCTGCTCGCGACCTTCGTGGCCGTCGAGTCCAGGGTGAAGGCCCCGCTGCTGCCGCTGCGCGTGATCACTGAGCGCAACCGCGGTGGCATCTACCTCTCCCTCGGTCTCGCGATCATCGCGATGTTCGGTCTGTTCCTCTTCCTGACGTACTACCTGCAGATCGTGAAGGGGTACTCGCCGGTCAAGACCGGGTTCGCGTTCCTGCCCATGATCGCGGGCATGATCACGGGCTCGACCCAGATCGGCACCCGCCTGATGACCCGGGTCGCGCCGCGCCTGCTGATGGGCCCGGGCTTCCTGGTCGCCGCGCTCGGCATGCTGCTGCTGACCCGGCTGGAGATCGGCTCCTCGTACGCCGCCCTGCTGCTGCCTGCGATGCTGCTGCTCGGCCTCGGTATGGGTACGGCGTTCATGCCGGCCATGTCCATGGCCACCCAGGGCGTGGAGCCGCGGGACGCCGGTGTCGCCTCCGCGATGGTCAACACCTCGCAGCAGGTGGGCGGCGCGATCGGTACGGCGCTGCTGAACACGATCGCCGCCTCGGCCACCACGTCCTACATCGCGGACCACATCGCCGGGGCCGGCAGCCGGTCCCAGCAGCAGCTGGTCCAGCTGAAGGGCATGGTCGAGGGCTACACGAGCGCCATCTGGTTCGCCGTCGGCATCCTCGTCGTGGCCGCCGGAATCGCCCTGACCTTCGTCAACGCGGGCCGTCCCGGCAGCAGCACCGTGACGGGTGCCGGCTCCGGCGAGGGCGTGGCGGACGAGGTGCAGATCCCGGTCGTCGCCCACTGACGGCCCTCCCGCCGACGGCCGTCCCCCACTGACGGCCGTCGAGGGAAAAAACCCCTTCGGGCCCTTCCGCAGGTACGGGGAAGGGGACGCCTCGTACCTACGGATTGAATGGACCCGCCCGGGCTCAGCGGAGCCAGGGCAGGTCCGCACCGGCTTCGGCCGGCTGAAGTCCCTCGGCGATGATCCGCATGATCTCGCCGAGGGACTTCTGCTGTTGCGGGGTGAGCCGGTCGAAGACCGCCTGCCGTACGGCCTCCACATGGCCCGGCGCGGTCTGCCGCAGCACCTCGTAGCCCTCGTCCGTCAGCACGGCGAACTGGCCCCGCTTGTCGTCGGGGCAGTCCTCGCGGCGCACCCAGCCGTTCTTCTCCAGGCGTGCGATGGCGTGCGAGAGGCGGGAACGGGTGATCTTCGCCAGCATGGCGAGCTCCGTCATCCGCAGCCGCCGTCCCGGCGCCTCGGCGAGCTTGACCAGAAGGCCGTAGTAGACGTGCGGCATGCCCGCGTCGCGCTGGAGCTGACGGTCGAGGTGGTCGTCGAGGAGGGTGGCGCCCTCCAGGAAAGAGCGCCATACGCGCTGCTCGTCGTCGGTGAGCCAGTGCGGTTCCGGAGGCTCCGCCACGGAGCCCGGGGTCGGTGCGGATGCGGGTGCCTTCATGTCTTCCACTCTACGTGGCCCCTCCTTGAACTTTAAACAAATGCCCCGTACAGTTTTGTTAGGGAACCATGTTTTGGAAGGAGCCGCAGCATGTCCGCCGCCACCGAGGAGCGCATGCCCGCTCTGTACCTGAGCCACGGTGCCCCGCCGCTGGCGGACGACCCGGTCTGGCCCGGTGAACTGGCCGCCTGGTCGGCCGGACTGCCGCGCCCCCGGGCGATCCTGATGGTCTCCGCCCACTGGGAGGAGGCCCCGCTCGCCATCGGCGCCACCGAGACCGTCCCGCTCGTCTACGACTTCTGGGGCTTCCCCGAGCACTACTACCGGGTGACCTACGAGGCCCCCGGCGCACCGGAGCTCGCCGAGTCGGTACGGAAGCTGCTGCGCGCCCCCGGGATTCCCGTCCAGGACGTCCCCGACCGGGGCCTCGACCACGGCGCGTACGTCCCGCTGGTCGAGATGTACCCGGAGGCCGACATCCCGGTCCTCCAGGTGTCCATGCCGACGCTCGACCCGGTCCGGCTCATGGAGATCGGCCGCAGGCTCGCCCCGCTGCGGGACGAGGGCGTGCTCATCGTCGGCTCCGGCTTCTTCACCCACAACCTGGCCGCGCTCCGGCAGGGCGGCATCCCCGCCTGGTCGGCGGAGTTCGACGACTGGGGCCGGCGGGCGCTGGAGGGGCGGGACGTGGACGCCCTGCTGGACTTCACCCGCAAGTCGCCCGCGGGGCAGCTCGCGCACCCGCGCACGGAGCACTTCGCCCCGCTGTTCGTGACCATGGGCGCGGCCGACGCCGCCGGTGAGCTGGACGCGCAGAAGTCGGTGATCGACGGCTTCTGGATGGGGCTGGCGAAACGGTCGGTGCAGTTCGGCTGAGGCCGGGCTACACGAGGTCCTTCTCGTACCAGGCCACGTCCCAGTAGCGGCCGAACTTGCGGCCGACCTCCCGGTACGTGCCGACGTACCGGAAGCCGAAGCGCTCGTGCAGCCGGGCCGACGCCTCGTTCGGCTGCGCGATGCCCGCGTAGGCGCGGTGCAGGTCCTCGCCGGACAGGGCCTCGAAGAGGGCCTTGTAGAGGAGGGTGCCGACGCCGCGGCGCCCGGCGTGCGGGGCGACGTACACCGTCGTCTCCACGGAGGTCACGTAGGCGGGCTTCGCCCGGAAGGGGCTGGACGTGGCGTAGCCCAGAATCTCCTGTGAGTCCGCGTCCGTGGCAACCATCAGACGGTACGGTCCGTCTACAGGGTGGGAGAGCAGCCAAGGACGGCGCTCCTCCGGAGTGAAGATCGCGGTATCGAATGTGATCGCCGTCTCACGTACGTAGTGGTTGTAGAGGGCCGTGAGGGCTTCGAGGTCCGCCTCGACTCCTGGCCTGACCTGCACCTCTGTACGTTCCGTCGGCACCGCGCCTCCTCATCGGGCCCGACAGGGTACTGCATGATCCGAAAAATTGGGGGACAGGTTGGGAATTCTGTCCTGATTCCAGTCGTTGTTTCCATTGGATGCAGGGCACCCGAGGAGAGTCCGGAGAGTCCCGGAGACGGAGTCCAGCGTCCGAAGGACCACCCGCTGACCTCACCATCGCAAGGGAGCACGCATGGCAACCCGTGCCGTCGCCCGTCGTCAGTCCGCCACCGGCGAGACGGCCGACGCGGCAAGCAGTGTTCGCGCCCATGGCGGCGAGATCGCCGATCGCGACCTGGTCGGCATGTACCTCGACGAGATCGCGCGTACACCGCTGCTCGACGCCGCCAAGGAAGTCGAGCTGTCCCAGGTCATCGAAGCGGGTGTGTTCGCGCGGCAGGTCCTCGACGGGTTCGAGGAGACCAAGGCGGACGCCACCCGTGAGGAGCTCGAAGCTCTGGTCGCCGACGCGGAGCGGGCCAAGGACGTCTTCATCCGCTCCAACCTGCGCCTGGTCGTCGCCGTAGCCCGCCGCTACCCCCGCAGCGGTCTGCCCCTGCTGGACCTGATCCAGGAGGGCAACGCCGGCTTGGTGCGCGCGGTCGAGAAGTTCGACTACCGCAAGGGCTTCAAGTTCTCCACGTACGCGACGTGGTGGATCCGCCAGGCCATCACCCGCTCCATAGCCGACCAGTCCCGTACGATCCGCCTGCCCGTCCACCTCGTGGAGGAGCTTGGCCGGATCCGTCGGGTGCAGCGCGAGTTCAACCGCGAGCACGGGCGCGACCCGGAGCCCGCGGAGATCGCCGCCGAGCTCGGCTCGACCCCGGAGCGTGTCATCGACGTGCTGGACTGGGCCCGCGACCCGGTCTCGCTGAACATGTCGGTGGACGACGAGGGCGAGACCCAGTTCGGCGACCTCCTGGAGGACACCTCTGCGGTGTCGCCCGAGCAGTCGGTGCTCACGCTGCTGCGCAGCGAGGAGCTCGACGACCTCATCGGCCGCCTCGACCAGCGCACGGCCTCGATCATCAAGATGCGCTACGGCATCGAGGACGGCCGGGAGCGCACGCTGACCGAGGTCGGCAAGGAGCACGGCCTGACCCGCGAGCGCATCCGGCAGATCGAGAAGCACGCGCTGCTGGAGCTGAAGAAGCTGGCGCGCAGCACCGGGTTCGACGCGGCGGCGTGACGCCGGGCGCCGGTGTCCGCCGGTGCCGGTGTTCGGCAGTGCCGGTGTGAGCCGGTGCCGGTGTGAGCCGATGCCGGTGCCCGCCGACGGGTGTCCGGGCGTACCGTTCGGCCCACGGCTCTCGGGTGTTGTCCGAGTGTCTGTGGGTGACGGACGGTGTGCGCCCGGGGGCCGCCGCGTACGCCGGGTGGCGAAAGACCGCGCAAACATGGCGATGTAACGCCGCTTCAACCCGCGGGGCACCGGGAACAAGACTTCCGGGCCCACCAGTTCGGGCCGGGGCCACGCCCCTGGCCCCCAGAGCCAAGTCCCGTCGCACTCCCCCCGGCGCCGGGACTCTCCCAAAAGCCGGGCTTCGGCGTCCCTCCCCCCGGGCGCCGGGGCCCGGCTCTCTTCGTGAGCGGGAAACCCGGCCTTCCGCCTCAGCGGGGAAGCGAAGGGCGGGCCACCCCGTACCTGAACCACGGGGTGGCCCGCCAGATGGCAGATTGTGTCACATGGGCATAGCCTGCCGGGCGTGAGCAGCACCACCCCGACCCCTCCTGAGGCCTCGACCCCGACCTCTCCTCAGGCCTCGCTGACCCAGCGGCGCAAGGCCGAGACGCGTATGGAGATCGCCCGGGCCGCGGCCGGCCTCTTTGTACGGCACGGCCTGCGCGCCACCCGCGCGGAGGACATCGCCCAGGCAGCGGGCATCGCCCCGCGCACCTTCTACCGGTACTTCGCCACCAAGGAGGAGGCCGTCGCCCCGCTCTACGCGGCCGGTGCCCAGCGCTGGGTGGAGGCGGTACGCGCCGCCCCCGCCGACGCGAGCGTGCTCCGGGCCCTGGAGCACGGGGTGCGGCACACCCTCACGCCGGGCGCCGGCGTCTCGGCGTCGTCCTGGGAGTGGGTCCGCACGCTCCTGCGCCTCGCGGAGGCGAACCCGTCCCTGCGCAGGGTGTGGGCGCAGGTGTGCCAGGCGTCGGAACGAACGCTGGGGGAGGTACTGGCGGAACGGGGGACCAGGACCGGGGTTTCGCCCGGCGACGACAACGTTGCCGCCGCCCCCGAGCCGCGCGTCACTGCCGCCGAGTCGCGCTTCACCGCCCCCGAGCCGCGCTTCACCGCCGCCGTCGCGAGCGCCGCCGTGCGCACGGCCCTGGAGGGCTGGGCGGAGGGAGACGGCCCGGTGGAGGGCCCGGGCAGCCCGGCGGAACTCGCGCTGCGGAACCTGGGCGCGCTGCGGGACTTCCCCTGGGAAGCCTGACTTCCCTGGGAGACCTGACGGCGTCGAGCGGGGCGGGGCTGGGCGCCCTTACGTCGCTCCCGCTCCCGCGCCCGCCGCCCTGCTCAACCGAGCCCCCAACTCCCGCACCACCCGCACCAGTTCCTCCGGCTCGCGGACCACGAAGTCGCACTCCAGCATCGCCAGCCGGAACGCCACCCACTCCACGGCGTCCCCGACGGACCCGCGCAGCCGGCAGCTGCCGGCGTCCAACGGCTCCGGCGTGCCGAGCCACTTCGGCAGCCGGGCGGCGACGAAGCCGGCCGGCGCGGCGAATGTGACCTCGACGTCGTAGGACTCCTGCTGCCGTTGCATCGACTGCCGCAGGAACTCCGCCGCGTTCCCCGTCGGCAACTCGCGCGGTACGAACCGCGCCCCCGTGGCGAACGGTTCGCTCACGCGGTCGACGCGGAACGTGCGCCAGTCGTCCCGGTCGATGTCGTACGCCACCAGGTACCAGCGGCGGCCCGTCGACACCAGCCGGTACGGCTCCGTCAGGCGCCGCGACTCGGTGCCGTCGGCCGTCCGGTAGGCGAACCGCAGCCGCTCGTGCCCGGACGCCGTGGAGGCCATGACGGTCAGGGTCTCCGGCGCGATGCTCGGCCCGTCCCCGCTGGTCAGAGGAGTCGTCGCGGCCTGGAGTGTGGTCACGCGGTGGCGCAGCCGGCCCGGCAGCACCTGCTCCAGCTTGGCCAGCGCCCGTACCGACGCCTCGTCCAGGCCCTCCACCGCGTGCCCCGCCCCGGCGCGCAGGCCGACCGCGATGGCCACGGCCTCCTCGTCGTCGAGCACGAGCGGTGGCATGGCCTTGCCGGCGACCAGTCGGTAGCCGCCGTCGGCACCCTTGCTCGCCTGCACGGGGTAGCCCAGCTCGCGCAGCCGGTCGATGTCCCGCCGGACCGTGCGGCGGGAGACCCCGAGCCGGTCGGCGAGCTCGCCGCCGGGCCATTCGCGGGGCGTCTGGAGGAGGGAGAGGAGCGTCAGCAGCCGGGCCGGTGTGTCCGTCGTCATACCGACGAGGATGCCGCACCAGTAGGACACGATCTGACCTAATGGCCCACTAGCTTCCGGGTATGACCTCCACCGATACCCCTCTCAGCGCCGCGGGCGGCACCGACCGCCGTCGCTGGTTCGCCCTCGCGATCGTGATGACCGCGGCCTTCATGGACCTCGTCGACGTGACGATCGTCAACATCGCCATACCGTCGATCCAGCGGGAATCGGGCGCGTCCTTCAGTCAGATCCAGTGGATCACCGCCGGATACGCCCTCGCGTTCGCCGCCGGGCTGATCACCGGCGGACGGCTCGGCGACATCCACGGCCGCAAGCGGATCTTCCTCATCGGCATCGGCGGCTTCACCCTCGCCTCCGCGCTGTGCGGCCTCGCGGTGAACCCGGAGATGCTGGTCGCCTCGCGGTTCCTCCAGGGCGCCATGGCGGCGCTGATGGTGCCGCAGGTGCTGTCGATCGTGCACGCGACCTTCCCGGCACACGAGCGGGGCAAGGTGTTCGGCCTGTTCGGCGCGGTCGTCGGACTCGGGGCCGTGTCCGGTCCGCTGCTCGGCGCGCTGCTGACCGAGGGGAACCTGTTCGGCGGGGAGTGGCGCTCGATCTTCCTGATCAACCTGCCCGTCGGGGTCGCGGGTCTGGTCCTCGGCAGCCGTTTCATCACCGAGTCCAGGGCGCCCCGGGCGCTCAAGCTGGACCTGGTGGGTGTCGCGCTCGTGACGCTGGGCCTGCTGATGCTGCTCTACCCGCTCATTCGCGGCCGTGAGCTGGGCTGGCCGGTGTGGGGGTACGTCTCGATGGCCGGCGCGCTCGTCGTCCTGGCGGCGCTGGTGGCGTACGAGCGGCGCAAGAGCGCACGGGACGGCTCCCCGCTGGTCGAGCTGTCGCTGTTCAAGGTCAAGAGCTTCGCGGCCGGGATCGCCGTGCAGACCGTCTTCGGGGTCGCGCTCGGCGTGTTCTTCCTGGTGTGGACGCTGTACATGCAGTTCGGACTGGGCTGGAGTCCGCTGAAGGCCGGGCTCACCGGGGTGCCGTTCTCGATCGCCGTGTCCGTGGCCGCCGGGATGTCGGTGCAGCAGCTGGTCCCGCGCTTCGGGCGCAAGGTGCTGCAGGCGGGCGCGCTGGTGATGGCGGCCGGGGTGCTGCTCTACCTCTGGGAGTCCGGGCACTACGGCCTCGGCATCGCGCCCTGGCAGATGGCGCTGCCGCTGGTCGTGATGGGCGTGGGCATGGGCCTGATCGTCGCCCCGCTGACCGACGCGATCCTCTCCGGGGTGCCGCGCGAGCACTCCGGCTCGGCGTCCGGCCTGCTCAACACCGTGCAGCAGATGGGCAACGCGCTGGGGCTGGGCCTGGTGTCGGTCGTCTTCTTCGGCACGATCGGCGACCGGCTGCGCCCGGACCAGGTGGGTCCCGCCTTCGCGGAGGCCTTCCGGAACTCGCTGGGCTGCGTGGCCGCGGTGCTGGGCGTGATCTTCCTGCTGATGTTCGCCCTGCCGAAGCGGCCGGCGCAGCATGTCGAGGGGGAGCACGGGGCGACGACGGAGCGGAAGGAGCCGGTGCTGGTCTCCTGACCGCGGCCGTTCCCCTCCGGGAAGACGGGCTCGGTACCTGCGTGCCGAGCCCGTCTGCATTTCCGATCATGCCCGATTGCGTCCGAACCTGTTTACTTCGCGGAAATCTCGGCGTAGCCTCCCGCTGAAACCACACGTTCGGGCATGGGCGGAGGCGAACAGACATGTACGCACCGGAGCGGCAGCAGGAGATCCTCCGGCTCGCCCGTGACGGCGGCCGAGTGGATGTCGTGTCGCTGGCCGAGGAGTTCCAGGTGACGGCGGAGACGATCCGCCGCGACCTCAAGGCCCTCGACCGCGCCGGACTGGTCCGCCGGGTGCACGGCGGGGCCATCCCGGCCGGGCGGCTCGACTTCGAGCCGGACCTCGCCGAACGCGAGACCGCGGCCCCCGACGAGAAGGACCGCATCGCCAAGGCGGCCCTCGTGGAACTGCCGAGCGAGGGCACGATGATCCTCGACGCCGGTACGACGGTGGCCAGAATGGCCGCCGCCCTGCCGTCGGAGGCCACCCTCACCGTCGTCACCCACAGCCTGCCCATCGCCGCCCGCCTCGCCGACCACCCCGGCATCCAGCTCCACCTCATCGGGGGGCGCGTACGGCACCGGACGCGCGCCGCCGTGGACGCCTGGGCGCTGCGCGCGTACGGCGAGATCCGCGCCGACGTGCTGTTCGTGGCCGCCAACGGCTTCTCCGCCGAACACGGCCTGACCACCCCCGACCTCGCCGAGGCCGCCGTGAAGCGCGCGGCCGTGGCCGCCGCCCGTCGCGTGGTGCTGCTCGCCGACTCCTCCAAGTACGGCCAGGAGCACTTCGCCCGCTTCGGCGACCTGAGCGATGTGGACCTGCTGATCACCGACAGCGGGCTGAGCCCCGAAGACGCCGTCGCGATCGAGCGCGGCGGCACGGAAGTAGTGCGCGCATGATCCTCACCGTCACCCCCAACCCGTCCCTGGACCGCACCTACGAGGTGCCGTCCCTCGACCGCGGTGAGGTCATCCGCGCCACCGGCGAGCGGATGGACCCGGGCGGCAAGGGCGTGAACGTCTCGCGCGCGGTCGCGGCGGCCGGTCAGCGCACCGTGGCGGTCCTGCCCCTGGGCGGAGCGCCGGGCGCGCTCGTCGCCGACCTGCTCGACACGCAGGGCATCGAGGTCGCGCCGGTCCCGGTCGCCGGGGCCACCCGCTCCAACATCGCCCTCGCCGAAGCCGACGGCGTCCTGACGAAGATCAACGCGCCGGGCCCCGAACTGTCCGACGCCGAGCGCGAACTGCTCCTGGAGACCGTACGGCAGCAGTCCCGCGACGCCGCCTGGATCGCCTGCTGCGGCAGCCTCCCGCGCGGCCTCGCCCCCTCCTGGTACGCCGACCTGGTCGCCCGCGCGCACGCCGCCGGCGCCCGGATCGCCCTGGACACCTCCGGGCCCGCGCTGCTGGCGGCCCTGCGCGAGCGGCCCGACGTGGTCAAGCCCAACGCCGAGGAACTCGCGGAGGCAGTCGGCCGCCCCCTCGCCACCGTCGGCGACGCCGTGAAGGCGGCCGAGGAACTGCGCGAGATGGGCGCCCGGGCCGTCCTCGCCAGCCTCGGCGCCGACGGGCAACTGCTGGTCTCCGGCGAGGGCGCCTGGTTCGGCAGCGCCCGCGTGGACGCCGTCCGCAGCAACGTGGGCGCCGGTGACTCCTCCCTCGCCGGTTTCCTGATCGCCGGCGGCAGCGGCCCCGACGCCCTCGCCTCCGCGGTCGCCCACGGCGCGGCGGCCGTCCAGCTGCCCGGCAGTGTCATGCCCAAGCCCGGCGACCTGGACCCGGCCGCGGTGACGGTCACGACCCGGATCCCGGCGGACCGTGCGCTGAAGGAGCCGGTGTCATGACGTACGTCGAACCAGCCGGTGGCCTGACGCACGCCGAGCCGCGCGCACCGGCCCATGACCGGCGAGACGCCCCGTTAGCCGAGGCCGGTACGCCCAACTCCGTCACCCCCCACCCCATCCCCGTCACCCCCCGTCCCCTCCCCGCCCACCCGACTGACCGGGCGATACGCGTGCTAAGGAGCCCGCGATGAGCGACATGATCACCGCGGACCTGGTCGATCTCGACCTGTCCGCCGACACCAAGGAAGCGGCGGCGCGTGCCCTCGCCGAGCGCATGGTGGCCCTGGGCCGGGTGACCGACCTGGACGGCTTCCTCGCCGACGTGGCCGCCCGCGAGGCCCAGATGCCGACCGGCCTCGACGGCGGCATCGGCATCCCGCACTGCCGCAGCGAGCACGTCACCGAGCCGACGCTCGCCTTCGGGCGCAGCTCCGACGGCATCGACTTCGGCGCGGCCGACGGCCCCGCCGACCTGATCTTCCTGATCGCCGCGCCGGCCGGCGCCGACGACGCCCATCTGACGATCCTGTCGTCGCTGGCCCGGCAGCTGATGAACACGGAGTTCACCGAAGCGCTGCGCGCGGTGGGCGACGCGACGGACGCCGCCGCGCTGATCCGCGGCGACGAGCCCGGCGAGCCTGCCGAGGCCGGCTCCGAAGACCCCGTGGCGTCGGCGGGAGCGGCCTCTCCCGCCGCCGCCACGGTCACCGACGACACCGACAGCACTGACGACACCGCCGACGCGGCGGAGCGCCCGTTCCGTATCGTCGCCGTCACCTCCTGCCCCACCGGCATCGCCCACACCTACATGGCGGCCGAGTCGCTGGAGAACGCCGGCCGTGAGGCGGGCGTCGAGGTCACCGTCGAGCCCCAGGGCTCGGCCGGCTTCACCCGTGTCGACCCGTCGGTCATCGCGGCGGCGGACGCCGTGATCTTCGCCCACGACGTGCCCGTACGGGAGAAGGAACGCTTCGCCGGCAAGCCGACCGTCGACGTCGGCGTGAAGGCGGGCATCAACCGCCCCGCTGAACTCATCGCCGAGGTACGCGAGAAGGCCGCCAGCGGCGAGGTCACCTCCGGATCCGCGCCGGCCAGCCCCGTGGAGCGCTCCGGCGACGCCGGCGAGGGCTACGGCACCAAGCTGCGCAAGTGGCTGATGTCCGGCGTCAGTTACATGGTGCCGTTCGTCGCGGCGGGCGGTCTGCTGATCGCCCTCGGCTTCGCGATCGGCGGCTACAAGGTCGACAAGGCCCCGTCGGTGATGGACCACTTCATGTGGGCGCAGGCCGACAGCTGGGCGGCCCTGCTCTTCCAGATCGGCGGCGTCGCCTTCGGCTTCCTCGTCCCGGTCCTGGCCGGCTACATCGCCTACGGCATGGCCGACCGGCCCGGTCTCGTCCCCGGCTTCGTCGGCGGCTCGATCGCCCTGACGATCAACGCCGGCTTCCTCGGCGGCCTCGCGGCCGGTCTGATCGCCGGTGGCGTGGTCATCGCGATCCAGAAGGTGAACATCCCGGCGGCGCTGCGCGGCATCATGCCGGTGGTGGTGATCCCGCTGATCTCCTCGGCGATCGTCGGGTTCCTGATGTTCGTCGTCATCGGCAAGCCCATCGCCGAGGCCCAGAAGGGCATGACCGACTGGCTCAACGGCCTGTCCGGCAGCAACGCCATCCTGCTCGGCGCCCTCCTCGGCCTGATGATGTGCTTCGACCTCGGCGGCCCCGTCAACAAGGTCGCCTACACCTTCGCCACGGCCGGTATCGCGGTGTCCAACCCCAGCGACTCCGCGATGAAGATCATGGCTGCGGTCATGGCGGCCGGCATGGTGCCCCCGCTGGCGATGGCCCTCGCCACGACCGTGCGCGGCAAGCTCTTCACGCACACCGAGCGCGAGAACGGCAAGGCCGCCTGGGTGCTCGGCGCCTCCTTCATCTCCGAGGGCGCGATCCCCTTCGCCGCGGCCGACCCGCTGCGTGTCATCCCGGCCTCGATGGCGGGCGGCGCGATCACCGGCGCCCTGTCGATGGCCTTCGCCACCACCCTGCGCGCCCCGCACGGCGGCATCTTCGTGGTCCCGCTGATCGGCAACCCGCTGCTCTACCTGGTCGCCATCGCCGTCGGTGTCTGCGTCACCACGGCCCTGGTGGTCGTCCTCAAGGGCATGCGCAAGCCGGCCCCGGGCGCCGCGGCGGCCTCCGGCGAGGCCGCGGCTCCGTCGGCGGAGGCGAAGCAGCCGGTGGCGGCGTGAGCCCCATGCCCGCGGGCCCCGGGTTCGCCCCTTTCGGGGTGTGTGAACCGTTCACGGCACCTGCGAGATAGATCACGAAAATCATGGCCCGGGACAGAAGTCCCGGGCCGTGGTGTCTACTGGGCGCATGCCCGAGCACGTCTCCCGATGGCCCGAAGGCCACTCTCTCCCCGCCCTCCCGCAACAGCGGCAGACGGGCCCCCGGTCGGAGTCCGTGGAACTGACCCCCGAGGAGAGAGACACCTTCGCCGAGCTGGCACGCCAACTCGGCGACAGAGCGGCCTGAGGACCGTCCGGCGGCCATACCGCCTCCTCGCCCGGCTCCCGCGTCTCCGGTTGCCGCGCCCTGTGCCGGGCTCACAGTCGTAGCGGCCCCCCTCGTCGCCCGCCGCCCGGGCCACGGTGCCGGAGTCGGAGTCGCCCGCCGTGTACAGGAGCAAGGCGTCCGCCGTGCCGCTCACGGTCACCGTCCCCGCCTCGCTCGGCACGCGCCCCGACGTTTCTCGGGCACTCCCTAGGACACCTGCGCCGCCCGCCGCTCCATCGCCTCGCGGGCCGCGTCCTCGCTGGCGTACACCTCGCACATGTGCCGTCCGTCCGGCGTCGCCGTGTGCTCCACCTCCCAGAGGGAGACCTCCGCGCCGTCGCGCAGCAGGAAGGCGTGTTCGTAGAGCGAGAAGCACAGCCCCGCCCGGCCCGCGCGGCACGGGCGGCCGAAGGCCTGGGTGATCTGGTGACCGGACGCCGTGGCCAGCAGGGCCGCCGTGTCCGCGCCCGGCCGGTCCGCGTTCTCCGCGCGGCGCAGTAAACGCCGCGCGTGGTCCGCCGAGTCGTCCCCGGCGTACGCGTGCCGGGGCGCGGCGACCGGGGACAGCTGCACCGCCACCGGCAGCTCGAAGTCGGGTGTGTCCGGAGGCAGCGGCAGACGCGAGGTGGCGGCGCGCAGCTCCTCCTCGTCGACGTACACCTCGTGCTGCGGCTCACTGCCCGGCGCCGTGTTGTGGACGAGCTCCCAGAGCGTGAGCGCGGAACCGTCGGCGAGCAGCCAGGTGTGCCGGTACGTCTCCCGGTGCAGCCCCGCGCTGTGGTGCGCGGAGTGCAGCGAACCGTCGTGCGCCAGCGCGCAGTCCAGCCGCCTTATCGTCTCGTCGGGCAGCTCGAAGGAGTTCAGGGCGCGGCCGAGGAGTCGCGCGAGATGCTCCTCCGGAGACTCGGGCGAGTCGTGGGGTTCGTACGCTGCCGTCTCGTACGGAACGCTCAAGGTTTCTCCCGGCGTTGCTGCATGTCACCTTGTGGGTGCATACCGTAGCCCCTCGGTCGGACATCATGTCCGGGAACCGAGAAAACGTACGTCCAGGAAAACGCGCGGGCCGCGCGAAAAGTTCCCGCGCGGCCCGATCTGTCCGTCAAAAACCCCAGTGGGGGCGGTCGTTCAGCCGCTCACGCGTCGCTGCCCGCGACCCACTGGCTCCAGTCCAGGTTCCAGCCGTTGAGCCCGTTGTCCGGCGCCACCGTCTTGTCGGGCGAGTTCTTGACGATCACCACGTCGCCGATGAGCGAGTTGTCGTAGAACCACTTGGCGGGCGTGTTGCCCCCGGCGCCCTGGACGTCCGCCAGGCCGACGCAGCCGTGGCTGGTGCCCTCGCGCCCGAAGGGCGGGTTGCCCTTGTTGTACCAGTAGTTGCCGTGGATGAACGTGCCGGACGTCGTCAGGCGCATCGCGTGCGGCACGTCGGGTATGTCGTACTCCCCGCCGAGCCCGACCGTCCGGCTGTTCATCCGGGTCTGCACGAACTTCTCGGAGATCACCATCTGCCCGTTGTACGTGGTGTGTTCCGGGCTGCCCGCCGAGATCGGGACCGTCTTGATGGTCGTGCCGTCCCGCACCACCGTCATGGTCTGCGTGTTGACGTCGACCGTGGAGACCTGCGAGCGGCCGACGGTGAAGGTGACCGTCTTCTTCTGCACGCCGTAGACGCCGTTCGTGCCCTCGACCCCGTCCAGGTCGATCTTCATCGTGACCTTGGAACCGGCCTTCCAGTACTCCTCGGGCCGGAAGTCGAGCCGCTGCGCACCGAACCAGTGCCCCACGACCTGCTGCCCGCTGCTGGACGTGACCGTGATGTGCGACTGCACGTCCTTGCGGTTCGTGATGGCCTTGTCGAAGGTGAACGACACCGGCATGCCCACACCGACCGTGGCGCCGTTGTCCGGCGTGTACGTCCCGATGAAGCTGTTCGCCGAGGTGACCGTCGTGAAGATGGAGTTCGCGGCGGCCGTACGGCCCTTCGTGTCCTTCGCGGTCGCCGATATCTGGTACTTCGTGCCGCGCTCCAGCTGCTCCTTGGGCTTCCAGTCCTTGCCGTCGGAGGAGATCGAGCCCGGTACGGCCTGACCGCTGCCCGCCACCGTCATCTTCACGTCGGTCAGCTTGCCGTCGCTGACCTTCACACCGGTCTTGTTGATGGAGGCGCCGGTCGAACCGTCCTTCGCCGAGATGGCGATCTTGGCGACCGAGGTCTTCGCCGAGTCGCCGCCACCCTTGGCGTCGTCCTTGGCGTTGGCGCTGCCACCGCAGGCGGTGAGCGTCAGGGCGCCGATCATCAGGGCGGCACATGCCCCCAGTGTGCGCCGCGCTGCAATGTCCGGCGTTGTCACGGGCTGCTCCCAGTTCGTGTGATGTGCGTGGTCCGCTCCAGTACGTGAGAGAAGAGGGGCCGGGCGGCCGGTCGGGTTCCGTCCGACCGCCATGAGCGACATCACCGTTACAGGGACGGGACAATGTCCGGCGTCGCCGCGGAGCCGCTGCGCGGTACCGGCCCGCTGTGCGGCACCCCCAGGCTCAGCGGCCCCCGTACAACTCCCCGTACGACGGCCACGCCCCGCCCGGACCGTCGACCGGCTCCGCAGCGCGCACGGCCCGTACGATCGCCCGGGTCACGACGTCCGCGCCAGCGGCGAGGATCTCGTTGAGCGCGAGTGGGTTCGCGGCGTCCAGGGCACGGTCTCCGGTGGCCAGCGCGAACACCGTGTCCCCGTCGTTGAGAAGGTGCACCGGCCGCACCGCGCGGGCGATGCCGTCGTGTGCCGTACCGGCCAGCTTCTGCGCCTGCGCCTTCGACAGTTCCGCGTCCGTGGCGACCACCGCCAGTGTGGTGTTGAGCGGCGGAGGCACGCTCCTCGCGGCCGTCTCGGCGAGGCGCTGCCGCGCGGCCTCGTGCACCTTCGCCTCCGGGTACTCCACCCGCCCCTGGAACAACTCCCCGTACAGCACCCCCGTCTCCGGATCCAGCACTGACCCCGCCGCGTTGGCCACCACCAGCGCGGCCACCGTGATGCCCGAGCCGAGCACGGTGCTCGCGCCGCCGACGCCGCCCTTCACGACCCCGGCCACCGCCCCAGTGCCGGCACCCACACACCCCTCGGGCACCGGCGCGCCGGGCTCGCTCGCCGCGGCCGCCTCGACCGCCGCACGCCCGGTGGCCGCGTCCGGCCGGGCCCGGAAGTCGCCGCCGCGCCCCAGATCGAAGACACAAGCGGCGGGCACCACCGGCACGACATGCGCCGGGTCCGCCCCGACGCGGATCCCGCGCCCCCGTTCCTCCAGCCAGGCCATCACCCCCGAAGCCGCGTCGAGCCCGTACGCGCTGCCACCGGTCAGCACGATCGCCTCGACCTTCCGCACCACGTTGCGCGGGTCCAGCGCGTCCGTCTCCTTGGTGCCGGGACCACCGCCCCGCACGTCCACGGCCGCCACCGCCCCGCCCTCCGGGGCCAGCACCACCGTGGTGCCGGTGAGCCACCCGTCGCCGGCGCGTGTCGCGTGCCCCACCCGCAGACCGGAGACATCCGTCAGAGCGTCCACCAGAGCGTCAACTGTCATGCCGCCCAGTCTCGTCCAGCCCCGGCTCTCGCGGGCGCACCCGGCTCCCGCGGACTCGGGACGACCTCGCGGGCCACATCACCCGGCCGCCGACGCCTGCCCGTCGGTCCGGGTGGTCCCGGCGGCCCCGCGCAGGGCCAGGGTCTCTCCCGCCACCACCGACAGCGCGCAGACCAGGCCCGCCGCGAGCACCGCCCAGTCGTGGAGGAACGTGCAGCAGATCACCAGCAGTGCCGTCGTCGGCAGGACCAGCTGCTGGGCGATGCCCGACTTGAAGTGGCGCGAGTGCAGCGCCCACAAGGTCAGCAGGTACAGGGCCGTCGGCAGGGTCACGGCGGCCGACGCCGACAGTGTGGAGATGTGCGCCTTGCCGACCGTCTGCTCCACCGCCACCTCCAGCCCGGCGCCGATCGCCGCCGCCGAGGCGAAGACCAGGTAGTGGCCGTAGCCCCACAGGAACGCCTGCCGGTTGGACCGCAGATGGTCGTGGATGGGGACCACGAAGTAGACCCACCACGCGGCGAAGATGATCAGCAGCCCGCCCGCCGCGATGGGGAGGAGCTCGCCCAGGGCGTCGTTCTCGTCGATGCCCGACTTGACGGCGACCGTGGCCGCGGCGATCGTCTCGCCGAGCACGATGATGGTGAACAGCCCGTACCGCTCCGCGATATGGCGCGGATGCCAGGACGTGGGACGGTCCTTCTCCGCCCACGGCGGCACGCACATCTCCAGCAGCACCATCACCAGGAACCACCAGGCCCGCGCCCCCTCGGGCAGGAACAGCAGCCCCAGCCAGCCGACCTGGCACACCAGCACGCCACCGGCGTAGCGCAGAGCCGTCGTGCGCTCCGGGCCCTCGCTGGAGCGGGCCGCCCGCAGCCACTGCGCCGCCATGGCGATCCGCATGATCAGGTAGCCCAGCCAGACCACGAAGAACTCGTGCTCCCCGAACGCCCGGGAGACCCCCGCCGCGAGGACCAGCACCCCGGCGATCTGCACCAGCGTGACGACCCGGTAGAGCACGTCGTCGTTGTCGTACGCCGAGGCGAACCACGTGAAGTTCATCCACGCCCACCACACGGCGAAGAACACCATCGCGTAGTCGCGGATCCCCTCGCCCGCATGCCCCTCGGCGACGGCGTGCACCAGCTGGATGCCCGCCTGGGCCACCGCGACGACGAAGCAGAGGTCGAAGAAGAGCTCCAGCGGCGAGGCCGCCCGGTGCGCCTCGTCGCGGCCACGGGCCCTGAGCCTGCGCAGCGGCCGCCGGACGCCGGGCCCGCCGGACTGGCCGGACGGGCCGGACGCGGAGGAGGGGACGGGCGGGGGAGCGGGGCTGGAAGTCATGGGTCCCAGCACAACAGAAGGAGCGGGGAATTTCACCGCGACCTTCTCCCCGACTTTCTCCGCGACCGTACCCTGGACGCATGAGCACCGCCCCCGATCCCGAGCCGCGCGCGCCCAAGCCCGCGCTGGTCTTCGACGACCCGCTGGACCAGCAGTCCTCCGACGACACCGACCGCGGCTGGGGCGAGCGCTCCGACGCCGGCGGCGGCGCGGCCGACCTCAAGCGCTTCCTCGACGAGAAGCCGCCCCACCACCTCTGAGCCGCCCGGGCGACCGTCCGCAGCGCTACTGCCGGTCGTGCCCCGAGCCGCGCTGCGCGACCAGCGCGTCCCGGATCTCCTTCAGCACCTCCAGTTCGGTCACCTCGATGACCTCCTGCGTGTCCTCCTTCGCCTTGCGGCGGGCCTCCAGCCGGGCCAGGTACTTCGCCATCGGCAGGACCATCAGGAAGTAGACGACCGCCGCGGTGATCACAAAGCTCAGCGTGGCGCCGAGCACGGAACCCCACAGGATCCGGATGCCCTGCTCGCCCGCGCACGTCGAGCTCAGACACGAGCTGTAATGGTCGAGGTTCTTGGTCCCGATGGCCCCGACGACGGGGTTGATGATCCCCTTCACCACGGCGTTGACGATGTTGGTGAAGGCGGCGCCGATCACCACCGCCACTGCCAGATCGACGACGTTCCCTCGCATCAGGAAGGCCTTGAAGCCCTCCCAGACGCTCGGATCCTTCTTCTCGCTCACCTCGGGGTCTCTCCTCGCACGAGCAGCTTGCGGAACAAAACGCTCCGCAACCTACGTCAACGTTGCTCCGAACGGAGCACCTGGGTGGCCCTTCGAACGAGCGACTTGACGAGAGCGGGGACATCAGCAGGGACGTCATCGGGGATGCCCCCACAAGGTCACCGCCAGCCGCGCCGTGGTGCTCGCACCGGCGAGCCGGGCCGCTGAGGCACGCGGCACCGACAGCACGACCAGCGCCCCTGTGCCGCTCGCGTCCTCCAGCGGCTCCGGCACCTTCGTCACCCTGGCCCCGCGCGCGACCACCCGGGCAGCGCCGCCCGACACCGTCTCCTCGGCGGCGATGACGTCGACCCGGTCGCCGGGCCGCAGCAGCCGCACGGTGGCCGCGTCGGCGATCCGGACCGGGGCCGTCACCGCCCCCGCCGCACGGCGCGTCCGTACGGCATCTTCCCCGGACACGGAAGCCGCGTGCGCGGGGGGCTGGGCCCGGGGATGCCCACGGGCCCCGTCGGCGCCCCGCGGTCCCGCCGCCACCAGCGCGGTCGCGGTGACCGCGAGCCCCACGGCCAGGGCCCGCCGCCGGTTGCGCACGAGCCGGCCGGCCCGGCCGCCCACCCGTACGGGGTCGAACCGCGGCACCTCACGCGTCGGCGGCACCTCGGGGCCGGGCGGGCACGCGGCAGCGGACCAAGAAGGCAGCGTCAGGCATGAGGAAGACGGACCGAGGGACATGGGGAACCACCACCTGTGACGAGTGACCGGCTTGCGCTCCCCACGATGAGGCTTCTCACGACCGCCCGCTCAGGCCTGTGGACCTACCGCCGCCCTGTGGACAACTCCCTCACCCGAACGGCAAGTTCCGCCCCCCAGCCTCCAGCCCCCAGCCTCCAGCCCCCAGCCTCCAGCCCCCAGCCCTCAGCCCCCGGCACCCACAGCTACGGCAACGCGAACCCCGGATCCATCCCACCCAGCGCACTCGCGCACAGACAGCCCCGCTCGTCCTCCCCCGGCAGCCCCGCCACCGCGTCGAACAGCACGCCCCGCAGCCGGTCCACGTTCGCCGCGAACACCCGCAGCACCTCGTCGTGCGAGACGCCCTCCCCGGTCTCGGCGCCGGCGTCGAGGTCGGTGACCAGCGTCAGGGACGTGTAGCAGAGCTCCAGCTCACGGGCGAGCGCCGCCTCGGGGTGGCCGGTCATGCCCACCACCGACCAGCCCTGCGCCCGGTGCCACAACGATTCGGCACGGGTCGAGAAGCGCGGCCCCTCGATGACGACCAGCGCGCCGCCGTCCACCGGCTCCCAGTCCCGCCCGCGCGCCGCCTTCAGCGCGACGGCCCGCCCGGCGGGGCAGTAGGGGTCGGCCAGCGACACGTGCACCACGTTCGGCACCGTCCCGTCGGGCAGCGGCAGTCCGTCGAAGTAGGTGTTCGCGCGGGACTTGGTCCGGTCGACCAGCTGGTCCGGCACCAGCAGCGTGCCCGGCCCGTACTCGGGCTGCAGGCCGCCGACGGCGCAGGGGGCGAGTACCTGGCGCACGCCGACCGACCGCAGCGCCCACAGGTTGGCCCGGTAGTTGATCCGGTGCGGCGGCAGGTGGTGGCCCCGTCCGTGCCGGGGCAGGAAGGCGACGCGCCGCCCGGCGACCTCGCCGAGGAAGAGGGAGTCGCTGGGCGGCCCGTACGGGGTGTCGATCTGGACCTCGGTCACGTCGTCGAGGAAGGAGTAGAACCCGGAGCCGCCGATGACGCCGATCCCGGCGTTCCCCTGGCCCGCCACGTTCGCCTTGTTCACCATGCCCGCACCCTAACCGCACGCGGAAACGCCGAGGACCCCGTCGCCGAAAGGCGACAGGGTCCTGCAAGAAACGGGCCTTACGCGGCGGTGCTGCTACTGGTGGAGCTGCCGGTGCTCGACGACGAGCTCGAACCGGAACCGGAACCGGAGCTCGCGCTGGAACCGGAGCCGGAGTCCGAGGACGACGACGAGGAGCTCGACGACTTCGACGCCGGGGCGCTGCTCGACGAGGAGCCGCGGCTGTCGTTCCGGTAGAAGCCGGAGCCCTTGAAGACAATGCCGACCGCCGAGAACACCTTCTTCAGGCGGCCCTTGCAGCTCGGGCACTCGGTGAGGGCGTCGTCGGTGAACTTCTGCACCGCCTCGAGGCCCTCGCCGCACTCGGTGCACTGGTACTGGTAGGTGGGCACTGTCTTCCTCCTGGCACTCTCACTCGATGAGTGCTAACGACGAACCATCTTGACGTATTCCGGCCGTTCAGTCCACTGCCACCGGCACGCGGTGACCCACGCCACGCGCGACGGTGCGGCCCTGGGCGCGTCCCGTCAGCCGGGAACGCAGGGTCAGGAGGGTCGCCAGGGCGAGCACGGTGCCGCCCATCGGCACCAGGAAACCGGCGCCGTCCCGGAAGCGGTCCTCCAGCTGTCCGGCGACCGTGACGGCGGCCGCCTGGCCGAGCGCCACCGCGCCCGTCAGCCAGGTGAAGGCCTCGGTGCGGGCACCGGCCGGGACCAGGCCCTCGACCAGGGTGTAGCCGGTGATCAGGGCGGGCGCGATGCACATGCCGACCAGCAGGCCGAGCCCGGCGAGGACCGGCACCGAGTGGGCGGCCCACAGGCCCGACGCGGTGAGCGCGAGCGCCGTGTAGCCGACGACGAGACGCCGCTGCGGGGCCGCCTTCCAGGCGATCGCGCCGCAGACGACGCCGGAGAGCATGTTGCCCGCGGCGAAGATCCCGTAAAGGACGCCGTTGAGGCCCGGTTCGCCGATCGACTCGGTGAAGGCGGCCAGCGAGACCTGCATACCGCCGAAGACGGACCCGATGCCCAGGAAGGTCACGATCAGCACGCGCACCCCGGGGATCCGCAGCGCGGAAGCGTGCTCCACGCGCGCGTGGCCGCTGCCGCCTGCGACCGAGGGCTGAGTGTTCTTCTGCGCGGCGAACAGCAAACCGCCGACCAGGGTCAGCGAGGCCTCGGTCACCAGCCCGGCGGCCGGGTCGACGGCCGTGCACAGTGCGGTGGCCAGCAGCGGGCCGACGACGAAGGTCAGTTCGTCCGTGACGGACTCGAAGGCCGCCGCGGTGGTCATGAGCGGCGACTCCTTGAGCTTCACGCCCCAGCGGGCCCGCACCATGGGCCCGACCTGTGGCACCGAGGCACCGGTCGGGACGGCCGCCGCGAACACCGCCCACAGGGGGGCGTCCGCCAGCGCCAGCGCCGTCAGCGTCAGCCCGGACAGCGCGTGCAGCAGCACCCCGGGGATCAGCACGGCCCGCTGCCCGTACCGGTCGGCGAGGCGGCCGCTGTAGGGCGCGAACAGCGCCATGGAGACACCGGTGACGGCCGCGGCGGCGCCCGCCGCTCCGTAGGAGCCGGTGGTGTACTGCACCAGCAGCACGATGGAGATGGTCAGCATCGCGAACGGCTGGCGCGCCGCGAAGCCGGGGAGCAGGAAGGTCCAGGCGCCGCGGGTGCGCAGCAGCCGGCCGTATCCCGGGCGGGCGGAAGCCGTCGAGCTCTTCGAGTCCGTCGAGGCCATCGAGTTCTTCGACCTCTTCGAGTTCTTCGAGGTGACCGTGGACGCCACGGCCCGTGCCTTTCTGCCGCCTGGTAGCGCGGGCCCGTGCGGGCGGCGCCGAGAGCTGTCCTCTTGCGCGGAACTGCGGTAGATGCCGGGGCCCGGTGAGGAGGGGCGACCCGACCGCCATACGGTCGCGCCAGCTCTGCGTCAGGCAGAGTGGTTCGATCTGGGTAACGCCTTCATCGTACAGGGATCAAGGGTGGCGTCCCTGTGAAAGTGAGCACCATGGGCCCATCCGCCTTGTGATTCCCAAAGAGGGTAAAAACGCCGTCTAACGGCTCGCCCCGTCCGTCCCGAGCCAGCCGGCCAGCTTGCCGCCGTGCCCGACGGCCCGCAGCCTGTTCTCCGTCGCGTCCCGGACGGGGTCCGTGGCGACCACGAGGAGCTCGTCTCCCCGTTGCAATATCGTCGTCGGCAGCGGCGCGAAGGACTCGCCCCCGCGCACGATCAGCGTCACGGCGGAGCCGTGCGGCAGTCGCAGCTCGGCGACCTCCACGCCGTGCATCTTCGACCCCTCGGGGATCGCCACGGACAGCAGGTGCCCGCGCAGCCGCTCCAGCGGGGCCGACTCGATGCCGAGGTCGGCGGCCTCCGACCCGTCGCCCAGGCGCAGCTTGCGGGCCAGCCACGGCAGTGTCGGTCCCTGGACCAGGGTGTAGACGACGACCAGGATGAAGACGATGTTGAAGATCCGGCGGCTCGACTCGACGCCCTCCACCATGGGGATGGTCGCCAGGATGATGGGCACCGCCCCGCGCAGCCCCGCCCAGGACATGAGGGCCTGTTCCTGCCAGGGGACCCGGAAGGGCCGCAGGGAGACCAGCACGCTCAGCGGGCGCGCCACCATGGTCAGCACCAGCCCGATGGCGAGCGCGGGCGCGATGTCGTCGCCCAGCTCGTGCGGGGTGACCAGCAGGCCGAGCAGGACGAACATGCCGATCTGGGCCATCCAGCCGAGCCCGTCGGCGAAGCCGCGGGTGGCCGGCCAGTGCGGCAGCCGCGCGTTGCCCATCATCATCGCGGCGAGGTACACCGCGAGGAATCCGCTGCCGTGGGCCAGCGCGCCCACCGCGTACGCCACCACGGCGATGGCCATGACGGCGATCGGGTAGAGGCCGGAGGCGGGCAGCGCCACGTGCCGCAGCCCCCAGGAGCCGAGCCAGCCCACCGAGAGGCCGATGGCCGCGCCGATGGCCAGCTCCAGCAGGATCACGCCCAGCAGCACGTACCAGTGTTCGACCGGGCCCGCCGTGGACAGCGAGACCACGAGGATGACCACCGGGGCGTCGTTGAAGCCGGACTCCGCCTCCAGGGTGCCCGTCACGCGCGCGGGGAGGGGGATTTTCCGCAGCACGGAGAACACGGCCGCCGCGTCGGTCGAGGAGACGACCGCCCCGATGATGAGCGCCTGCCGCCACTCCAGCCCGATCAGGTAGTGCGCGGCCGACGCCGTGACCCCGACGCTCACCGCGACACCGACCAGGGCCAGTGCCGTGGCGGCCGGCAGGGCCGGCTTGATCTCCTTCCACTTCGTGCCAAGACCGCCCTCGGCCAGGATCACGACCAGGGCCGCGTACCCGATGACCTGGGTCAGTTCGGCGTTGTCGAAGTGGATGTCGCCGACGCCGTCCTGGCCCATGGCGACGCCTATCCCCAGATACACGAGCAGGCTGGGGAGCCCGCTGCGCGAGGAGATCCGTACCGCTGCGACGGCGACGAGCAGGACGAGCGAGCAGACGAGCAGGAGCTGGTTGAGGTGGTGAACAGTCAGCGGCCGAATCCTTCCCTGGCCCACCCGCACGCGCGCGTGGGCTCACGTACATCGCACATGAAGCTGTGGCGCATCGCGCCAACTACTTCGTTACCTTACCTAACTCTTGACGATTTCTTGACACTTCCGGGGGTGGGATCGAACGCTCGTCCGGGCCGGTTCCCGACTCCGCGTCAAGGGCCGCAAGGCCCTGCGCCTATCGTTGCTCCAGCGCTCAGTTAAAAGCACAGCCGAACCTGCCGCTCGCGTTAGGACAGCAAGGACAGCGATGCCCCCCAACACCACCGCCTCCACGGGTCAGCAGCCCGCCAAGTCCGGCAGGAGAAAAGGGCGCAAAGCCCGCCTGGCCGTGATCGTCCTGGTGCTGGCACTGATCGGAGGGGTCGCCTTCGGGGCGTACTGGTCCATCAGCACCGTCCGGGCCTCCTTCCCGCAGACCAAGGGCTCCCTCACGCTCAAGGGCCTCTCGGGACCCGTCGAGGTCAAGCGCGACGGCTACGGCATCCCGCAGATCTACGCCTCCTCCGACGCGGACCTGTTCATGGCGCAGGGCTACGTCCAGGCGCAGGACCGGTTCTACGAGATGGACGTACGCCGTCACATGGCGGCCGGCCGGCTGTCGGAGATGTTCGGCAAGAGCCAGGTCGACAACGACGAGTTCCTGCGCACCCTCGGCTGGGAGCGGGTCGCCAAGCAGGAGTACGACACCAAGCTGTCGGCCGCCACCAAGAAGTACCTCCAGGCCTACGCCGAGGGGGTCAACGCCTACCTCCAGGGCAAGGACGGCGAGGACATCTCCCTGGAGTACGCGGCGCTCGGGTTCACCCACGACTACAAGCCGCAGAAGTGGACCCCGGTCGACTCGGTCTCCTGGCTGAAGGCGATGGCCTGGGACCTGCGCAGCAACATGCAGGACGAGATCGACCGCGCCCTGCTGACCAGCCGCCTCGGCCCGAAGCAGATCGCCGAGCTGTACCCGCAGTATCCGTACAGCCGGAACAAGGCGATCGTCCAGGAGGGTCAGTACGACGAGCTGACGGGCGCGTTCCAGCAGGGCGGCGGCACGGGCACCGGCGGCACGAGCGGAACCGGCGGCACCGCCGCCGGCACGGCGGGCACCGCGGGCACGGCCGCCGGCGCCTCCGGCACGGCTTCCGGAGCGTCCGGCACCGCCTCCGGCACCTCGGGCCTGGACAGCCAGCTCACCGGCCTCTCCGATGTCCTGAGCGACCTCCCGCCGGCCGTCGGCGTGAACGGCGACGGCATCGGCTCCAACTCCTGGGTCGTCAGCGGGAAGCACACCATCACCGGCAAGCCGCTGCTGGCCAACGACCCGCACCTGTCGCCCTCGCTGCCGTCCGTCTGGTACCAGATGGGCCTGCACTGCCGCAGCGTCTCCAGCGCCTGCCAGTACGACGTCAGCGGCTACACCTTCGCCGGCGTGCCGGGCGTGATAATCGGTCACAACCAGGACATCGCCTGGGGCATGACCAACTCCGGCGTCGACGTCACGGACCTCTACCTGGAGAAGATCACCGGCGACGGCTACCTGTACGACGGCAAGATCAAGCCCTTCGAGACGCGCGAGGAGACCATCAAGGTCGCCGGCGCCGAGCCGAAGAAGATCGTCGTCCGCGAGACCAACAACGGGCCCCTGCTGTCCGACCGGGCGGCGGAGCTCGTGAAGGTCGGCAAGAAGGCCACGGTCGACACCGCCGCACCCGACAGAGGCGACGGCTACGGCGTCGCGCTGCGCTGGACCGCGCTCCAGCCGGGCACCAGCATGGACGCCGTCTTCGCCATGGACCGGGCGAAGAACTGGACCGACTTCCGCAAGGCCGCCGCCCTGTTCGACGTGCCCTCGCAGAACCTGGTCTACGCGGACACCGAGGACCACATCGGCTACACCCTGCCGGGCAGGATCCCCAAGCGCTCCCAGGACGACGACGGCTCCGTCCCGGCGCCCGGCTGGGACCCCAAGTACCGCTGGACCGGCTACATCGAGCAGGACGAGCTGCCGTACGAGTACGACCCGGAGCGCGGCTACATCGTCACCGCCAACCAGGCCGTGGTCGACCCGGACAAGTACCCCTACACGCTCACCGAGGACTGGGGCTACGGCACGCGCAGCCAGCGGATCACCGACCTGATCCAGTCGAAGATCAAGGACGGCGGCAAGATCTCCACGGACGACATGCGCCAGATGCAGCTGGACAACAGCAGCGAGATCGCCCGGCTGCTGGTGCCCACGCTGCTCAAGATCGACCCCGAGAACAAGGACGTCCGCGAGGCGCAGAAGCTGCTGGAGGGCTGGGACTACACCCAGGACACCGACTCGGCGGCCGCCGCCTACTTCAACGCCGTCTGGCGCAACATCCTCAAGCTCGCCTTCGGCAACAAGCTGCCCAAGGAGCTGCGGGTCAAGGGCCAGTGCCTGTGGGTGAAGCCGGTCAACACCACCGGGCCCGCCGACGAGGCGGAGGACGTGCGCGAGTGCGGTGAGCGCGACCCCGACCAGGCACAGCCCGACGGCGGCGACCGCTGGTTCGAGGTGGTCCGCAAGCTGATGGACCAGCCGGACAGCGCCTGGTGGAAGACGCCCGAGGCGGGCACCCGCCCGGCCGCCGTCAACCGCGACCAGCTGTTCAAGCGCGCGATGATCGACGCCCGCTGGGAGCTGACCGCCAAGCTCGGCAAGGACATCGACACCTGGACCTGGGGCCGGCTGCACCGCCTGTTCCTGAAGAACGAGACCCTCGGCACCGAGGGCCCCGGTTTTGTCCAGTACGCCCTCAACCGCGGCCCCTGGGAGCTCAGCGGCGGCGAGGCCACCGTCAACGCGACCGGCTGGAACGCGGCCGGCGGCTACGGCGTGGTGTGGGTGCCGTCCATGCGGATGGTCGTGAACCTCGGCGACCTCGACAAGTCCCGCTGGATCAACCTCGCCGGCGCCTCCGGGCACGCCTACAGCGCCCACTACGTCGACCAGACGGACAAGTGGGCCGACGGCGAACTGCTCCCGTGGTCCTTCTCGGACCAGGCGGTCGAGGACGGCACGGCCGACAAGCTGGTGCTCAAGCCGTGAGCCGCTGACACCGGTAACCGAAAGCGGCCCTCCACGCGCGCGTGGCGGGCCGCTTTCGCGTCAGGTGCCCGGCCCGAACCGCCGCACCCCCGACGGCGTCACCACCGCGTGCACCGGCCGGTCGTGCGGCTCCCCGGGGACGTGCTCGACGACCTCCGAGTCGTACAACAGCACCACCAGCGCGGGACGCGCACCCGCCCGCTCCAGCCGCGCCAGCACACGGTCGTAGGAGCCGCCGCCGCGCCCCAGCCGCATCCCGCGCGTGTCGACCGCCAGCCCCGGCAGCAGCACGGCGTCGGCGGTGGTCACGGCGTCCGGCCCGAGACGCTCGCCCGCGGGCTCGAAGAGGGCCATCCGGCCGCCGTGTTGGACCCGTGCGAGCGAGCCCCCGCCCTCGTAGACGCCCCAGTCCAGGTCGTTGTCGGGCAGCAGCACCGGCAGCAGGACGCGTACGCCCCGGGCGCGCAGCGCGTCCAGGAGCGCGAGCGTCCCCGGTTCGCTCCCCACCGAGACGTACGCCGCCACCGTCCCGGCCCGCGCCAACTCGGGCAGCTCCAGCGCCCGCCCGGCCAGCGCGGCCGAGGTTTCCCGCAGGTCATCCGCCGTCAACCTGTTCCTCACCGCGAGGAACGCGCGCCGCAAACTCCGCTTGTCAGGCTCGCCCGGACGTCCGATGTGACTCAAAGGTTGCTCCCGTACCGCTGCAATACGCTCATATGAGCGCCTATGAACCGGAGCCACAGATTCCACACAAAGGCACCGGATAAGGTGGCGGGCATGACTCAGTCGCACCCTCGGATCAGCAAGGCTGTCATTCCCGCAGCAGGCCTCGGTACCCGGTTCCTGCCGGCCACCAAAGCCACTCCCAAGGAGATGCTGCCGGTCGTCGACAAGCCGGCGATCCAGTACGTGGTCGAGGAGGCCGTCGCCGCGGGTCTCGACGACGTCCTCATGGTGACGGGCCGCAACAAGCGCCCCCTCGAGGACCACTTCGACCGCAACTACGAGCTGGAGTCGGCGCTGCAGAAGAAGGGCGACGCCGGCCGCCTCGCCAAGGTGCAGGAGTCGAGCGACCTCGCGACGATGCACTACGTCCGCCAGGGCGACCCCAAGGGCCTCGGCCACGCCGTGCTGTGCGCCGCCCCGCACGTGGGGCACGAGCCCTTCGCCGTCCTCCTCGGCGACGACCTGATCGACCCCCGCGACCCCCTCCTCCAGCGCATGGTCGAGGTCCAGGAGCAGCGCGGCGGCAGCGTCATCGCGCTCATGGAGGTCGCCCCGGAGCAGATCCACCTCTACGGCTGCGCGGCCGTCGAGACCACCGAGGACAGCGACGTCGTCAAGGTCAGCGGCCTGGTCGAGAAGCCCGACCCGGCCGACGCCCCGTCCAACTACGCGATCATCGGCCGCTACGTCCTCGACCCGCACATCTTCGAGATACTGCGCAAGACCGAGCCGGGCCGCGGCGGCGAGATCCAGCTCACGGACGCCCTCCAGCAGCTCGCAGAGGACGAGAAGATCGGCGGCCCGGTGCACGGCGTCGTCTTCAAGGGCCGCCGCTATGACACCGGCGACCGCGGCGACTACCTGCGTGCCATTGTCCGGCTCGCGTGCGAACGTGAAGACCTGGGCCCGGACTTCCGGACCTGGCTTCGCAGTTACGTAGCCGAGGAGATGTAGCACGTTGAGCAGCGCCGCGCCCCGCGTCACCGGCCAGGACCACTCCGGCCCCGACCACCTCTGGTCGGTGGAGGAGCACCTGGAGGATATCCTCGCCACCGTCCGGCCCCTGGAACCCATCGAGCTGCATCTGCTCGACGCCCAGGGCTGCGTCCTCGTCGAGGACGTCACGGTGCCGGTGTCCCTGCCGCCCTTCGACAACAGCTCGATGGACGGCTACGCGGTACGGGTCGCGGACGTGGCGGGCGCGAGCGAGGAGTTCCCGGCGGCCCTGGAGGTCGTCGGGGACGTCGCCGCGGGCCAGGCCGAGCTGCTCCAGGTGGGCCCCGGCCAGGCCGCCCGCATCATGACCGGCGCCCCGCTGCCGCCCGGCGCCGAGACGGTCGTGCCCGTCGAGTGGACCGACGGCGGGCTCGGCGAGGGCCCGGTGCGCGGCATGCGTGCCCGCGGCCTCGGCCCCGAGGGCGCCACGGGGCAGGTACAGGTGTACCGCCCGGCCGAGGCCCGCGCGCACGTGCGCGCGAAAGGCAGTGACGTCAAGGCGGGCGACCGCGCCCTGGAGGCCGGCACGATCCTCGGCCCGCCCCAGATCGCCCTGCTCGCCGCGATCGGCCGCGGCACGGTCCGCGTCCGCCCGCGCCCGCGCGTGGTGGTGCTCTCCACCGGCAGCGAACTCGTCCAGCCGGACACGGAACTGGGCGCCGGTCAGATCTACGACTCCAACAGCTTCGCCCTCACCGCCGCCGCCCGCGACGCCGGCGCCATCGCCTACCGCGTGGGCGCCGTCGCCGACGACGCCGAGACTCTGCGCTCCACCATCGAGGACCAGCTGGTCCGGGCCGACCTGGTGGTCACCACGGGTGGCGTGAGCGTCGGGGCGTACGACGTCGTCAAGGAGGCCCTGTCCCACGTCGCCGACGCGGACGAGGCGGGCAGCGGCATCGACTTCCGCAAGCTGGCCATGCAGCCCGGCAAGCCGCAGGGCTTCGGTTCCATCGGCCCCGATCACACCCCGCTGCTGGCGCTGCCCGGCAACCCGGTGTCGTCGTACGTCTCCTTCGAACTGTTCGTCCGCCCCGCCATCCGCGCCCTGATGGGCCTGGAGGACGTCCACCGGCCGGTGACCCGGGCGACCCTGACCGCGGACAAGGCGCTGACCTCGCCGAAGGGCCGCCGCCAGTTCCTGCGCGGTACGTACGCCGACGGCCGGGTCACCCCGGTCGGCGGCGCCGGATCCCACCTGATCGCGGCCCTGGCCCACGCCGACGCGCTGATCGTCGTCCCCGAGGACACCGAGTCCGTCGAGCCCGGCACCGAGGTCGAGGTGGTCCTGCTCGGCTGACAGGCGCTGGTTGGGGGTACCGTGTCGCGCACAGCAGGCCCGGACCGGGAGCGCCACACAGCATGAGCATGCAGGACCCCCCTACGCAGGACCGCCTGACGCACATCGACGAGGCGGGTGCCGCCCGCATGGTCGACGTGTCCGAGAAGGACGTGACCGCCCGCACGGCCCGCGCCAGCGGACGCGTCCTCGTCTCGCCCCGCGTGATCGAACTGCTGCGCGGCGAGGGTGTCCCCAAGGGCGACGCCCTCGCGACCGCGCGGATCGCCGGGATCATGGGCGCCAAACGCACCCCGGACCTGATCCCGCTCTGTCACCCCTTGTCGGTGTCCGGTGTGAAACTGGACCTGTCGGTCGCGGACGACGCGGTGGAGATCCTGGCCACCGTGAAGACCACGGACCGCACGGGCGTCGAGATGGAGGCCCTCACCGCGGTCTCCGTCGCCGCGCTCACCGTGATCGACATGGTCAAGGCGGTCGACAAGGGAGCGGTCATCACGGACGTACGGGTGGAGGAGAAGACGGGCGGCAAGTCGGGCGACTGGAGCCGGGCATGAGCTACCACGCTCTCGTCGTCACGGCCTCCAACCGGGCCGCCGCCGGGATCTACGAGGACAAGGGCGGCCCGCTGATCGCGCACGGCCTGAGGGGCTTCGGCTTCGAGGTCGACGGCCCCCAGGTCGTCCCCGACGGCGACCCCGTGGAGGCGGCCCTGCGTGCCGGTGTCGAGACCGGCTACGACGTCATCGTCACCACCGGCGGCACGGGCATCTCGCCCACCGACCGCACCCCCGAGGCGACCCGCCGCGTGATCGACCACGAGGTGCCGGGCATCGCCGAGGCCATCCGGGCGTACGGCCGGGAGAAGGTGCCGACCGCGGCCCTGTCCCGGGGCCTGGCCGGAGTGGCGGGCGGCACGCTGATCGTCAACCTGCCCGGGTCCAGCGGCGGCGTGAAGGACGGACTGGCGGTCCTGGAGCCGCTGCTGGTCCATGCCGTCGAGCAGCTCCGCGGCGGTGACCACCCCAGACCCGGCAGTGGGGGTGCGAGCTGAACAGCCCATCGTGGCCCGTCGAGCTGGTGGACGGCGACGTCGTCCTCCGGCCGATAAAGCTGCGCGACCAGCGGGCGTGGCGCGAGGTCAACCGGCGCAACCGCGACTGGCTGCGCCCCTGGGAGGCGACCATTCCGCCGCCCACGCCCGGCGGGCCGCTGGCACACCGCCCGACCTTCCGGCAGATGGTCCGCCACCTCAGGTCGGAGGCGAACGCGGGCCGGATGCTGCCCTTCGTCATCGAGTACCAGGGGCGGCTGGTGGGGCAGTTGACCGTGGCCGGAATCACCTGGGGCTCGATGTGCTCGGGGCATGTCGGCTACTGGGTGGACGAGGCGGTGGCCGGCCGAGGGGTGATGCCGACAGCGGTGGCGCTCGTCGTGGACCACTGTTTCCGCATGGTCGGGCTGCACCGCATCGAGGTCTGCATTCGCCCCGAGAACGGGCCCAGCCGCCGGGTCGTGGAGAAACTCGGATTCCGTGAGGAAGGGCTCAGGCCGCGTTATCTCCACATCGACGGGGCCTGGCGCGACCATCTGGTCTTCGCGCTCACGGCGGAAGAGGTGCCGGACGGGTTGCTCAGGCGCTGGCACCGGGCACGATCGCAGAGTGATCCGGGAATCCGGCACCACCCAGGAAATTGAATATGTGTTCGAAATTGATCGGCCGGTGACCGTCTCAGGACATTGAATTCCCGGCCTGGACGGTCTGCTGATCGCATCGGTCGCAAAAAAAGTTCGAAATATCAGCCAGATCGTGCGACACACCGGCTCAATTGGCAGATGGCCTCACGCAAACCCCTCTACCGTGTGAGGCGTGAGCAGCAGCGGCCTCATCTACGCAGTCATTGTCGGGGCCTGGGCCGCCTACTTGGTGCCGATGTGGCTCCGTAGGCAGGACGAGCTGAACGAGGCCCGTCCGACGGAACGCTTCAGCACCGCCATCCGGCTTCTGTCCGGAAAGGCGGCCATGGAGCGCCGGTACGCCAAGGACCTGCGGGCGCGCTCCGCCGAGGAGGGGGAGCAGGACGCCGACGACCTGGACGCCGTCACCGACTCGGTGGACGTCCGGGCCTTCGCCGTGTCCAAAACGCGTCCGCAGACCCAGGCGCCCGTACCGTCGCCCGCCCCCGAGCAGCCGGCCCGCCCGGCACCCGGACCGGGCCCGGCGAACGCCGAACACGGCCGGGGCCAGGTGCCCGCCGCCCGGCGCGGTGCGGTCCCCCGGGCGGACAAGACGAGCCAGGCGAACCAGGCGGCCGCAGCGCGGGCCCGGCGCTCGAAGGTGCTCGCGCGCCGCCGGCGCACCACCACCATGCTGTTCCTCGCCTTCACCCTGGGCGCGATCGTCGCCGCGGTCGGAGGCCTCGCGTTCCTGTGGGCGCCCGGGGTGCCCGCCGTGATGCTCAGCGTGTACATCGCCTATCTGCGCTCCCAGGAGCGCCGCCGCTTCACCTACCAGATGGACCGCCGTCGGGCCGAGGCCGCGGCCCAGCGGCTGCGGGAGCGCCAGCGCCAGCCCCGCCGGCGCGCCTCCGCCGGCGAAGAGGCCGACGAACCGGAGGCGGGACCCGAGCCGGCGACCGACCCCGGCCTGTCGGCCCTCGCGGCGGACCGGCGCGCACTCGTCGAGCAGACCGACCACGCCGAGTGGGTCGACCAGCAGCGCGAGCGGCAGCGCCGGCCGGGGCAGGGCGACAGCTGGGAGCCGGTGCCGGTGCCCCTGCCGACGTATGTGACGGCACCCGTCGCGCCCCGGGCCACCAGCGACGTGGACCTCCAAGCCCCCGACACCTGGAGCTCCGCCCGGTCGAGCACCGTCACCCCCGACCATGAGGACGCCCCCGCTCCCGCCCCCGCCGAAAGCCCCGACCCCGGCGAGGCGGACGCCCGGACGCAGGACAGGGCGGACGGCGGCGGTCGCAGCGACGCCCGCCGCGCGGCCTCCGCACGGCGGGCCCGGGAGCGCGGTCGCACCCCCCTGTTCGACCAGTACGAGGACGGGGGCCGGCCCCGGGCCGCCAACGAGTAGCCCCACGAAGCCGCAGGTGACCGCCCCTCGGGAACGGATTTCCAAGCAGGCCGATCGGGGTGCTAAAGTTTCACTCGTTGCAAGGGCCTGTGGCGCAGTCCGGTAGCGCACCTCGTTCGCATCGAGGGGGCCAGGGGTTCAAATCCCCTCAGGTCCACGCAGCTCAGAGCCCCGGTCGGGATCCCCGACCGGGGCTCTGACGTATGCGCACTACTTCTTGAGTCGGCTTCCGTTATGGAAGCGTGGGCCCGGCTCGAGAGGGAGTGGAGTAGGCGTGGCTTCTCAACAGGCTCGGCAGTTCCTCGACCGTATGCACGAGAGCGTCTGGCAGGGCATGGGCCTGGTGCCGAGACCGCGCTCGACCGAGGACGACGCTGTGACCGAGCGGCTCATCGACGAGTTGCTGCGGATGCGGACCGGGCTGGTCAGCCCCGAGCAGCTCGACGAGCTGCGCGCCGGTCTCCACGAGAACGAGAAACACCTGCGCGCGATGACCGTCAGCAAGTACGAGAACGCCCGCACGTTGCAGGGCCTGCACAAGATGGCCGACAGCGTCGAGCGGGCCGGCCGGGCTCTCGGCTTCCCGGTTCCGCAGCGTCCGCTGCTCGGCACTCTGCCCACCGGCCGGGTGAACGTGATGACCATGCTCGTGCCCGGCACCGGCGAACACCTGGTGCTGTTCGAGTCGGAGTTCTCCGGGTTCGCCTATCTGTCGGCGAAGGCCGTGGCGGAGGTGCTGCCGTTCCGGCGGACCCCGGAGGGCGGGGCGGCCTTCGAGCTCGAAGCCGGCAAGGTCCGTGAACGGCTGGCACGCCACCCGGAGTCGGCCCGGCGCTTCGGCGAACTGGTGCGCGCGTATCTGGAGACGGGCGTGCCGTACAACGCGCCCCAGTACCTCCAGGACCCGGTGCGCAACACCTGGGCCCAGATGCTCTGCGACTCCGTGCAGTTGTTCGCGCTCGGCCACGAGTACGGGCACATCCTGAAGGGCCATCTCGGGCAGCAGCGCCCGGCGGCCGGGCTGGGCGGTCCGCGGGAGGCCGACCCGGAGGAGCTGGCCTGGAGCAACCAGGAGGAGATCGAGGCGGATGCGCAGGGTCTCTCGCTGTCGGTGGCAGCCGGGCAGTCCCGCGGCCACGACCTCCCGATCGGCTTTCTGGGGGCCGACTTCTACTTCACCATGACGCACGTCCTGGAACGCGCCATCAGTGTGCTGAGGCACGGCCACGAGAACGTGAGCGCCGATGCCACGACCCATCCGCCGTCGGTGCTGCGGCGCATGATCCTGCGCCATGTGCTGAGCCGTCAGCGCACACCGCAGGTCGACGCCGCGATCGGGCTCGGGGAGAACATGGAGCAGGTCGTCGAGATGCTCTGGCGCGACCTGCGGCCCCGCCTCGTCGACGCGTACCGGGCCGGGGTGCGGCCCCTCCAGCGCTGGCAGGACTGACCACGCGTCACGCGGTGGGCCCGTACCAGACCACGCCCACCGAGGCGACGATGAGCGCGAGGGTGACGAAGGTCAGGGCGATCGCCACCCGCAGATCCCGGACCGCGCGCTGGACACGGGCGCGTTCGGCGGCGACCAGATCGGTGAGCCGCTGGACGGCCCGCTCCTCCTTCGGGATGCCGAACGCCGAGCGGGAGGACAGGAAGGCACCCACGCACGCCGTGATGACCGCCAGCAGCAACAGGACACCGACGAGCACGCGGGCTCCCTGAGCGAGACCGACGATCGAGTCCCGGCCCCGGACGACCGAGACCGCGGTGACGAGGGTGAGCATGGCGGCCAGTGCCGTACGCCAGTTGGACGCCACCTCCCGCACCGCGCGCAACTCCTCGGCGGTGCGGGCGCGAACGGCCTCGGACAGCGCGTGGTCCTCGGACGGCTCGGCCGGGCCGGGGGTGACGCGCACGCCCATCGGTCAGCCGCCCCACTCGACGTGCAGGGACCAGGCGGCGCCGCAGCCGGTCACCGCCTCGGGCGAGCCCGGGTGCGGGACGCCGCAACAGCACGACGCGAAGATGTCGTGTGAGCCGCCCGCCCCGGCCGCGCGGCGGGCGGCGCCACGGAGCAGGGCGCCGATCCCGGGGCGCAGAGGGTCGTCGCGGTTGATCGCGCGGTAGCGGACGAGGGATTCGACGTGGGTGAAGGAGTGACGGCAGCGGGGGCAGGTCCCGGCGACGAGGATGAGGTCGGGGGCCGTCTCGTCGGGCTCGACCCGCACTGTGGCGGAAGCCGCCATGTCCGCGTTCCACTCGGCGCGGCTCTCCACGGCGTACTCGAGGACCTCGTCGGCCACGGCTTCCCCCTCGCGCATCGGCAACCCGGACCAGGTTAGCGATCCGGCGGGCGGGGGATCGGCGACCCGGAGAAGTGTCTACAGCTGCTTCGCGAAGCAGCGGCTCGACTCGTAGTGCCGGTAGTAGCCGAACTTGGCGCAGGGCTCGTAGCCGCTGGAGGTGTACAGGGCTATGGCCTCCGGCTGCTTGAGGCCCGTCTCCAGGACCATGCGGACGCGGCCGGCCGTGCGGGCGTCGTCCTCCAGGGCGGCCAGGATGCGCCGGGCCAGGCCCCGGCCGCGCAGCTGCTCGGTCACGTACATGCGCTTGACCTCGGCGTCACCGTCCAGGTTGCCCTCGTCGTTCGCGTCCTGGGCGCGCCAGCCGCCCGAGGCGACAGGGGTGCCGAGCTCGTCGTACGCGATCAGGTAGATGCCGTTCGGCGGCTCGAAGTCCGACGCGGCCATGACCGTGGCGTCGCCGTCGTCCCCGTAGCGGACGGCGTACTCGGCCTGGACCTGGTCGTTCAGCTTGACGGCGTCGGGGTGGTCGAAGGAGACCCGGCGTATCTGCATGACGGCTACCGTATTCGATCCGGAACTGGACCTCGTCCAGTGTGCCGGTATCGTGCCGGGGTGCTCACTGTGACCTCTGTGAATGTGAACGGGCTGCGTGCCGCCGCGAAGAAGGGCTTCGTGGAGTGGCTCGCGCAGACCGACGCCGACGTGCTGTGTCTCCAGGAGGTGCGGGCCGAGCCGGAGCAGTTGCCCGAGCACGTCCGCGACCCCGAGGGCTGGCATGTGGTGCACGCGCCGGCCGCCGCGAAGGGGCGGGCCGGGGTGTCCCTGTACAGCCGGCGTGAGCCCGACCGGGTCCGGGTCGGGTTCGGGTCCGCCGAGTTCGACGGCAGCGGGCGGTATGTGGAGGCGGATCTGCCGAGGGTCACCGTCGCCTCCCTGTATCTGCCCTCGGGTGAGGTCGGGACCGAGCGGCAGGACGAGAAGGAGCGCTTCATGGGCGAGTTCCTCGCCTATCTGAAGGGGCTCCGGGAGCGGGCCGCCGCCGAGGGGCGCGAGGTGCTGGTCTGCGGCGACTGGAACATCGCCCATGAGCGGGCCGACCTGAAGAACTGGCGCGGCAACACCAAGAACTCCGGGTTCCTGCCCGAGGAGCGGGAGTGGCTGTCCCGGGTCTTCGATCCCGCGGACGGTGGATACGTGGACGTCGTACGCGCCCTGCACCCGGACACCGACGGGCCGTACTCGTGGTGGTCGTACCGCGGGCGGGCCTTCGACAACGACACCGGCTGGCGGATCGACTATCACGTGGCCACGCCGGGGCTCGCCGGGCGGGCGGTCAAGGGGTTCGTGGAGCGGGCGGCCACGCATGCGGAGCGGTGGTCCGACCACGCGCCGGTGACCGTGGTGTACGACCGCTAGGACGCCGTCTAGGACCTGCGCATCCTGCGGTCCATGGCCAGCGACAGCTCCGCCTCCACCACGCTGCGGGCCAGGGGGCGCAGGCGGGGCAGGTCCTCCTCGGAGGCGTGGCGCAGGACCAGGCCGGTGAAGAGTTCGGCCAGGGCGTCGGCGTGGGCGCGGACCTGTTTGGCCGCGCCGAGGACCTCCGCGAGCGGGATGCCCTCGCGGACCAGGGCCGAGGAGACGTCCAGGAGGCGGCGGCTGATGTGGACGATCTCGTCGCCGTCGGTGCCGAGGTAGCCGAGCTCCATCGCGGCGGCGAGGTTCTCGGGGGTGGCCTCGCCCGCGAAGTGGTCGGCGAGCTCCTCGGGGGTGAGGCTGACCGGCTCCTCCTCGGTGGGGGCGCCGACGCCGAGCAGGTCGCCGACGTCCCGGCCGTGGTCGAAGGCCTCCGCCAGCTCCGCGATGCCGCTGAGGGTGTGGCCGCGTTCCAGCAGGGCCGTGATCGTGCGCAGCCGGTTCAGGTGATGGTCGTCGTACCAGGCGATACGGCCTTCCCGGCGAGGCGGCGGTATCAGCTTGCGTTCGCGGTAGAAGCGCAGGGTGCGCACCGTGATCCCGGCCAGGCGGGCCAGCTCTTCCATGCGGTATTCACGCTTCTCGGCCACTTGGGCACCTTAAGGCGTACCGAGGGTAACTTTCCTCGGCCGCCCCCTACCCCTCAGTACGTCACTGCCCTACCCTCCCATTGTGCCAGTGTTCACTGGCATGGTTCTCGTGGTGTGCGGAGGTGTCGGCATGGGCGAACGCGAACGCGAGCATGTGCGGGTCGCGGTGGTCGGGTCCGGGTTCGGCGGGCTGGGGGCCGCCGTGCGGCTGCGCCGCGAGGGCGTCACCGACTTCGTCGTCCTGGAGCGGGCGGGCAGCGTCGGTGGGACCTGGCGCGACAACAGCTACCCGGGGTGCGCGTGTGACGTGCCGTCGCATCTGTACTCGTTCTCCTTCGCGCCCAACCCCGACTGGCCGCGCGTCTTCTCGGGGCGGGAGCACATCCGCGCCTACCTGGAGCACGTGACGGACACCTTCCGGCTGCGGCCGCACATCCGCTTCGACTCGGAGGTGAAGCGGATGAGCTGGAACGCCGAGCGGCTGTGCTGGGACATCGAGACCAGCAGCGGGAGCCTGTCGGCGGACATCGTCGTCTGTGCCACCGGGCCGCTGTCCGACCCGAAGGTCCCGGACATCCCCGGGCTGGACTCCTTCCCGGGCAAGGTCTTCCACTCGGCCCGCTGGGACCACGACTACGACCTGCGCGGCAAGCGCGTCGCGATGGTGGGGACCGGGGCGTCGGCCATCCAGATCGTGCCGGCCGTCCAGCCCGACGTGTCGCGGCTCACCCTCTTCCAGCGCACCCCGCCGTGGGTGCTGCCCCGCGTCGACCGGGCCATCAGCGACGCCGAGCGGTGGCTCCACCGGCAGCTGCCCTTCACCTCGCAGCTGCGCCGCGGACTGCTGTGGGGCATCCGGGAGGTGCAGGTCCAGGCGTTCACCAAGCGGCCGAACGAACTCGGCTTCGTCGAACAGCTGGCCAAGCGCAACATGGCCCGCGCCATCAAGGACCCGGCCCTGCGGGCGAAACTGACCCCCGACTACCGCATCGGCTGCAAGCGGATCCTGCTGTCCAGCGAGTACTACCCGGCGCTGGCCCAGCCCAACGTGGACGTCGTCGCCAGCGGGCTGGCCGAGGTCCGTGGATCGACCCTCGTCGCCGCCGACGGCAGCGAGGCCGAGGCGGACGCGATCGTCTTCGGCACCGGGTTCCACGTCACCGACATGCCCATCGCCGAGCGGGTCGTGGGCGCCGACGGACGGACCCTCGCCGAGACCTGGAAGGGCGGTATGGAGGCCCTGCGCGGCGCCTGTGTCACCGGCTTCCCGAACTGGATGACGATCATCGGGCCCAACACCGGCCTCGGGAACTCCTCGATGATCTTCATCATCGAATCCCAGCTGAACTACCTGGCCGACTTCGTCCGCCAGGCCGACGTCCTCGGAGGCCGGGTCGCCCTCGACGCCCGGCCGGGCGCCGTACGCGCCTGGAACCACCGGGTGCAGGAGCGCATGAAGCGGACCGTGTGGAACACCGGCGGCTGCACCAGCTGGTACCTCGACGCGAGCGGCCGCAACACCACCATCTGGCCCGGCACGACAGCCGAGTTCCGGCGGGCGACGCGACGGGTGGACCTCGCGGAGTACGACGTCCTGCGGGCCCCCGTGACGAAGGCCGGGAAGGCCGCGGAGCAGAAGGCCGGGGTGGACGCGTGAGCCGTCTTCTGCACGTCGACTCCGGCCCCTACGCCCCGCCCGCCCCCGCGCGCGAACTGACCGCCGTCTCCGCCGACGGCGCCCGGCTGCACGTCGAGATCCACGGACCCGAGACGGCCCCCGCCGTCGTCCTCGCCCACGGCTGGACCTGCTCCACCGCCTTCTGGGCGGCCCAGATCCGCGACCTGGCCGCCGACCACCGGGTCATCGCCTACGACCAGCGCGGCCACGGACGCAGCCCCGCGAGCCCCGCCTGCACGACCGACGCCCTCGCCGACGACCTGGAAGCCGTGCTCGAAGCCACCCTCGGGCCCGGCGAACAGGCCGTGATCGCCGGGCACTCCATGGGCGGCATGACCGTGATGGCGGCCTCCGGGAGAACCGCCTTCCGCGAGCACACCGCCGCCGTCCTGCTGTGCAGCACGGGCAGTTCGCAACTGGTCGCGGCCTCCACCGTCGTCCCCCTGCGGCCGGGGCGGCTGCGGACCTGGCTGACCCGGCGGATCCTCGGCTCCCGGGCACCGCTCGGCCCGGTCACGCCCCTGGCCCGCCGGATCCTCAAGTACGGGACGATGGGCCCCGGTTCGGCCCCGGACATGGTCGAGGCCTGCGCCCGCATCGTGCACGCCTGCCCCCGCGGGGTCCGCTACGCCTGGTCGCACGTGCTGGACCTGCTCGACCTGGACCACGGCGTACGGGAACTGGAGGTGCCCACGGCCGTGGTGGTCGGTACGGCGGACCGGCTCACGCCGCCGGTGCACGCCCGGGCCCTGGCCGCCGCGCTGCCGCACTGCGCCGGGCTCACCGAACTGCCCGGCGTCGGCCACATGACGCCCATCGAGGCGCCCGAACTGGTCACCGGGAAGATACGTGAACTCGTCCAGGCACACATCCAGGCACACATCCAGTCACACGTCCAGGTCGTATCCGAGGAGAGCGCATGAGCAGGGTGAACCTTGAGGGCAGGGTCGCCGTGGTGACCGGGGCGGCGCGCGGCGTCGGGGAGTTGCTGGCCCGCAAGCTCTCCGCGCGTGGTGTGAGGGTGGCGCTGGTCGGGCTCGAACCGGACGCGCTCAAGGAGGTCTCCGCACGGCTGCACAGCGACAGCGACCACTGGCACGCCGACGTCACCGACCACGAGGCGATGGGCCGGGTCGCGCAGGAGGTCGAGGAGCGCTTCGGCCGGGTCGACATCGTCGTCGCCAACGCCGGTGTGGCCATGGGCGGTCCGTTCGCCGACTCCGACCCGGTGTCCTGGCGGCGGGTGATCGAGGTCAACCTGATCGGCTCCGCGGTGACGGCCCGGGCCTTCCTGCCGCCGCTGCTGCAGAGCCGGGGCTATCTGCTCCAGATCGCGTCCCTCGCGGCGATCGCGCCGGCGCCGATGATGACCGCGTACTGCGCGTCCAAGGCCGGTGTGGAGGCCTACGCGCACAGCCTGCGGGCCGAGGTCGGGCACCGGGGTGTGAAGGTCGGCGTCGGGTATCTGTCGTGGACCGACACCGACATGGTGCGCGGGGCCGACCAGGACGACGTCATGCGGGAGTTGAGGCAGCGGCTGCCCTGGCCGTCCAACAAGACGTATCCGCTGGGCCCGGCGGTGGACCGGCTGGTGGCCGGGATCGAGCGGCGGTCGAGCCATGTCTACGGGCAGTGGTGGCTGCGCGGCATGCAGGGCGTGCGCGGGTATCTGCCCGGGGTCGTCGGGACAGTGGGCCAGCGGGAGATGCGGCGGTTCGCGGACCGGCTGACGGGCCTGCGCACGGGCCTCGTCGGGGCGGGCGGAGCGGCCGATGAGCAGCAGCGAACTACGCTCCGTAAGTGATCGACATGCACAGCGTCACGGCTCGTGTGAATCTGGTCGAGCCAGATCCCCTCACCCCCAACGGGAGTGAACCCACATGGGTATGAAGGACCAGTTCCAGGAGAAGTCCGAGCAGTGGCAGAACCAGGCCAAGCAGAAGGCCGACCAGGCCCGCGAGCAGATGCAGGGCCGCGGTCGCCGGCGTGATGAGGACATGGACCCCTCGCAGCCCTCGCAGCGCGAGCGTGAGCGGGAGCGCGAGCAGGAGGACCGCTTCGACCAGGACTACGACGCCTGACGTTGCGTGCTGAAGGGAAGGGGTGCCTCGCGCGGGGCGCCCCTTCCCCGCGTCCGGAGCCTTCTCACGGCCCTCACGTCCTGGGCGGCAGCTTCGGACGGGAGCGGTCCGGTACGTCGCTGTAGGTCGGCGGTTTCGCCGGCGGGTTGGTCTCCAGCAGTCCGAGCGCCAGCTCCACCGCGTCGGTCAGCTGGGCGTGGCGGCCCTCCGCCCAGTCCAGCGGGGTGCGCAGGACGTCGATGTCGGGGGCGACGCCCTTGTTCTCCACCGACCAGCCGTAGGCGTCGAACCAGGCCGCGTTCATCGGCACCGTGATGACCGTGCCGTCCCCCAGCTCGTGCCGGCCGGTCATGCCGACCACACCGCCCCAGGTGCGCTGCCCCACCACCGGGCCCAGCTTCAGCAGTCTGAACGCGGCGGTGATCATGTCGCCGTCGGAGGAGGTCGCCTCGTCGGCCAGGGCCACCACCGGGCCACGCGGCGCGTTCGAGGTGTACGACACGGGCTGGGCGTCGCGGGTCAGGTCCCAGCCCAGGATCGTGCGGCTCAGCGTCTCGATGACCAGCTCGCTGATGTGACCGCCGGCGTTGCCGCGCACGTCCACGATCAGCGCGGGCCGGGACACCTCCATGCGCAGATCGCGGTTGAACTGCGCCCAGCCCGAACCGCCCATGTCCGGGATGTGCAGATACCCGCACCGCCCGCCGCTCAGCTCCCGCACCACCGCCCGGCGTTTGGCCACCCAGTCCTGGTAGCGCAACGGCCGCTCGTCGACGAGCGGGACGACGGCGACCCGCCGGGGCGGTCCGGTGCCCTCCGCCGGCGCGAAGGTCAGCTCCACCGTCGTACCGCCCGCGCCCGCCAGCAGCGGATAGGGCCCCGCGTCCGGATCCACCGGGCGGCCGTCGACGTGGGTCAGGACCGCCCCCTCGCGGATGCCCGTACCGGCCAGCGGGGAGCGGGCCTTGGAGTCGGAGGAGTCGCCGGGCAGGATCCGCTTGACCATCCAGCCGCCGTCCCGGCGTACGAAGTTGGCGCCCAGCAGACCCTGACGGCGCTGGTAGTGCGGCGGGCCCTCGTTGCGCCGGGCGGCGGTGACGTAGGCGTGGGAGGTGCCCAGCTCGCCCAGCACCTCGCGCAGCAGGTCGGCGAACTCGTCCGGCGAGGCGACCCGTTCGACCAGCGGACGGTACTGGTCCAGCACCCCGTCCCAGTCGATGCCGCACATGCCCGGCTCCCAGAAGTACCCCCGGATCAGCCGCCCGGCCTCCTCGTACGCCTGCCGCCACTGAGCCGCCGGGTCGACCACGTGCAGGATGCGGCGCGCGTCGATCCACACCGTCGTGTCCAGGTCTCCGGGCTCGGTCGCGGGCACCGCGCGCAGCTCGCCCTCGTCGACGATCACCAGCCGGCTGCCGTCGCCGCTGACCGCGAAGAAGTCAAGATGCACGGCGAGTTCGGACTTCTTGGCCTTGGTGACGGCGAAGTGCTCCAGGGTCGGCCGGCCGCTGGTGTCGTCCGGGTTGGCGAACGTCTCGCCCAGCGCGCCCGAGATCGGCCAGCGCAGCCACACCAGCCCGCCGCCCGCCACCGGGTGCAGCGCCGAGTACTTGGAGGCGGCCACCGGGAAGGGCGTGACCCGGCTCTCCAGCCCCTCGACCTCGACGGTCACCGTCCCGTTGTCGCCGTTCTCCTCGTCCTCCACCGGGTCCAGGCCCCCGGCTGCCGGGCGGCCCTCGGGGTTCACCGCGAAGGGGGAGGGCGTCGCGGAGGACAGCGGCACGAGATACGGGCGGCAGCCCAGCGGGAAGGACAGGTCGCCGGTGTGCACGTCGTAGACGGGGTCGAAGCCGCGCCAGGACAGGAAGGCGAGGTAGCGGCCGTCACGCGTGAAGACCGGGTTCTCGTCCTCGAACCGGCCGTTGGTGACGTCGACGATGAACGTGTCCCCTTCTGTTCCGGCGAGCCGGGCCATCTTGATCTGCCGCAGGGTCCGCCCGATGCCGGGGTGGGACCAGGTCAGCCACGCCCCGTCCGGGGAGAACGCGAGGTCGCGCACGGGCCCGTTGACGGACCGGATCAGCTCGGTGACCTCGCCGTCGGACTCCTCGCTCACGTCCACGAGCAGCAGCCGTCCGTCGTGCGAGGCGACCGCCAGCCGCTCGCCCTCGGGATCCGACACCAGTTCGCGCACCCGGCCCAGCGCTCCCGAGGCCAGTCGCCGTGGTGCTCGGTCGCCGCTCGCCCGGGGCAGGGAGGCGATCTCGATCGCGTCCTCGCCCTCCGCGTCCGTCACGTACGCCACCCGCCCGCTCGCGCCGAGCATCTCCGGCATCCGCACGCGGACGCCCGGGGTGTCGCTGAGCGTGCGGGCCGGCCCGTCCCGGTGGGTGAGCCAGTACAGGCTGCCGTGTACGACGACGGCGCCGGCCCGTCCGGTCTCGTCGACGGAGATCCCGTCGATGTGCTGGGCGGCGGGCACCTGGTACGGGCGCCGCCCCGCGCGCGGGCCGCCCAGCCGTACGTCCAGCCGGCGCGGCTCGGAGTCCGGTGACAGGTCGTCGACCAGCCACAGGTCGCCCGCGCACTGGTACACCACCCGGGTGCCGTCACTGGAGGCGTGCCGGGCGTAGAAGGCGTCGTGGTCGGTGTGCCGGCGCAGGCCGGAGCCGTCGTAGGCGCACGAGTAGAGGTTGCCGACGCCCTCGTGGTCGGAGAGGAAGGCGATCCTGCCGCCGACGAACATGGGGGAGTGCAGATGGCCGCCGAGCCCGGCCAGCAGCCGTTCGCCGTGCAGCCACAGCCTGCCCGTGGCCCCGCCCCGGTAGCGCTTCCAGGCGGCCGGTTCGTGCGGCGGGGTGCCGGTGAGGAGGAGGGACTTGCGCTCCCCGTCCAGATCGGCGACCTGGATGTCGGCGACCGGCCCCCAGGGCAGCTTGCGGCCCGGGTCGCCGCCGGGGGAGACCTTGTAGGCCCAGGTGTAGTAGGAGAAGGGCTCGCCGTGCGAGGCCACGGCCAGGATCTCGCCGTCCGGGGTCCAGCCGCAGACCCGGGTGTCGGCGCTGCCCCAGTGGCTCACCTGCCGGGCCGGGCCGCCGTCCACCGGCGCGAGATGGACCTCGGGCACCAGGCTGCGCCAGCTCGTGTACGCGAGGTGCCGTCCGTCGGGGGAGAAGCGGGGGTGGCCCACCTTGGTGCGGTCGACGGTGAGTCGCCAGGCGCGGCCGGGGCCGTCGAGCGGGGCGAGCCAGAGGTCGTCCTCGGCGACGAAGCACAGCAGGTCGTCATGGAGGTGCGGGAGACGCAGATAGGTCACGTCTTCATGCTTTGCCGGGGGACGGAGCGCGGCAAGTTCTGGCAAACCGGACCGTGGCCACGGCCGTGACAGCGGCCGTGACCGTGACCGTGACAGCCGCCGCGACCGCAGTCGTGACCCAGTACACGTACGAAACGGTTTCGTTTCCGTAGGGGGTGCGCTATCGTCGTGGTGTACGAAACCGTGTCGTTCCGAGCAGGAAGGTGAGCGAGATGGCCGAGGTCGCCACCGCGCGTCGCAGTCGGATCACCCCCGAGCGTGAGGCCGAGCTGTACACGGCCGTGCTCGACCTGCTCCGCGAGGTCGGCTACGACGCCCTCACCATGGACGCCGTGGCCGCCCGCACCCGGTCCAGCAAGGCGACGCTCTACCGCCAGTGGGGCGGCAAGCCGGAGCTGGTGGCGAAGGCGATCCGGCACAACAAGCCGGGCGGCACCGCCGACGTCGACACCGGATCCCTGCGGGGCGACCTGCACGCCCTCGCCGCGCGTGAGGACGACTGCACCATGCAGCAGAACGCCGCGCTGATGCGCGGTCTGTTCATGGCGGTGCACAACAACCCGGACCTGCTCCAGGCCTTCAAGGAACTGCTCATCGAGCCCGAGATGGAGGAGTTCCACCGGGTGGTGCGAAGAGCGGTCGACCGCGGTGAGGTCGAGGCCGGCCGCCCGGCGCTGGACTACATCGTGCACATGCTCGTCGGCGCCTTCGCCACGCGCACGCTGATCGACGACCAGCCGCCCACGCAGGAGTTCATCACCTCGTACATCGACGCCGTGGTCCTCCCCGCCCTCGGCATTCCCGTCACCTGACCGTCCCCTGAGCCGGTCCTCCTGAGCCGGTCCTCCTGAGCCAGTCCTCCTGAGCCAGTCCTCCACCTGACGTCACCGCTCACGTCGTCGGGCTGATCAGCCCTGCCCAGAACCAACCCCACGACCTGACCGGGAGTACGCCCTCGTGGCCACATTCCTCTACAAGATCGGCCGGATGTCGTTCCGGCGGCGGCATGTCGTCGCCCTGATATGGGTGGCCCTGCTGACCCTCGCCGGTGTCGGCGCGGCCGGCGCCCCCGCAGCGGGCAACAGTTCCTTCTCCATCCCCGGCACCGAGGCGCAGAAGGCCTTCGACCTGCTGGAACAGCGCTTCCCCGGCACGAGCGCCGACGGGGCCACCGCACGCGTCGTCTTCAAGGCGCCGAGCGGCGAGAAGATGACCGACCCCGGCAACAAGACGACCGTCCAGGAGACCGTCAAGGAACTCTCCGACGGCTCCGAGGTCGTCCGCGTCACCGACCCGTACCAGGCGAAGGCCGTCAGCAAGGACGGCACGGTCGCGTACGCGCAGGTGTCGTACAAGGTCTCCGGCATGGAGCTGGAGGACTCCTCCCGCGACGCCCTGGAGGACTCCGCGCAGGACGCGCGGAAGGCCGGGCTGACCGTCGAGATCGGCGGGGACGCGCTCCAGACGGTCCCGCACACCGGCACCACCGAGATCATCGGCATCGCGGTCGCCGCCGTCGTCCTCGTCGTCACCTTCGGCTCGCTGGTCGCGGCCGGGCTGCCGCTGCTGACGGCGCTCATCGGCGTGGGCATCGGAGTCGCCACGATCACGGCGCTGGCCGGCGCGCTGGACCTGGGCTCGACGACCTCCACCCTCGCGATGATGATCGGCCTCGCGGTCGGTATCGACTACGCGCTGTTCATCGTCTCCCGCTACCGCGCGGAACTGGCCGAGGGCCGCGACCGCGAGGACGCGGCGGGCCGGGCCGTCGGCACGGCGGGCTCCGCGGTGGTCTTCGCGGGCCTCACGGTCGTGATCGCCCTGGTGGGACTGTCCGTCGTCAACATTCCGATGCTGACGAAGATGGGCGTCGCGGCGGCGGGCACGGTGGCCATCGCCGTGCTGATCGCACTGACCATGATCCCGGCGCTGCTCGGGTACGCGGGCCGGAGGGTGAAGCCGGCGGGGGAGAAGGGCAAGCTGCTCGGCCGGGCCGGGGCGCAGGACAAGCAGGACAAGCCGGCGAAGCCGAACCTGGGCACGCGCTGGGCGAGCTTCGTCGTCCGCCGCCCGGTCGCGGTGCTGCTGCTCGGCGTCGTCGGCCTCGGCGCGGCGGCCGTCCCGGCGGCGAGCCTGGAACTGGGCCTGCCGGACGACGGCTCCCAGCCGACGTCCACCACACAGCGCCGCGCCTACGACCTCCTGTCCGACGGCTTCGGGCCGGGCTTCAACGGCCCGCTGATGGTCGTGGTCGACGCCAAGGGCAGCGACGACCCGAAGGCGGCCTTCACCCAGGTCGGCGACGAGATCAAGGGCCTCAAGGACGTCGTCACGGTCACCCCGCCGGCGCCCAACAAGGCCGGTGACACGGCGACGATCACCGTCATCCCGGACTCCAAGCCGTCGTCGGTCGCGACGGAGGACCTCGTCTACTCCATCCGGGACAAGGGCGCCGGGATCACGGCCGACTCGGACGCGCACGTGCTGGTCACGGGCCAGACGGCGATGAACATCGACGTCAGCGAGAAGCTCAACGACGCCCTGATCCCCTACCTGGTCCTGGTGGTCGGCCTGGCCTTCCTCCTGCTGATCGTGGTGTTCCGCTCGATCCTGGTTCCCCTGAAGGCGGCCCTCGGCTTCCTGCTGTCGGTGATGGCGGCCCTCGGCGCGGTGGTCGCGGTCTTCCAGTGGGGCTGGCTGGCGGACCTGATGGGCGTCGAGCAGACCGGCCCGGTCATGTCGATGATGCCGATCTTCATGGTGGGCGTGGTCTTCGGCCTGGCCATGGACTACGAGGTTTTCCTGGTCACCCGGATGCGGGAGGCCTACGTCCACGGCGAGAAGGCCGGCCAGGCGGTCGTGACGGGCTTCCGGTACGGCGCCCGGGTCGTGACGGCCGCGGCGGTCATCATGATGGCGGTCTTCGCCGGCTTCATCGGCTCCTCCGAGTCGATGGTCAAGATGATCGGCTTCGGCCTCGCGATCGCGGTCTTCTTCGACGCGTTCGTCGTCCGCATGGCCATCGTCCCGGCCGTCCTGGGCCTCCTCGGCCGTAAAGCCTGGTGGCTGCCCAGGTGGCTGGACCGGGCCCTGCCCAACGTGGACGTCGAGGGCGAGGGCCTGCACACGGAACCCGACCGCGGGGACGAGGACCGGGAGCTGGTACGCACGCCCTGAGAGCACGAACGTCACGACGTACCGGCGTCACCCTGAGAGACAGATAGGCCGGTGAGGGCCCCTGGGGACGGGGAGCCCTCACCGGCTTCTCTCATGCGTGCTCTCTTCTCACGCGTGCGGGTGGAGGACGACCTTCGTGTAGCCCTCGACGCGCTTGTCGAACTTCTCGTACGCGGTCGGTGCCTGGTCGAGAGGAAGTTCGTGCGAGACGACGAAGCTCGGCTTCGCACGGTCCTCGATGATCAGGTCACGCAGGTGGCGGTTGTACCGCTTGACGTTGCACTGGCCGGTGCCCATGCGGAGCCCCTTCTCGAAGAGGCGGCCGATGGAGACCATCAGCATGCCGCGCTTCGCCTGCTCGTCCGGTCCGCCGGGGTCGCGCGGGACGTACAGGCCGGGCACGCCGAGCGCGCCCGTGGGCCGGACCGTCTCGACGAGCGCGTTCAGCACGGTCGCCGGTTCCTCGCGGTCCTCGTCCTGCGCCTGCGCCTGGTAGCCGACGGCGTCGATCCCCTTGTCCGTGCCCTGGCCGTCGGTCTGCTCCTTGATCTGCTCCGCCGGACTGCCCTGGGTGAAGTCGACCGGCACGGCGCCGATCTCCCGCGCCTTCTGCAGCCGCTCCGCGACCCGGTCGACCACGAACACCTTGCTCGCGCCGCGCAGCATCGCGGAGTAGGCGGCCATGAGCCCGACCGGGCCGCCGCCGTAGACCGCGACGCTGTCACCGGGACGCACGTCGGCCAGCTCGTTGCCGTGGTAGCCGGTCGGGAAGATGTCGGCGAGCAGGACGAAGTCGGTCTCCTTCTCGGTGCCCTCGGGGAGCTTGAGGCAGTTGAAGTCGGCGTACGGCACACGTACGTACTCCGCCTGGCCTCCCACATAGGGCCCCATCGCGACATAGCCGTAGGCGCCGCCGGCGAAGCCCGGGTTCACGGTCAGACAGAAGCCCGTGAAGCCGGCCGTACAGTTCTTGCAGAAGCCGCATGCCACATTGAATGGCATCACCACCCGGTCGCCTCGGCTGAGCGAGGTGACCCCCTCTGCTGCCTCCTCGACGACCCCGAGGTTCTCGTGGCCGAACACGATCCCCGGTTCCGCGGCGGTACGGCCCTCATACATGTGCAGGTCCGAGCCGCAGATGGCGGTCGAGGTGACACGGACGATCACGTCGTTCGGGTGCTGGATCCGTGGGTCCTCCACTTGCTCTATCGCTACCTCGAAGGGGCCTTTGTACACGACAGCCCTCATCGTCACGCACCTCCAACTGTGCCGTGGGTCATATACCAGGCTCGTGCATGATGAGACGATTTGCATCTACAGAAGAAAGGAAGTGCAGCTTTGTCCGGACGTATCGGCACTTTGCTCGTGGCGGTCCCCGGCTTGTCCGGCGTCGTCTATCCGGAGGGGACGCGCGTGACCATCCAGGGCACCGGAGGGTCTGTCGACGGTTTCGTCGACGGGGACTGGCTGCCGCTCGCGTGGTGGGAGTTCGCGGATGTCCGGCCGGAGGACGCCACCGGCTGAAACCACCTCGCGTGCCTCCTACACGCACCGCTAGCGTGCCCACATGACGACGACAGCCGCCACGGACGCCGAGAACTCCGGAGCGCACCCCCGATTCGCCGAGGCCCTGAGGGAGCTGGGGATCGCAGACCTCGTACACCGGGTCCGCCGCTTCCCCGAAGCCACCCGTACCGCCGCCGAGGCCGCCGCCGCGCTCGGGTGTGAGCTGAGTCAGATCTGCAAGTCGCTGATCTTCGCGGCGGACGGCGTGCCGGTGCTGGTGCTCATGGACGGGGCGTCGCGGGTCGACGTCGAGCTCGTGCGCAGGGAACTCGGGGCGGACAAGGTCACGCGCGCCAGGGCCGAGGTCGTGCGGGAGACCACCGGGTACGCCATCGGCGGCGTGCCGCCCTTCGGGCACCGGACGAGGACGCGCGTGCTCGCCGACCGGTCCCTGCTGGAGCACGACGTCGTCTGGGCCGCCGCCGGGACGCCGTACAGCGTGTTCCCCATGACGCCCCGCGACCTCGTCGCCCACGCCGGCGCCACCCTCGTGGACGTGCGCGAGCGCGCCGCGTGACACCCCTGGTCACCGCCGCCGTCCTGCTCGCCGCCGTCACGCACGCCGGCTGGAACGCCATCGCCCACAAGGTCACCGACAAGCTGGCCGGGTTCGCGCTGATCTCGGGCGGCGGGGTGGTCATCGGGCTGGCCCTGGCGCCCTTCGTGGCGTTTCCGGCGGCCCCGGCCTGGCCGTATCTGCTCGGCTCCGCCGTCATCCACATCGCCTACTACGCGCTGCTCATGACGTCCTTCCGGCTGGGCGACTTCGGGCAGGCCTATCCCATCGCGCGCGGCACCGCGCCCCTCGTCGTGACCGTGCTCGCCGCGGTCTTCGCACACGAGGTGCCCGACGGCTGGGCCGCCGCCGGTATCGCCCTGTCGTGCGCGGGGCTGACCGGTGTCGCCATGTGGGGACTGCGGGGGCGCCGGCCCGACTGGGCGGCGATCGGGGCGGCCCTGGCGACCGGGCTGACGATCGCGGCGTACACCGTCGTCGACGGACTCGGCGTGCGCGCCTCCGGATCCTCCCTGGGGTACATCGCCTGGCTGATGGCCGTGCAGGGAGTCGTGATCCCCGCGTACGCCGTGAGCCGCTGGGGGAGGCAGACCGCGCGCGTGCTCCGGCCGTTCGCCGGGACCGGGCTCGTCGGGGCCGCCCTCTCCGTCGCCGCCTACGCCCTCGTCCTGTGGGCCCAGACCAGGGCCGAACTCGCGCCCATCGCCGCCCTGCGCGAGTCGTCGGTCATCGTGGGCGCGGCGATCGGGGCCGTGTTCTTCAAGGAGCGGTTCGGGGCGCCGAGGATCGTGGCGGCCGGACTGCTCGTCGCCGGGATCGGGCTGATGCTGCACACCGGATAGACCGGGCCCGACGGGTGCGCATCCCCCTCCCGAGGAGGACCCTGGAACTAGGTGTTCCGGAGGTGATCGACATGATGCGGACCAGAGTCGGATGGCACGTCGAGATGGAGTTCCGGGAGGACGACCAGCACACCCATGCGGCGGCGCTGGTCCGGCTGCCCGACGGCACCGAGGTACGGGCGCGCGGGCACGCCAGCCGGCACCGGACCGACCCGAATCAGCCCAGAGTCGGGGAGGAGATCGCCGGCGCCCGGGCACTGAACGAGCTCGCCATGCAGCTGCTGACCAAGGCCCACGACGAGATCGACCAGGCGTCCGGGCGGACCTCCCACCCGATCCATGTCTAGAGGCGTCCAAGGCGTCCACGGCGTCCAAGACGTCCAAGACGTCTAGAGCCCCAGCGCTCCCCGCACCGCCCGTACCAGCCCCTGCGCCCGCGGGTCCGCCGTCACCGTCTTGCGGAAGCCGTTGGTGACGTAGCCGAACGCGATCCCGGTGTCCGGGTCGGCGAAGCCGAGGGCGCCGCCGCGGCCCGGGTGGCCGAAGGAGCCCGGTGTGAGGAGGGGCGAGGCGCTGCCGTGCAGCATGTAGCCGAGGCCGAAGCGGGTGCCGACCACCAGGACGCGGTCGGGACCCGCCGACTCCTCGGCCCGGGCCAGCGCGACGGTCTCCGGCGTGAACAGGCGTGCCGCGCCGGCGGTGTCGCCGATCAGCGTCGCGTAGAAGCGGGCGAGTCCGTCCGCCGTCGCGATGGCGTTGGTCGCGGGGAGGGCCGCGGCGCGGTAGGCCGGGTCGTTCTGGTCCGGGAACGGGGTGATCGCGGCGAAGGCCCGGCGGGTCAGGGAGGCCGGGTCCTGGTAGGCCTCGGTGACCGAGCGCTTCGGGCGCAGGCGCAGGCCGTGGGCCGGCTCGGGTCCCTCGACGCGGCCCGCGCGTCCGACCCGGCCGGCCTCCGCGTCCGGCAGGCCCAGCCAGAGGTCCAGGCCCAGCGGGCCGGTGAGCTGCGCGGTGAGCCACGCGCCGGCGGCCTGTCCGGTCACGCGTCGCACCAGTTCGTCGAGCAGCCAGCCGTAGGTGAGCGCGTGGTAGCCGTGGTCGGTGCCGGGTTCCCAGGCGGGGGCCTGGGCGGCGACCGCCTCCGGGCCCCGCAGCGGGTCGAGTGCCTCCTCAGGGGTGAGCGGCCGGTCGAGTACGGGCAGGCCGGCGCGGTGGTTCAGGACGTGCCGGACCAGCACCCGCTCCTTGCCCCGCGCCTTGAACTCCGGCCAGTAGTGGCCCACCGGCGCGTCCAGGTCCAGCTGCCCGCGCTGGTGCAGCAGCAGGAGGACGGCGGCGGCGACACCCTTCGTCGCCGAGCGCACGACTTGGGCTGTGCCGCGCTCCCAGGGGGCCGTGCCGTCGACGTCCCTCGTGCCGGCCCACAGGTCGACGACCCGCTGCCCGTCCCGGTAGACGGCGACCGCCGCGCCCCGCTCCCCGAGTGTTTCGAAGTTCCGTACGAACGCGTCCCTGACCGGCTCGAACCCCTCGGTCACTGTGCCGTGCACATCCACGTCCGTACTCCTCGTCTCGCCGACTCGATCCCCTTTCAACCAAGGACGATCGTCACGTCGATGTTCCCGCGGGTCGCGTTCGAGTACGGGCAGACCTCGTGGGCCGCGTCCACCAGCTTGGCCGCGAGGCCCGGGTCGAGGACGGGCAGCGAGACGCTGAGGGCGACCGCGAGGCCGTAGCCGCGCTGCCGGTTGGGGCCGATGCCGACCTTCGCGGAGACCGTCGAGCCGGTGAGGTCGTAGCCCTCACGGTTGCCGACGAGGATCAGCGCGTTGTGGAAGCAGGAGCTGTAGCCGGCCGCGAAGAGCTGTTCCGGGTTGGTGCCGGCGCCGTCGCCGCCGAGCTGCGGGGGCATCGCGACCCTGAGGTCGAGCTGTCCGTCCTGGCTGGTGACATAGCCCTCACGACCGCCGTGGGCGGTGGCCTCGGCCACGTACATGATCTTCGTCGGGCGGCTGTCGACGGCGGGGCCGTCAGTCATGCTGTCCTCCCCCGGGAAACAAGTGCGCACAAACACATCGTGCACAAGGTACTGGCCGGTAACCGGCCAGTCTCCACCAGGGGGTGGGCAACCGCGGGTAACTAGAGCCTCTCCGCCAGCCGCCACAGCTCCTCGCGCAGCCGCGCGACCTCCGTGCCGTCGAACCCCGTCGCCGCCAGCAGCGCGCCGGGCACCCCTGCCGCCCGCTCCCTCAGTTCCTCCCCGCGCCCGGTCACCGCCACGAGCACCGACCGCTCGTCCCGCGCGGACCGCTCCCGCCGGACGAGACCGGCCGACTCCAGCCGCTTCAGCAGCGGCGACACCGTGCCGTAGTCGAGCCGCAGCGCGGCCGCCAGTTCCTTGACCGTGGTCTCCCCGCGTTCCCAGAGGACCAGCAGCACGAGGTACTGCGGGTAGGTGAGGCCGAGTTCCTCCAGGAGCGGGCGGTACGCCGCCGTCACCGCGCGCTGGGCGGCGTACAGCGCGAAGCACAGCTGCCGGTCCAGCAGCAGCGTGCTCTCGGTCTCCTCGTTCGTCACGCGCCCATTGTCACGGACGGGCCGGAGCGGCCGGCACGGCGCGCGGATCGAAACCGAACGGCAGCTCCAGCCGGTGGGCGCGCATCAGCTCCTCGTCGGAGAGCAGTTCGCCGGTCGGGCCGTCCGCCGCGATCACGCCCTCGCTGAGGATCAGGGAGCGCGGGCACAGCTCCAGGGCGTACGGCAGGTCGTGCGTGACCATGAGCACCGTCACGTCCAACGACCGCAGAATGTCGGCCAGTTCGCGGCGGGAGGCGGGGTCGAGGTTGGAGGAGGGCTCGTCGAGAACGAGGATCTCCGGTTCCATGGCGAGGACGGTCGCGACGGCCACCCGGCGGCGCTGGCCGAAGGAGAGGTGGTGCGGCGGCCGGTCCTTGAACTCCGCCATGCCGACCCGCTCCAGCGCCCGGTCCACGCGCTGCTCCAGCTCCGGCCCCTTCAGCCCGGCCGCGGCGGGCCCGAACGCCACGTCCTCCCGGACGGTCGGCATGAAGAGCTGGTCGTCCGGGTCCTGGAAGACGATGCCGACCCTGCGCCGGATCTGAGCCATGTGCTGCTTTCCGACGGGCAGTCCGGCCACCGTCACCGTGCCGGTGCCGCCGGTCAGGATGCCGTTGAGGTGGAGCACGAGGGTCGTCTTGCCGGCGCCGTTCGGGCCGAGCAGGGCGACCCGCTCGCCGGGTGCGAGGCAGAAGTCGACGCCGAAGAGGGCCTGGTGCCCGTCGGGGTAGGCGAAGGCCAGTCCGGCCACGTCGAGCGAAGGGGTCACATCAGTCACAGGGTCCATCCCAGCAGACACACGACGAGGGCGGCACCGGGCAGGGCGAGGGCGTACGACCACTGCGCCCGGGACGCGGTCACCTCGTCGATGACCGGCATGGAGCCGGCGTACCCGCGGCTGACCATGGCCAGGTGCACGCGCTCGCCGCGCTCGTAGGAGCGGATGAACAGGGCGCCCGCGGACTTGGCCAGGACGCCCCAGTGCCGGACGCCCTTCGCCTCGAAGCCGCGGGACTCCCGGGCGATCCGCATGCGCCGCATCTCGTCCGTGATGACGTCGCCGTAGCGGATCATGAAGGACGCGATCTGCACGAGGAGCGGCGGGAGCCTCAGGCGCTGGAGGCCCAGGAGGAGTTCGCGCAGTTCGGTGGTGGCGGCCAGGAGCACGGAGGCGGCGACGCCGAGCGTGCCCTTGGCGAGCACGTTCCAGGCGCCCCACAGGCCGCCCACGCTCAGGGACATACCGAGGACGTCGACCCGCTCGCCCTCCGCCACGAACGGCATCAGCACCGCGAACGCGACGAACGGCACCTCGATCAGCAGCCGCCGCAGCAGGAACCCGGCGGGCACCCGCGCGGCGTACGCCACGGTCCCGAGCAGTACGGCGTACAGCCCGAAGGCCCACATGGCCTCCCGTGGTGTCGACACCACGACCACCACGAAGGCGAACACGGCGGCGAGTTTGGTGTGCGGCGGCAGACCGTGCACGGGCGAGTGCCCGTGCCGGTAGAGCTTGTGCGCGTGCCCTGCTCCCATGTCAGACGCTCGTGGTGCTCGAAGCGTCCGACACGTCGGCCGACGTGTTCGACGTGTTCGACGTGTTCGACGGGGAGGCGTCGTCGTCACGGCGGCGGCGGACGGCCCAGAAGACGGTGCTGCCCGCGACGACCGTGACGCCCACACCGATGACGCCGGCCAGCCCCCCGGACAGGCGGGCGTCGGCGACGTCCTTGACGCCGTAGTCGGCGAGCGGGGAATCCGCGACGGCGTGCTCCTCGGTCTTCTTGTCGATGCCGTGGTCGGCGGCGACCTTCTCCAGGCCGTCGGGGTCGGCGGAGGCGTAGAAGCTGACGAACCCGGCCAGGACCAGGGAGGCGACCAGGCCCGCGGCCCACACCGCGCGGTGCGAGGCCCGGGCGGCCGCCGGGGCCGGCTCGGGCTCGGGGGCGTCGACCAGTTCGCCGTTCACCCGCAGCTTGAGCCGCTGCGTCAGGCCGCGCGCCCCGTACACCAGGTCCGGGCGCACGGCGATGACCGCGCCGACGGTGAGCGCGGTGATCACGGCCTCGCCGATGCCGATCAGGACGTGCACGCCGATCATGGCGGTGGCGACCTTGCCGATCGACACGTCGGTGGTGCCGCCGACCGCGTACATCAGCGTGAAGGCCAGGGCGGCGGCCGGGACGGAGACCAGGGCGGCGGTGAACGAGGCCACGGTGACCGACCGGCGGGTGCGGGGCAGCACCTTCACCAGGCCGCGGAAGAGGGCGTAGGCGACGACCGTGGTGACGATCGCCATGTTGGTGATGTTCACGCCGAGCGCGGTCAGACCGCCGTCCGCGAAGAGGATGCCCTGCATGAGCAGGACGACGGAGACGCACAGGACCCCGGTGTAGGGGCCGACGAGTATCGCGGCGAGCGCACCGCCCAGCAGATGGCCGCTGGTCCCCGCCGCGACGGGGAAGTTCAGCATCTGCACGGCGAAGATGAACGCAGCGACCAGTCCGGCCAGCGGTGCCGTCCGCTCGTCGAGTTCGCGGCGCGCGCCGCGCAGGCTCACGGCGATGGCGCCCGCGGCGATCACGCCGGTGGCGGCGGAGGTGGGCGCGTTGATGAATCCGTCGGGTACATGCACCGTTCGATGATGTGGCTTGATGCGAACGATGTGCAAGAGCGCGCCGCTCGTTTTATCTCACCTTCGTCATGTCCGGCTCTATGGGCGTAATCCGGAAAATATGGGACATTCGAGAGGGGGTGGACGCACAGGTTCCACACAGGTAGCGCACGGTGAAGGGTTCGTCCGATGTCCGTAGTCGAGCAGTACGCGCGAGCCCACATCGTCACGGACGCGGCCGTCCCGCTGATCGACGAGCTGGAAGCGGTCCCGGTGACGCTGCGGTACGACCCCGACCGCGACCCCCGGTCCGTGCGCATGAGGCTGCCCGGGTCCGGGGGCCGCGAATGGACCTTCGGCCGCGAGCTGCTGGAGGAGGGACTGCGGGCCCCCGCCGGGAGCGGCGAGGTGCGGGTGTGGCCGTGCGGCCGGGTGCAGGTCGTGGTGGAGTTCCACTCCGCACAAGGGGTCTCGGTGGTGCAGTTCGAGAGGCAGGCGCTGCTGCGGTTCCTGCGGCGGACGTACATGGCCGCCGCGCAACCCGTCACGCACTGAGCCCGGGGCCCGGGCCTCACGGCCTGGGGCTCAGCCGCCCGCCTTCAGCAGCGCCGCCACGATGGGACCGGCCGTCGAACCGCCGTGCCCGCCCTGCTGGACCACACCCGCCGCCGCCAGGTCGCCCCGGTAGGCGGTGAACCAGCCGTTCGGCTTCTTCTGTCCGTCGACCTCGGCGGACCCGGTCTTCGCGCCGGCGTCGCCGCCCATGCCGGCCATCGCCTCCGCGGCCGTGCCGTAGTCGGCCGTGTACGACATCAGCTCACGCAGCTGGGCCAGCGTGCCCGCCGACATCGTGCGCGAGGCCGCCGCGAGCTTGCGGCCGTCCACGTCCGGGGAGACCAGGTACGGCTGGCGGAAGGTGCCGGACTTGATCGTCGCCGACACCGACGCCATGTTCAGCGGGTTCATCCGGACCCCGCCCTGCCCGATCAGCGAGGCGGCCTTCTGGGCCGCCGACTGCACGGGCACCGCGCCGTCGAAGGACGGCACTCCGATGGCCCAGTTGTTCATCCCCAGGCCGAAGACCTGCTGGGCCTGCTTGGTCAGGTCGTCGTCCTCGAGCTTCGGCGCCTGGCTGATGAAGGCCGTGTTGCAGGAGCGGGCGAAGCTCGCCTTGAACGTGCCGTCCTTGATCTCGAACTTGTCGTCGTTCTGGAACTTCCAGTGCCCGTACGTGAAGTACTTCGGACACGGATGCTTCCTGTCCGCCGAGGCCAGGCCCTTCTCGATCAGCAGCGACGAGGTGATGACCTTCATCGTGGAGCCGGGCGCGAGCGAGCCCTGGAAGGCGGTGTTGAAGCCGGGCGAGGCATTGGCGGCGGCCAGGATCTCGCCGGTCGACACCCGCACCACGGCCACCGACGACCGGGCCTTCTTCGCGACCTGCTTCTCGGCCGCCGCCTGGAGGGCCGGGTCCAGCGTGGTCTTCACCGTGCCCGGCGTGCCCTTGCTCAGCTCCAGCAGGGTCTTGTCGGACAGGTCGTCCGACGCGGCGGACTTCCCGCGCACGACCCGCAGTTCGATGCCGGCCTTGCCCCCGGCCTCCTTGCCGTACTTCTCGCGCAGCCCGTCCAGGACGGGGCCGATGGAGGCGTACTTCTCCTTGGTCAGTTCGCCGCCGTCCCGGTCGAGGGCCTTGACCGGGGGCGTGCCCGCCTCGCCGGTGACCAGCTTGTCGCCGTCCTCCAGGTCGGGGTGGACCACCGCCGCGTGCCAGTCGACCAGCGGCTTCCCGTCGCTGGTGCGGCGGACCACGGTCAGCGCGCTGTCGTACGCCAGCGGCTTCTCGGTGTCCTTGTACGCCACCGTGGCCTTGACGGAGAACGGCACTTTGTCACCCTTTGGGGTGCCCGGGGTGAGGGTTACGTCCTTGACGCGGGCCTCCTTGGTGTAGCCGGTGAGCAGGGAACCGGCGGCCGCCGCGTCGTCGGTGGCCGCGGCGGCCTCGGTGACCTTCCCCGACTGCCAGGCGGTGAGGAAGGCGCGGGCGGTGGTGGTGACCTCGGCCGCCGACAGGGGTCCGGTCTTCACCTTGGGCTTGTGGTCGGCGGAGGCCGCCCGGGTGCCGTCGTCGGCCGCCGCGCCCGCACCGTACAGCGCGTAGGCGCCGACCCCGGCGCCGCCGACGACCACGGCGATCACCCCGCCGATCACGGCGGGCCTCGTCTTTCGTCGCTCGGCGACGCGCCTTCTGTTGCCCACTGCTGTTCGTTCCTCCACGAATCCCCAGGGTCCCCGTTGCCCTCGGCTGTCCCAATGACGGCCACCACCCTAGAGTCCCGTCCCGGGGAGGTGAGATCAGCCACCCGTTCGTAGCACGGCTGCGACAATCGGCCCGGCCGCGTCGCCGCCGTGGCCGCCCTCCTCGGTCATGGCCGCCGCCGCGATGTCGTCACGGAACCCGGTGAACCAGCTGTTGGACTTGGCGTTCCCGTCCACCTCGGCGGAACCGGTCTTGGCGCCGATGTCGCCGCCGAGTCCCCGCATGGCCTCCTGGGCGGTGCCCTGGGTGGCGGTGAGCCGCATCATCTGCTTCAGCTGGGCGGCGGTGCCCGCCTTCAGGCCGTCGGCCCGGGCCAGTTCACGGTCGTCCAGCTCCGGCGAGACGAGGTAGGGCTGGCGGAAGGTGCCGGTGATCGCGGTCGCGGTCACCGAGGCCATGTTCAGCGGGCTCATCTGCACCTGGCCCTGCCCGATGGCACCGGCCGCCCGGTCCGGGCCGCCGACCGCGGGGACGCTGCCGTCGAAGGAGACGATGCCGGTCTTCCAGTTGTCCTGTCCGAGCCCGAAGCGCTGCTCGGCCTCCCGGGTCAGCGAGGCGTCCGTGAGGGGCTTCTCGTCGATGAGCTTGATGAAGGCGGTGTTGCAGGACCGCATGAAGCTGTTGGCGAGCGTGGCGTTCTCGTTGGGCTTCATGCCCTTGAGGTTGTTGAAGGTCTGGCTCTGCCACGTCGCCGTGGGCGGGCAGGGTGCCGGGCCGTTCATCGAGGTCACGCCGTTGTCGATGAGCATCGCGGCGGTGATGATCTTCATCGTGGAGCCGGGGGCCGCCCGGCCCTCGAAGGCCGCGTTGAAGCCGTCCGTACGGTTGTTCGCCACGGCCAGCACCTCACCCGTGCTCGGCTTGACGGCCACCACCGACGACTGGGCGAACCGCTTGACCGCCTTCTCGGCCGCCGCCTGCGCGCTCGGGCTGATCGTGGTGGTGAGCTTGCCGGGCTTGCCCTCGGCGAGGGTCAGCAGCGGGGTGTCGGGAGCGCCGTTGCCGTCGTGCCGGACGACCAGCTCGATGCCGGGGGTGCCGCCGGCCTTCTCCCCGTACTTGTCGCGCAGGGCGTCCAGGACCGGGCCGAGGGAGGGGTACTTCTCCTTCGTCAGCTCGGAGCCGTCACGGCCGACCGCCTCGATGGGCGGGTTGGCCGACTGCTCCGTGACGAGGGTGTCGTCCTTCTTCAACTCGGGGTGCACGACGGACGGCTGCCAGTCGACCAGCGCCCGGCCGCTGGTGAGGCCGCGCACGACCGTCAGCTTGCTGCGGTAGCTCAGCGGCTTCGACTTCCCGTCGTAGGCCACCTTCGCCTTCACCGTGTAGGGCACGGTGGTGCCGGCCGCCGTGCCGGGCGTGATCTTCACGTCGGTGATGTGCGCGTCGTCCCCGAAGGCGGTCAGCAACCGCTCGGCGGCCGCGTCGTTGTTCGTGTACGACGCCGCCGTCGCGGCCGCGCCCTCCTCCCAGGCCGCGAAGAACTTGGCCGTGGTCTCCTTGACCTCGTCCTTGCCGGGCGGCCCCGACTTCTTCTCCGTGGCGGCCCCGCTCGTGCCGCCGTCACCGCTCAGCGCGCTCATGATGTTGTAGGCGCCGTACCCGGCCCCGCCCACCATCACCGCGAACACACCGCCTATGACGGCGGCCTTGACCCCCCTGCCCATGAGGCGGTCCCCTCCCCGTTGAGCTTCACACGCTCCTTTGAACGTGTTCAGAAAGCTCGATCCGCGAGCACTCTATGCGCAAGCGGTTACTACCGGCACGGGCGTTTCGGTTTTTTGACCGAAGGCGGCGGCTAGACCCAGGTGTCCAGCCACATCCGCGCCCGCCAGTCGTCGATCGGGATGGCCGTGCCCGTGTACAGGGGCCAGAAATAGATGAAGTTCCACGCGATCAGCAGGACGAGGACGCCCGCCGCCGTGGCGCCGACGACGCGGCGGGTGTCGGTGGAGCGGGGCGGGCCGATGACCGCGCCGAGGAGCATGGCCACCGCCAGGCACAGGAACGGCAGGAAGACGATGGCGTAGAAGAAGAAGATCGTGCGCTCCTGGTACATGAACCAGGGCAGGTAGCCGGCCGCGATGCCGCAGGCGATGGCGCCCGCCCGCCAGTCGCGGCGCAGCAGCCAGCGCCAGAGCACGTAGAGGACCGCGAAGCAGGCGACCCACCACAGCAGCGGCGTGCCGAGCGCCAGGACCTCGCGGGCGCACTTCTCGCCCGCGTCGGCCGGGCAGCCGTCCTTGCCCGGCGCCGGCGACTCGTAGAAGTACGACACCGGACGGCCCAGGACCAGCCAGCTCCACGGGTTGGACTGGTAGGTGTGCGGCGAGGACAGGCCGACGTGGAACTCGTAGACCTGGTGCTCGTAGTGCCACAGGCTGCGCAGCCAGTCGGGCAGGAAGGTCCAGTTGCCGCCCTTGCCGTCGGTCGCGGCCCAGTTGCGGAAGTAGCCGCCCGAGCCGTCGGTGGCGGACAGGATCCAGCCGGTCCAGGAGAGCAGGTAGGTGACGATCGCGACGGGAACCGTGGCGAGGAACGCCAGGCCCGTGTCGCGCCGGAGCACCGCCGAGTAGGGGTGCCGGGCACCGGCCACCCGGCGCGAGCCGACGTCCCACAACACCGTCATCAGGCAGAACGCGGCCAGGATGTAGAGGCCGTTCCACTTCGTGGCGAAGGCCAGGCCCAGCATCAGGCCCGCCGCCCAGCGCCAGGGCCGCCATCCCAGGCGGGCCGTCTCGGCGACGTGCCGGTCGGGCCGGACCCGGCCGTCGGCGTCCGCCGGGAGCGCCGCGGCGAGTTTCCCGCGCGTCCGGTCCCGGTCGATGAGCAGACAGCCGAACGCGGCCAGCACGAAGAACATCAGCACGCCGTCGAGCAGCGCCGTGCGGCTCATCACGAAGTGCAGGCCGTCCACCGCCATCAGCGCACCCGCCAGGCACCCCAGGAACGTGGAGCGCAGCAGCCGGCGGCCGATCCGGCACAGCAGCAGCACCGACAGCGTGCCGAGCAGCGCCGTCATGAACCGCCAGCCGAACGGGTCGAAGCCGAACAGCAGCTCGCCGAGCCCGATGACGTACTTGCCGACCGGCGGATGCACGACGTACGCCGCGTCCGACGGGATCGTGACGTGCCCGCCCGACGAGAGGACCAGGTCGTTGGCGTTCTTGTCCCAGTTGACCTCGAAACCGCGGTGGACGAGCGCCCACGCGTCCTTCGCGTAGTACGTCTCGTCGAATATCACCGCCTTGGGATTGCCCAGGTTCCAGAACCGCAGCACGCCCGCCAGCAGGGCGACGAGCAGCGGGCCGATCCAGCCCGACCAGCGCACCAGCCGCCCCGCGAGCGTGTGCGGGACGCCGAGCCCGGCCCACAGGCGCGGCCCGGGCTCGGTGTACGGCGGCACCAGCCGGTCACGGACGTCACCGGCGTCGCTTCGTGGCTGCTGGTAGCCGAAGCGGCGCAGCCGCTGCTGCCAGGACGGCCGCTGCTCGTGCGGCGCCTGGCCCTGCCGGGTGTCCGTGGAGGACGCGGTACTGGTCACCGCGCCATCGTAGGGAACCGTGCTGTGTGAGTCCCGTGCATGGCCGGATGCGTCCCCATCCTCCGCCCCTGGGAGGAGTGCCCGTCCTGGGTCCCTGGGAGGATGGAGGGCGTGATCGGAACCCTCGTACTCGCAGGCACCCCCATCGGCGACGTCGCGGACGCCCCGCCCCGGCTCGCCGAGGAACTCGCCGGAGCCGACGTCGTCGCCGCCGAGGACACGCGGCGGCTGCGGCGGCTGACCCAGGCGCTCGGCGTCACACCCAAGGGGCGGGTGGTGTCGTACTTCGAGGGCAACGAGTCCGCGCGGACGCCGGAGCTGGTCGAGGAGCTGGTGGGCGGGGCGCGTGTGCTGCTCGTCACGGACGCCGGGATGCCGTCGGTGTCGGACCCGGGCTACCGGCTGGTGGCCGCCGCCGTGGAGCGTGACGTCCGGGTCACCGCCGTGCCCGGGCCGTCCGCCGTGCTCACCGCGCTCGCGCTGTCGGGGCTGCCCGTCGACCGGTTCTGCTTCGAGGGGTTCCTGCCGCGCAAGGCGGGGGAGCGGCTGGGGCGGCTGCGGGAGGTGGCCGGGGAGCGGCGCACGCTCGTGTACTTCGAGGCTCCGCACCGGCTCGACGACACGCTGGCGGCGATGGCCGAGGTGTTCGGGGCGGAGCGGCGGGCCGCGGTGTGCCGGGAGCTGACCAAGACGTACGAGGAGGTCCGGCGGGGCGGGCTGGGGGAACTCGCCGCGTGGGCCGCGGAGGGTGTGCGCGGGGAGATCACCGTCGTGGTGGAGGGGGCGCCTGAGAAGGGGCCTGAGGAGATCGGGCCCGAGGAGCTGGTGCGCAGGGTCCGGGTGCGGGAGGAGGCGGGGGAGCGGCGCAAGGAGGCCATTGCCGCGGTGGCGGTCGAGGCCGGGGTGCCGAAGCGGGTTGTGTTCGATGCGGTGGTCGCCGCGAAGAACGCGGCGGGGTAGCCGGGTTGGGGGTAGGGGCGGCAGTGGTTTGCGGGGTGCGGGTTGTGGGGGTTGACGGCGCGGTTCCTCGCCGCCCCGGGTCGGAAACAAACCCCCTCTGAGCAGGGCGCATGTCGTTTGAGCGAGCGCCCCATGGGCGGGCAAAGGTGGTGGGGGTCAGGGGCAAGGGACGCTCAAATCGGGGCCAATTAGTCGACAGGTCTGCTGCCATCGGTCCGGCTGAGGAGTCCACTGGGTTGCGGGGACGGAATCGTCCTCAGGCCACAGCGGAACAGGAGCTGGCATGAGTGAGATCACAGGGCAGACCGGGCTCCGCGCCGGTGCGAGTGCCGTTGTCCACGAGTCGTACTCCTTCGCGTGCATGCGCTGCGGGTACGGCTGGGAGCAGTCGTACGAGATAGAGCACCACACGGACGCCGCCGGGCACGAGTTCGTCCTCTACGTGGCGGACGGCGAGGTCGTGCCCTCCCCGTTGAGCAAGCCCACGTGCCAGAACTGCGACGGACACGTCGTGCGCATCATGCGGCCCGGGCGGGTCGAGTCGGCGCGCAACGCGGCGCACTCCGAGGCCGAGGGCACCGGCGAGCAGGAACAGCGCGAGGACCACCACTGGCATCTGTCCGACCTGCTCCACCCCTTCCAGCGCAAGGCGAGCTGACCCGTCCGGCTCCCCTTGTCGACGCCCTCCCCGCTCCTCCCCCGCCGGGGAGGGCGTCGCCCTTTCGTAGGATCGGGGCATGCCTTCGAACGACTCCGGCAAGCACGCCGCGCCCCCGCTCCCGGAACCCCTCCGGGTGCCGGTCGCCGACTCCCACACCCACCTGGACATGCAGTCCGGCACGGTCGAGGAGGCGCTGGCGAAGGCGGCGTCCGTCGGAGTGACGACCGTCGTGCAGGTCGGCTGCGACCTCAAGGGCTCCCGCTGGGCGGCCGAGACGGCTGCGGCGTACGACGCCGTCCACGCGACGGTCGCCCTGCATCCGAACGAGGCGCCCCGGATCGTCCATGGCGATCCTGGGGGCACCTCCCAGCCCCCTGGGGCTGGGGGAGGCTGGTCGAGGCAGGGCGCGCGCGAACCCGGCGGCCAGGCCGCCCTGGACGACGCGCTCGCCGAGATCGACCGGCTGGCCGCGCTGGAGCAGGTCAAGGGCGTCGGTGAGACGGGTCTCGACTACTTCCGCACCGGGCCGGAGGGCAAGGAGGCGCAGGAGCGGTCTTTCCGCGCCCACATCGAGATCGCCAAGCGGCACGGCAAGGCCCTGGTCATCCACGACCGCGAGGCCCACGCCGACGTCCTGCGCGTGCTGAAGGAGGAGGGCGCCCCCGAGCGGACCGTCTTCCACTGCTACTCCGGCGACGCCGAGATGGCGCGGATCTGCGCGAACGCCGGCTACTTCATGTCCTTCGCCGGCAACGTCACCTTCAAGAACGCCCAGAACCTGCGGGACGCGGTGGCGGTGGCCCCGCCGGAGCTGCTGCTGGTGGAGACGGACGCGCCCTTCCTGACGCCGGTGCCGTACCGCGGCCGGCCCAACGCCCCGTACCTCGTGCCGATCACGGTGCGGGCCATGGCCGAGGTGCGCGGCATCGACGAGGACACGCTGGCGACGGCTCTCGCGGAGAACACGGCGCGCGCGTTCGGGTACTGACCTCCCCGGCCCGTAGACGTCCTGCCCGACTCACCATACGACTGTGCGTAGTCGCGTCGCTTTGGAGAGTGACGAACGCTCCGCTAGGTTCTGGGGGCCCGATCCGGACCCCTCTGGACCCCCTCCGGCCCCTGGAGCGTGTCGGCGTGAGCAACTCGCGGTACGAGACGTACGAGACACCCGAGGCGTACACGGCGTACGAGACGTACGGCCCGGCCTGCGCGGACCCGCTGTACGGCGGTTTCGACGCGCCGCCCGCCGATCCGCACGGCGCCGGGACGCTCGGGTACGAGGACACCTACCGGCCCGCCTACGAGGTGCCGCCCCCGCGCACGTCGCGCGCGGAAACGCGTGCCGAAGCCCGCGCCGAAGCCCGCGCCGAAGCCCGCGCCGCGTCACGCGCCGGCTCGCACCGGCGACCCGCGCGACGGCGCAAGGCGCGGTACGTCGAGCGGCCGGGCGACGTCGCCATGCGGCGGCTGCTCCCGCAGGCCCTGGTCGTCGCCTTCCTGGCGGGCGGCACCACGGCGTTCGTCGCCAAGGACAAGGCGATCGAGCTGAACGTCGACGGCAAGGAGCGCACGCTGCACACCTTCGCCGACGACGTCACCGAGCTGCTCGCGGAGGAGGGCGTCGACGTCGGCGCCCACGACGCGGTGGCGCCCCGCCCCGGCACGGAGATCACCAGCGGCGACGAGGTCGCCGTGCACTACGGCCGCCCGGTGCGGCTCACCCTCGACGGACAGCGGAGCCAGGTGTGGACGACGGCACACACCGTGGAGGGGGCGCTCCGGCAGCTGGGGGTGCGCCAGGAGGGCGCGTACGTGTCCACCTCGCGCTCCCGGCGTATCGGCAGGGAAGGGCTCGCGCTGGACGTGCGGACCGAGCGCACGGTCACGATCATGGCGGACGGCCGGGCCCGTACCGTCCGCACCAACGCGGCGACCGTGCGGGAGGCCGTCGAGGAGGCCGGGATCACCCTGCGCGGCCAGGACACCACGTCGGTCCCGCAGGGGAGCTTCCCGCGCGACGGGCAGACCGTCACGGTGCTGCGGATCACCGGCGGCAGGGAGGTCCGCGAGGAGCCGATCCCGTTCCAGGTGCGGCGGACCGACGACCCGACCCTGTTCCGCGGCACGGAGGTCGTCGAGGAGGCGGGCCGGCCCGGCCTGCGCCGGATCACCTACTCCCTGCGCACCGTCAACGGCGTCAAGCAGAAGCCGCGCCGCATCAAGTCCGAGGTGGTGCGCGAACCGCGCCCGCAGCTGGTGAAGGTCGGCACCAAGCCGCGACCGGAGTCCGTGCGCGGCGCCGACCACCTCGACTGGCAGGGCCTGGCGGCCTGCGAGTCCGGCGGCCGCCCCGACGCGGTCGACTCGTCGGGCACCTACGGCGGCCTGTACCAGTTCGACACCCACACCTGGCACACCCTCGGCGGCAAGGGCCGCCCCCAGGACGCCCCGGCGGCGGAACAGACGTACCGCGCGAAGAAGCTGTACGTCCGGAGAGGAGCCAGCCCGTGGCCCCACTGCGGGGACCGCTTGCGTTAGGGCCCTGGCTGCGGGCAGTCGTGAAACCGGCTCCCGAACCCCCCGTACCCTTGTCCCCGTGACCAGCCCCGCCCCCGACGCCCTCCTCGGCCCCGCCGACATCCGCGAACTGGCGACCGCCCTCGGCGTACGCCCCACCAAACAACGCGGCCAGAACTTCGTGATCGACGCGAACACCGTCCGCCGCATCGTCCGCACCGCACAGGTCCGCCCCGACGACGTGGTCGTCGAGGTCGGCCCGGGCCTCGGGTCGCTGACGCTCGCCCTGCTGGAGGTCGCCGACCGCGTCACGGCCGTCGAGGTCGACGACGTGCTCGCCGCCGCCCTGCCCGCGACGATCGCGGCCCGCATGCCCGCCCGCGCCGGCCGCTTCGCCCTGGTCCACTCCGACGCGATGCACGTCACGGAGCTGCCCGGCCCCGCCCCGACCGCGCTGGTCGCCAACCTCCCCTACAACGTGGCCGTCCCGGTGCTGCTGCACATGCTCGACACCTTCCCGAGCATCGAACGCACCCTCGTCATGGTCCAGTCGGAGGTCGCCGACCGCCTCGCCGCACCGCCCGGCTCGAAGGTGTACGGCGTCCCGTCGGTCAAGGCCAACTGGTACGCGGAGGTCAAGCGGGCCGGCGCCATCGGACGCAGCGTCTTCTGGCCGGCGCCGAACGTCGACAGTGGCCTGGTCTCCCTCGTCCGCCGGACCGAGCCGCCGAAGACGACGGCTTCGCGGCGCGAGGTGTTCGCCGTCGTCGACGCCGCCTTCGCCCAGCGCCGCAAGACGCTGCGGGCCGCGCTCGCCGGCTGGGCCGGGTCCGCCGCCGCAGCGGAGGCGGCCCTGGTCGCCGCCGGGGTCTCCCCGCAGGCGCGGGGCGAGTCGCTGACCGTGGAGGAGTTCGCGCGGATCGCCGAGCACAAGCAGAACCAGCATCAGGAGGAGGAGTCCGCGTGAGCGTGACGGTCCGGGTCCCTGCCAAGGTCAACGTCCAGCTGGCGGTCGGCCCCGCCCGCCCGGACGGCTTCCATCCCCTGGCCAACGTCTTCCTCGCCGTCGGCCTCTACGACGAGGTCACCGTCACCCCGGCCGACGAACTCCGCCTCACCTGCGAGGGCCCGGACGCCGGCCAGGTCCCTCTGGACCGCACGAACCTGGCCGCGCGGGCGGCCGAGGCGCTCGCCGGGCGGTACGGCCGGACGCCCGGCGTCCACATCCACATCGCCAAGGACATCCCCGTCGCCGGCGGCATGGCGGGCGGCAGCGCGGACGGCGCCGGCGCGCTTCTCGCCTGCGACGCGCTGTGGCAGACCGGCGCCTCCCGGGACGAACTGCTCGACATCTGCGCCGAGTTGGGCAGCGACGTGCCGTTCAGCCTGGTCGGCGGGGCCGCCCTGGGCATCGGACGGGGCGAGCAGCTGACGCCCCTGGAGGTCGGCGGCACCTTCCACTGGGTGTTCGCGATGGCCGCCCGCGGCCTGTCCACCCCGGCCGTCTTCCGGGAGTTCGACCGGCTCGGCGAGGGCACGGACATCCCCGAGCCCGTCGCCTCCGAGGAACTCCTCGCCGCCCTGGCGAAGGGGGACCCGGACGAGCTCGCCGCCGCCGTCTCCAACGACCTCCAGCCCGCCGCGCTCTCCCTCTTCCCGGAACTCGCCGGCACCCTGGCCACCGGCCGCGCCGCCGGCGCCCTCGCGGCTCTCGTCTCGGGCTCCGGCCCGACCACCGCGTTCCTGGTCCGCGACCCGGAGTCGGCCGCCGCGGTGGCGCAGGCCCTGCTGGCGTCCGGGACGTGCCGGACGGTGCGCACGGCGTCGGGCCCGGCACCCGGGGCGACCATCACCGGGAGTTAATCACGTGCCCCGGCCGCGGCCGGGCCCTAGGCTCCCCCAGTCGTTTCAAAAATGGGGGTACAAGCGTGCGGGAACTGGTCGCGGCCGTACGGCGCGGTGACGTGGACGAGGTCACGGCGCTGCTGGAGTCCGGCGCCGAGCCCGACACCCTCGAGGACGGCCTCCCGGTCCTGTGCCTGGCCGTGGCGGCGTACGACCGGCCCGTCGCCGAGGCGCTGCTCCAGGCCGGCGCCGACCCCCTGCGCCGGCTGCCCGACGGGAGCACCCCGCTGACGCGGTCGGTGGACGGCGGGTCCCACCTGCTGACCCACGCGCTCGCCACCAGCCGGATCCCGCTCCCGGCACCGGCGCGCGCCGAACTGCTGGCCCGGGCCCGGCGATGGGCCGAGGCGGGCACGGAGGCCGAACTGCGCCGCGTCACCGGCCACACCGGGCCGGTGACGCGGATCCGGGTCGAGGACGACGAGGTCGGTTGGTGGTCCGAGCAGCTCACGCTCGGCGGGACGACCGTGCGCGACGAGCACCGGGCGGTGCTCACCTCCACGGAGGAGCGCTACGGGATCCGTACACCCTTCGACGAGCTGGTGGACCGGGCCCTCGCCCACCCCGACCGGAACCACGTCGGCTGGTTGATCGTGGTGTTCACGCTCGGCCGCCGGCTGGACGAGGAGACCTGGCAGTGGACCAGGGACCTGCTCAACCACCCCGACCGGCGCCACCGCCTGCTCGCCGCCGACATCATGCTGTTCCTGATCCTCGGGGACTTCGTCACGGGGCGCGACCCCTTCCGGGACCGGGGCAGGGAGCTCGTGCCCTGGGCCGAACAGGAGGAGGACCCGGAGGTGCTGGCCGCCCTCCTGAACGCGATGACCCACGACAGCGCCCCGGAGATCGAGGCGGTCGGCCTGTCGCACCTCGCCCACCCCGATCCCCGGGTGCGCGCCCTGGTGACGGACGCCCTGGGGCACTCCGAGGACGGCCGGTCCCAGGCCCGCCCCGAGAGCCTCACCGCCGTGCTCACCCTGGCCCGCGACGCGTACCCCGGCGTACGCGAGGCGGCCTGCCGCTGGCTCGCGCACTACCGGGGAAGCGAGCCCGAGGCCGGGGACGCGCTGGTCGCGCTCACCCATGACGAGCGGCAGCCGGTCCGCATCTGCGCCGTGTCCGGCCTGGCCTGGCGCGACGATCCGCGCTGTGTGGAGGCCCAGCACCGGATCGGCCCCGTCGACGCGGAGCTGCCGTTCGACGAGAGGCTGCTGGACGTCTGGCGCTACCAGCGCCGCCAGGAGGCCGCCGGGGGCTCCTGACGACCCCGGACGGAGCACCGCCGCGCCCGACTACCCTGGAGGGTCGATCCATCCCCCTTGTCAGGAGAGAAATGGCCGTCAACCTGGTCAATGTCGAGAACGTCAGCAAGGTGTACGGCACCCGCGCCCTGCTCGACGGCGTCTCCCTCGGCGTCTCCGAAGGGGACCGCATCGGCGTCGTGGGCCGCAACGGCGACGGCAAGACCACGCTGATCCGCATGCTCGCCAGGCTGGAGCAGGCCGACACCGGGCGCGTCACGCACTCGGGCGGACTGCGCATCGGCGTGCTCACGCAGCACGACTCCCTCGACCCCGAGGCCACCGTCCGCCACGAGGTCATCGGCGACATGGCCGACCACGAGTGGGCGGGCGTCGCCAAGGTCAGGGACGTGCTGACCGGCCTGTTCGGTGGGCTCGACCTGCCGGGGTTCCCCAAGGGGCTCGACACGGTCATCGGGCCGCTGTCCGGCGGTGAGCGGCGCCGCATCGCGCTCGCCAAGCTGCTCATCGAGGAGCAGGACCTGCTCGTCCTCGACGAGCCCACCAACCACCTCGACGTCGAGGGCATCGCCTGGCTCGCCCGGCACCTCCAAAGCCGCCGGTCCGCGCTCGTCTGCGTCACCCACGACCGCTGGTTCCTGGACCAGGTCTGCACACGCATGTGGGACGTCCAGCGCGGTGACGTCTACGAGTACGAGGGCGGCTACTCCGACTACGTCTTCGCCCGGGCCGAGCGCGAGCGCATCGCCGCCACCGAGGAGGTCAAGCGGCAGAACCTCGTCCGCAAGGAGCTGGCCTGGCTGCGCCGCGGGGCGCCCGCCCGTACGTCCAAGCCGCGCTTCCGCGTCGAGGCCGCCAACGAGCTCATCAAGGACGTACCGCCGCCCCGGGACAGCAGCGAACTGATGCGGTTCGCCTCCACGCGGCTCGGCAAGACCGTCTTCGACCTGGAGGACATCACCGTCCAGGCCGGTCCCAAGGTCCTCCTCAAGCACGTCACCTGGCAGCTCGGGCCCGGCGACCGGATCGGTCTCGTCGGTGTCAACGGCGCCGGGAAGACGTCCCTGCTGCGGGCCATGGCCGAGGCGGCCCGGAGCGACGGCGAGGCCCAGCCCGTGGGCGGGCGCATCCGCGTCGGCAAGACGGTGAAGCTGGCCTACCTCTCCCAGGAGGTCGCCGAACTCGACCCGGCCACGCGCGTGCTGGAGGCCGTGCAGCAGGTGCGCGAGCGCGTCGACCTGGGCAAGGGGCGCGAGATGACGGCCGGTCAGCTGTGCGAGACGTTCGGCTTCACCAAGGAGAAGCAGTGGACGCCGGTCGGCGACCTGTCCGGCGGTGAGCGGCGGCGGCTCCAGCTGCTGCGGCTCCTGATGGACGAGCCCAACGTCCTCTTCCTCGACGAGCCCACCAACGACCTCGACATCGAGACGCTGACACAGCTGGAGGACGTGCTCGACGGCTGGCCCGGCTCGATGATCGTCATCTCCCACGACCGGTTCTTCATCGAGCGCACCACCGACCGGGTGTTCGCCCTGCTCGGCGACGGCACCCTGCGGATGCTGCCGCGCGGTATCGACGAGTACCTGGAGCGGCGGCAGCGCATGGAGGAGGCCGCTGCCGCCGCGACGCCCGCCGCGGCGCCGCGGACCGCCGCCCCGGAGAAGAGCGCCGCCGACCAGCGCGCCGCCAAGAAGGAACTCCAGAAGGTCGAGCGGCAGCTCGACAAGGTCTCCGAGAGGGAGACCAAGCTCCACGCCCAGCTCGCCGAAAACGCCACGGACTTCTCGAAGGTGGCCGAACTCGACGCGGAACTGCGCGCGTTGGCCGGTCAGCGCGAGGAGCTGGAGATGCGCTGGCTGGAACTCGCCGAGGATGCGTGAAGGGTGCGTGAAGGCGCATAACGACGGCATCACGGGGCGGTCCTCCCTTGGGAACAGGGGGTGATACGGCCCGGTGCGCTGTCGGAACGGAGTGATAGAAAGAGCCGTCTTAGAACTTTATGAAGCGACTCTGAGCACATCGCGTACCTCAGGGCGTGGCTAAAAATCAGTGATCGAACGGGGGAGCCGCTGATGACTCAGCCGCCCAGTCAGCCACCGCACGGTGGCTTCGGAGCACCGCAGAACCAGCCGCCGCAGGGCGGTGGCTTCGGGGCACCGCAGACCCCGCCGCCGCCCCAGGGACCGCCCCAGACGCCGCCGCCCCCGCAGGGGCCGCCGCAGCCCGGATACGGCTATCCCCAGCAGCCCCCGCAGCAGCCCGGGCCGTACGGGCAGCCGGGACCCTACAACTCCGGCCCCTACGGCCAGCCGCAGCAGCCGGGCCCGTACGGCCAGCCCGGCTACGGCTACCCGCAGCAGCCGCAGTACCCCGGCGCGCCCGGCACCCCGCCCGGGGGCGGCTCGGGCAACCCCTTCAAGGGCAAGCCCGCCCTGATCATCGGCGCGGCCGTGGCCGCGCTGCTGGTGGTCGGCGCCACCGTGTGGGCGGTCACCGGCGGCGACGACGGCAAGCGCGGGAAGAAGCCGGTCGCCCAGCCGACGGACGACGGCAAGCCCAACTCCTCCGCCCCGGTCAACCCCGGTGACGGCGGCGGCGACGGCGGCGAGGACCCGGAGAACCTCAACGAGGGCCGCCAGGCCGGCGAGGCGAAGGTCCTCTGGTACAAGGAGGCGCCCGACGCGCCCGGTTCCGGCGCCGACGCCCAGGGCATGTGGATCACCGACAAGACCGCGGTGAAGGCGGCGTACAAGCAGCTCTTCGCCTACAACGTCGGTGACGGCAAGCCCACCTGGGACGCCATCACCTTCCCGCAGAAGATCTGCGCGACGACCCCGCAGAAGACGTCCGACGACAAGATCGTCGTCGCGTACATGAGCGGCAGCAGCGACCGCGCCAAGTGCAACCAGCTCCAGGAGATCGACCTCAACACCGGAGCCAAGGGCTGGAAGGAGGAGGTCGGCGACGGCGCCCTGTTCGACTCCACGCTCTCCGTCGAACTGTCCATCACCGGAAAGACGCTGATGGTGGGCCGCTCCCAGTCCGGCACGGCCTACGACGTCACCAACGGCGACAAGCTGTTCGACAAGAAGAAGTACGGCGCCTCCTGCTTCCCCTCCGCCTTCGCCGGCGGCGAGAAGCTGATCGCCGTCTCCTCCTGCGGGGCCGGCACCTCGAAGGAGCACGACGAGGTGCAGGAGCTCGACCCGCGCACCGGCGACGCCAAGTGGACCCAGCCGTTCGACAAGGGCTGGCGGGTCGCTCGCACCTACTCGGTGAGCCCGCTGGTCGTCTACAGCACCAACGAGGACAAGAAGGCCTGGAACATCTCCACCTTCACCTCCGGCGGCAAGTTCCGCTCGCAGGTCGGCTTCGACGAGGACTTCGCCCCCGAGTGCGGCTGGGCCATCCTCGAGCGCGACCTCCAGGGCTGCCAGGGCGTCGCCGTCGACGACACCACGCTCTACCTCCCGACGGAGGCGAGCAGCGGCGCCAACGAGATCGTCGCGGTCAACCTCGCCGACGGCAAGGAGAAGTGGCGGGTGAAGTCCCCGGCCGACGAGTCGATGCTGCCGATGAAGGTCGAGGGCGGCAAGCTCATCGCCTATGTGCAGCCGTCGTACGACGCGGGCGGCCAGGTCGTGTCCATCCCGACCGGCGGCAGCGGCCACAAGCCGGTCAAGCTGCTCCAGAACCCGCAGGCCGCGGCGGACATCGAGAACGGCTTCTTCTCCAAGGACACCGACTGGGTCGACGGGCGTTTCTACATCTCGACCACCCGGCTGAGCGGAAACGACGACACGAAGGAGAAGTTGATGCTCGCCTACGGCAAGTGACGCTTCCCCTCTCGCTTCTGCCTTCGCCTTCGTCGTCCGTCCCCTTCCCCGAGGTACTCACGCCATGACCCAGCCACCGCCTCCGCCGCCCCAGCAGCCCCCGCCCCAGGGCGGCTTCGGGCCGCCCCAGGACCAGCCCCCGCAGCCGGGGTACGGCTACCCGCAGGCTCCGCAGGCTCCGCAGGCTCCGCAGGCTCCGCAGGCTCCGCAGGCTCCGCAGGCTCCGCAGACGCCGCCCCCGCCGCCCGCGCAGCAGCCGCAGCCCGGATACGGCTATCCGCAGGGGGCTCCCCAGGCGCCCCAGCCTCCGCAGGCGCCGCCCGGCTACGGCTATCCCGGCCAGCCTCCGCAGGCGCCTTACGGGCAGCCGGGCCAGCCGGGATACGGGCAGCCCGGTTACGGCTATCAGCAGCCGACCATGCCGCTCCAGCCGCAGCCCGGACAGCCGGGCGGGGGCCGGAAGTTCAACGCGCAGGTGGCCATCATCGTCGCCGCGGTCGTGGCGATCGCCCTGATCGTCGGCGGCGGAGTCTGGTACTCCTCGTCCAAGGACGACGGCAAGAAGGACGACACCGCCAGCTCCGGCGGCACCACCGGTGGCACGGACGACGACAACGGCGGCACCACCTCCGGCGGCAAGGAGAAGGCCCCCGCCGACACCGGCGCCAAGGTCCTCTTCCAGGTGCCGATGCCCGAGGTGAAGAACGACAGCACGGTCGTCGTCTCCGGCTCGTGGCTCACCGACAAGACGTACGCCAAGAGCGGCGTCGCCGAGATCGTCGGCTACGACCGCGACAAGGGCGCCAAGCAGTGGACGATCCCGCTGGACGGCCCGGTCTGCCAGGCCAGCCGCCACGTCACGGACGACAACAAGACGGCGGTCCTCTACCAGCCCGCGATGCCGACCAAGGCCGACCCGTCGCACGGGTGCAGCCAGCTCGCCCTGATCGACCTCGACGCCGGCAAGGAGCTGTGGACCAAGACCGTCAAGACCGGTGACCAGCTGATCAGCTTCGACAACGTCACGATCAGCGGCAACACCGTCGCCGTCGGCAGCACCAGCGGCGGCGCCGCCTTCGACCTCTCCGGCAAGCTCCTGTGGAGCCCGAAGCCGACCGACTCCTGCTACGACGCCGGGTACGGCGGCGGCGAGAAGCTGGTCGCGGTGCGCAAGTGCGGCACGTACGAGCGGCGGCAGCTGCACATCCAGACCATCGACCCCAAGTCGGGCAAGGTGATCTCGGAGTACAAGATGGCCCAGGGCATCGAGTACGCGAGCATCGTGTCGACCAACCCGCTCGTCGTGGCCGCCGACGTCGGCGACTCCGCGGGCGACGGCAGCGGCATCTCCGACTTCTTCTCCATCGACAACAAGACCGGCAAGCTGCGTACGCGCATCTCCGCGCCGGGCGAGCAGTTCGCGGCCCGCTGCGAGGGCGTCACCCGCATCGAGTACTGCAACCAGCTGGCCGTCGGCAACGACCGGCTGTACCTGCCGACCGAGGAGCACGACGGCACCGGCGAGTACAGCCAGACCAACGAGATCGTCGCCTTCGACCTCTCCACCGGCAAGCAGACCGGGCAGCGGGCCGACGCGGGCGACGGCTACACGATCTCGCCGCTGCGCATGGACGGCGGCAACCTGATCGCGTACAAGCGGCCGCCGTACGACAAGGGCGGCCAGATCGTGAGCATCGACGGGGGCAGCTTCAAGCAGACGAAGCTGCTGGAGAACCCGGCGACGGACTCGGTGCGGGACGTGGAGACCGCCATGTCGCCGGAGTACTCCGAGTTGCTGTACGGCGACGGGCACCTGTTCATGTCCAAGGTGTACGCCAGCAAGCGGACCAGCAGTACGAGTGAGAAGGAGTACCTGGCGGTCGGCTTCGGTACGAGCTGATCGATCGGTGCCCGCTGGGTGACCGACTGAGTGCCGGTACGGTCCCGTCCCTGTTCAGGGGCGGGACCGTTCGCGTTCGGTTCGGTCAACATGGAATGCGGGACCTTCGGCGATCGGGGCGATTATCGCCGGTAGGGGGAGCGCAACGTCGAACAAGCGTGTAGCTTCCGGGGGCATGAAGGCGGGGGAGCCGGGGGGCTTCCATCTGGGGGGACCGGGGTGACTGGGGGGTTGCTCGATGGGAGTGCGGCTCATGGTGGTCGACGACCACCGACTGCTGGCGGAGGCGCTGGCTTCGGCGCTGAAGCTGCGGGGGCACCGGGTGCTGGCCGCGGCGGCGCCGGCCGCGGGGGCGGCGGAGCTGGTGATCACGCGGGCGCCGGAGGTGTGCCTGCTGGGGACGGCCACTCCGGCGGAGCCGGGGATCTTCGACCCGGTGGTGCGGATCAAGCGGGAGCGTCCGCAGGTCGCGGTCCTGGTCCTGGGACCGGTGCCCAGCCCGCGGGGCATCGCGGCAGCCTTCGCCGCGGGCGCTTCCGGCTACGTACGGCACGATGAGCGCATAGAGGGTGTCGAGCGGGCGATCATGAAGGCCAGGGCGGGGGAGGCGGCGGTGGCGCCGCAACTGCTGCAGGGGGCGTTCAGCGAGTTGCTCAACCCGGCGGCCCAACCGGACGACGAGGGGCAGCGGTTGCTGTCGATGCTCACGCCACGGGAGGTCGAGGTCCTGGTCCGCGTCGCCGACGGCGAGGACACCCGCCTGATCGCGGCGGGCATGGGCATCGCCCCCTCCACGGCCCGCACGCACGTCCAGCGAGTCCTGATGAAACTGGGCGTCGGCTCCCGCCTGGAGGCAGCGGCCCTGGCGGCACGAACGGGGTTGCTGGACCGCGCGGGGTCACTGCGGCGGACGGTGACGCCGGATCCGGGGGCGGGACCGGAGGCTTGACCGACGTGCCGGCGCTCGGGACGCCCCTCAACTCGATTCCGTCTCGCCAGGACCCACCCTTCGAAGCGCTCGTAGCCATCCATGAGTTGATCGTGCAAGCGCCCGGTGGTCCGCTCGACGACTCACCCGCCGAGGGCCGGGCCCAGGGCCACCGGGCGCCCGCGGTCACTCCCTCGGTTCATCCCCCGGCACGGCATCCGGCGGAACGGGCGCCACAGGCCGCAGCTTCAGCCAGACCAGGAAGAACACCCCCAGCGCGAGCATTCCCAGCCCGGTCCACAGGTTGATGTTCACACCCTCCGCCTTGTCGAGGTCGGCATCGGACACCGTGAACCCCGCGATCGTGACGATCACGCCGTAGACCACGAACAGCCCACCGATGATCCGCCGGATGTCGAACAGCCGCGCTGCCGTCGCCGACTTGCCCTGCAACTCGGTGACTTCCCGCTGCACGTCCTTCTCGGAGTAGAACTCGGACATCTGTCAATCCTCCCTCGGTCAGAACGAGAACGGGATGTAGCAGGCCGCGGCCAGCACGACCGCGCCCCAGCCCAGCAGCGCCGGCCTGCGGTACCAGGCCTCGTCCCCGGGCGCCGGCGGCTCCGCCATGCCCGGCGAGGTCGTGCCGTAGACCAGCCCCTGGAGCTCCTCGACCGGCTTCGGCGCGGTGAAGAGCGACACCGCCACCATGACGACCGCGCCCGCGACGAACCCCGCGATCGCCGAGACGAAGTTGGCGCCCTGGTCGGAGGGGATGTCGACGATGCCCTGCTTGTAGAGGACGAAGTAGTTGACCATCGCGGCCGTGGTGCCGGCGAGCAGACCCCAGAAGCCCGACTTCATCGACGTCCGCCTCCAGAACATGCCGATGATGAAGACGACGAACATCGGCACGTTGAAGAAGGAGAACAGCGTCTGGAGGTAGCTCATGATGTTGGAGAAGGACGACGCCAGGAACGCCGTGCCGATGGAGGCCAGGACACCGATCGCGGTGATGAGCCGGCCGAAGCGCACGTAGTACGCGTCCTCCCGCCCCTTCACCACGTACTTCGCCCAGATGTCCGTCGTGAACACCGTGTTGAACGACGACACGTTCGCCGCCATGCCCGCCATGAAGGCCGCGAGGAGACCGGTCACGGCGATGCCCAGCACCCCGTTCGGGAGCAGCTGCTCCATCAGGTAGGGGATCGCGTCGTTGTACTGCAGGTCGGAGCCTGGCGTACCGATCTTCGGGACCAGCACCGCGGCGACCAGACCCGGGATCATCACCAGGAAGACGATGAAGATCTTCGGGAACGCGGCGATGAGCGGCGTGCGCTGGGCCGCCGAGAGGTTCTTCGCCGACAGGGCGCGCTGGACCTCCGCGAAGTTCGTCGTCCAGTAGCCGAAGGAGAGCACGAAGCCCAGGCCCAGGACGATCGTCAGCCAGTTCGCGCCCAGCGGATTGGCGCTGCCGATGCCCGTGCCGCCCCAGGAGGTCATGAAGTCGGCGCCGTGGGACTTCGTGAGGGAGTCGGACAGGCCGTCCCAGCCGCCCACCTTCTTCAGGCCGAGGGCGGTGATGGGGATGAGCGCGGCGAGGATGACGAAGAACTGCAGGACCTCGTTGTAGATCGCCGAGGACAGGCCGCCGAGGGTGATGTACGCCAGGACGAAGAATCCGGCGACCACGATCGCCACCCACTCCGGCCAGCCCAGCAGCGCCTCGACGACGATGGCCATGGCGTAGAGGTTGACGCCGGCGATGAGGATGGCGGCGAAGGCGAAGAGCACCGAGCTGAGCAGGTGCGCCGCCCTGTCGAAGCGCAGCAGCAGGAACTCCGGCACGGAGCGGACCTTGGAGCCGTAGTAGAAGGGCATCATCACCAGGCCGAGGAAGACCATGGCCGGGATGGCGCCGATCCAGTACCAGTGCGTGGTGTAGACGCCGTACTGCGCGCTGTTGGCGGCCATGCCGAGGATCTCGGTGGCACCCAGGTTGGCGGCTATGAAGGCGAGGCCGGTGACCCAGGCGGGCAGGGAACGGCCGGAGAGGAAGAAGTCGAGGCTGGTCTTCACCGAGCGGCGGGCGGCGAAGCCGATGCCGAGGACGACGACGAAGTAGATGCCGAGGATCGTGTAGTCGAGCCAGTTCGTGGGGAGTCGCAGCTCGGCTGCCAGGTGGACGGGGGGATGCGTGGGGGGATGCATGAGCCCTCGCTTCGTTGCGTGAACCGATACCTCGCGGAATCTACGCCTCGGTCTTCAGATATTGAACACGTCTGTTGATGCTCTTTGTTTGATTGTGATGTTGACGATTGGGGAGAGCCGTGTTTTTATATGTTTGGTTATGTTTGAAGGATGAGGAGTCCGGCGTGAAGAAGACCTCGACCCGGCTGGCCGACGGTCGCGAGCTCATCTACTACGACCTGCGTGACGACACCGTGCGGGACGCGGCCGACCGCCGCCCGCTGGACCGCACCGTCACCACGTCCGAGATCCGCCGCGACCCCCTGCTCGGCGACTCGGTCGCCGTCGCCTCGCACCGCCAGGGCCGCACCTACCATCCCCCGGCCGACGAGTGCCCCCTGTGCCCCTCCGAGGGCGACCGGCTCAGCGAGATCCCGGACTCGTCGTACGACGTCGTCGTGTTCGAGAACCGCTTCCCCTCGCTGGCCGGTGACTCCGGCCGCTGCGAGGTCGTCTGCTTCACGTCCGACCACAACGCGTCCTTCGCGAGCCTGAGCGAGGAGCAGGCCGGCCTGGTGCTGGAGGCGTGGACGGACCGTACGGCGGAGCTGTCCCATCTCCCCTCCGTCGAGCAGGTGTTCTGCTTCGAGAACCGGGGTGCCGAGATCGGCGTGACCCTCCAGCACCCGCACGGACAGATCTACGCCTACCCCTTCACCACCCCGCGCACCGCCCTGATGCTGCGTTCCGTCGCGGCCCACAAGGAGATGACGGGCGGGGAGAACCTCTTCGACGCCGTCCTGGAGCGGGAACTCGCCGAGGAGCGGGTCGTCCTGGAGGGCGACCACTGGGTGGCCTTCGTGCCGTACGCGGCGCACTGGCCGTACGAGGTCCACCTCTACCCCAAGCGCCGCGTGCCCGACCTGCTCGGGCTGGACGAGGCCGCGCGCACAGAGTTCCCCAAGGTGTATCTGGAACTCTTGAGGCGCTTGGACCGGATCTTCGGTGAGGGCGAGCCTCCGACGCCGTACATCGCGGCCTGGCACCAGGCCCCGTTCGGCGCGCTGGAGGAGTTCGACGGGGTCGTGCGCGAGGACTTCGCGCTCCACCTCGAGCTTTTCACCATCCGCCGCACTTCCGGCAAGCTGAAGTTCCTCGCGGGTTCCGAGTCCGGCATGAACGTGTTCATCAACGACGTGCCGCCGGAGCGCGCGGCCGAGCGACTGCGAGAGGTAGCGAGTTCATGAGCGGGAAGTACCTGGTGACGGGCGGCGCGGGTTACGTCGGCGGCGTGGTCGCCCAGCACCTGCTGGAAGCCGGTCACGAGGTCGTCGTCCTCGACAACCTCTCCACGGGCTTCCGCGAGGGCGTCCCGGCGGGCGCCTCCTTCGTGGAGGGCGACATCCGCGACGCCGCCAAGTGGCTGGACCCCTCCTTCGACGGCGTCCTGCACTTCGCCGCGTTCTCGCAGGTCGGCGAGTCGGTCGTGAAGCCGGAGAAGTACTGGGACAACAACGTCGGCGGCACCATGGCACTGCTCGCGGCGATGCGCGAGGCGGGCGTCCGCAAGCTCGTCTTCTCCTCCACGGCGGCGACGTACGGCGAGCCGGACCAGGTCCCGATCGTCGAGTCGGCGCCCACCTCCCCGACCAACCCGTACGGCGCCTCGAAGCTCGCCGTCGACCACATGATCACCGGCGAGGCGGCCGCCCACGGCCTGGGCGCGGTCTCGCTGCGCTACTTCAACGTGGCCGGGGCGTACGGCGAGTACGGCGAGCGCCACGACCCCGAGTCCCACCTGATCCCGCTCGTCCTCCAGGTCGCGCAGGGCAGGCGCGAGGCGATCTCCGTCTTCGGCGACGACTACCCGACGCCGGACGGCACCTGCGTGCGCGACTACATCCACGTCGCGGACCTGGCCGAGGCCCACCTGCTGGCGCTGCGGGCCGCCGCCCCCGGCGAGCACCTCATCTGCAACCTCGGCAACGGCAACGGCTTCTCCGTCCGCGAGGTCATCGAGACGGTCCGCCGGGTGACCGGCCACCCGATCCCGGAAGTGGTCGCCCCCCGCCGGGGCGGCGACCCGGCGGTCCTGGTGGCGTCGGCCGCCACGGCCCGCGAGAAACTGGGCTGGAACCCGTCCCGCGCGGACCTCGACGGCATCGTCGCGGACGCCTGGGACTTCGCGCAGCGGCGCGGCAACTAGTACGGAACGAAGGGTCAGGGGTCAGGGATGAGCGAGGCTGTTGCCGACGAGGCCGCCGGAGCGGTCGCCGAGCGGTTCACGGAGCTGTACGGCGCCGGGCCGCACGGAGTCTGGGCGGCACCGGGCCGCGTCAACCTCATCGGTGAGCACACCGACTACAACGACGGCTTCGTCATGCCGTTCGCCCTGCCGCACCAGGCGGTGGCGGCGGTCGCACGCCGCGAGGACGGCGTGCTCCGCCTGCACTCGGCGGACGTCGGGGGCGGAGTCACCGAACTCCGCCTGGACGACCTGTCCCCCGAGTCGGACAAGAACTGGACGGCGTACCCGGCGGGCGTGGTGTGGGCGCTGCGCGAGGCCGGCCACGCGGTGACGGGCGCGGACATCCACCTGTCCTCCACGGTCCCCTCGGGCGCGGGCCTGTCGTCGTCGGCGGCGCTGGAAGTGGCCGTGGCGCTGGCCCTCAACGACCTCTTCGCCCTCGGCCTGCGGGGCTGGCAACTGGCCCGCCTGTGCCAGCGCGCGGAGAACGTCTACGTGGGCGCCCCGGTCGGCATCATGGACCAGACCGCGTCGGCGTGCTGCGAGGCGGGCCACGCCCTGTTCCTCGACACCCGCGACCTCTCCCAGCGCCAGATCCCCTTCGACCTGACGGCCGAGGGCATGCGCCTGCTCGTGGTCGACACGCAGGTCAAGCACTCCCACAGCGAGGGCGAGTACGGCAAGCGCCGCGCGGGCTGCGAGAAGGGCGCGGCCCTGCTCGGCGTCGACGCCCTGCGGGACATCCCCTACGCCGGCCTCGACGCGGCCCTGGCCCGCCTCGGCGACGAGGAGGAGGTCCGCCGCCTGGTCCGCCACATCGTCACGGAGAACGAGCGCGTCGAACGGGTGGTGTCCCTGCTGGAGTCGGGCCAGACCCGCGCGATCGGCCCGGTCCTGGTCGAGGGCCACGCCTCCCTCCGGGACGACTTCCGCATCTCCTGCCCCGAACTGGACCTGGTCGTCGACACGGCCCTCGCCTCCGGCGCCCTGGGCGCCCGCATGACCGGCGGCGGCTTCGGCGGCTCGGCGATCGTCCTGGCGGAGGAGCCGGACGTGGACCCGATCACCAAGGCCGTCCAGGAAGCCTTCGCCGCGGCGGGCTTCACGACACCCCGCGTCTTCGAGGCGGTGCCGTCAGCGGGGGCACGCCGCCTGCGCTGACACACCGGCCTGGCGCCCCTCCCGCCGTGGGAAGGGCGCCCGCTCCTCTCCCGGCGACGTGCCCTGCAGCTTGTTCGTCTCGCGGTTCTTGAGGTCAGCCTTGCTCTCGTCGACGCAGTAGCCGTCCGCCGTCGCGGACACCGACGGCGAAGCCGAGGGCGAATCGGCCGAATCCGCACCGGCGATCTTGTCGGACGACGCCCCGTCGTTCACAGTGTTCTCCCGTTGAGGTGGGGGGACGGTCAAGCGAACCAACGCTATCCGTGAGCCGGCACGCGACGGCAACGAGGGCTTCAGCCCAGCCGCTTCGTCAGCGTGTACTCCGTGATCCCCGGCGGATAGTCCGGCACCACGCACACCACCTCGTACCCCTGCTTCTCGTAGAAGCGCGGGGCCTGGAAGTCCCAGGTCTCCAGGCGGGCCGCGCGGCAGCCGCGGTCGCGGGCGGCGAGGCGTTCGGCCTCCGAAAGCAACCGCGCCCCCAGGCCCCGGCCCCGGTGGCGTTCGTCGACCCACAGGTAGGTGACGTGGAGCCAGGTCGCCCACGTGTAGCCGACGAGGCCGCCCGCCAGGCCGTCGTCCGTGTCGTTCACAGCCCACACGTGCAACGGGACGTCCCTTTCGTCCGGCGTTCCGCGCAGGGCGCGCAGCACCGGAGAGGCGGCCGTGTTCGTTTCCCGCAGGCGCGTACGGAGCAGATCACGTCGGGCCTTGTCGACTTCTGTCTCAAGACGGAACATGCGGCACACCATAAACGCGCAGGACAGTCAGTTCTGCAAATAACCTTCCGCTCCGGGCCCCCGCCCGTACTCTGATGAACAGCACCGGTGGGGGCCGGTGCCGATCAGGGGGCGAGACAGCCGGGTGCGACACCCGGGGTGGGGGGAGCGGTTTCTGCACGGCGGCGGCCGTGCGGCTGCGGCGACCCGGCCGGGCTGCTGCGAGGACGGACGGACAGATGCAGCAGATCCGAGCACCTCGGTGTCGTACCCGCGCGGTGCCGTCTTCCGACGATGGGGTATCCCCTGCTCTTCAGGAGCCTGGGGAAGGGGGTTACGTGGTTCGCATCCGAGTCCTGGTCGTCGACGACCATCGCATCTTCGCCGAGTCACTCGCGGCGGCCTTGGCCGCCGAGCCCGATGTCGAGGTCTCCGCGGCCGGCAGCGGCCCCGCCGCGCTGCGCAGCCTGGAGCGGGCGGTCGCCGAGGGGCGGCGGTTCGATGTGCTGCTCGTCGACGCCGATCTGGGCGGCAAGGTGCCGGGCGCCCGCCCGGCCGTCCCGGTGCAGGAGGGCAACGAGGACGGGCTCGTCGACGGGATCTCCCTCGTCACGGGCGTGCGGTCCGCGCAGCCGAACGTACGGATCGTCGTGCTCGCCGAGAAGGACGACCCGCGCCGTGCCGCGCTGGCCCTTCAGGCCGGGGCCTGCGGGTGGGTCGCCAAGGACTGCTCGCTGTCCCGGCTGCTCACGGTCATCCGGGGCGTGCTGCGCGACGAGACGCATCTGCCGCCGGCCCTGCTGACCGGCGTGCTGCGGGAACTGACCGCCGCGCGCAAGCACCGCACGGAGAGCGAGCGGCTGGTGGAGTCCCTCACTCCGCGTGAGCGGGAAGTGCTGCGGTGCATGGTGGCGGGGCTGGGGCGCAAAGCCGTCGCCGAGCGCCTCTTCCTGTCGCCGCACACGGTACGGACGCACATGCAGAACGTGCTGGGCAAGCTGGGCGTGCACTCCACGCTCGCCGCCGTCGCCCTCGCCCGACGTGCCGGAGTCGGGCCCGCCGACCTAGCCGGGGATGTTGTCGAACGGGGCGGTCAGCTGGCGTAGCAGCCCCGCCAGTTCGGCGCGCTGGGCGCGGGAGAGCTCCGCGAGGATCGCGCGCTCCTGCTCCAGCAGCCCCGCCAGGGCCTGGTCCGCGCGGTCCCGGCCCTCGGCCGTCAGCCGGACCAGGACGCCTCGGCGGTCGCTGGGGTCGGGGAGGCGTTCCACCAGGCCCTTCTTCGCCAGGCGGTCGATGCGGTTCGTCATCGTGCCCGATGTGACCAGCGTCTGGGTGAGGAGCTGTCCCGGCGAGAGCTGGTACGGCGTGCCCGCGCGGCGCAGCGCCGTCAGGACGTCGAACTCCCACGGCTCCAGGCCGTGCTCGGAGAAGGCCAGCCGACGTGCCCGGTCCAGATGCCGGGCCAGTCTGCTCACGCGGCTGAGCACCTCGAGCGGTTCGACGTCGAGGTCCGGGCGCTCCCGGCGCCATGCTGCGACCAGCCGGTCGACCTCGTCCTCCATGGCGATCAGTGTAGTGGTTGTGTCGACGTAGAGTCTCTTGATGTTGATTTTCTTGACGTCGAGATAAATTGGGTGTCACGCTGTGTGTGCGTGCCGTACGGCCATCATGGACACCTGGAGGACCCATGCCCGCCCCCACCGCCCCCACCTGGGACCCCGCCCAGTACCTCCGTCACGCCGGCCACCGCGCCCGCCCCTTCGCCGACCTCCTCGCCCGCGTCCCCGACCTCCCCGGCGATCCTCCCCGCATCGCCGACCTGGGCTGCGGGCCCGGCAATGTCACCGCGCTGCTCGCCGCCCGCTGGCCCACCGCCCGGATCACCGGCTACGACAACTCGCCCGAGATGCTCGACAAGGCCCATGTCGATCACGAGGGGCCCACCCCGGGCGGCGGCCGCATCGGCTTCGCCCACGCCGACGCCCGCACCTGGGCGCCGGACGAGCCCTGCGACCTGATCATCAGCAACGCCACGCTGCAGTGGGTGCCGGGACACCTCGACCGGTTCGCCGACTGGGTGGCTGGGCTGAAACCCGCCGGGATCTTCGCCTTCCAGGTGCCCGGGAACTTCGACGCCCCCAGCCACCGCCTCATGCGCGACCTCGCCCGCGCACCGCACCGGCGCGACCGGCTCGCCGGCGTCCTGCGCCACGGCGACGCCGTCCACACCCCCGAGACCTACCTGGAGCGGCTCACCTCGCTCGGCTGCACCGCCGACGTGTGGGAGACGACGTACCTCCATCTGCTCCAGGGCGAGGACCCCGTCCTGGACTGGGTGAAGGGGACCGGCCTGCGGCCCGTGCTGACCGCCCTCGCCGACGACCCCGAGGCGCGGGACGGCTTCCTCACCGAGTACCGGGCCGCCCTGCGCGAGGCCTATCCGACGGGGCCGCACGGCACGCCGTTCCCGTTCCGGCGCCTGTTCGCCGTGGCCCGGAAGGAGGTGTGATGATCACCGCCCTCGACCACGTCCAGCTCGCCGCCCCGCCTGGAAGCGAGGAGCGGCTGCGCGTCTACTACGTCGATGTCCTCGGCATGACCGAGATTCCGAAGCCGCCTGTGCTCGCACGGCGCGGCGGATGCTGGTTCCAGGCCGGTGCCGTGCAGCTGCACGTCGGCATCGAGAAGGATTTCCGGGCGGCGAAGAAGGCCCACCCCGGGCTGCGGGTGGCGGACATCGACGCGTACGCCGCCCGGCTGGAGGCCCACGGGGCGCCGGTCACCTGGGACGCAGCCCTGCCGGGACACAAGCGCTTCTACTCACAGGACCCAGTGGGCAACCGTCTGGAATTCCTCGCACCTCTCCAGAGGGGGTCCGCCTAGGCCTTGCGGCGCCCTATCAGATGCGGCTTGGCCTCCAGCCCGTCCAGGCCGTGCCACGCCAGGTTCACCAGGTGCGCGGCCACCTCGGCCTTCTTCGGCTTGCGTACGTCCAGCCACCACTGGCCGGTCAGGGCGACCATGCCGACCAGTGCCTGGGCGTACAGCGGAGCCAGCTTGGGGTCGAACCCGCGGCTTTTGAACTCGCGGCCCAGGATGTCCTCCACCTGGGTGGCGATGTCCGAGATGAGGGAGGCGAAGGACCCCGTCGACTGGGGGATGGGGGAGTCACGGACCAGGATGCGGAAACCGTCCGTGTACTCCTCGATGTAGTCCAGCAGGGCGAAGGCCGCCTGTTCGCACAGTTCGCGGGGGTGACCGGCCGTGAGAGAGCTGGTCACCATGTCCAGCAGACGGCGCATCTCGCGGTCCACGACCACCGCGTACAGCCCCTCCTTGCCGCCGAAGTGCTCGTAGACCACTGGCTTGGAGACCCCGGCCTTCGCCGCGATCTCCTCCACCGACGTGCCCTCGAAACCCTTCGCGGCGAAGAGCGTGCGACCGATCTCCAGCAGCTGCTGGCGGCGCTCGGCACCGGTCATCCGGGTGCGACGCACTCGCCGCGGCTTGTCGTTGCTGGGGGTGCTGCTCGAGTCGGTCGCCACAGCGACCATCATGCCGCCTTGACGGGCTCCTTCCCGCGCGGGGAGCCGCCTTCCCCGGTGTTACGGCGCGAATCGATACGCGAGCGTGACGGCCAGCGCACGTCGTACGCCCAGCCGAGCATTTCGAACCAGCGGATCAGCCGTGCGGAGGAGTCCAGCTGGCCGCGCATCACCCCGTGCCGCGCGGAGGTGGGGTCGGCGTGGTGCAGGTTGTGCCAGGACTCGCCGCAGGACAGGATCGCCAGCCACCACACGTTGCCCGAGCGGTCGCGCGACTTGAAGGGGCGCTTGCCCACCGCGTGGCAGATCGAGTTGATCGACCACGTCACGTGGTGCAGCAGGGCCACCCGGACGAGTGAGCCCCAGAAGAACGCCGTGAACGCGCCCCACCAGGACATCGTGACCAGCCCGCCGATCAGCGCCGGGAGGCCCAGCGACACGACCGTCCACAGCACGAACTGGCGGGAGATCGCGCGCAGCGTCCTGTCCTTGACCAGGTCCGGGGCGTACTTCTCCTGCGGTGTCTGCTCCTCGTCGAACATCCATCCGATGTGTGCCCACCACAGGCCCTTCATCAGGGCCGGGAGCGTCTCGCCGAACCGCCACGGCGAGTGCGGGTCGCCCTCCGCGTCGGAGAACTTGTGGTGCTTGCGGTGATCGGCCACCCAGCGGACCAGCGGACCCTCGACCGCCATGGAGCCGGCGACCGCCAGCGCGATCTTCAGCGGCCGCTTGGCCTTGAAGGAACCGTGGGTGAAGTGACGGTGGAAACCGATCGTGATGCCGTGGCATCCCAGGAAGTAGAAGAACACCAGCAGACCGAGGTCCAGCCAGCTCACACCCCAGCCCCAGGCCAGCGGCACCGCCGCCAGCAGCGCGAGGAACGGGACGGTGATGAAGAGGAGGAGGGCGATCTGCTCGATGGACCGCTTCCGCTCGCCGCCCAGCGTGGCGGGGGGAGCCTGGTCGGTTGCCTGACCGGACGCCTTCGGGGCGTTCTCGATCACGTCGGAACTACTGGTCATACGCGTCCCCTGGGGGGTATGTGGATGGAGAGGAGGGTGCCGGAGCACGGGAACCCCGCAGTGCTTCCTACGGTTCCGTAACCTACGGCATCGTAAGTATGGCAGCGCGTCGCCCGGCGGCAAGAGCCCGAGGGCCTGCGCGTCCCGGCCGACACCTATCCTGGAGTCGGTCGGACAGCGCGGTCCGCTCTGATTTCTTCCCGGATGTCCGGCCCGTATGCGGCGCCCGCCGCGCGAGACGCCGTCCGGGTACCCCCTCCCAGACGAGCTTCAACACTGCAAGGAGCCGCACCTGTGAGCAGTGCCGACGACCAGACCACCACGACGAGCAGTGAGCTGCGTGCCGACATCCGCCGACTGGGTGACCTCCTCGGAGAGACCCTCGTCCGGCAGGAGGGTCCCGAGCTCCTGGAGCTCGTCGAGAAGGTCCGCCGCCTCACCCGTGAGGACGGCGAGGCCGCCGCCGAGCTGCTGCGCGGCACCGAACTCGACACCGCGGCCAAGCTGGTCCGCGCGTTCTCCACCTACTTCCACCTGGCCAACGTCACCGAACAGGTCCACCGAGGCCGCGAGCTGCGCGCCCGCCGCGCCGCCGAGGGCGGACTGCTCGCCCGCACGGCCGACCGGCTCAAGGACGCCGACCCCGAACACCTGCGCGAGACGGTCCGCAACCTCAACGTCCGCCCCGTGTTCACGGCCCACCCCACCGAGGCCGCCCGCCGGTCGGTCCTCAACAAGCTCCGGCGTGTCGCCGCCCTCCTGGAGACCCCGGTCATCGAGTCCGACCGCCGCCGCCTCGACACCCGCCTGGCCGAGAACATCGACCTCGTCTGGCAGACCGACGAACTGCGCGTCGTCCGCCCCGAGCCGGCCGACGAGGCCCGCAACGCCATCTACTACCTCGACGAACTGCACGCCGGCGCCGTCGGCGACGTCCTTGAGGACCTCACCGCCGAGCTGGAGCGCGCCGGGGTCAAGCTCCCCGACGACACCCGCCCCCTCACCTTCGGCACCTGGATCGGCGGCGACCGCGACGGCAACCCGAACGTCACCCCCCAGGTCACCTGGGACGTCCTCATCCTCCAGCACGAACACGGCATCAACGACGCCCTGGAGACCATCGACGAACTCCGCGGCTTCCTGTCCAACTCCATCCGCTACGCCGGCGCCACCGAGGAACTGCTGACCTCCCTCCAGGCCGACCTGGAGAACCTCCCCGAGATCAGCCCCCGCTACAAGCGCCTCAACGCCGAGGAGCCCTACCGGCTCAAGGCCACCTGCATCCGGCAGAAGCTGGAGAACACCAAGCAGCGCCTCGCCAAGGGCACCGCACACGTACCCGGCCGCGACTACCTCGGCACCGGCGAGCTGATCAGCGACCTCAGGATCATCCAGAGCTCCCTGCGCGAGCACCGCGGCGGCCTCTTCGCCGACGGCCGCCTCGCCCGCACCATCCGCACCCTGGCCGCCTTCGGCCTCCAGCTCGCCACCATGGACGTCCGCGAACACGCCGACGCCCACCACCACGCCCTCGGTCAGCTGTTCGACCGGCTCGGTGAGGAGTCCTGGCGGTACGCGGACATGCCCCGCGACTACCGCGCCAAGCTCCTCGCCAAGGAACTCCGCTCCCGCCGCCCCCTCGCGCCCACCCCGGCACCCGTCGACGCGCCCGGCGAGAAGACCCTCGGCGTCTTCCAGACCGTGAAGAAGGCCCTGGAGGTCTTCGGGCCCGAGGTCATCGAGTCGTACATCATCTCCATGTGCCAGGGCGCCGACGACGTCTTCGCCGCCGCCGTCCTCGCCCGCGAAGCCGGCCTGATCGACCTGCACGCCGGCTGGGCCAAGATCGGCATCGTGCCCCTGCTGGAGACCACCGACGAACTCAAGGCCGCCGACACCATCCTGGAGGACATGCTCTCCGACCCGTCCTACCGGCGCCTCGTCGCGCTCAGGGGCGACGTCCAGGAGGTCATGCTCGGCTACTCCGACTCCTCCAAGTTCGGCGGCATCACCACCAGCCAGTGGGAGATCCACCGCGCCCAGCGCCGCCTGCGCGACGTCGCCCACCGCTACGGCGTCCGCCTGCGCCTCTTCCACGGCCGCGGCGGCACCGTCGGCCGCGGCGGCGGCCCCACCCACGACGCCATCCTCGCCCAGCCCTGGGGCACCCTGGAGGGCGAGATCAAGGTGACCGAGCAGGGCGAGGTCATCTCCGACAAGTACCTCATCCCGTCCCTGGCCCGGGAGAACCTCGAACTCACCGTCGCGGCCACCCTCCAGGCCTCCGCCCTGCACACCGCACCCCGCCAGTCCACCGAGGCCCTCGCCCGCTGGGACGCCGCGATGGACGTCGTCTCCGACGCCGCCCACGCCGCCTACCGCCGCCTCGTCGAGGACCCCGACCTGCCGACGTACTTCCTCGCGTCGACGCCGGTGGACCAGCTCGCCGACCTGCACCTGGGCTCCCGGCCCTCCCGCCGCCCCGGCTCCGGCGTCTCGCTCGACGGCCTGCGCGCCATCCCCTGGGTGTTCGGCTGGACCCAGTCCCGGCAGATCGTCCCCGGCTGGTTCGGCGTCGGCTCCGGCCTGAAGGCACTGCGCGAGGCGGGCCTGGACACCGTCCTCGACGAGATGTACGGACAGTGGCACTTCTTCCGCAACTTCATCTCCAACGTCGAGATGACCCTGGCCAAGACCGACCTGCGGATCGCCCAGCACTACGTCGACACCCTCGTCCCCGACGACCTCAAGCACGTCTTCGACACCATCAGGGCCGAACACGAACTGACCGTGGCCGAGGTCCTGAAGGTCACCGGCGAACAGGAACTCCTCGACGCCGAACCCGTCCTCAAGCAGACCTTCGCCATCCGCGACGCCTACCTCGACCCCATCTCCTACCTCCAGGTCGCCCTGCTCAAGCGGCAGCGCGACGCGGCCGCCGCCGGCGAACAGCCCGACCCGCTGCTCGCCCGCGCCCTGCTCCTCACCGTCAACGGCGTGGCAGCGGGCCTGCGCAACACCGGCTGACCCGCACCCCGGACACAACCGTGCCCCCGAGCCCGTACAGGCTCGGGGGCACGGCACGTCCCACGCTCAGCCCCGGCCGAGCCTCCGGCGACGCAGCACCAGCAACCCACCGCCCGCGACCAGCGCCGCCGCCACCCCGGACAGCAGACCCACCGGCGCCCCGTTGCCCGTCTCGGCGAGATCACCGCCCGCACCGCCCTGCGGCGACGCCGACGGCGACGAGGACGCCGACGCACCCCCGCCGGCCGGCGAACTCGGGGACCCCGACGTGCCCGGCTCCGCCGACGGCGCCTCGGACGCCCCGGACGAGGGCGACGGGGAAGCCGACCCGGACGGCGTCGAACCGCCGGGCTCCTGCTCGTCCTCGCAGTCCGTCCAGAACACCTTGTGCTTGGCGGCACCCTTCTCGCCGTCGAAGTTCCAGAACAGCTTGTAGTGCCCGTCGGGCAGCGACAGATCCTCCGTACGGCCGTGACCCTGACCGTCCAGCGTGAGCGCGCCGGACTTCACCGTCTCCCCCTTGTTCTCGCTCGGGGGGATCGCGTCGATGTGCCAGTCGACCTCCTGGACGCCGTCAAAACCGAAGGCGTCCAGGTAGAACGCGCACACATGCGGCTCGTTGCGGCGCAGTTCCTCGCCCGTCGAAGCGTCGTGGATCTTGACCGTGCCGTTGTCACCGGGAGGGGTCGCGTGAGCGGCCGGAGCGAGCAGGAGAACCGCGGAAGCGGCGGCGCAGACAGCGCCGGCGGGCATGAGGGTTCGCATCGGGAGGACGTCCATCTTCGTGAAGGGATCGGGAAGATGTGGAGGGGGCGGCTCAGCTTCCAGCCTCGCCCGCGGCCCCGTCAAGCACGAACGCGCAACGCTCGCCCCCGCCACAGAAGGGAAGAACGCCACACCCCCTCAGACGGTCACCCAGCCCGGTCATCGAGGCGGCCACAGCCGGTCACCCAGGCACTCACTAGACGGCCACGAAAGCCGCCGTCAGCAACGCCACCCCCGACAACGCCATCACCCACGCCGCCCGCGTGCGCAGCAGACCGCCCGCCACCACCACCGACGCCAGCAACAGCGCACCACCCAGCGGAATCCACGCGTACAGCACCCCGGCCGGACCCGAACGCACCGCCTCATCGCTGCCCGGCTTCATGACCACCGTGTACGTCCGGCCCTTGTGCACCGCGACCGACTTCTCCAGAACCACCCGCGACCGCGGCTGCGAACCCTCCGACAACGGCGCATACCGGCCCGTGCACATGTCCGGCCCGCACCGCGTCACATCGACCGTGCCGTGCTCCCGGCCCTTCGTCAGCATCACGTGCTGCGCCGTACCCCACGACGCCCACACACCCGCGATCAGGATCAGCACCGCCACCGCACCCATCACCGCGAACCGCCCGAACCGCAGCACGGCATGGGCGCTGGGGCGAGCGGCGGCGGTGGCAGAGGCAGGCATGGCCGGGATCATTGGCCATACCCGCACGGCCGGTCAACTCCCGTGGGTGACAAGTCAGGAGTTGTACGTACTCTGCGCCCGCTCCAGCCCCTCGATCACCAGACACTCCACCGCGTCCGCCGCCCGGTCCACGAAGTAGTCCAGCTCCTTGCGCTCCGCCGACGAGAAATCCCGCAGCACGAAATCCGCCACCGGCATCCGCCCCGGCGGCCGGCCGATCCCGAACCGCACCCGGTGATAATCCGCCCCGAACGCCTTCGTCATCGACTTCAGCCCGTTGTGCCCGTTGTCACCGCCACCCAGCTTCAGCCGCAACACCCCGTAATCGATGTCCAACTCATCATGAATCGCCACCACATGGGCGACCGGCACCTTGTAGAAATCCCGCAACGCGTTCACCGGCCCGCCCGACAGATTCATGTACGACATCGGCTTCGCCAGGATCACCCGCCGGCTGGCCGGCCCCGGCGGCCCGATCCGGCCCTCGACGACCTGCGCCTGCGCCTTCCCGGCCCGCTTGAACCTCCCCCCGACCCGGTCCGCCAGCAGATCGGCCACCATGAAACCCACGTTGTGCCGGTTCCCCGCGTACTCCGGCCCCGGATTGCCCAGCCCCACGATCAGCCAGGGAACGGCCGCATCCGTCGTCACGTCCATGTCTCCTTCATACGCGTCGGCCGCTGCTCCGCACGGGAACAGCGGCCGACGAAACGACGACGAAGAGGATCAGGCCTCAGCGGCCTCGTTGCCCTCGGACTCCTCGCCCTCGGCCTCCTCCGCCTGCGCGGCCAGCACCTGCAGAACGACGGTGTCAGCGTCCACGTCCAGCGTCGTGCCCTTCGGCAGCGGGATGTCCTTGGCAAGGACGGAGTCACCCGCCGTCAGACCCTCCACGGAGACCGTCACCGACTCCGGGATGTGCGTCGCCTCGGCCACCACCGGCAGCGCGTTCAGCACGTGCTCCAGCAGGTTGCCGCCCGGAGCCAGCTCACCCTCGGTGTGCACGTAGATCTCGACGTTGACCTGCTCGCCACGCTTCACCAGCTGCAGGTCCACGTGCTCCAGGAAACCCTTCAGCGGGTCACGCTGCACGGCCTTCGGAATCGCCAGCTCGTTCTGCTTGCCGTCGATGTCCAGCGCGATCAGCACGTTCGGCGTACGCAGCGCCATCAGCAGGTCGTGACCCGGAAGGGTCAGGTGCAGCGGGTCCGAACCGTGCCCGTACAGCACACCCGGAACCTTGTCTTCACGACGGATACGGCGCGCGGCACCCTTGCCGAACTCGGTGCGCGTCGCGGCGGAGATCTTCACCTCGGACATACTCACTCCTCGAAGTCAGAAACGGACGTGGTCACCCGGCCACGAACGGCCTGCTACGAAGAGCGCGTCGATAACGGACCGCCGCACAAGCTTCCAGAAGAAGCGGTACGGCCTCCCTCGCCGAGCAACTTCAGCAGTCTACTCGGCGACGGAGGCCGCACCCAAAACGATCTACACAACCCCGGCCGAGAAGCCCAGGGACTCCTACTGCTCGTCGAACAGGCTCGTCACCGAACCGTCCTCGAACACCTCACGCACCGCACTCGCGATCGTCGGCGCGATCGACAGCACCGAGATCTTGTCCAGATCCGCACTCAGCTCACCCGGCGTCGGCAGCGTGTTCGTGAACACGAACTCACTCACCCGCGAGTTCTTCAGCCGATCCGCCGCCGGACCCGACAGCACACCGTGCGTCGCCGTCACGATCACATCCTCCGCGCCGTGCGCGAACAGCGCGTCCGCCGCGGCACAGATCGTCCCGCCCGTGTCGATCATGTCGTCCACCAGAACACACACGCGCCCCTTCACCTCACCCACGACCTCGTGGACGGTGACCTGGTTCGCGACATCCTTGTCCCGGCGCTTGTGCACGATCGCCAGCGGCGCACCCAGCCGGTCGCACCAGCGGTCGGCCACCCGCACCCGGCCCGCGTCCGGAGACACCACCGTCAGCTTCTCCCGGTCCACCTTCCGGCCCACGTAGTCCGCCAGCAGCGGCAGCGCGAACAGATGGTCCACCGGACCGTCGAAGAAGCCCTGGATCTGGTCCGTGTGCAGATCCACGGTCAGCAGCCGGTCCGCACCGGCGGTCTTCATCATGTCCGCGATCAGACGCGCCGAAATCGGTTCACGTCCCCGGTGCTTCTTGTCCTGCCGCGCGTAACCGTAGAACGGCACGATGACGGTGATGGAGCGGGCCGACGCACGCTTCAGCGCGTCGATCATGATCAACTGCTCCATGATCCACTTGTTGATCGGAGCCGTGTGGCTCTGGATCAGGAAGCAGTCGGCACCACGTGCCGACTCCTGATAACGCACATAGATCTCGCCGTTCGCGAAGTCGAAGGCCTTCGTCGGGACAACCCCGACACCCAACTGCTGGGCGACCTCCTCGGCAAGCTCGGGGTGGGCGCGGCCGGAGAAGAACATCAACTTCTTCTCGCCGGTCGTCTTGATCCCGGTCACAGCACTGTCTCCTCAGAGGTGTCGCAGCTGGGGTTCCGAGAGACCTCTCAGCCGGCTTGCGAGAGGCCGTCTCAACTGGTGGGGGTGCGGGTGTGCACTTATCACCGTACGCCGTGTTTCAGGCACCGGTTTCCGGTCAGCCCTCCTCGGCCGACCCCCGGGAAGCCGCCTCGGCCGCCTTCGCAGCCGCGCTCCCCGGACGCTTCCGAGCCACCCAACCCTCGATATTCCGCTGCTGACCACGGGCCACGGCCAGCGAACCGGGCGGCACATCCTTGGTGATCACAGACCCGGCGGCGGTGTACGCACCGTCCCCGACCGTGACAGGCGCCACAAACATGTTGTCCGAGCCCGTACGGCAATGTGAACCGATGGTCGTGTGGTGCTTCTCCCGGCCGTCGTAGTTCACGAACACGCTCGCGGCACCGATGTTGGAGAAATCACCGATCGTCGCGTCACCGACATAGGAGAGATGAGGCACCTTCGTCCCCTCCCCGATCGACGCGTTCTTCGTCTCGACGTACGTCCCGATCTTGCCCTTGGCGCCCAGCCGCGTCCCCGGACGCAGATACGCGTACGGCCCCACGGACGCCCCGGGCCCCACCTCCGCACCCACGGCCACCGTGTTGTCGACCCGCGCACCGGCCCCCACCCGGGTGTCCGTCAGCCGGCAGTTGGGCCCGACCTCCGCACCCTCCCCGAGATGGGTCGACCCGTGCAGCTGCGTACCCGGATGCACGACAGAGTCCTGCTCGAACGTCACCGTCACGTCGACCCAGGTCGTCGCCGGATCGATCACCGTCACACCGGACAGCATGGCCTCGGTGAGCAGCCGGTCGTTGAGAATGCGACGCGCCTCGGACAACTGCACGCGGTTGTTGATACCGGCGATCTCACGGTGGTCGCCCGCGACGGACGCCCCGACCCGGTGCCCGGCCGCACGCAGAATGCCCAGGACATCGGTCAGGTACTCCTCGCCCTGGCTGTTGTCCGTCCGCACCTTCTTCAGCGCCTCGGCGAGCAACTGCCCGTCGAACGCGAACACCCCCGAGTTGATCTCCCGGATCGACCGCTGGACGTCGGAGGCGTCCTTGTGCTCCACGATCGCCGTCACGGCACCCGAGTCGTCCCGCACGATCCGGCCGTAGCCGGTCGCGTCCGGCACCTCGGCGGTCAGCACGGTGACCGCGTTGCCGTCCTCCGTGTGGGTGGCGGCCAGGGCCCGCAGCGTCTCGCCGGCCAGCAGGGGAGTGTCCCCGCACACGACGACGACCGTCCCGTCGACGGACCCGCCGAGCGCCTCCAGCCCCATCCGCACGGCATGCCCCGTACCGTTCTGCTCCGCCTGTACCGCCGTGCGGACGTCCGGGGCGATCTCGCCGAGATGGGCGGTGACCTGCTCACGGGCGTGGCCGACCACGACGACCAGGTTCTCGGGGTGCAGCTCGCCCGCGGCGGCGAGCACGTGTCCCACGAGACTGCGGCCGCAGAGCTCGTGCAGGACCTTGGGTGTGGCCGACTTCATACGGGTGCCCTCACCCGCTGCGAGAACGACGACGGCTGCCGGGCGGTTGGCGCTCACGGGATGCCCTTCGGCTGTGGATGGGGTGGGTGACATCCGCAGGATACCGGGGGGTTTTGTGGGAGAGATGGGTGCGGGTCCTGACTAAGGGTTTGCCAGTCAGGACCCGAACCGAGCTTTGCTCCGCCGCCAGGACTCGAACCCGGACTGAGGACACCAAAAGACCCAGTGCTGCCACTTACACCACGGCGGATGGCAAGCCCAGTCAGACAGCCGTTCGCGGAGTGCGCGACTGAGCCTCCCCTACTATGCCCCACCACCAGCCTTCGATGCGACGGTATAGGTCTGCTCCGCCGCGTACATCGACACGGACGCAGCCGTAGTACCCCTCATTGGTGTTCTTCCGGTTCGTGCTGGGGTTGTGCTTCTTGAGCGTGGTCTTCAGGAGCGAGGCTCGGTTGATCCCCACGTGATCGGCCCAGAACTGCTCGGCGCCCGCTACGTCTGCGCTCTCGTGGACATGCACGGCGAACTTCAGGCGTTCCCGTTCGACGCCGAGCATGTCGAGCCAGGCCAGGAAGACCGTGATCATGCCAGGGTCGCTGTTCACGAAGATCACGCGCTCTTGCCGACGGTACGGCTTGCTTTTCGCGCCCTCGGCCCAATAAAGGCCCACGCCGACCAGGAACAGTTCACGATCGGTCAGGTGCTCGATCTCGCGCGTTGCCACTTCTCTGGTTCGCCGGCGTTCCTCCTCGCGTAGCCGCAGCTTTGCTTCCCAACCCCGCTTCGCGATCGCCGAGGCTTCCTCCCGGGTCCGTTGTCGGCGCTCCGGCTTCGGCAGGTCCCGTACCCACAGCGAGATCGAACTCTTCGAGCACCCCAGCTCGACCTCGATCTGGTCGTACGTCCAGCCCTGGAGGCGGAGCTCCCTCGCCTTCTCCCTCAGGTCGTCCTTCGCCCGGGGGCGCTTCGTCCAGGCCGGCGGGGGCTCGCCCTTCACCAGTTGGTTGAGGATGTCGTTGTTGTAGATCTTCAGCTCGTCGCGGATCTGGCGGAGGCTGCAGCCCGAGCGTCGCAAGGCCACTGCCCGTTCCCGCAGCCCTTCGAAGTCCGCGTATTTGCCGGGTGCATGTGTCATACGCATACCGTCCGGGCGGAATGGAAGGTTCCGGGATCGAACGGTGAGCGATTCAGCAGTTCGAGGGATATCGGGCCGTATCGCAGCCGAACGGTCACGGAGTGTGGTGTAGGTCAGTGCGGGAAACTCTCCGGAAAACCGGCGGGGGCCGCCCGTAGGCTGGAGCCATGACCGCGACGGGGGAAGACCATGTGACGGCCCGGGGAGGGCCGTGGTGGTGGGCCAGACGGCGTAGTGCCGTGTTCGATGTGAGTCTGGCCGTGGTGTCCGCGCTGGAGTGCGGGCTGGAGGGAATTCCGTTCGCCAGGGACGCGGGGGTCCCGGTTGCCGCGGGGGTCGTTTTCGGCCTGCTGGCCGGGTCGGTGCTGGTCGTGCGGCGGCGCTGGCCGATCGCCGTCGTGCTGGTGTCGATCGCCATCACGCCGGCCGAGATGGGTTTCCTGATGGGCGTGGTCGGCCTGTACACGCTGGCCGCGGCCGAGATGCCCCGGCGGATCGTCGCCTCGCTGGCGGGGATGTCGCTGGTGGGGACGTTGATCGTGACGTTCGTGAAGACGCGGCAGGACATGTCGCGGGGGGATCTGGACCTCGGGGACTGGTTCGTGCCGTTCGCCGCCGTCACGATGTCGCTGGGGTTCACGGCGCCCCCGGTGCTGCTCGGTCTGTATGTGGGGGCCCGGCGGCGGCTGATGGAGAGCCTGCGGGAGCGGGCGGACAGTCTGGAGCGGGAGCTTCAGCTGCTCGCGGAGCGGGCCGAGGAGCGGGCCGAGTGGGCGCGGAACGAGGAGCGGACGCGGATCGCCCGGGAGATGCACGACGTGGTGGCGCACCGGGTGAGTCTGATGGTCGTGCATGCCGCCGCGTTGCAGGCCGTGGCGCGGAAGGATCCCGAGAAGGCCGTCAGGAACGCCGCGCTGGTGGGGGACATGGGGCGGCAGGCGCTGACCGAGTTGCGGGAGATGCTGGGGGTGCTGCGCAGTGGCGGGGAGCCGCGGCGTGAGCGTGCGGCGTCGGTGCCGTTGGCGGCGGTGGGGGTGGCTGCCGCGGCGGCGGCTTCGCGGGCGGCGGATGACGAGGGGCCGTGTCTGGCGGAGATCGAGGAGTTGGTGGGGCAGTCGGCCGCGGCGGGGATGGTGGTCGATCTGACGGTGGAGGGGGAGGCCCGCTCGTATGCGCCGGAGGTGGAGCAGACGGCGTACCGGGTGGTGCAGGAGGCGTTGACGAACGTCCACAAGCATGCGGCCGGGGCGAAGACGTATGTGCGGCTGGCGCATCGGGTGTCGGAGATCGCGATGCAGGTGGAGAACGAGCCGCCCGAGGCGGCGGCGTCGTCGGCGCGGTTGCCGTCCGGGGGGAACGGGCTGGTGGGGATGAAGGAGCGGGTTGCCGCGCTGGGCGGGGTGTTCGTGTCCGGGCCGACGGATGCGGGGGGTTTTCGGGTGTCCGCGGTGATTCCGGCGTCGTAAGCCCGCGGTGTGGGGGGTCATCCTGTTGTCAGGCGGGTGGGTTCCGTGCCGGCGATGAGGGTGGTCAGGGCCTGGTCGATGTCGGGGCCGAGGTACCAGTCGCCGGTGTGGTCGAGGGTGTAGACGCGGCCTTCGGTGTCGATGGCGAGGAGGGCCTGGCTGTCGGTTTCGGCGCCGAGGGGGCAGACCTCGGTGCCGAGGGCGCGGCCGAGGTCGCCGAGGGTGCGGGCCAGGTGGAGGCCGTGCAGTGGGTCGAGGTGGAGGGTGGCGGGGGCGACTTGCCGGCCGGGGCCGGTGGGGGTGATGTGGAGTCCGCCGAATTCGGCCCAGGCTTCGACGGCCGCGGGGAAGACGGTGTGGCGGTGGCCGGCGGGTGAGACGTGGTCGCGGAGGGTGTCCGCCCAGATCTCGGCTTGTTTGATGTCCCAGCGTCCGGGTTGCCAGCCGGCGGCGCGCAGGGCGGCGTCGACTTGTACGGCGAAGCGTGTGGTGGACGTGCGGTCGGTGTGCATCTGCCCTTCGTCTCGTCGAGGTCAGGGGTGGTGGGCGCAGTGGTGCCGGTGGTGTTTTCGGTGTGCGTGGGGGTGTGTCAGCCGGTGGTGGCCGCGGGGTCGACTATGCGGACGCCGAAGTGGGCGCTGAGCGCGGTGCAGGCGCGGCAGGGGGTGGCGAAGCTGCCGTGGAGGGGGTCGCCGTCCTCGCGGATGCGGCGGGCGGTGAGCTTGGCCTGTTTGAGGGCTTTGCGGGCTTCGCCGTTGGTCATGGGTTTGCGGGCGGCGCGTTTGCTGCGGGCGGCGTCGGCGGCGGCGATGTGCCGGGAGATGAGGATGGTTTCGGCGCAGCGGCCGGTGAAGCGGTCGCGCTGGGAGCTGGTGAGGGTGTCCAGGAAGTCCTGGACGAGGGGGTGCAGGGCGGGGGGTGTGTCGCCGCGGGCGGCGGTGCCGGTGAGGGTGGCGCCGCGGACGGAGAGGGCGGCGGCGACGGTGGGGAGGATGCCGTCGCGGCGGTGGTGGAGGAGGGGGGCGTGGGCTGTTTCGGTGGTGCTCCAGCCGATGCGGGGGTCGCCGCCTCGCGGGTCGGCGGACCTGCCGGTGTGTGGTCCCGTCTGTGTCGCGTTCATGATCGCCTTCCCCTCCGTGCATCCCCCCGGGGTCACAGACTGCCAAATGGCGTGGCTGGTGGGGAAGCTGGGGCGCGGCGACACGCCCGTTCCGGGGCGTGCTGTCACGGTGGGGTGACGGCTGGTCACGGATGCGTGGGGGGTGGGCGGCCGGTGCCGGTGACCGGTGTCGTCGTACCGCATAGGCTGTCGGCACCGCGGGCCGTGCGGTGATCCGTTCGGAGAGCGATGTGGTGAACCGGAAGGTGATCCGTGAGGTGGGCGCGTGCGGTGACGTGCATCGAGGTGCACGGCAGTTGAGTCAGAAGTTGAGACAGAAGACGTGACAGTCGATACGGGCCGTAGTGCGCCAAAGGTGGTCAATACGGGTCGTACAGAGTGCCGCAGGGGGCAACCGCCATGACGACAGGTCGGCTCGGGCAGCAAGCCGCGCCGCCGAACGCGGCCTACGCCGGGCAGGTCGTGCATTTCCCGGATCCGGTCCGGGCGGCGCGTCACCCGAGAGGGGTACGGGTCGACGAGGGTGGTTACCCCGACTTCTCGCCCTATGCGCGTGCGGCCGCGGAGATCGCGGAGCCGCCGGAGGGTTTCGGTGTCGACGAGTTGCGGCTGACGGACTACGTGTCGGCGAACATGGCGCTGTCGGCGTCGGGGCACGAGCTGTGGGACACGGTGCCGGCGGTGGCGACGCCGCACGGCTGGACGTGGCACCACGTGGTGGGCACGCGGCGGCTGGAGCTGGTCCCGGTCGAGGTGAAGGCGTTGCTGCGGCATCACGGCGGTGTGGCGACGTCGGGTGTCGACCAGTCCAAGCGGGGCACGCGGCCGTTGCAGGAGACGCGTCCGGCGCATTTCGGGCTGCCGAAGTCGGGCGTGGCGGTGACGGAGGCGCAGGTGCAGGGGGCCGAGGAGGATCTCGGTTACCGGCTGCCGGGTCCGTACCGGTCGTTCCTGAAGGCGGCGGGGGGGTGTGCGCCGGTGGGTGCCGCGCTGGACGCGGAGCTGGGGCTGCTGATCGACCAGCCGTTCTTCACGGTGCGGGACGAGGCGGCCGTGAACGACCTGGTGTACGTCAACAAGTGTCTGCGTGACCATCTGACCAAGGACTACCTGTGTGTGGGGTTCGTCCAGGGCGGGCTGCTGGCCGTGAAGGTGAAGGGCGAGCGGATCGGTTCGGTGTGGTTCTGTGCGTACGACGACGCCCGGGACGTGGATCCCGCGTTGCCGCCGGCGGAGCGGGTGGAGCGGCTGCTGCTGCCGTGCGGGGACGACTTCGACGTCTTCCTGTCGCGGCTGGCCGGTAATCCGCCGGAGTTGGAGACGGTGGCGAATCTGATGGTGGACGGCGGGTTCGCGCGTGTGGTGCCGGTGGGTGCGGTGTCGTCCTCGGCCGTGGGGGAGTGACTTCAGCGATGGTGACGTTCGCGCAGGCGCAGGAGCGCGCGGAAGAGTGGATCAACGGGGACGTGCCCTCGTACCAGCATCGTGAGGTGCGGGTGCGGGAGTTCGATCTCGGGTTCGTGGTGTGGGCCGAGGACCGGGCGGACGGGCCGCGTTCCGACGGTGGCGCGCAGCGGCTGGTGATCGCGCGGGACAGCGGGGAGGCGACGCTGTGGCCCGGGCTGCCGGTGGGTGAGGTGATCCGCCGGTACGAGGAGGAGTACGGCCGTCCGGACGCGGCGGAGGAGCCGGTGCCGGCTCCGGCGGCCCGGGTGGATCTGAACCAGACGTCCTTCCTGCTGACTCCGCCGGAGTGGTTGCAGGACGCGGCGGACAAGCTGGGGATTCCGGATCGGCGGGGGGCGGGTACGCAGGCGGGTGCGGGTGCCGCGTCGGCTTCTGCTTCTGCTTCGGCTTCTGCTGGTGCTGGTGATTCCGCTTCCGGTGCGTCCTGGCCTGCTGCCGTGGGGAGCGAGACGGGGAGTGGCTCCGGGGCGGGGGCGCCGGGTGCGCCTGCGGGGGCGACGCCCTGGGCCGGTACGGACACCAACGGCGATGCCGGTGACGACCGTTCCGTACCGCTGCCCGCGACGGTCTTCGCGCCGCCGCTGAGCGAGACCGACGGTGACACGCCGCCGCCGGCGACGCCCGACGCCAAGACGGCGCTGATGTCGGGCGGCAGCCAGCTTCCGCCGACGGCGGTCTCACCGGCGGTCGACGATCCTGCGGGTCCTGCGGGTCCTGCCGGTCCTGCCGGCCTTGCCGGTTCCGCCGGTGGGCCGCAGCCGCCGGCCGGGCCGGGTGCGCCTGCGCGGCCGCTCGCGCCGAACGCCGGGGACATCGCCGACGCCGCGACCAGCAAGGCGACTCCGCCGCCGGGGCGTGCCCGGGGCACGGGCCCGACGCCGCCGCCTCCGCCGGGCGCCCCCGGGACGCCGGGCGGGCGGCCGGGCGGTACGCCTGCGCCGTCGGGGCCCGGGGCACCGGGTACGCCCGCGGGTGGGTACGTGCCCACGCAGCTTGTGTCGGCGCTCGGGCCGGAGGGGCCTGCGGGGCCCGGGGGACCTGCGGGGCCTGCGGCGCCTGGGGGGCCGGGCAGCGAGGGCGCCGGTGCGCCGCTGCCGCCCCAGCCGCCGGGGCCTCCGGGCACGCCGACCCCGCCGGGTGCGCCGCAGCCTCCGGGCGCGCCCAACCCGCCCGGTGCTCCCGGTGGGACGCCCCCGGGCGGAGTCCACCATGCCGCGACGATGCTGGCCGACCCCGGCCGGGGCGCCCCGGGGGCACCGCAGCCTCCCGGTCCTCCCGGTCCTCCTGCTCCTCCGGGTGCGCCCGGAGCGCCTGGTGCGCCTGGTGCGGCCGGTGGGCCTGGAGCCCCTCAGCCTCCTGGCGCCCCGGGTGCTCCCGGCGGCGGCCCGGGCCCCGTGCACCACGCGGAGACCATGCTGGCCACGCCTCCGGCGGGCGGGCCCGGCGTGCCTCCGCCGCCGCAGGCCCCGGGCGCACCACCTGCCGCCCCGGGCGCTCCCGGCGTGCCGCCGATGCCACCGCCCGGTGGGATGCCGCAGGGTGGGATGCCGCCCGGCCCGATGCCCCCGGGCGGGATGCCGCCGGGTGGGATGCCGCCCGGCGCGATGCCGCCGCCCGGTCAGCCCGCTCCCGGGCAGCCTCCGGCGTACGGCTACCCGCCGCAGCCCACCGGGCAGCCGACGGTCGGGCCCGGCTACCAGGCCGTGTTGCGCTACCGCGCGCAGGACGGCTCCGAGCAGCAGCTGATCCGGCGTTCCGCGCCGGGTACGCCGCACCCGGAGTGGCAGATCTTCCACGAGCTGCGGGCCATGAACGTGCCGCCGGACCAGGTGCTGGAGCTGCACACCGAGCTGGAGTCGTGCGAGCTGCCGGGTGCGTACTGCGCGCGGATGATCCGGGAGCAGTGGCCGCAGGCGCGGATCACGAGTATCGCGCCGTACGGTACGGACCACGCGAGCCGGCAGCAGGGGATGCGGCAACTGCTGGCTCACCAGGGCGAGTTGCACCAGGTGGCGGACGGTCCGGCGCGGCCGGCTCCGGTGCGGGCGCCGTTGCCGCCGGTGCAGGCGGTGCCGCCGATTCCGCCGGAGGCCATCGCGCAGGAGCTGGGTGCCGCGTTCGGGCCGGGGGTGTTCCGGTTCGAGCAGGCCGCCGTGTCCCGGCAGGGTGTGCCGCCGGTCGTGGCGCACACGCTGGTGGCGGCGGGCCTGCCGATGGACATGGGCCCCTTCTTCTGGGCGCAGGCGCAGCCGGGGCGGCCCGTGCCGACGCTGGCGGAGCTGGCGGCCGAGCGGGGTGTGCAGCCGGCCCCGGACGCGGGTTCCTACCTGGTGATGGGCAGCGACTTCGGCAAGGCGATCTGCGTGCAGTACGGCACGGCGAACATCGTCGCCGTGCCGGTGGAGGCGGGGCCGGGCGGGGCGCCCGTACCGCCGCAGTTCGTGAACACCGGGCTGCCGGAGTTCGCGCGCTGTCTGGCGCTGCTCGGGCGGATGTGGCGGCTCAGGTTCGGGCTGAACCAGGAGCAGGCGGGCCGTTGGACCGTCGACTTCCAGGCGCAGTTGGCCGCGCTCGACCCGGCGGCGCTCGGGTCGCCGGAGAGCTGGTGGTCGGTGCTGCTGGAGCAGATGTGGGACGGGTTGCTGTGACGCGTCGCCGCTGAGGCGTCCCTGGAGTGACCTCTGTGCGGAGTGTCGCGGGCTGAACACTTCCGTCTGATCCACCAAGATGTGCGCGAAATCATCCCATTTCGTGCTCGATCGCGCGTCGGCGTGGTGGAGAGGGGCCCCAGCATGAGCAGCCCATCGGCGTCCCCGCACGGCTTCCCGGCCGTGCGGGGGCGTGGTTACCGTCCCGAGCAGGTCGACGAGTACGCCGAGACCTCTCCGACGAGCGTGACGCGGCCTGGGAGCGGGCCGCCCGGCTGACGGTGCTCGCCCGGCAGATGGACGCGGAGCTGGAGCGGCTGCGGGAGGCCGTCGCGCGGCTGGTTCCGCAGACCTACGAGTCGCTCGGGGAGCGGGCGCGGCGGCTCTTCGACCTCGGCCGGGAGGAAGCGGCGGCCGTTCGGGAAGGGGCGCGACGGGAGGCGCGGGAACTTGTGGACGGGGCGTGCGCGTCCGCGGCCGGCGTGCGCGAGTCCGCGCAGGCGCAGGCCGATGCGGTACGCGCCGACGCCGACGAACGCGCCCGGCAGCGGCTGCTCGCGGCGCGCGCCGAGGCCGACGAGATCCGGGCCGCGGCCGGTCGTGAGGCGGAGGAGCTGCGGGGCGAGGCGCTGGCCGCGTTGCGGGAGATGCGGCAGCGCACCTCCGGGATGCTGGCCGACCAGGCCAGGGAACACGCCGAGCGGTGGGCGGAGCGGGACGAGGAGGATGCCGCCCGGGCAGCCGCGCTGGACGCCCGCCACGCGGCAGCGGTGACGCGCGCGGAGGGCGAACTGACCGAGGCCGAGCAGGTCTTTTCCGACGCCGATGACTCCGCCCTGCACCAGCAGGACGAGGCCGCCGCGCGCGCCGCGGAGCTGCTCGCCGAGGCCCGGCGCCACGCGGAGTCCGTCGAACAGGAGACGCGACGGGTGCTGCGCGAGCACGCCCAGCGTGGAGACGAGGTGCGGGCACACATCGACCGCGTACACACGAGCCTGACGGCGTGGGCGGGGAGGGTGGAGGCGGACGCGGAGTGAGACGAGGCGCGCGGCGGCCGCGGGCCGGGGCGGCGACCGATTGCCCCCGCCGGCGCCACGCATGGACACACCGCCCGTCCACAGCCCCCGCCCACGAGCACACGTTGCCGACGCTGTCGCCTGCCGCCGTTTCTGCGTGACGCCGGCGGGGCGTTGCCGAGCGCCGGTCGCCGGCCGCCCGGTGCCGCGTTGCCGACGCTGTCGCGTGCGGGCCGCCGTTTCTGCTCCGCGTGACGTCGGCGCGGCATCGTCGACCCCGCCGTCGGCTGCGGGGTGGTGCCGTCGCTGGCCCCCGGCCGATCAGCGCGCGTTGCCGGCGCTCTCGCCTGCCGTTCGCCGGCCGTCGCTTCTGCGCGACGCCTGCGGCGCGCTGCCGACCGCCGGGTGACGGCAGGCTGTTGAGGCCGCCATCGGCCGCCGCCGGCCAGCGCGCGTTGCCGAGTCGGCCGTCTGCCGGCCGCCGGCCGCCGGTCGTCGCTTCTGCGCGACGCCGACGAGCCGTCGTCGACCCCCAGGCCGCGGCTACGCGTTGGTGCTGTCGCCGGCCCCGGCCCTCGGCCGACCGGCCGCTCTGCCGACGCTGCCGTCTGCCGCCCGCCGTTTCTGTGTGACGCCGGTGAGCCGTCGTCGCGCGCCGGCCGGTGGCTGCGAGGTGGTGCCGCCCTCGGCACCAGCCCGCCCGGCGCGCGTTGCCGACGCGTCCGCTGGCGCCTGCGGGCCGGCGTTTCTGTGTGACGTCGGCGGGGCGTCGCCGATCACCGGTCGGCGGCTGGGTGTTGGTGGCGCCGCTGGCCACCGGCTGGCCGGCGCGCTTGCCGACGCTGGCGTCTGCCGCCCGCCGTTTCTGTGTGACGCCGGCGGGGCGTCGCCGAGGGCCGGCCGGTGGCTGCGGGGTGGTGCCGCCCTCGGTACCCGGCCGACCGGCGTGCGTCGCCGTCTGTCGCCCGTCGCTTCCGCGTGACCCCGGTGCGGCATCGTCGACCCCCGGCCGGCGGCTGCGTGGCGGCGCAGTCGCCGGCCGGCCCGTGGGTGCTGTCAGTGGTCCCTGCGTGTCGCGCCCGCCAGGATCCAGGACTCGATCGCCTCGTACTCGTGGCGTTGTTCCTCCGACTTGCGGCGGCCGGAGGCCAGTGTGCCCAGCCAGCCGCAGGTGAAGCCTAGGGGGATGGAGAGCAGGCCCGTGGTGGTGAACGGGAACCAGTTGAAGTCGGCGTCGGGGAAGGCGGAGACGGGCGAGCCGGAGACCAGGTTGGTGCCCGGCATCAGCAGCAGGACCGCCAGGGAGCCGCCGATGAGGGTGCTCAGCAGGCCCGTTCGTGTGAAGCGGCGCCAGAAGAGGCTGTAGACCAGCGCGGGCGCGATGGCCGAGGCGCCCAGGCAGAACGACAGCGTCACCAGGGGCTGCAGGCTGCGATGCTGGACGAGCGTGGCCAGGAGGATCGCCGGGATGCCCACCGCCAGTGCGGAGAGGCGGGCCAGTGTCATCTCGCGGCGGGGTGGCATCTCCCGCACCCGGGCCGCGAACACGTCGTGCGCGAGGGAGTTGGCGCAGGCGAGGATCATCCCGGCGACCGAGGCGAGCAGCGTGAGGAAGACCGCCGTGGTGACGGTCGTGAACAGGAACGTCTCCGCCGACGACACGTCCTTGCCGAACGCCGCCTGCGAGCCCAGCAGATACGCCGTGTTGCCCTGCGGGTCGACCTGCGCGATCACCGCCCGGCCGACCAGCGCGGTCGCGCCGAAGCCGACGACCGTGATGATCAGCACGAACAGGGCCACGCCCGACACCGCCCAGGACATCGAACGCCGCACCTGCCGGGCGCTGGAGGCGGTGTACATGCGCATGGTGACGTGCGGCAGCACGCCGCCCCCGAGGACGACCGTCAGCTGCGCGGTGATCATGTCCAGGCCGGGGCTGGGACCGCCGGCGAACTGCAGGCCCGAGGAGAGGAACGCCGAGCCCACGCCGCTGTGCGCGGCGGCCGCGTCGAACAGGGCCCCCGGATCCCAGTCGAACCGGTGGAGGATCAGCACGGCGACCACCGTGCCGGAGCCGAGCAGCATCACGATCTTCAGGATCTGGATGAGGGCGGTGCCCTTCATCCCGCCGATCGCCGCGTAACTGATCATCAGCGCGCCCACGCCGATGATGCAGCCCGTCTGCAGCGACTCGCCGGAGAAGCCGAGGACGAACGCCAGCAGCTGCCCGGTCCCCGCGAGCTGCACCACCATCAGCGGCAGCAGCGCCGCCAGGGTCACCGCGCAGGCCGCGATCCGCACGCCGCGTCCCGGCATACGGCGGGTCAGCGCGTCGCCCATGGTGAACCGGCCCGCGTTGCACAGCGGTTCGGCCAGCAGGAACATCAGCAGCATCAGGGACAGCGCCGTACTGAGCGCCAGTACGGTCCCGTCGTAGCCGAACAGGGCGATCACGCCGCCCGTGCCGAGGACGGTCGCCGCGGAGATGTAGTCGCCGGCGATCGCCAAGCCGTTGCGCAGGGGGGACAGGGAGCTGTAGCCGGTGTAGAACTCGTCGAGGTCGTCCCGGTCCGGGCCCGTCATCACGCACAGCAGGAGCGTGATCGTGGCCACCGCCGTGAAGCCCACGAGCGACATCGACTGGGCGTTTCCGCTGAACTCGGTGGTCACCGGCTTCCCTCCCGCCTGGCGTCCAGTTCGGCCTGCTTGCGTATCCGGTCCGCGATCGGGTCGACGCGGCGGCGGGCCGTCCGCTCGTACAGGACGATCGCCAGCCAGGTCACGGGGACCTGGACGAGGGCGAGCAGCAGACCGGTGGGCAGGCCGTCGGTGACGGTGCTCGTCATGAACGACGGGGCGAACGCCGACAGGATCAGGAACAGGACGAAGTAGCCGAGGGCGGTGAGCGTGGCCACGCGCCGCTGCCGCCGGTAGGCGCCGCGCAGCATCCGCAGGTCGCTGTGGTGCCCGAGCGCGGCGTGGCGCTGGGGACGCCTGCCGGCCGGTTCGGGCTCCCGCTGCGGCGCCCAGGGGTAGTTGTCGTGGGAGGGCGGAGAATCCGGCGGTCGGTAGGGGTAGGAGGGTGGCGGCGGGTCGTAGGACATCCCGGTGCTCCTTGCGCGGGTCGGATCCGGTTCGGCGGACCGCAGGAGGTGGGGGGCGGGCGGCCACGCACGTTACTTCGGAGTACCCGGGCTGCGCGAGGGTTTCGGCAAACTGATTGGTCGGTATGCGCTTACCTTTGTGACCTCGGGTGTTACTCGCGTCAAACCGTGTTGGCCTCAGGTGCCGGTGGCGTGGAGGCCAAGTTCCGCCGCAGGAAACGGCGTCCGGGCCGCCCGCCCACGGTGGTGTCCTCGACGGGTGTGAAGCCGTTGCGGGCCAGGACCGTCATGGAGGCCGGGTTGTCCAGGGTGGTGACCGCGGTGAGGGACGTCAGCCCGTAGTCGGCGGCGGCCAGGCGGCACAACTGCGCGACGGCCGCCGTCGCCACACCCCGGCCCGCGGCCCGTTCGCCCACCCGGTAGCCGAGTTCGGCGCAACCGTCCGCCAGGTCGAGCAGGTTGATCCGGCCGACCAGGTTCCCCTCCTCGTCCCGGATGACATGGAAGCGGCACACGCCCGCGTCCTGCTCCGCGAGGAGCGCCCGGTGGCGTTCGGCGAACCCCTCCGCCGTGAAGTAGGCGTCCCCGCGGTCCGGCACCGTGCGGGCGAAGTACGCCCGGTTCTCCCGCTCGAAGGCCAGCACGGCGTCCGCGTGATCGGGCCGGAGCGGTTCCAGAGTCAGCATGGGCGGGAGGATACGTACGGTCAGTCCCCCAGCACCGGGAATTTCCGGGGCGCGAGGAACAGCAGCACCAGGAACGCCAGGGCCGCCGCGCAGGAGGCGCCCAGGTAGACGGCGTGCACCGCGTCGGCGATCGCCCGCCGGGTCGCCTCCGGCGCGGTGCCCGCGTCCAGGGCCCGGGTCACCGAGTCGAGGTCGCCCGCACCGCCGAGCCGGGCGGCCAGCACGCCGTTGGCGACCGCGCCGAAGACCGCCGCGCCGACTGTCTGGCCCGTCTGACGGCAGAACAGCACGGACGCGGTGGTCGTACCGCGCTCGGCCCAGCCCACCGTCGACTGCACACCGACGATCAGCGGCAACTGGAACAGGCCCAGCGCGGCGCCGAGCAGCAGCATCAGCAGGGCCGGCTGCCAGGCCTGACCGGGATACGGCAGGAACGGGAACGCGAACAGGATCAGCGCGGCCGCCGCGATGCCCAGCATCGCGGTGTTGCGGAAGCCGATCCTGCGGTACACGTGCTGGCTCAGGGCCGCCGACACGGGCCAGCTCAACGTCCATACAGAGAGCACGAATCCGGCGGCCACGGGCGCCAGGCCCAGCACCGACTGGGCGTAGGTGGGCAGGAACACCGCCGGCGCCACCATCAGCAGACCCAGCGCGCCCAGGGCCAGATTGACCGCGGCGATCGTACGGCGCCGCCACACCCAGCCCGGGATGATCGGCTCCCCCGCCCGGCGCTCCACCAGCACCACGACCACGACCAGGGCGAGTCCCGTACCGAACAGGGCGAGGGAGGGCGCCGACAGCCACGGCCACGCCACCCCGCCCTGTACCAGGGCCGTCAGCAGCACACCGCCGCAGGCGAACACCGCGAGGGCGCCCGCCCAGTCCACGCGCGTGTGCGCGCCGCTCTCCCGCTGCGGCTCGTGGAGGTGACGGACGATCAGCCACAGTGCGACCGCGCCGATCGGCAGGTTGACCAGGAAGATCCAGCGCCAGTCCGCGTAGGCGGCGAGCACACCGCCCAGACCCGGGCCGGCGACCGCCGAGACCGCCCACACCGTGGACAGTTTCGACTGGATCTTCGGGCGGTCCTTCAGGGGGTACAGGTCGGCGGCGATCGTCTGGACGGTGCCCTGGAGGGCGCCGCCGCCCAGGCCCTGCACGACGCGGAACGCGATGAGCGCCCCCATGTTCCAGGCCAGCGCGCACAGCAGGGAGCCGGCGAGGAAGACCACCGAGCCCGCGACGAGGACCGGTTTGCGGCCGAAGGTGTCGGAGAGCTTGCCGTAGACGGGCAGGGTGACGGTCACGGCCAGCAGGTAGCCGGAGAACAGCCAGGAGAAGACGGAGAAACCGCCGAGGTCCCCGACGATCTGCGGGACGGCGGTCGAGACGATGGTGGCGTCGAGCGCCGCCAGCGCCATGGAGAGCATCAGGGCGGCGACGACCGCACCGCGCCGGCCCGTCGCGGCGGGACGTGCGGCCTCACGCGCCGCGGAACTGGTGCTGCCCACCCCGGGTTCCTCCCCCTCGTGTCTGCCTGCCCCTTGCACCTACCTGCCGCCCGACAGCTTCGCACTTGACCCTGACGCTACGGGAGGGTGGAGCCTGAGTGAGCCGTCGGGTGGAGCGAACCCTGAGTCGGACTCCACCCATCGGTGGACTGCCCCTAGGGGTACCTCCGTACTACGACCTGGGGAGGGTTCGTACCGACGGAGGACGAGAGGCGCGGGGGCCGGTCCTTAACCTGGCTTTACGCCGTCGGGGGGCGGCTTCGCACACCGTCGGGGGTGGGGTTTTCCACAGGGAAAGACTGCGCCCTGCACCAGGGCGCGGGACCCCTCCCCGCCGCGAGACTGAAACGCGTCGGACGGATTCGTCGTCCGGCCTCGCGTACCAGCGGCTGTCGAACCAGGCGACCGCCTTCACCATCTGCTGACCGATATAGGAGACATACCGTGACTTCGGCTGTGACCATTCCCAGGCACGGGGGTACTGGAGGGCGTACGGCCGTTGCCGCACGGGCCCGGCAGGTCGTGAAGGCGTACGGGACCGGTGAGACCCGTGTCGTCGCCCTCGACCACGTCGATGTGGACATCGCACGCGGCCAGTTCACCGCGATCATGGGCCCCTCGGGGTCCGGCAAGTCCACGCTCATGCACTGCCTGGCCGGGCTCGACACCGTGACCGGCGGGCAGATCTACCTCGACGAGACCGAGATCACCGGGCTGAAGGACAAGAAGCTCACGCGGCTGCGCCGGGACCGGATCGGGTTCATCTTCCAGGCGTTCAACCTGCTGCCGACGCTGAACGCGATAGAGAACATCACGCTGCCCATGGACATCGCGGGCCGCAAGCCCGACAAGCAGTGGCTGGCGCGGGTCGTGGAGACCGTCGGACTCGCCGACCGGCTCAAGCACCGGCCCACCCAGCTGTCCGGCGGCCAGCAGCAGCGCGTCGCCGTGGCGCGGGCGCTGGCGGCCCGGCCCGAGATCATCTTCGGGGACGAGCCGACCGGAAACCTCGACTCGCGTGCCGGCGCCGAGGTGCTCGGCTTCCTGCGGCGGTCCGTGGACGAGCTGGGCCAGACCATCGTCATGGTCACGCACGACCCGGTCGCCGCCAGTTACGCGGACCGGGTGCTGTACCTCGCCGACGGCCGCATCGTCGACGAGATGCACAAGCCGACCGCCGAGGCCGTCCTCGACCGCATGAAGGACTTCGACGCCCGGGGGCGCACGTCATGACCGTCATGAAGACCTCGATGCGCAACTTCCTGGCGCACAAGGGCCGTATGGCGCTCTCCGCGATCGCCGTCCTGCTGTCGGTGGCCTTCGTCTGCGGCACGCTCGTCTTCACGGACACCATGTCCACGACCTTCGACAAGCTCTTCGCGGCCACGTCCTCCGACGTGACGGTGAGCGCCAAGGGCGCCTCCGACACCGGTGAGACGACCGCCGACAACGGCAAGCCGCCGGTCATGCCGGCCTCCGTGCTGGCCGAGGTCCGCAAGGCACAGGGCGTGAAGTCCGCCGAGGGCGCGGTGTTCTCCACCTCCGTGACCGTCGTGGACGCCGACAAGGACAACCTGTCGCCCTCCAGCGGCGCCCCGACGATCGTCGGCGGCTGGAACAGCAACGAAGCCCGCACCATGAAGATCACCTCGGGTGCGGCACCCAGGAGCGCCGACCAGATCATGGTCGACGCCGACACCGCCGACAAGCACGACCTGAAGCTCGGCGACGAGATCGGCGTGATCAGCGCCGTCGGCACGCACACCGCGAAGATCTCCGGCATCGCCGACTTCACCGTCACCAACCCCGGCGCGGCGATCTTCTACCTCGACACCAAAACCGCCCAGCGGGCCCTGGTCGGCGAGAGCGGCGTCTACACCAACGTCAACGTCACCGCGGCCGCCGGCGTCAGCGACGCGCAGCTGAAGAAGAACGTCTCGGCCGAACTGGGCTCCGGCTTCCAGGTGCAGACCGCCAAGGAGACCGCCGACGCCAACCAGAAGGACGTCGAGGGCTTCATGAACGTCATGAAGTACGCGATGCTCGGCTTCGCCGGGATCGCCTTCCTCGTCGGCATCTTCCTGATCATCAACACCTTCTCGATGCTGGTCGCCCAGCGCACCCGCGAGATCGGCCTGATGCGGGCGATCGGCTCCTCCCGCAAACAGGTCAACCGCTCCGTGCTGGCCGAGGCGCTGCTGCTCGGCGTCGTCGGATCCGTGCTGGGCGTGGGCGCGGGCGTCGGCCTCGCGGTCGGCCTGATGAAGCTCATGGGCCAGATGGGCATGGACCTGTCCACCGACGACCTGACGGTGGCCTGGACGACCCCGGTGGCCGGCCTGGTCCTCGGCGTGGTCGTCACCGTCCTGGCCGCCTACCTGCCCGCCCGGCGCGCCGGCAAGATCTCCCCGATGGCCGCACTGCGTGACGCGGGAGCCCCCGCGGACGCCCGGGCCGGCTGGATCCGCGGCGTGATCGGCACCGTCCTCACCGGCGCCGGCGGTGCCGCCCTGTACCTCACGGCCCAGGCCGACAAGGCCACCGAGGGCTCGCTGTGGCTCGGCCTCGGCGTGGTGCTGTCGCTGATCGGCTTCGTCGTCATCGGCCCGCTGCTCGCCGGCGGCGTGGTCCGGGTCCTCGGCGCCGTCCTGCTGCGGGTGTTCGGCCCCGTCGGCCGCATGGCCGAGCGCAACGCCCTGCGCAACCCGCGCCGCACCGGCGCGACGGGCGCCGCGCTGATGATCGGCCTCGCGCTGGTGGCGTGCCTGTCCGTGGTCGGCTCCTCCATGGTGGCCTCCGCCACCGACCAGCTCGACAAGACCGTCGGCACGGACTTCATCATCCAGTCCGACAGCGGCCAGCTGATCACCCCGCAGGCCGTCAAGGCCGCGAAGTCGGCACCGGACCTGGAGCGGGTCACCGAGTACAAGTGGACCAAGGCCGACTTCACCACCCCCGACGGCAAGACGCTCAAGGACACGGCGATCACGGCGGCCGACCCGTCCTACGCGACCGACCTGCGCACCGAGACGGTCGCCGGCAAGCTGCCCGACGCCTACAAGCCCGACTCGATGTCCGTCCACGAGAAGTTCGCCGAGGACCACGGCATCAGCCTCGGCTCGAAGATCAAGGTCGCCTTCAAGGACGGCTCCAGGGCCGACCTGACGGTCCGGGCGATCACCAGCAGCGACGTCGTGATCGACGCGGGCGCGATGTACACGTCCATCTCGACGCTGGCCAGGTACGTCCCCGCCGACAAGATGCCGCTGGACTCGCTGCTCTTCGTCAGCGCCGAGGACGGGCGGCAGGACGCCGCCTACAAGTCCCTGAAGTCGGCGCTGCACGACTACCCGCAGTACACCGTGCGCGACCAGACCGACTACAAGGAAGCCCTGAAGGACCAGATCGGCCAGCTGCTCAACATGATCTACGGCCTGCTGGCCCTGGCGATCGTCGTCGCCATCCTGGGCGTGGTGAACACCCTGGCCCTGTCGGTGGTGGAGCGCACCCGGGAGATCGGCCTGATGCGGGCGATCGGCCTCTCCCGCCGCCAGCTGCGCCGCATGATCCGCATGGAGTCGGTCGTCATCGCCCTCTTCGGCGCCCTGCTGGGCCTCGGACTGGGCATGGGCTGGGGCGCCACCGCACAGCAGCTCCTCGCCCTGGAGGGCCTGGGAGTCCTGGAGATCCCCTGGCCGACGATCATCGGCGTCTTCGTCAGCTCGGCGTTCGTGGGGCTGTTCGCGGCACTCGTCCCGGCGTTCCGGGCGGGCCGGATGAACGTCCTGAACGCCATCGCGACCGAGTAGCCGGCCGAGGCCACCGCATACGGGGGTTGCGGAGGACGGGCCCGCCCCGGAGGTTTCGGCCTCCGGGGCGGGCCCGGTGTTCGAGGGCCTCCGGCGCGGCCCGTCGCTCGCGAGGGCCTCCGGGGCGGCCCGTTGCTCGCCAGGGCTTCCGGGGCGGCCCGTTGCTCGCCAGGGCCGGAGCCACCCGGTGTCAGCCCGCCGCCACCCGCTCCAGGAGGACGTACCCGTTGGCCTTCCCCGCCAGGGCGTACTCGGCGCCGGGGTGCAGCCGCCGGGCGTAGCCCACCGGGTCGCGGTACCTGCCGTCGATGTTCTCCAGGGCGATGTACCCGGGGGTGACGCCCTGGGTGCCGCCGAGCCAGAGGACCCGGCAGCGTGAGGTCAGGCGGCTGATCGGGCCGATGTTGGCCTCGACGGTGGCGCCGTCGGGGATCCGCGCCAGGAGCCGCTCGACGCCGGACACCGCGGCCGGCTTGCGGTAGGTGTCGGCCTGCGCGAGCTGCGCCAGCGGCAGCGAGGTGGTCAGCGCCAGGGCCGCCGCGGCGACGGCGGCCGGCAACTGGGCGGCGTACGAGCGCAGCCACGGGCGCCGGCTCGTGCGCGCGGGCGCCAGGGCGTCGGCCAGGGCGAGGAAGACGACCGGCATCAGGACCGCGCTGTAGTGCCAGTCGGTGCCCCAGTAGTGCTCGTCCCCGGACAGGAAGCGCCAGCCGAGCGTCGGCACGGCCACCAGCAGCAGCGGGGAACGCAGGGCGAGCAGCCCGGTGGTGGGGATCAGCAGCCAGGCCAGGGTGCGCGCCTTGGTGCCGAGGCCGTCGAGGGGGCTGCCCGACTCGCTGACCTTGTTCCAGTAGTCGTACGTCCCGGAGGTGTTGAACGACGGGATGACCACGGTGAGGACGAGCAGCGTCGCCACCAGGCCGAACACCGCGGCGGCGAGGGCGTACGCAGCCGTCCGGGGCGACGAGCCGCGTGCCCGCCACGCGACGACCAGTGCGATCGCGGCCAGGGTCAGCCCCAGGTCCTCCTTCACCAGCACCAGGGGAAGCGCCCAGCACAGGGCCGCGCGCCGGCGGTCCGCGAGCAGGGCCTCCAGGGAGAAGGCGATCAGCGGGACGGCGAAGCAGATCTCGTGGAAGTCGAAGTCGACGGCGCGCTGGACGCCCCAGGACAGCCCGTAGGCGAGGCCGAGCGCGAGACCGCGGCGGCGGCCGAGCAGCCGGGCGGCGGCGCGGGTGACCGGTACGGCGGACAGGGCGAAGAGCGCGGCCTGCGCGACCAGCAGCGTGGCCGGCGAGGGAAACAGCCGGTACACCGGCGCGAGCAGGGCCGTCACCGGGCTGAAGTGGTCACCCAGGATGTCGAACCCCGGCCCCTTGAGGTCGGCCACCGGCGCCCGCAGATGTGCGTACGCCCGCACGACCTGCTCGAAGATGCCCAGGTCCCAGGAGAGGGTCGTCATGTGCCGGTACCGGCCGACGGACACGGCCGCGTAGGCGGCGCACAGGGCGGCGGCGAGGATCCACGGGTCCCACCGCGCGCGGTCCGGGGGCGGGTCGTCGCCGGGCAGGGCGACCGGCGTCGGTATGTGGGGCTCTGAGACCTGGAGGGTGGGGGCGGGCATGCCGTGCCTTACGGGTGGGGGTACCGCTCGGGGGACCGGACCGATCATGCCGTGGCGAAATCAACGGGTGGGGGTGATGTTGTGAAGGTTGGGCGGCTGATTCCCTCTTGACCCGGCGCGCTCGACCGGAAGAGGCGTTGTCCACAGCCCCGCCGCGCGGACGCGCATCGTCGTACGCTGGAGACCCCCGGCCCGCGGCGCGCGTCGGGCCAGTCGTGTTGCCCACCCCCTGGACGGAAAAATCCCCGCATGAGCCTGCACGGTCTGCTCGACGCCGTAACCAAGGACGCCGCCCTCGCGGAAGCGATCAACGCGGCCGCGGACGGCAACCGCATGCATGTCGACCTGGTCGGCCCCCCCGCGGCCCGCCCCTTCGCCATCGCCGCCCTGGCCCGCGACTCGGGCCGCCCCGTGCTGGCGGTGACGGCGACGGGCCGCGAGGCGGAGGACCTGGCCGCGGCCCTGCGCTCCCTCCTCCCGCCGGAGGGGATCGTGGAATACCCCTCCTGGGAGACGCTCCCGCACGAGCGGCTCAGCCCCCGCAGCGACACCGTCGGCCGCCGCCTGGCCGTGCTGCGCCGCCTGGCCCACCCCCGCCCCGACGACCCCGAGACCGGCCCGGTCTCCGTCGTCGTGGCGCCCGTGCGGTCGGTGCTCCAGCCGCAGGTCAAGGGCCTCGGCGACCTGGAGCCGGTCGCCCTGCGGACGGGCCAGAGCGCCGATCTGAACGAGATCGTCGAGGCCCTCGCGGCCGCCGCCTACGCGCGCGTGGAGCTCGTGGAGAAGCGCGGCGAGTTCGCCGTGCGCGGCGGCATCCTCGATGTGTTCCCGCCCACCGAGGAACACCCCCTGCGCGTCGAGTTCTGGGGCGACGACGTCGAGGAGATCCGCTACTTCAAGGTCGCCGACCAGCGCTCCCTCGAAGTCGCCGAGCACGGCCTGTGGGCGCCGCCGTGCCGCGAGCTGCTGCTCACCGAGGACGTCCGCGCGCGGGCGCGTGCCCTGGCCGAGGAGCACCCCGAGCTCGGCGAACTGCTCGGCAAGATCGCCGAGGGGATCGCGGTGGAGGGCATGGAGTCCCTCGCGCCGGTCCTCGTCGACGAGATGGAGCTGCTGCTGGACGTGCTGCCCAAGGGGTCCATGGCCGTCGTATGCGACCCGGAGCGGGTCCGCACGCGTGCGTCGGACCTGGTGGCCACGTCGCAGGAGTTCCTCCAGGCGTCCTGGGCGGCCACCGCCGGCGGCGGCGAGGCGCCCATCGACGTCGGCGCGGCCTCCCTGCGGTCCATCGCGGACGTCCGGGACCGGGCCCGCGAGCTGGACATGATGTGGTGGTCGGTGTCGCCGTTCGCCGCGGACGAGGAACTCGACGCCGGCAACCTGAAGCTGGGGATGCACGCCCCGGAGACCTACCGCGGGGACACCGCCAAGGCCCTCGCCGACACCAAGGGCTGGCTCGCCGACGGCTGGCGCGCGGTGTTCGTCACCGAGGCGCACGGCCCGGCGGCCCGGACGGTCGAGGTGCTGGGCGGCGAGGGCATCGCGGCCCGTTTGGACACAGATCTCGCCGCGATCTCCCCGTCGGTCGTGCACGTGGCGTGCGGCTCCATCGAGCACGGCTTCGTCGACCCGGCCCTCAGGCTCGCCGTCCTGACCGAGACGGACCTGACGGGCCAGAAGGCGGCCGGCCGCGACGGCGCCCGGATGCCGGCCCGCCGCCGCAAGACCATCGACCCGCTCACCCTGGAGCCGGGCGACTACATCGTCCACGAGCAGCACGGCGTCGGCCGCTACATCGAGATGGTGCAGCGCACCGTGCAGGGCGCGACCCGCGAGTACCTGGTCGTCGAGTACGCGCCCGCCAAGCGCGGCCAGCCCGGCGACCGCCTCTACATCCCCACCGACCAGCTGGAGCAGATCACCAAGTACGTCGGCGGCGAGGCCCCCACCCTGCACCGCCTCGGCGGCGCCGACTGGACGAAGACGAAGGCCCGCGCCAAGAAGGCCGTCAAGGAGATCGCGGCCGACCTCATCAAGCTCTACAGCGCCCGCATGGCCGCCCCCGGCCACTCCTTCGGCACGGACACCCCCTGGCAGCGCGAACTGGAGGACGCCTTCCCCTACGCGGAGACGCCCGACCAGCTCACCACCATCGCCGAGGTCAAGGAGGACATGGAGAAGTCGGTCCCGATGGACCGGCTGATCTGCGGCGACGTCGGCTACGGCAAGACCGAGATCGCCGTCCGGGCCGCCTTCAAGGCCGTCCAGGACGGCAAGCAGGTCGCCGTCCTGGTGCCCACGACGCTGCTGGTGCAGCAGCACTTCGGGACGTTCAGCGAGCGGTACGCGCAGTTCCCGGTGAACGTGAAGGCGCTGTCCCGCTTCCAGACCGACACGGAGGCCAAGGCGGTCCTGGAAGGCCTGCGCGAGGGCTCGGTGGACATCGTCATCGGCACCCACCGGCTGTTCTCGTCGGAGACCAAGTTCAAGGATCTGGGCCTGGTCATCGTCGACGAGGAGCAGCGCTTCGGCGTCGAGCACAAGGAGCAGCTGAAGAAGCTCCGCGCCAACGTCGACGTGCTGACCATGTCCGCCACTCCGATCCCCAGGACACTGGAGATGGCGGTGACCGGCATCCGCGAGATGTCCACGATCACGACGCCGCCGGAGGAACGGCACCCGGTGCTGACCTTCGTCGGCCCCTACGAGGAGAAGCAGATCGGCGCCGCCCTCCGCCGCGAGCTGCTGCGCGAGGGCCAGGTCTTCTACATCCACAACCGCGTCGAGTCCATCGACCGGGCCGCGGCCCGGCTGCGCGAGATCGTCCCCGAGGCGCGCATCGCCACCGCCCACGGCCAGATGTCGGAGCAGGCCCTGGAGCAGGTCGTCGTCGACTTCTGGGAGAAGAAGTTCGACGTGCTGGTGTCCACGACGATCGTGGAGTCCGGCATCGACATCTCCAACGCCAACACCCTGATCGTGGAGCGCGGCGACACCTTCGGCCTGTCCCAGCTGCACCAGCTGCGCGGCCGGGTGGGCCGGGGCCGGGAGCGCGGGTACGCCTACTTCCTCTACCCGCCGGAGAAGCCGCTCACCGAGACCGCCCACGAGCGGCTCGCGACCATCGCCCAGCACACGGAGATGGGCGCCGGCATGTACGTGGCGATGAAGGACCTGGAGATCCGCGGCGCCGGCAACCTGCTCGGCGGCGAGCAGTCCGGGCACATCGCGGGCGTCGGCTTCGACCTGTACGTCCGGATGGTCGGCGAGGCCGTCGCCGACTACCGCCGCCAGCTGGAGACCGGCGAGATCGAGGAGGAGCCGCCGCTCGAGGTCAAGATCGAGCTGCCCGTCGACGCGCACGTCCCGCACGACTACGCGCCCGGCGAGCGCCTCCGGCTCCAGGCGTACCGCGCCATCGCCTCCGCCAACACCGAGGAGGACGTCAAGGCCGTACGCGAGGAACTCGTCGACCGCTACGGCAAGTTGCCCGAGCCGGTGGAGAACCTGCTGCTCGTGGCCGGGCTGCGGATGCTCGCGCGGGCGTGCGGCGTCGGCGAGATCGTGCTCCAGGGCACCAACATCCGGTTCGCGCCCGTGGAGTTGCGCGAGTCGCAGGAGCTGCGGGTCAAGCGGCTGTACCCCGGCGTCGTCATCAAGCCGGCGACGCACCAGGTGCTGGTGCCGCGCCCGAAGACCGCGAAGGTCGGCGGGAAGCCGCTGGTCGGGCGCGATCTGCTGGCGTGGGTCGGGGAGTTCCTGACGTCGGTGCTGGGCTCCTGACGCCGGCGCCCTGTCAGGCCACCGGCCGCACGCGTGCGCCGGTGGCCTCGCGCAGGGCCGCCGCCAGCCGGTCGCGGACCGCCGCCTGCGCGGCGATGCGCGCGTCCAGCACCGCGAGCCGGCCGGCGGCGACCCGCAGCGCCTCCTCGGAGGCGGGCCCGGCCGTGACGTCGCCGTCCAGGCACGGCAGGAACACCCGTACGTCGTCGAGCGTCAGGCCCACGTCCAGCAGCCGGCGGACGTTGCGGACGCGGACGGCCGTACCGGCGTCGTACAGGCGGTAGCCGTTCGCGGCGCGTTCGGAGGTGATGAGCCCCGCCTGTTCGTAGTGGCGCAGGGCGCGCGGTGTCGTGCCGGTCGCCTCGGCGAGTTCGCCGATCCGCACAGGTGGTTCCGCCATGCGCGTCAGTCTCATGTGACGACCGCGCCGCCGTCCACCGGGAGGACCACGCCGGTGACGAACGAGGCCTGCGGCGAGGCCAGTCGCGTGATCGCCCACGCCACCTCCTCGGGGCGTCCGACCCGGCCGAGCGGTGTGTGCGCGAGCTGCCAGGCGCGGATCGCGGCCCGCTGCTCGGGGGTGTGGCCCGTGTGGTCGGCGATCGGCGTGTCGATCGCGCCCGGCGCCACGGCGGCGACCCGGATCCCGAGCGGGGCGAGCTCGATGGCCCAGCTGCGCGTGAGCACTTCCAGGGCCGCCTTCCCGGCCGCGTAAAGGGAGTTGCCCGGCCAGCCGCGCTGCCCGACGGCCGTCGTCACGTTCACGATCACGCCCCGGCCGTCCTCCAGGGCCGGGAGGGCGGCCTGCACGAGCAGGACGGGGGCGAGGAGGTTCGTCGCGAGCTGGGGCTCGACGGCGGCCCGTGTGTAGGTGCGCAGGGACTGGGTGTTGACGATGCCCGCGTTGTTGACGAGCACGTCGATGCGGCCGTGCCGGTCGAGTGCCGTACGGACGATGCGTTCGGGAGCGCCGTCGGCCGTGATGTCGGCGACGAGCGGGCTGATGCGGGCCGGGTCGTGGGCGGCGGTCTCGGCGAGGGGCGCAGCGCGGCGGCCCACCGCCACGACGTGTGCGCCCGCGTCGGCGAACGCGTGGGCGGTGGCCCGGCCGATGCCGGTACCGGCGCCGGTGACGAGCACGGTGCGCGGGGTCTTCGTATCCGGGGATGCCATGCGGGGATCGTCGGACCCTGACGTCAGTGTCAAGGTCAAGTGAAGCCGCCCGCAGGAACTCTCTCCGCGGACGGCCTTTCGAGGGCGGAGGCCTACTGCTGGTCGGGCCGTTCGCGGTCGCGGTCCATGCCGAGCTGTCCCTCGACCCGCTGCTGCCCGGCGTCGATCTGGTCCTCGTACCTGCCGCCGGTCCTCTCGTTCATCTTCTGTTCCGCGGAGTCGGAGCCCTGCTTGCCCTTGTTCCGCGCCTGGCTCTTGAACTTGTCGAAGATGCCCATTCAGAAAACTCCCTCCAGAGGCGACTCAGAACCGACGATACGCGCGGCATGCGATATATGCCCGTTTGGGCCTGATGTGGTCTGGACCTCTTCCTCGCTACGGTGGGGGCCTGGCACACGCCGCCCGTGCGGAGGCGGAACAGGCAAGCAGGGGAGGGACGCACGGTGAGGCGTCTGAGGCGCGGGGCGGCACTCGCCGTCGCGATGATGTTCGCCGGTTCGGCACTGGCCGGCTGTGAAGGCCTGACCCCGCCCGCGGACAGCGGCGGCCCCTCGGGCTCCGGCGTCCCGACGGCCGGTGACGGACGGGCCGTGAACCCGCTGGACAACCCGGACGGCACGAAGCCGGGCCTGGCGGCGATCACGTCCACCGAGGACAAGGCGAGGGCCCGTGCCCTCATCGAGAAGGTCGTGACGAAGGGACGCGGCCCCAGGACGGGCTACGAACGGGACAAGTTCGGCTACGCCTGGATGGACTCGGCACCGGCCGACGTCCCCTTCGCCCGCAACGGGTGCGACTCGCGCAACGACCTCCTCAAACGCGACGGGGAAGACCTCCGCTTCCGGTCGGGCTCGGACTGCGTCGTCATGTCGCTGACGCTGCACGACCCGTACACCGGCAAGGTCATCGAGTGGACCAAGTCCCGTGCGACGAAGGTCCAGATAGACCACGTCTTGCCGCTGTCCTACGACTGGCAGATGGGCGCCTCGCGCTGGACGAAGGACAAGCGGGAGGCCATCGCGAACGACCCGCTCAACCTCGTCCCGGTCGACGGACCGGCCAACGGCTCCAAGGGCGACTCCGGCCCGGCGTCCTGGCTGCCCCCGAACAAGCGGATCCGCTGCGCCTACGCGGTGCGCTTCGCCCAGGTGTCGCTGAAGTACGAGCTTCCCGTCACGGCGGCGGACAAGCGGATGATGCTGAAGCAGTGCGGAGGCTGAAGCCGGGTGAGGTGAGCCCGAGCGGAGCGCCTCGGATGCCGGGCGGACTGGTCGCACTGGCGCTCGGCGGGTTCGGCATCGGTCTGACCGAGTTCCTCATCGCCGGGCTGCTGCCGCAGGTGGCGGCGAGCTTCACGGTGTCCGAGGCGGCCGCCGGCCGGCTGATATCCGGGTACGCGCTGAGTGTCGCGGTGGGAGCGATCGCGCTGACCGCGGCGACGGCACGACTGCCCCGCAAGCAGGTCCTGGTCGGCCTGGTGGCCTTGTTCGTCGTCGGCAACCTGCTGTCCGCCGTCGCACCGGACTACCGGGTGATGCTGCTCGGGCGGATCGTCGCGGCGTTGTGCCACGGTTCCTTCTTCGGCATCGGCTCGCTGGTCGCGCGCAGTCTGGTCGCGCCGGAGAAGAAGTCCCAGGCGGTGGCGGTCATGTTCGCGGGGCTGACGGTCGCGAACGTGCTGGGCGTGCCGTTCGGCGCGCTGGTCGGTGAGCGCTGGGGCTGGCGGGCGGCGTTCTGGGCGGTCACCGCGATCGGCGTCCTCGCCCTGGCGGGAATCGCCGCGCTGGTACCGGCGTGGGCGGGCCGGGTGCCGCCGGCCACAGGGACAGGCGAGCCGGGCCCGATTCCGCCCCGGCCGGCCACGGGTACCGGCGAGCCGGACCCGATTCCGCCCCCGTCGGCCACAGAGACAGGCGAGCCGGACCCGGTGCCGCCCGGCGGCCTGCGGGCGCAGCTGCGGGCCTTCCGCTCCTGGCAGGTCTGGCTGACACTGGCGGCCACCGCGCTCGGCTACGGCGGGATGTTCGGTGCCTTCACCTACATCGCCTACACCTTCACCGAGGTCAGCGGCTTCGCCTCGGGCGATGTCGCCTGGCTGCTGATGGTCTACGGCGTCGGACTGGTCGTCGGGAACCTGGTCGGCGGGCGCGCGGCCGACCGCGACCGTGACCGTGCCCTGGTCCTCGCCCTGCTCGGACTCACCCTCACCCTGGTGCTGTTCGGGCTGCTCGCCGGCAGCGCGACCGCCTCGGTCGCCTTGGTGTTCGTGATGGGGGTGACGGGGTTCGCCGGCGTGCCCGGGATGATCACGCGGGTCACCGACTTCGCGCACGGGGCCGCCCTGGCAGCCAGCGCCAACGTGTCCGCCTCCAACGTAGGCAACGCCCTCGGCGCCTGGCTCGGCGGCCTGGCCATCACCGCGGGCCTGGGCTACACCTCACCGCTCTATGTCGGCGCCGGCATCGCCCTGCTGTCCACGGTCATCATGGTCATCGCCGCCCGGAAGGCCAGATCCGGCCAGGTGGCGGACCGTGTCCCCACAGGGTAATCCGGTGCGGGCCGTGCGTCCGCACACCTACCGTGACCGCATGCAGCCGAAGATATCGAGCCTCGCCGACCGCCCGGACATGAGGGAGCGGGTCGTCGGGATGGCGGACAGCTGGGCGGAGTTCACGACCCAGGACCTCGTGGGCGCCGCGCACTTCCCGCGGATCGCCGCCGAACTCCCGCAGTACGTCCTGTTCGCCGAGGACGAGGAGGGCGAGGTCGTCGCGAACGGCTTCAGCGTGCCCTTCGCCCTCCGCGCCGAGGGCCGCGGCCTGCTGCCCGGGAACGGCTGGGACACGGTCCTCGTGTGGGCATTCTCCGACCTGCGCCGCGGGGTGCGCCCCGACACCGTCAGCGCGATCTCGATCTCCGTCGCCCCGCACGCCCAGGGCCGCGGCCTGTCCGCGCTGATGCTCTCGGCCATGCGCGACAACGCCCGGGCGCACGGCTTTTCGGAGGTCGTCGCCCCGGTCCGCCCCAACGCCAAGCACCTGGAACCGCACACGCCCATCGAGGAGTACGCCCACCGGGTCCGCCCCGACGGCCTGCCCCAGGACCCGTGGCTGCGGGTCCACGCCCGGGCCGGTGCCACCATCGACTCCGTGGCACCGGCCTCCATGACGGTGGCCGCCCCACTGGCGGACTGGCGCCGCTGGACGGGCCTGCCGTTCGACACCCGGGGCGACATCGAGGTGCCCGGCGCCCTGGTACCGGTGCGCTGCGAGCCGGAGCGCGGGTACGCGGTGTACGTCGAGCCGAACGTGTGGATGCGGCATCCCCTGTGACCATGCCGCGGGCGCATTTCGCAGGGGGCCTCACGGACCGGTCCGCGCGGCGGTGCCGGAAGTCCCGGTGAATCGTTGGTCGAATGGGTTGGCCAGAGCGTGGCCACTGCCTACCATCGATCACCGCAAGACCTTGTGCACCGTCGCACAATCTCCTCGGGAGGTCTCCTTGCACCGCCGCTGTCGCACCGCGCTCGTCCTCACCGCCGTGATCGCCGCCGCGGCGCCCCTGCTCACCGCCTGCGGCAACGACGCGCACCCCGGCGCGGCGGCCGTGGTGGGCGGCCGGCGGATCACCGTCTCCCAGCTGGAGGACCGCGTCGGGGAGGTACGCGCGGCCCAGCGCGCGGCCGTGCGGGACGACGCCCAGTACCAGCAGGCCATCGCCGGCACCGGCACGCTCACCCGCGACACCCTGCACACCATGGTCCTCGACCGGGTGCTGCACCGCGCCGCCCAGGACGCCGGTGTGACCGTCACCCGCAGGGAGATCCAGGAGATGCGGTCCGGCCTTGAGCAGCAGGCCGGCGGCGCCAAGGCGCTGGAGACCACCTGGCTCCAGCAGTACGGCATCCCGCCGCAGCGCCTGGAGGAGAACCTCCGCCTCCAGCTGGAGGCCCAGAAGCTCGCCCGGAAACTCGGCACCGACACCAACCGCCCCGAGTTCTGGAAGGCCCTGTCCGAGGCCTCCAAGGACCTGAACGTCGACCTCAACCCGCGCTACGGCACCTGGGACGTGCAGAAGAGCAGCCGCGCCGACGCGAAGACGCCGTGGGTGCGGGACGTGTCGGCGGCGCAGGCGCAGCAGAACATGTAGGGCCCCGGGATCAAGGGCCCGGGCCCAGGGCCCAGGGCCAGGTGTCCAGGAGGCCTGTGGATAACTTCCGGGGCTGTCGGCGGCGTGGGATAGCTTCGAATCGTGAACGCCAACAGCCCCGAAGCCACCGCCGCCCCCGGCCGCATCGTCCTGCTCACCACCAGCCACCGTGTCGCCCCCGGCCTGCTGTCCTGGCCCGCCTGGCGGGCGCTGCACGCGGCCGGCCGGGTGCTGTGCGCGGACGGCGCGCACCCGCAGCTGCCGTATCTGCGCGAGGCGGGCATCTCCGTCGAGGAGGCGTCCCCGACGGCCGAGGAGCTGGTCGACGCCTGCGCCGGCGGGCGCACGGTGGTGGTCGTGGCCACGGGCGAGGGCGAGCCGGCCCTGACGGACGGCCTGGCCCGCCTAGCCGGCACCGGCCGCGTCGCCATGCCCGAGCTGGAGCTGCTCCCCGCCTCCTACGACCTGCCCGGCGCCCGCCTGCTCGATCTCGTCCAGGTCATGGACCGCATCCGCGCCGAATGCCCGTGGTCGTCCCGGCAGACGCACCAGGGCCTGGCCAAGTACGGCATCGAGGAGGCGTACGAACTCGTCGAGGCGATCGAGGAGGGCGACCGCGACGAACTGCGCGAGGAGCTCGGTGACGTCCTCCTCCAGGTCGTCTTCCACGCCCGGATCGCCGAGGAGGACCCGGAGGCCCCCTTCTCCGTCGACGACGTCGCCGCCGGCATCGTCGCCAAGCTGATCCACCGCCACCCGCATGTCTTCGGCGACGCGACGGCCACCACGCCCGAGGAGGTCAAGGCGCACTGGCTGCGCACCAAGGCGGTCGAGAAGCAGCGCAGCTCGGTCACCGAGGGCATTCCCCTCGGCCAGCCCGGCCTGGCCCTCGCGGCCAAGCTGGCGTCCCGCGCCCGCACAGCCGGCCTGGACATACCGCTCCCGCCGGTCGAGGGCATCGGCTACGACCTGCTGGCCCTGGCGGTCCGCGCGGAGTCGGAGGGCGTGGACCCGGAAGCGGCCCTGAGAGCGGCGGCCCGCGCGTACCGGGACGCGATCAGGGAGGCGGAGCAGGGCTGAGACCGGCCGAGGGCAGGGGGGAGGCGGAGCCCGATACCGTCGGGGAGTGACCGACCAGCCCCAGCCCAGCACCCCGCCCGCCGCTCCCGACCTCTTCACCTGGGAGTTCGCGAGCAACCCCTACCCCGCCTACGCCTGGCTGCGCGAGCACGCCCCGGTGCACCGCACCAAGCTGCCCAGCGGCGTGGAGGCCTGGCTGGTCACGCGGTACGCCGATGCCAAGCAGACGCTCGCCGACCCCCGGCTCTCCAAGAACCCGGCGCATCACGACGAGCCCGCGCACGCCAAGGGCAAGACCGGGATCCCCGGGGAGCGCAAGGCCGAGCTGATGACGCATCTGCTCAACATCGACCCGCCGGACCACACCCGGCTGCGGCGGCTCGTGTCCAAGGCGTTCACGCCCCGCCGGGTCGCCGAGTTCGCGCCGCGGGTGCGGGAGCTCACCGACACCCTGATCGACGGCTTCGCGCGGAAGGGGTCCGCCGACCTCATCCACGAGTTCGCGTTCCCGCTCCCCATCTACGCCATCTGCGACCTGCTCGGTGTCCCCCGCGAGGACCAGGACGACTTCCGCGACTGGGCGGGGATGATGATCCGTCACCAGGGCGGGCCCCGGGGCGGCGTGGCGCGGTCCGTGAAGAAGATGCGCGGCTATCTCGCCGACCTCATCCACCGCAAGCGGGAGGCGCTGCCCACCGAGCCCGCCCCCGGCGAGGACCTCATCTCCGGGCTGATCCGCGCCTCCGACCACGGTGAGCACCTCACCGAGAACGAGGCCGCGGCCATGGCCTTCATCCTGCTGTTCGCCGGGTTCGAAACGACCGTGAACCTGATCGGCAACGGCACCTACGCCCTGCTCACCCACCCCGGGCAGCGCGCGCGCCTCCAGGCGTCCCTCGCCGCCGGGGAGAGCGGCCTGCTGGAGACCGGCGTCGAGGAGCTGCTGCGTTACGACGGCCCCGTCGAACTCGCCACTTGGCGGTTCGCCACCCAGCCGCTGACGCTCGGCGGGCAGCACATCGCGCCCGGCGACCCGGTCCTCGTCGTCCTGGCCGCCGCGGACCGGGATCCGGAGCGGTTCGCCGATCCGGACGCGCTCGATCTCGCCCGCCGTGACAACCAGCACCTCGGCTATGGCCACGGCATCCACTACTGTCTCGGCGCCCCGCTCGCCCGCCTGGAGGGCCAGACCGCGCTCGCCGCGCTCCTCACCCGCCTCCCGGACCTGCGGCTCGCGGCGGACCCGGCCGAGCTGAGATGGCGCGGCGGTCTCATCATGCGCGGGCTGCGCACGCTGCCGGTGGAGTTCTCACCGGCCTAAACATGACACGCCGTCATGACTGTGATCTTCACGTGATCTGCGCGGCATGAACTTGTGACAAGTGATCGACTGCCGATACGTTCACCCATCATCAGCGCGGCCCAGGCACCCTCCGCCGCGCCGGTCACTGCTGTCTCGCGAAAGGTCTCCGTATGCTCTCCGGGAACGGTCGGCACCGTCGCCCCCGCCAGGCTCCGGCTCTCCTCGTCGCGGCCGGGGTAACCGGCTCCGCCATCGCGATCCCGCTCCTCGGGGCCTCCGGTGCCAGCGCGGCCGACGGTACGACCTGGGACCGGGTCGCGGACTGCGAGACCGGCGGCGCGTGGAGCCAGAACAGCGGCAACGGATACTTCGGCGGCCTCCAGTTGTCCCAGGAGGACTGGGAGAACCACGGCGGTCTCGACTACGCCCCGAGTGCCGACCTGGCCAGCCGCTCCCAGCAGATCGCCGTGGCCGAGAGAATCCTCGCCGACCAGGGTGTCGGCGCCTGGCGCACCTGCGGGCTGCTCTCCGGCCTGGAGCAGGACAAGGACTCGGACACGTCCGACTCGTCCGGTTCCTCCGACTCCTCCGACTCCTCCGACTCCTCCGATCCGACGGACTCGCCCGGACTGCTCGACTCCTCCGAGTCGTCCTCCGACAGGCAGTCGACCTCGGAGGACGAAACCGCCAAGTCCGACAATTCATCCGATTCCGCCGATGCCTCGACGCGGGACCAGTCGCCTGCCCCCGAGAGTGACCAGCCCGACAACTCCCGTCAGGGCGACGACTCTTCGGCACCCGCCGAACCCGAAGCCGGACCCGAACCCGACACCACCGCCGGCCGTCACCGCGGCCCCAGCGCCGATGAGGGCACCGCGGCCGAGGACGGCCGTACGTCCGGGTCCGCCGGACGGCACGCCTCGCGCGACGGCGGGGCCTCCCGGGAGGCGACGGACGGCTCCTACACCGTTCGCCCCGGCGACAGCCTCTGGTCCATCGCGAACTCTCTTGACCTCAGCGGCGGATGGCACGCCCTCTACGCCGGGAACGAGACGGCCGTCGGCACCGACCCGGACCTCATCCGCCCCGGTCAGAAGCTCACCGTAGGGGTCGAAGCGGACGAGAAGTAGCCGGTGGGGCAGTCCGGAAACGGCGGCGGAAGTCACCCCGAAACCGCGCGAGTTCATGTCACCGTTTGCGTCTGATGTCCCTTATCGGTGCGGTGAGAGATAGATCTCAGAAGCCCTGATCGTCTTTGGAATTCCGCGGATCGCGTGTCTACGGTCATGACCGCTCGCCACCGCGAGCCCCGGCTGCCGCAACGCCGAATCCTGCCAGCGGCCGCACGGGAACAGTCGTCGCGTCAAGCGCCGCAGGCAGGAGCGGGGGACCCAAGGTAAGTGCCCGACCGGCCGGTTGTGCCGGAAGGGCTTGGGGTGAAGCCGTGTCCCGGGAGGGACGCGGCCGGGCAACTCAACCGGCCCGAACCCGACAGCTCACCTCGCAGGCGTCGGTGAGGGGATCTCTCCATGCTGTTTTCCGGCAAGGGCACGCACCGCCGTCCGTCCAAGGCCTCTCGGGTCATCGCCATCGCCGGTGTCACCGGTGCCGCCGTCGCCGCCCCGCTGATGGCGTCCGGCAGCGCCTCCGCCGCCACCGCCTCCGAGTGGGACGCCGTCGCCCAGTGCGAGTCCGGCGGCAACTGGTCCATCAACACCGGCAACGGCTACTACGGCGGTCTGCAGTTCTCCGCCTCCACCTGGGCCGCGTACGGCGGCACCCAGTACGCCTCCACCGCCGACCAGGCGAGCAAGGACCAGCAGATCCAGGTCGCCGAGAAGGTCCTCGCGAGCCAGGGCAAGGGTGCCTGGCCGGTCTGCGGCAAGGGCCTGTCGAGCGCCGGCTACAGCGGCGGCTCCGCGCAGGGCGGCGGCTCCACCGAGACCCGCCAGAGCGAGCAGCAGCCGGCCTCCCGCTCCGATGAGCGCCCGGCCCAGACCCAGAAGACCGTCACCACCCCGACCGGCAAGAAGGTCAAGAAGGGCGACGGCGAGTACAAGGTCGTCAAGGGTGACACCCTCAGCTCCATCGCGACCGAGCAGAAGGTCGAGGGCGGCTGGGAGAAGCTGTTCGAGCTGAACAAGGACATCATCACGGACGCCAACCTGATCTACCCGGGCCAGCAGCTGCACCTGAAGTAAGCAGCGGCCCACCCCCGTCCCCACGGGCTCCCCGCCCCGGTGCGTCATCCCCCGTGCGCACCGGGGCGGGGTTTTTTCTGCCGGTCTTTGCGAACCGGCTTTGTTCCGTTCGGAAACAATTTACTCTCGGTTCTGTCCATGGGGTGGGCGACCCGGTGGCCGATCGCCCGGAGCCGGTTAGGCTCATGTCGCGAGCCACCGCGGCCCGCGCCTCGCCGGGTCCCCGCGGCCCGCGTACCCGCGTCACATGAAGAAGGAGATGCTCGTGCCGTCCATCGACGTCGTCGTAGCCCGGGAAATCCTGGACTCCCGAGGCAACCCCACGGTCGAGGTCGAGGTCGGCCTCGACGACGGCAGCACCGGCCGTGCCGCCGTCCCGTCCGGCGCCTCCACGGGCGCCTTCGAGGCCATCGAGCTGCGCGACGGCGACTCGAACCGCTACCTCGGCAAGGGTGTGGAGAAGGCCGTCCTCGCGGTCATCGAGCAGATCGGCCCGGAGCTCGTCGGCTACGACGCCACCGAGCAGCGCCTGATCGACCAGGCCATGTTCGACCTGGACGCCACCGACAACAAGGGCTCCCTCGGCGCCAACGCCATCCTCGGCGTCTCCCTCGCCGTCGCCCACGCCGCCTCCGAGGCCAGCGACCTGCCGCTCTTCCGCTACCTGGGCGGTCCGAACGCGCACCTGCTGCCGGTGCCGATGATGAACATCCTGAACGGCGGCTCGCACGCCGACTCCAACGTGGACATCCAGGAGTTCATGATCGCGCCGATCGGCGCGGAGTCCTTCTCCGAGGCCCTGCGCTGGGGCGCCGAGGTCTACCACACGCTGAAGAAGGTCCTGAAGTCGAAGGGCCTGGCCACCGGCCTCGGCGACGAGGGCGGCTTCGCCCCGAACCTCGGCTCCAACCGCGAGGCCCTCGACCTCATCCTGGAGGCGATCAACGAGGCCGGCTACACCCCCGGCGAGCAGATCGCCCTGGCGCTCGACGTCGCCGCGTCCGAGTTCTACAAGGACGGCGTCTACACCTTCGAGGGCAAGGAGCGCTCGGCCGCCGAGATGACCGAGTACTACGCGGAGCTCGTCGACGCGTACCCGCTCGTCTCCATCGAGGACCCGCTGTTCGAGGACGACTGGGAGGGCTGGAAGACCATCACCGCCAAGCTCGGTGACAAGGTCCAGCTCGTCGGCGACGACCTGTTCGTCACCAACCCCGAGCGCCTGGCCCGCGGCATCGAGGAGGGCGCGGCCAACGCGCTCCTGGTCAAGGTCAACCAGATCGGCTCGCTGACCGAGACCCTCGACGCCGTCGAGCTGGCCCAGCGCAACGGCTTCAAGTGCATGATGTCCCACCGCTCCGGCGAGACCGAGGACGTCACCATCGCGGACCTGGCCGTCGCCACCAACTGCGGTCAGATCAAGACCGGCGCCCCGGCCCGCTCCGAGCGCGTCGCCAAGTACAACCAGCTGCTGCGCATCGAGGAGATCCTCGACGACGCGGCGGTGTACGCCGGCCGCAGCGCCTTCCCGCGCTTCAAGGGCTGACCCGGCCCGTAAGTAGCAGCGTCGTACGTACGTCCCCGTACTCGGTCCCGTACCGTGTCCGGGGACGTACGCGCGTATGACGGCGGAGCGGGAGGCGGACAGATGGCCGTGAAGGACCGGGACCGGTTCTCCACCGCGACCAGGATCCGGCTGCTCGGCGAGCAGACCGCGGCCCGGGTCTACCGCTCCCAGACCAAGCGCCAGGCCCGCCGCTCCCGGCTGACCGGCCGGGCCGCGCTGCTCGCCCTGGTGATGTGCTCGCTGATCGTGGCCCTGGCCTACCCGATGCGGGAGTACGTCTCGCAGCGCGCCGAGATCGACGACCTCCAGCGCGAACAGCAGCAGGCCCGCCAGCGTGTCGAACGGCTGCGCGACCAGAAGGCGCGCTGGCAGGACGACGCGTACGCGGAGCAGCAGATCCGGAAGCGGTTGCACTACGTCATGCCGGGGGAGACGGGGTTCATCGTCGTCGACCCGCACGCGGCGAAGCAGTCGCACGCCGACCTCGGGGCGGCCGACCGCCCCTGGTACTCGAACGTCTGGGACGGGGTCGACAAGGCCGACGCCTCCGACCAGTGACCCGACACCCAGCCAGTGACCTGAACCCAGAAAGACAGCCTGAACACAGTCATGGAAACGCCCCCGCCGACCACCCCGCGCACCGAGCCCACCGACACGGACGTCGAGGCCTTCAAGCAGCAGCTCGGCCGGCCCCCGCGCGGCCTGCGCGCGATCGCGCACCGGTGCCCGTGCGGACAGCCCGACGTCGTCGAGACGGCCCCGCGGCTGCCGGACGGGACTCCGTTCCCCACGCTGTACTACCTGACGTGCCCGAAGGCGAACTCGGCGATCGGCACGCTGGAGGCGAACGGCGTGATGAAGGAGATGACCGAGCGGCTGGCCGCGGACCCGGAGCTGGCGGCGGCGTACCGGGCGGCGCACGAGGACTACATCCGGCGCCGTGACGAGATCGAGGAGCTGAAGAACTTCCCCAGCGCGGGCGGCATGCCGGACCGGGTGAAGTGCCTGCACGTGCTGGTGGCGCACGCGCTGGCCGCGGGGCCGGGCGTGAACCCGCTGGGCGACGAGGCGCTGGCCATGCTGCCCGAGTGGTGGCGCAAGGGCGCCTGTGTGACGACCGTCGAGGAGGACGCCCAGTGACCCGTGTCGCCGCCGTGGACTGCGGTACGAACTCCATCCGGCTCCTGGTCGCCGACGCCGACCCGGGCACCGGCGAGCTGGTCGATCTGGACCGCCGGATGACGATCGTGCGGCTGGGGCAGGGCGTCGACCGCACCGGCCGGCTCGCCCCCGAGGCGCTCCAGCGGACCTTCGCGGCCTGCCGCGAGTACGCCGGGATCATCAAGGAGCACGGGGCGGAGCGGCTGCGGTTCGTGGCGACCTCCGCCTCCCGGGACGCCGAGAACAGGGACGAGTTCGTGCGCGGCGTGCTGGACATCCTGGGCGTCGAGCCCGAGGTGATCTCCGGGGACCAGGAGGCCGAGTTCTCCTTCACCGGCGCCACCAAGGAGCTCGCCGGGCGCGACCACCTGCCGAAGCCCTACCTCGTCGTGGACATCGGCGGCGGCTCGACCGAGTTCGTCGTCGGCGACGACCGGGTCCGCGCGGCACGCTCGGTGGACATCGGCTGTGTCCGCATGACCGAGCGGCACCTGGTCCGGGACGGGGTGGTGACCGAGCCGCCCTCGACGGAGCAGATCGCGGCCATGCGGGCGGACATCGAGGCCGCCCTCGACCTCGCCGAGGAGACGGTCCCGCTGCGCGAGGCCCGCACGCTGGTGGGCCTGGCCGGGTCCGTGACGACCGTGTCGGCGATCGCCCAGGAACTGCCCGCGTACGACTCGGCCGCCATCCACCACTCCCGTGTCTCCCACGACCGGGTCCGCGAGATCACCGAGTGGCTGCTGCGCTCCACCCACGCCGAGCGCGCGGCCGTGCCCTCGATGCACCCCGGCCGGGTCGACGTGATCGGGGCGGGGTCCCTCGTCCTGCTGTCGATCATGGAGCGGACCGGCGCGCAGGAGGTCGTCGTCAGCGAGCACGACATCCTCGACGGCATCGCGTGGTCCGTCGCCTAGGTCGCCTCGGACAGGCAGCAGGCCGCTTCTGAGCAGGCATGGATCACGTTTGAGCGCCTCCCGGGGGCTCGCGCGAGGCCCCCGGGAGCAGCCCTCCGGAAAAGTTCGTGAAGTTCTTCACAAGGAATTCGGCACTCCAGGGCGACGAGAAGGGTCACGTTGACCCTTCTGGGGGCCCAAGGGGCCTTTGAACGTGTTCAGAAGCATGGTATGGGTGCCCCGGGGCAGGTGCGCGGAAGAGGGTCCGGCGGAGGGCTCACAGGGGGGTCGGCGGGCCAGAGAGGCAGCTCACGCGGCATTGACAACGATCCGCACTGCACAATCGATCCGGGTTGTCACCATGACATGGATCACGGGGGTCGCGGAGGATAACACACCCCCTGAAGGAGCTTGTGAAGGGGCGCACGAGCCACCCCCCTGAGGCGGGTGGATACTCGATGGCATGAGCACCACGGAGCGTCCCAGGATCCTCGTAGTAGGCGGTGGGTACGTAGGCCTGTACGCAGCTCGGCGCATCCTCAAGAAGATGCGTTACGGAGAGGCGACCGTCACGGTCGTCGACCCCCGGTCGTACATGACCTACCAGCCCTTCCTCCCCGAAGCCGCCGCCGGCAACATCTCCCCGCGCCACGTCGTCGTCCCGCTGCGACGCGTGCTGCCGAAGGCGGAGGTCCTCACCGGCCGGGTCACCACCATCGACCAGGACCGCAAGGTCGCCACCATCGCCCCGCTCGTGGGCGAGGCGTACGAGCTGCCCTTCGACTACCTGGTCGTCGCGCTCGGCGCGGTCTCCCGCACCTTCCCGATCCCCGGCCTCGCCGAGCAGGGCATCGGCATGAAGGGCATCGAGGAGGCCATCGGCCTGCGCAACCACGTCCTCGAGCAGCTCGACAAGGCCGACTCCACCACCGACGAGGAGATCCGCCGCAAGGCGCTCACCTTCGTCTTCGTGGGCGGCGGATTCGCCGGTGCGGAGACCATCGGCGAGGTCGAGGACCTGGCCCGGGACGCGGCGAAGTACTACAAGAACGTGTCCCGTGAGGACATGCGCTTCATCCTGGTCGACGCCGCCGACAAGATCCTCCCCGAGGTCGGTCCCAAGCTCGGCACGTACGGCAAGGAGCACCTCGAGAGCCGCGGTGTCGAGGTCTACCTGTCCACCTCCATGGACTCCTGCGTCGACGGCCACGTGGTGCTGAAGAACGGCCTCGAGGTCGACTCCAACACGATCGTCTGGACCGCCGGCGTCAAGCCGAACCCGGTCCTGTCCCGCTACGGCCTGCCCCTCGGGCCCCGCGGCCACGTCGACTGCGAGACCACCCTCCAGGTCAAGGGCACCGACTACATCTGGGCCGCGGGCGACAACGCCCAGGTCCCGGACCTCGTCGGCCGCAAGGCGGGCAACGAGAACGCCTGGTGCCCGCCGAACGCGCAGCACGCGCTGCGGCAGGCCCGCGTCCTCGGCGACAACGTGCTGTCCGGCATGCGGGGCTTCCCGCAGAAGGACTACTCCCACGCCAACAAGGGCGCGGTGGCCGGTCTCGGCCTCCACAAGGGCGTGGCGATGATCGTCATGGGCAAGATGAAGATCAAGCTCAAGGGCCGTCTCGCCTGGTACATGCACCGTGGCTACCACGGCATGGCGATGCCGACCTGGAACCGCAAGATCCGCGTCTTCGCCGACTGGACGCTCGGCATGTTCCTCAAGCGCGAGGTCGTCTCGCTCGGCGCGATCGAGACGCCGCGCGAGGAGTTCTACGAGGCCGCCAAGCCGGCCCCGGTCGCCGCCGCGCCGAAGGAGAAGTCCGAGGCCAAGGCCAAGCAGAAGACCGAGGAGAAGGCCAAGGCCTCCTGACCTCCGGTCGGCCGCCCGCCTGACGAGGGACTCCGCCGAAAGACCTCCGCCGAAGGACCTCCCGCCATCCGTGGTGCGGGAGGTCCTTCGGCGTTCCCGTTCCTTCGGCGTGGTGGTTTTGCGCAGACGTGACGCGCCGGGGAAGGCGCGAAGGCCCCGCAGGTGTTTACGTGGTGTCGGGCATTCCGGGATTCCCCGTCACGGAGGTGTACACCATGGCAGACGCCGCGCCGCGGCTCCAGGGCCTCTTCTCACAGTTGCTGGGAGCACCGCTCCCCGTGCGCATCCGCGCCTGGGACGGTTCGCAGGCGGGTCCGCCGGACGCGCCGATCCTGGTCGTACGCAACCGCCGCGCTCTGCGCCGCCTGCTGTGGAAGCCGGGCGAACTCGGCCTGGCCCGGGCCTGGGTGGCGGGCGATCTCGACATCGAGGGCGACCTCTACACGACCCTCGACCTGCTGGCCGGTCACATCTGGGAGCGCGGCGAGGACGCCCGCACCCTCGCCCAGGCCCTGCGCGACCCCGAGGTCCGCACCGCCGTACGCGGGCTCGTCAAGCTCGCCGGGCCCCCGCTGCCGCCCGCCCCGCCCCGCGAGGAGACCCGCAGGCCGCGCCGTCACCTGCACACCAAGCGCAGCGACAGACGCGCCATCAGCCACCACTACGACGTCGGCAACGACTTCTACGAGATCGTCCTCGGCCCGTCCATGGTGTACTCGTGCGCCTACTGGCCGAGCCCCGGCAGCACCCTCGAACAGGCGCAGCACGACAAGCTCGAACTGGTCTGCCGCAAGCTCGGCCTGAGCGCCGGTCAGCGGCTGCTGGACGTCGGCTGCGGCTGGGGCTCCATGGCCGTCCACGCCGCCCGGGAGTACGGCGTGAGAGTCGTCGGCGTGACCCTCTCCCAGGAGCAGGCCGCGTACGCCCGCAAGCGCGTCGCCGACGAGGGTCTCACCGACAAGGTCGAGATCCGCGTCCAGGACTACCGCGACGTGCGCGACGGGCCCTATGACGCGATCTCCTCCATCGGCATGGCCGAACACGTCGGCGCCGAGCGGTACCTGGAGTACGCCGGCGACCTGCACGCGCTGCTCAAGCCCGGCGGGCGGCTCCTCAACCACCAGATCGCCCGCCGCCCGCAGCGCGACGAGACGGCGTACAACATCGACGCCTTCATCGACTCCTATGTCTTCCCCGACGGTGAGCTCCAGCCCGTCGGCATGACCGTCGCCATGCTGGAGCGCGCCGGGTTCGAGGTGCGCGACGTCGAGTCGATCCGCGAGCACTACGCCCTCACCCTGCGTCAGTGGGTCGCCCGCCTGGAGGCCGGCTGGCAGCGTGCCGTCCAGCTCACCAGCCCGGGCCGGGCCCGCGTCTGGCGCCTGTACATGGCCGCCTCCGCGCTCGCCTTCGAACGCAACCGCATCGGCGTCAACCAGGTCCTGGCCGTCCGCACCCCCGAGTCCGGGACGTCGGGCATGCCACTGCGCGCCCGCACCTGGAACTGAACGCGCGGGGCCCCGGTTCTCCCCTGCGGGGACCGGGGCCGTTCGGCCTGGTGGCCGGGGAGAGGGGAGTCCGGGCCGTGCCGCCCGGCGACCGGCCAGCGTGGCCGCGTGCGTCGGAGTCCCGCCCGCACCCGGAGCCGAGACGCCGAGGGCCCCTTTTCCGCCGTGGGAAAGGGGCCCTCGTGTGTCCGGTGCTACTCCGCCTTGATCGCCTCCAGCATGTTCAGCCGGGCCGCGCGCCGGGCCGGCCACAGCGCGGCGAGGACGCCCACCGTCGCGGCCAGCAGCAGGAAGATCCCCATCCGGGCCCAGGGCAGGATCAGTTCGTAGGTCGCCAGCTTCGTGGCCAGCAGTTCACCGGCCGCCCAGCCGAAGAACACGCCCAGGCCGATGCCCAGCACCGCGCCGAACAGGGAGATCACCAGGGACTCCAGACGGACCATCCGCTTGATGCCCTTGCGGTCCAGGCCGATCGCCCGGAGCATGCCGATCTCCTGGGAGCGTTCGAAGACCGACATGGCCAGGGTGTTGACGACACCGAGGACCGCCACGATCACCGCCATGGCGAGCAGGCCGTAGACCATGTTCAGCATCAGCGTGAACATCTGCGCGATCTCGTTGGAGATGTCCTGCTTGTCCTGCACCTTGACGGCCGGGTTGGTGCCGAGGGCCTTCTCCAGCTTGTCCTGGGTCGCGCCCGACGTGCCGCCGGCGGTCTTCACCATGACTTTCATGTTGTACGGGTCCGACTCGTGCGGGGCGAGGACCTTCTCGTCGAGCAGGATGCCGCTCAGGAAGTCGTTGCTCTCGTAGGTCCCGGCGACCGTCAGTTTCTGCTTCTTGCCGTCCTCGAAGGCGGCGGTGAAGGCGGAACCGGCCTTCCAGCCGTAGGTCTTGGCGGTCTCGCTGTCCACGACGACGTCGCTGCCGCCGACCTTGAAGGAACCGGTGTCGACCTCCGGGCCGGCCAGCTCGCCGATCGCGGCGCCGTCGACACCGGTCAGGTACTCGGTGCGGCCGTCGATCCGGGAGGCGGCGTTGAGCATCGGGCTGGTGGCGGTGACGCCGTCGGTCCGTTCCAGCTTCTTCTCGACGTCCGGCGACAGCGCGTTGCCGTTCGCCATGGACACCACGTAGTCCGCCTTGATCGACGCCGACGCCATCTTCTCGATGGCCTGCTGGAGGCTGCCCGCCATCACCGTCATGCCGGTGATCAGGGTCAGGCCGATCATCAGAGCGGAGGCGGTGGCGGCCGTACGGCGCGGATTGCGCACCGAGTTCTGCCGGGCCAGCTTGCCGGAGACCCCGAAGACGCGCAGCACCGGTGCGGCGGCGGCGATCAGCGGGCGGGACAGCAGCGGGGTCAGGATGAACACGCCGATGATCAGCAGCACCGCGCCGAGGCCCATCGGCACCTGGCCGTCCGAACCGTCCATGCCCGTGGCCACGAGGACCACCGCGACGCCGGCGGCCGAGACCAGGGCGCCCAGCGTGTTGCGCAGCACCAGCGACTTGGTCGTGGCCTTGGCGTGCACGCTGTTCATGGCCGCCACCGGCGGGATCTTCGCGGCCCGGCGGCCCGGCAGCCACGCCGCCAGCATCGTCACCAGGGTGCCGACCGCGAGCGCGGCGACGATCGTGGTGGGCTTGACGACCAGCGGCCCGTCGGGCACGGTCCCGCCGAACGTCCCCATCAGGGAGCGCAGTCCGGCTCCGATGCCGATGCCCGCGACGAGCCCGGTCACGGCGGCGACCGCGCCGACGACGAACGCCTCGACGAGCACCGACCGCGTCACCTGCCGGCGGGAGGCGCCCACCGCCCGCATCAGCGCCAGCTCCCTGGTGCGCTGGGCGACCAGCATGGTGAAGGTGTTGGCGATGATGAACGTGCCGACGAACAGGGCGATGCCGGCGAAGACCAGCAGGGCCGTCCGCATGCCGTCCATCGACCGGGAGATGCTCTCCGCCTGGTCGTCGGCGAGCTGCTTGCCGGTGGTGGTCGAGACGGTGCCCTCGGGCAGCGCCTTGTCCAGCTCCGCCTTCAGCGCGGCCTGCGTGACACCCGGCTTCGCCTTGACGTCGATCTGGTCGTACACGCCCGCCTTGCCGAACAGCTTCTGGGCGGTCGCCGTGTCGAAGAGGGTGAGGCTGCCGCCGGCCGCGACGTTGCCGTCGTCGGTGGTGAAGATGCCGGTGATCTTCGGGGTCAGGACCGGCCCGTCGACCGACATCCGTACGGTGTCGCCGACCTGGTAACCGGCGCGCTTCGCCGTATCGGAGTCGATGAGGATCTCGCCCGGGCCCTTGGGGGCGTGCCCGCTCACCAGGGGATAGCGCGGGTCCTTGGCGCCCCAGTAGTTGCCGCCCTGCGACTGGAAGCCCTCGCCGATGAGCTCGCCGTCCTTGTCGGCTATGGCCGTGAAGCCCTGCACGACCCCGATGGCGGACGCGGCCCCGGGGACCCGCTCGCTCTTGTCGAGGGTGGCCCGGGTCAGGTCGTGGGGCTTGCCCACCCGGTCGCCCTCGGCCTCCTGGTAGTCCGCCGTCATGGCGACGTCGACCTGGTCGAAGCCCTTGGCGGAACTCTTCTGGAAGGCGTCGGAGATGGTGTTGGTGAAGACCAGGGTCCCCGACACGAAGGCCACGCCGAGCATCACGGCGAGGACGGTCATCAGGAGCCGGGCCTTGTGCGCGAGCACATTGCGCAAGGCGGTACGGAACATGGGTTTCTTCTTCTCAGTCCTGTCGGTCCTGACGGGGGATCAGCTGGTGCGGCCCTTGGCGTCGAACGCGGGGGTCTGGGGGTTTCCCCCGGGAAGGACACGCATGCGGTCCAGGACGGACTCGGCCGTCGGCCCGTACATCTCGTCGACGACCCTGCCGTCCGCGAGGAAGAGCACCCGGTCCGCGTAGGCCGCGGCCACCGGGTCGTGGGTCACCATCACCACCGTCTGGCCGAGTTCGCGCACGGAGTTGCGCAGGAAGCCCAGCACCTCGGCGCCCGAGCGCGAGTCGAGGTTCCCGGTGGGCTCGTCACCGAAGATGATCTCGGGCCGGGAGGCCAGCGCCCGCGCCACGGCGACGCGTTGCTGCTGACCGCCCGACAACTGGGAGGGCCGGTGGCCGAGACGGTCCGCCAGGCCGACCATCCGGATGACGGAGTCCAGCCACCGCTGGTCCGGCTTGCGGCCCGCGATGTCCATCGGAAGGGTGATGTTCTCCAGGGCCGTCAGGGTCGGCAGCAGGTTGAACGCCTGGAAGATGAAGCCGATCTTGTCCCGGCGCAGCTTGGTCAACTGCTTGTCCTTCAGGGAGCCGAGCTCGGTGTCGCCGATGCGCACCGACCCGGAGGAGAAGGTGTCGAGACCGGCCACACAGTGCATCAGGGTCGACTTGCCGGAGCCGGAGGGCCCCATGATCGCGGTGAACTCGGCCTGCCGGAAGTCGACGGAGACCCGGTCCAGGGCGACCACCTGGGTCTCACCCTGTCCGTAGATCTTCGACAGATCCGTGGCGCGCGCGGCCACGGTGGTGGCCCGGTCGGTGAGCGGTGCGGTGGTCACGGGATGGCACTCCTGTCGGACGACGGTGTTCTAGGACTCGTTCCATCGTCCGGGTCCCACGCCGCCGTGTAGTCACCCGTTGTTCCGGTTCCGGGGGCCGACTGCGGTCTGACCGCGAGGGGCGGTGTCATACCTGGGGATGACGAATGCCCCTGAGGGGGCCGGGTGTCGGGAACCGAGTGTTCCGGATGTCGGGGAACTGAGCGGTCAAGTGTCAAGAACAGGTGGAGTGCCCTCGTTCGAGCGGTGAAATTCCGTCATTCCGGCTGCGCCGCCGACAGTCGCACGCAAGGCTATTGGCAAGTGCGGATGGCGCGTTCCGTGTGCTGATGCACCCTCAGACGTCAATAAAATAAGACAACATCGGTCCGCCCTTCCGCTGTTCGGGGGACACGTCCCGATAGTCTCGGAACCTCGATGCGGAGCCCATGGCCTGCCCGGATGGTGGAATGCAGACACGGCGAGCTTAAACCTCGCTGCCCCTTCGCGGGCGTGCCGGTTCGAGTCCGGCTCCGGGCACCTTCCGATCGCTGTGTGGTTCATTGAGAAGTTCGCGGCACGCCCGTTGACAGCGGTCGCATGCCGTCAGACACTCACATCCGACAACGGTGAAGGAATTTTCACCAGGCGAACGCATTCACGAACGGATTCGCGAACGGATGGGAAGGGGTCGCCCGATGCGCACCACCGTCGGCATCATCGGAGCCGGCCCCGCCGGCCTCCTCCTCGCCCGGCTGCTCCACAACGCCGGCATCGACTCGGTCGTCCTGGAGAGCCGCGATCGCGCCTACGTCGAACGGCGCCAGCGCGCCGGAATCCTGGAGCAGGGCACCGCGGACGTGCTGCGCGCGGCCGGTGCCGGGCAGCGCATGGACCGCGAGGGCCTGCGCCACGACGGCATCGAACTGCGGTTTGACCGCAGGCGCCACCGCGTCGACTTCCCCGCCCTCACCGGCGGACGCTCCGTGATGGTCTACGCCCAGACCGAGGTCTGCAAGGACCTCATCGCCCTCCAGCTCGCCGAGGGCGGACCCCTGCTGTTCGAGGCGGAGGCGCTGGCCGTGGAGGACGCCGGCACCGACGCCCCGCGCGTCCGCTTCCGGCACGAGGGCCGCGAGGACGTCCTGGAGTGCGAGTACGTCCTCGGCTGCGACGGCTTCTGGGGCGTGGCCCGCAAGGCGATCCCGGCCGGACTCACCCAAGTCTTCGAACGCACGTACCCCTTCGGCTGGCTCGGCATCCTCGCCGACGTGCCGCCCTCACACGACGAGCTGGTCTACGCCCGCCACGACCGCGGCTTCGCCCTCCTCTCCATGCGCTCCCCGTCGGTCTCCCGCCTCTACCTCCAGGTGCCCGACGGCACCGATGCCGAGGCCTGGAGCGAGCAGGAGATCTGGGACGAGCTGGAGCGCCGCTTCGAGACCGCCGACGACTGGCACTTGGAGCGCGGCCCGATCACCCAGAAGTCCGTCACGCCCATGCGCTCCTACGTCCACGAGCCCATGCGCCACGGCCGCCTCTTCCTCGCGGGTGACGCGGCGCACATCGTGCCGCCCACCGGCGCCAAGGGGCTGAACCTCGCCGTCGGTGACGTCGTGACGTTCGCCCGGGCCCTGACCCACCGGCAGGAGACCGGCTCACCGGAGCTGCTCGACGCCTACTCGCAGACCTGCCTGCGCCGGGTCTGGCAGGCCGAGCGCTTCTCCTACGACATGACGACCCTGCTGCACCGCGCCCCCGGCGCGACCGGTTTCGAGGACCGGCTCCAACTCGCCCGGCTGGAGCGCATCGCCTCCTCCCGCGCCGCCGACACCGATCTGGCCGAGGCGTACACGGGCTTCCCGTTCGGGTGAGGTCTGATGAGTGACCCCCTCCGGTGAGGGGAATCACGATGCAGCGTAGCGTGTTGCGCACCACGACGAGGGAAAGATCCTCCCCAAGCACTAGGGTCATTCCTTTGCCTACCTATTACTCTTGAGCCAAGGCCACGCAGCGTTGGCCATGGAGGAGTGAAATGAGGAGCAGAAACCCGGTCTTCTCGCGACGGGGGTTCAGCCGCGACAACGGCTACGCGGGCTTCAACACCGCGCCGCAGGCCGGGGGTCCCGCTGTCGCCACCCAGGGCAACCCGTACGCACAGCCGACGGGCAACCCCTACGCGCAGAACCCGTACGCTCAGAACCCCTACGCCCAGCAGGACCTGCAGTACGGCGCGCCGCCGCAGGCCCCGGCCACCAGCGGCCGGATGACCATCGACGACGTCGTCCTGCGCACGGCGAGCACGCTCGGTGTGCTCATCCTCACCGCGGCGCTCTCCTGGGCGCTGCTGCCGGTCGACGACGCCAACATCAGCCGTAGCTACGGCATCGGTATCGGCGCCGCGCTGATCGGCATGGTCCTGGCGTTCGTGCAGTCCTTCAAGCGCAAGGCCTCGCCCGCGCTGATCCTGACGTACGCCGCGTTCGAGGGTGTCTTCCTCGGCGTCGTGTCCAACATCGTCGACAACCGCATCGCCGACGGCGCGGCCATGCAGGCCGTGATCGGCACGATGGCGGTCTTCGCCGGTGTGCTGATCGCCTACAAGGCCGGCTGGATCCGCGTCAACCGCCGTTTCTACGGCTTCGTGATGGCGGCCGCGCTCGGCTTCATCCTGCTGATGACCGTGAACCTGCTGTTCGCGGTGTTCGGCGGCGGTGACGGCCTCGGCTTCCGCAGCGGTGCCCTCGGTGTCGTCTTCGGCGTCATCGGCATCATCCTCGGCGCGTGCTTCCTCGCCCTGGACTTCAAGCAGGTCGAGGACGGCGTCGCCTACGGCGCCCCGCGTGAGGAGGCGTGGCTCGCGGCCTTCGGCCTGACGCTGACGCTGGTGTGGATCTACATGGAGTTCCTGAGGCTCATCTCGATCCTCAACAGCAGCGACTGATTTCCTGCGGTCGCAGCGCGAAGGGCCCCGGCTGTGCCGGGGCCCTTCGTCGTGGTGCGCGCCTAGAGCAGTTTGCGCGCGGCCCTCCTCAGGTCGTACTCGTGGACGATCGCCTTGGCGTGGCCGTACGCGAGGTTGTGTTCGTGCCGGAGCCAGCTGACCTTTTCCTCGAAACGGAAGAGTGCCGGGCCTTCCTCGACGGTGCGCAACCAGTCGGAGATCTCACGACCGGTGCAGTGGGGGATGCGGGCGAGCATGTTGCGATGGGTCTCTTCGGAGAAGACTTGGGACATCGGCGCCTCCGGACGCTGGGATGTAAGCCGGTCCTTCAGGTCACCGTGCCTGAGTGTTCGCCCGTTGGCAACAGTCCCGGTGCGACGCGTACGCTCGCGGCGTGGTTGATACGACGCCTCTGACCCGTGCGGTGGATCACTTCGCCGATCGTTTGAGGGCTGCGCCCCAGAGCCGGTTGCAGCGGGGCGCTGCCGCTGAGGCTCTCGGGCTGGCCCGGGAGTTGGCCCGGAGGGCGCAGGTGCTCGAGGGGCTGGAGCCTCGGGAGATGCCGGATGCGGGGATGTTTGCGGCCGCAGATCAGATCACCGTTGCCGCGCATGATCTGGCGGTGATGATTCCCAGTGATGCGGATGTCGACGACGCGGTGAGGTTGGTCGAGGAGGCGCAGAAGCGGGCGGGGGTGTGACCCGTTTCGTCGGCGGGCGCGGGTGGCGCCCCTAAAAGGACGCTATGACCCTGTCGGCCAGGATGTAGACGTTCTCCTCGCCGCATTCGAACGTCAGGGTGTACGCGCCCGAGATGCCGGAGCCGCCGAGGAGGATCGGGGTCTGGCCTGCGCGCAGAGCCGCGGACAGGTGTTCCGCCGTCTCCCGGTGGCCCGGGGTCATGCACAGCGTCGTGCCGTCGGCGAAGACGTAGACGTCCAGGGTGCCCAGCGGGCCCGGGCGGACGTCCGTCAGTTCCACGCGTGAGGCGGCCAGCTCCTCCAGCGTGGCGACCGTGCGCTCGTGGTCGTTCACCACCGGCGACTGCGCCGGCACGAAGTCCGGGTGGGAGGGGTGGCGGCGGCGGGCAGCGGCCAGCTCCGGGGACTCCGCGGCCGGCTCCTCGGCGTCCGCGCCCGGCTCGGACACCGGCTCCAGACCCGCGAAATCGGCCTGCCGGGGCAGGAACAGGTCGGTGTCGGGCAGGCCCAGCAGGGGCGGCGCGTCGGAGGCGTCACGGGCCTCCTGGGCGGCCCAGAACGCCCGCGCCTCGGCGAGCTCCCGCTCGCGTTCCTCCGCGAGCGCAGCCGCCACGGCGGCCCGTATCTCGTCCGTGTCGGCGGACGTGCGGGCGGCGGGCAGCAGGGCACGGGTGGTGGCGGCGCGGCTCTCGGCCAGCGCGGTGTGCAGGGCCGCGACCTGTCGGCGCAACTGGAGGACGGTGCGCAGGACGGCGACGCCCACGGCGCCCGTGGCGGCCGTGGTGACCAGCAACGCGATCGGCATGGCGCTCACTGACGTACTCCCGGTTCAAAGTCGACCCCCGACTTCCTACATCAGCTTGAAGGGCGGACTAACCAGCTGTCAGTGCGTAACGTCACGAAACGGACAGGGCTTCGGTGTCGGGGGAGGGGGTGGGGCTGTTGTGACCTGGGCTTCTCTGCGTGCAGAGGGAGATAGGTCACATCCTGAGGGAGATTGGATCACAAAACAGCCCAGAACCCCGGAGTTTCCGGGGTTCTGGGCCAGGACCTCACGGTCGGTGCTATGGCGGCTACGGTCAGGCGCTCAGCTGAGGCGCTCGATGACCATCGCCATGCCCTGGCCGCCGCCGACGCACATCGTCTCCAGGCCGAACTGCTTGTCGTGGAACTGGAGGGAGTTGATGAGCGTGGTGGTGATGCGGGCGCCGGTCATGCCGAAGGGGTGGCCGACGGCGATGGCACCGCCGTTGACGTTCAGCTTCTCCAGCGGGATGCCCAGGTCGCGGTAGGAGGGGATCACCTGGGCGGCGAACGCCTCGTTGATCTCCACCAGGTCGATGTCGTCGATGGTCAGCCCGGCCCGCTTCAGGGCCTGGTTGCTCGCCTCGACCGGGCCGAGGCCCATGATCTCGGGCGACAGGCCGGAGACGCCGGTGGACACGATGCGGGCGAGCGGGGTGAGGCCCAGCTCGCGGGCCTTGGTGTCGGACATGATCACGAGCGCGGCGGCGCCGTCGTTGAGCGGGCAGCAGTTGCCGGCCGTGACCAGACCGTCGGGGCGGAAGACCGGCTTGAGGCCCTGCACGCCCTCCAGGGTGACGCCGGCGCGGGGGCCGTCGTCCTTGGAGACGACCGTGCCGTCCGGGAGGGTCACCGGGGTGATCTCGCGCTCCCAGAAGCCGTTCTTGATGGCCTCTTCGGCGAGGTTCTGCGAGCGGACGCCGAACTCGTCCATGTCCTGGCGGGTGACGCCCTTGGCGCGGGCCAGGTTCTCGGCGGTCTGGCCCATCGCGATGTACGGGTCGGGCAGCAGGCCGTCCTCGCGCGGGTCGTGCCAGGTGGAGCCCTCGGACTGGGCGGTCGCCTCGGTGCGGGCCTCGGCCTCGGCGAAGAGCGGGTTGTGCGTACCGGGCATGTCCGAGCTGCCGTTGGCGTACCGGGAGACCATCTCGACGCCGGCCGAGATGAAGACGTCGCCCTCGCCCGCCTTGATGGCGTGCAGGGCCATGCGGGAGGTCTGCAGGGAGGACGAGCAGTACCGGGTGATGGTGCAGCCCGGCAGGTGGTCCATCCCCATCTGTACGGCGACGATGCGGCCGAGGTTGTGGCCCTGCTCGCCGCCGGGCAGGCCGCAGCCGAGCATCAGGTCGTCGATGTCCTTCGGGTCCAGCTCGGGGACCTTGGCCAGGGCGGCCTGGACGATCGTGGCGGTCAGGTCGTCGGGGCGGAGGTCCTTGAGGGAGCCCTTGACGGCGCGGCCGATGGGGGAGCGGGCGGCTGAGACGATCACGGCTTCGGGCATCACGGCTCCATTGACGTACCGGGTGGTCTGGCTGGGCTGTCTGGGAAGTTACCCGTACGTATGGGCTGGGTCACGGGTGGGGCGGTGTGACCCTGGCCGCAGTTTTCTAAGCGCTTGCTTTTTCGGCCTCCCGGGGCTTTCGTCAGTTCGACGGCGAGGCGGGAGCCGGCTCCTGCTCGGGTACCCGCCGGCGCCGCCGGCGCTTCAGCAGCGCCCACGGACCCCTCGGACCGCTCGGCATCGCGGCCGTGACCTCCGTACCCGCCTCCGACGCGGCCTCCGCCGCCGCCCGGGCCACCGGCAGGAACCCCTCGCGGCGGGAGGCGTCCGGGCGCTCCTCCTCGGCCGGCCACAGGCCGAGCGAGGCGCAGACGGTCGGCAGGACCGCCATCGCCGCCGTCGCGTAGCCCTCGGCGGAGGGGTGGTAGCTGTCCGGGCCGAACAGCTCACGCGGGTTCGCGGCGAACTCGGGGCCGAGCAGATCACCCAGGGACACGGTGCGGCCGCCCTGTTCGACGACTCCGATCGTCTGGGCGGCCGCCAGCTGGCGGGAGGCCCGTCGGGCCAGCCAGCGCAAGGGCTGCCGGACCGGCTCGATCGTGCCCAGATCGGGGCAGGTGCCGACCACGACCTCCGCGCCGGCCGTGCGCAGTCGCCGTACCGCCGAGGACAGGTGGCGGACCGAGCGGGTCGGGGACATGCGGTGGGTGACGTCGTTCGCGCCGACCATGATCACGCAGATGTCCGGCACCGGGTCGGGAGCGGCCAGCACCAGGGCCACCTGACGGTCCAGGTCGTCCGAGCGGGCCCCGGGCGTCGCCACCGTACGCAGCTCCACCGGGCGTTCCGCCAGGGCCGCCAGGCCCGAGGCCAGCAGCGCGCCCGGCGTCTGCCCGGCCCGGTGCACGCCCTGGCCCGCGGCCGTGGAGTCGCCCAGCATCGTCAGCCGCAGCGGCTCCTGACCGGGACCGGCGTACGTATGGCCGTACGTCCCGTCCGCGTGCGGCACATGCGGCGACGTGCCGTTGCCCACCCGGCGCCGCGCCAGCTGGACCTCCGCCAGCACCAGCCCGGCGGCCGCCGCCCCGGCCAGACCGATCCCGCCGCCGCCGTACGCCGCGCCCGCCGCGATCCGCCGGGCCACCCGCGCCCTCGACATGCTCGTCATGCGTCGCCGCCACCTCCTCGAACCCGTACACCCAGTGCTTGCCCCGTACCGACCGTCGCCCAATCTCAACGGGGAGTGAACGACCGTCACGGATGACTGGCAGGCCATAGGCTGGCGGCACCAATTACGACCACTTCTGCGGCAACCGGAGACAACGGTGCAGTTCCACGACTCGATGATCAGTCTCGTCGGCAACACCCCGCTGGTGAGGCTCAACAGCGTGACCAAGGGCATCAGGGCGACCGTCCTGGCCAAGGTCGAGTACTTCAACCCCGGCGGGTCCGTGAAGGACCGCATCGCGCTGCGCATGATCGAGGCGGCCGAGGAGAGCGGCGCGCTCAAGCCGGGGGGCACGATCGTCGAGCCGACCAGCGGGAACACCGGCGTGGGCCTCGCCATCGTGGCGCAGCAGAAGGGGTACAAGTGCATCTTCGTGTGCCCCGACAAGGTGAGCACCGACAAGATCAACGTGCTGCGCGCCTACGGCGCCGAGGTCGTCGTGTGCCCGACCGCCGTGGACCCCGAGCACCCGGACTCCTACTACAACGTCTCCGACCGGCTGGTCCGTGAGACGCCCGGCGCCTGGAAGCCCGACCAGTACTCCAACCCGAACAACCCCCTCTCCCACTACCACTCCACCGGCCCCGAGCTGTGGGAGCAGACGGAGGGGAAGATCACCCACTTCGTGGCGGGCGTGGGCACCGGCGGCACCATCTCCGGGACCGGCCGTTATCTGAAGGAGGTCAGTGACGGCAGGGTGCAGGTCGTCGGCGCCGACCCCGAGGGGTCCGTCTACTCCGGCGGGTCCGGGCGGCCGTACCTCGTCGAGGGCGTCGGCGAGGACTTCTGGCCGACCGCCTACGACCGGACCGTCGCGGACGAGATCGTCGCCGTGTCCGACAAGGACTCCTTCCAGATGACCCGCCGCCTGGCCAAGGAGGAGGGCCTGCTGGTGGGCGGCTCCTGCGGCATGGCGGTCGTCGCCGCGCTGGAGGTCGCCGAGCGGCTCGGCCCGGACGACGTCGTGGTGGTGCTGCTGCCGGACAGCGGCCGCGGCTACCTCAGCAAGATCTTCAACGACGAGTGGATGGCCGACTACGGCTTCCTGGAGGACGCGGGCCCGAGCGCCCGCGTCGGCGATGTGCTCGCCGACAAGGAGGGTGACCGCATGCCCTCCCTCGTCCACATGCACCCGGAGGAGACGGTCGGTCAGGCCATCGACGTGCTGCGCGAGTACGGCGTCTCGCAGATGCCGGTCGTCAAGCCGGGCGCGGGCCACCCCGACGTGATGGCCGCCGAGGTCGTCGGCTCGGTCGTGGAACGCGAGCTGCTGGACGCCCTGTTCAGCAAGAGCGCCTCGCTCGACGACCCGCTGGAGAAGCACATGTCCGGCCCGCTGCCCCAGGTCGGCTCCGGCGAGCCCGTCGCCGATCTGATGGCCGTCCTCGGCAAGGCGGACGCGGCGATCGTCCTCGTCGAGGGCAAGCCGACCGGTGTGGTCAGCCGGCAGGACCTGCTGTCCTTCCTCGCCCGCTCCGCGAAGTGACGGCGAACGGCAGGTGAACCACCCGTGAACCGGGTGCACTTGCCGTTCGTCCGCGATCTTCGCGGACTTCGCGGAAGTGGTACGAGCGCGTCACGTTCGCGCAGCACCCGCTTAACACGAGTCCTGCACATTAGGGGTGTCGGCAGGGCGGGAGCGGCTCCTCGCCCCGGCCGGCGCCGTTGGCGTCAAGGACCTCCGGAGCGGCTCCCGGACCTCCACCGACGTCACAGACGCGAGGGCCCGGCCTGACCAGGCCCGCGTCGTACGCGGGGACCGCCGTCGTCCCGCCCCCCGGTCACGGGGGTGCGGCGGTCCCCGCGCTTTTCTTTGCCGTTTTTCCTTGTGCGGGGTCAGCCCGCCCGGCTCGTCATCCAGCTCCCCAGCAGCGCGAGCCGCTCCGCCGTCTCCGAGCCCGGTTCGGGCGTGTACACCACGATCGTCTGGTCCGGGGCGGCCGGGATCGTGAGGGTCTCGTACGGGAGGGTCAGCAGGCCGGCGACCGGGTGCCGCAGCTGCTTCACCCCGTGGTCGCAGGGCTTGACCAGGTGGTCGGCCCACAGGCGGCGGAAGTCGTCGCTGGCGCGGGAGAGTTCACCGACGAGCCGGGCCGTCGCCGCGTCGTCCGGGTGGTGGCCCGCCTGCAGACGGAGGTGGGCGACCGTCTGGGAGGCGATCGCAGCCCAGTCCGGGTAGAGGTCCCGGGCGCTCGGGTCGAGGAAGACGCGGCGGGGCATGTTGCGCTCGCCCGGAGCCTGGTCGCTGAGACCGACCACGGCGTCACCGAGGGCGTTCCAGGCGAGGACGTCCATGCGGTGGTCCAGGACGTACGCCGGGTTGCGGTCCAGGCCGTCCAGGATCAGCTGGACACCCGGGCGCACCAGGGACGCGGCCGCGGCCTCCCGGTGCGTGGATCCCCGGGCCGCGGCCTGACGGCCCTCGGCCCGCCGGCGGGGCCGGGCGACCGCCCGCAGGTACTCGTGCTCCGCCTCGTCCAGCCGCAGGACCCGCGCGACGGCGTCCAGCACGGCGTCGGAGACGCTCGGCCCCCGGCCCTGCTCGAGACGGATGTAGTAGTCGACGCTCACCCCGGCCAGCTGCGCCACCTCCTCACGACGCAGCCCCGGGACCCGGCGGCGGCCGTACGAGGCCAGCCCCACCTCCTCCGGCTGGATGCGGGCGCGGCGCGAGCGCAGGAAGTCTCCCAGTTCTCCGTCCATGGCCCTGAGCCTATGCGGCCCGGGGCCGGCGAACCTGGTACTGCCAGACCCAGGAAAAGCGCCGCCCTGGGTACGGCCGCCGAAGAGGCCGAGGGTGGTGGACGACGCCGGGGAGACGCCCCGGCCACCACCGAGGGGACACCCCATGCCGTACGAGAACCTGGCCGGCCGTACCGCCGTCGTCACCGGAGCCGCGAGCGGGATCGGCGAGGCCGTCGCCGTGCTGCTGGCCGCCCAGGGTGCGCGGGTGGCGCTGCTGGCCCGGCGTGAGGAACGGCTCGCGGCGATCGCCGGGAAGATCCGTGCCGACGGCGGGCAGGCCCTGGTCGTCGCCGCGGACGTCACCGACGAGACGTCCGTGGCCGACGCCGCCGACCGGATCCACGCCGAGTACGGGACGGTCGACCTGGTCGTGAACGCCGCCGGCGTCATGCTGCCGCACCCCGTCGACGCCCGGCGCGCCGACGAGTGGCAGCGGATGCTCGACACCAACGTCGCCGGCGTGCTGCGGATGATCGGCGCCTTCACCGGCGACCTGGTGGGCGCCGCCGCGGACGGCCGTACCGCCGACATCGTGAACATCTCGTCCATCGCCGCGCACGTCAGCTTCCCGAACTACGCGGTGTACGGCGCGACCAAGGCCGCCGTCACCTATCTGTCGGAGTCCCTGCGCGGCGAGTTCGGACCGCGGGACGTCCGGGTCACCAACATCGAGCCCGGGTTCGTCGAGAGCGAGCTGCGCACGCACATCGCCGACGCGGAACTCTCCCGGCAGGTGGAGGGCATGCTGGACGAGGTGGGCGCGCTGTCCGCCGGGGAACTCGCCGACCTGGTCGCCTACGTGACGAGCCGCCCGCGCCGGGTCAACCTGCGGCAGATCGTCGCGCTGCCGACCCGGCAGGTCTGAACGGCGTGCGCCCGCTCAGTCCTCCCAGCCGCTGTCCTGGGAGGACGTGCGGCGGCCGCCGAACAGGCCCGGGTTGGTGCGGGCGGCCTGTACGACGTTGACGCCGACGATGCCCGCCCAGGCGGTGAGCAGGCCGGGCAGATGGGCCACGCCCCCGCCGATCGCGGACAGCGGCACCGCGAGGACCAGGGAGACGATCCCGAAGCCGAAGCGCTCGCCCCAGGAGTCCGTGGACCCCGGCGACCGGGAATCCCGGGCCGTCTGCATCTGCTGCTCGGCGAGCTGTCGGCGCACCCGGCGCTCCACCGCACCGTCGATCCGCTGGTCGACCTTCTCCAGGAACGAGTCGACCAGGGCGGACTCGTACTCATCGCCCAGCTCCCTGCGCGCGTGCAGGGTGGCGTCGAGTTCCTTCTTCAGGTCGGTGTCCCGCGCGTCCATTCCGGTCATGCCCCTCACGGTAGAAAGCCGGGGCACCGGCCGCACTGGGGTTAGCCCCCCTGTCCGGGCTGGGGATGCCCCCGTCAGCCGGCGAGACCCGGAACGGAACAGCAGGCCAGGACGAGCGGAGTCAGGACGGCCGCCGCGGCGAGTGCCGCGAACGCGGTCCGCGGTGCCGGAGAGCACGGGGCGTGCGGTGTGAGGATGCGGCGCATCCGCACCACCGCCGACGGTCCGCCCGCCGCGAAGGCCATGGGGGGTGTCTGACCGGACGCCACCGCGTACAGAGCGGTGGCCAGTGCGTCCCGCGAACACCGGCGCAACGCCCGGTCGTCGGCTGTCATCTCGAGCAGCAGCGGTACCTCGGTGCGAGCGAGCCGCGCCAAGGGCAGTGGACGGAATACGGCACCGAAGGCCCTGGCCGCGGCCACCAGCAGATGGTGGCGGCCGGCGATGTGCGCCCGCTCGTGTTCCAGCACCGCTGTCACCTGCTGCCCGGTCAGGACCTTCAGCGCCCCGGAACTGACCACGATGTCAGGTGCCCGGCCCGGCAGGCAGTACACCGCCGGGGTGTCATGCTCCAGCACGGTGGCACACAGCCCCGGTCGCCTGCTCCCGACGAGGCGCAGCAGTGCGGCGTGACGTGCCCGCACGCGCCTCGCGCTCAGCAGTTCGCGTACGAGGACGACCGCGAAGACGGCGGGCGCGCAGGCCGCCGCCCAGAGGGCCGCACCCACGCGGGCGTCCCCGCCTGCCAGGCCGTTCGGGAGGCCGGCCCAGCAGTCGAGGAAGCGGGACAGGTGGTGGCTGCTCGCCGCCGGAAGCAGGAGGTGCAGGGCCGCCAGGGACACGGAGGCGATGAGGGACACCCCGAGCAGGGTCCACACCGTGAGAGCCAGCCGGGGTGTCCGGTGCGCCCAGCCGCCGCGGGCGAGCGCCTTCGGCAGCAGCACCCCGGCCACCACGATGACGGTCAGCGGCGGCAGCACATGAGGGCCGGGGACGAGTAACGGGCCCGCGTGACCGAGGAGTCCCCTCACGCGGGTGCCCCGGGTTCCTCGGCGCCGCCGGGAGCGCGGCCCGTCGCGCGCAGTGCGGCGGCCAGCGCGGACACGTCCTCCGGTGACATGTGCTCCACGAATCGCTGCAGAGCGGCCCGGCGGTCCTCGGTGCTGCCGAGCGCGTCCTGCATGAGGGCGGCGGTGTATTCCTCACGGCTGCGCTCGGGTTTGTACAGCCAGGCGCGCCCGGCCTTCTCGCGGCGGAGCAGGCCCTTTCGGTGGAGGATGTCCGCGACCGTCATCACCGTCGTGTAGGCGACGGGACGGGTGTGGTTGATGTCGTCGACGATCTCCCGGACCGTGGCAGGCCGGCCCCAGCGCCAGAGCCGGTCCATGATTTCGGCCTCGAGGTCACCCAGCCGTCGCACCCTGCCCCCTCTTCTTCCCCGTCACCGGGGTGCCTCGCATCGTAGGGCACCCCTTTCGCCGGTCACTGTGACGTGTCGCACCTGCCCTGAGCGGCGGCGACGGTGTACCAACTGACTTAGTAGTATCGCGGTGGGTCGAGTACGGAAGGCGGGTCGGCATGAGCGGGCGGCTGCGGGCAGGCGGGGCCTTCGGGTACCTCCTGCTGGTCGTCATGCTCGCGCTGGGCGTGTTCGCCATGCACACGATGGGCCACCCGCAGGAGTCGTCCGGGCACGGCATGAGCGGTGCTGTTCCCGCTGCCGCGGGTGTGCCCCACGACGCCATGGCCCAGGACGCCACGGGCCGGAACGCCGCGGCCCCGGCCGGGCCCGAGATGACGGCGGCCGAGCACGGGAGGGCGGTGTCGGCTGAGAAGTCGCCGGTGCACGGGATTCCGGGTGGCATGGACCCGATGTCCGTGTGCCTGGCGGTTCTCACCGTGTGGCTGGTCGTGCTGTTCCTCCGCGAGCTGGTGGTCCGCCGGCCTGAGCGGCTGACCGCCCTTCTCGCCCGGTCGATGGCGCTGGCCCGCCCCTGCACTCCGCCCCCGAGACCGCTCCTCTCCCAGTTGTCAGTTCTGCGGATATAGGCCGGACCGTGGCGCGGCCCACACAGTGCTGCCCGCGCAGACGCCTGCTCCGCACAGCCAGAAACTGACGACAAGAGGTATCTCGCACATGACTGCCCACAAGCACGCTCTCAACCGTCTCGACCGTCGCCTGAGCCGCCGTCTCGCCGTGGTGGGCGCCATCACGGCGGGCGGGCTGCTGCTCGCCGCCTGCGGCGGGAACGACACGGAGGGCATGGACCACGGGAGCGGCAGCTCCGCCTCCGCCTCCGCCTCGCCAACCCGGGCGACGGGTGAGACGTCGGCGTCCGGTTCGTTCAACGACGCGGACGTGACGTTCGCGCAGATGATGATCCCGCACCACGAGCAGGCCCTGGAGATGGCCGGGCTCGCGGACGGCCGGGCCTCCGACGCGGAGATCAAGTCCCTGGTCGCGGACATCGAGAAGGCCCAGGACCCCGAGATCCGGACCATGAAGTCCTGGCTGAAGGCCTGGGGCGAGCCGGAGTCCGCCGGGGAGGGCATGCCCGGCATGGACCACGGATCCGGCGGCATGGACCACGGGTCCGGGATGCCCGGAATGATGTCCGACGAGGACATGAAGAAGCTCGAAGCCGCCAAGGGCACCGACTTCGACCGGATGTTCGCGGAGATGATGATCGATCACCACAAGGGCGCGATCACCATGGCGCAGGACGAGCAGAAGAACGGCCGTAACGCGGAGGCCAAGAAGCTCGCCGCCGACGTCGTGAAGAGCCAGTCCGCCGAGGTCGACAAGTTCGAGAAGATCCTCGACCGGCTCTGATCCGCATCACCCGCTGACCGCCCAGGGCTCCGAGGCACCCGCCGAGGAGCCCGGGCCCCGCTTGCCGCTCTGCATATGCTCATGCAGAATCCTCAGCTACTGAATGGGCGAGGGGGAGCACGACATGAGCGCGACCGACAGCCCTGCCGCGCGGTTGCAGGCGCTCTTCGAGGGCCACCGGCTGACACCGACCCAACGGCGCATCGCGCACAGCATGGTGCGGCGCGCCGCCGACGTGCCCTTCCTGTCGAGTGTGGAGCTCGCCGAGCTGGCCGGGGTCAGCCAGCCGTCCGTGACCCGCTTCGCCGTCGCCCTCGGATTCGACGGCTACCCGGCCCTGCGCCGCCACCTGCGCGAGGTCGCCCCCGCCGAACCCGCCGCGGACACCGGGTCCGCCAATGCGTACCAGCAGGCCGTCGAGGCCGAGATCGAGAACCTGCGGCACCTGGCGGAGGTCCTGGCCGACCCCCGGCCCGTGCAGCGCGCGGGGCGTCTCCTCGCGGCCTCCCGGCCGCTGCCCGTCCTCGGACTGCGGGCGGCGGCAGCCCAGGCGCACGGCTTCGCCTACTTCGCCGCCAAGGTCCATCCCGACGTGCGGCTCCTCAACGAGGGCGGCACCATGCTCCACGACCGCGTCGACGCCGCCGTCCGGGCCGGCGCGACCACACTGTTGTGCTTCGCGCTGCCCCGGCACCCCCGCGAGGTCGTGGCCGCCCTCGACTACGCGAGACAGGCCGGGCTGACCGTCGTCACGGTCGCCGACTCCGCCTTCGCACCGGTGGCCAAGGTGTCCGACCTGCTGCTGCCCGCCGCCGTCGGCACCGGCCTCGCCTTCGACACGGCCTGCGCCCCCATGCTGCTCGGCCGGGTGCTGCTGGAGGCGATGTGCGACGACCTGCCGGAGGCCCAGTCCCGCCTGGAGGAGTTCGACGTGAAGGCGGCGGCGCGGGGACTGTTCGTCGACTGACGGCACGGGCACCGCGTTCCCGGAGTCGTCGGACTCGGACTCGTCATTCTCAGACTCGTCTCACGTTGTGTCGCTAATGTGCGTCTCCTGAAACGCCCTTCAGACGCTTCGGAGACCGAACGGAGGCTGAACGTGACGCGCGGAGGACAAGGGCTGGCTCGGGTGGCCGTCGTGGTACGGGCGGGGGCGGCCCCGCTGTGGTGGCTGGGTGTGTTCGCGGCGGGCATCGGCCTGTTGCCCACGGGAGTGACGGGCCGCCGCGTCGGCGTCCTGGCCGGTGCGGCACTGTTCGTCCTGGCGACGGCCGCGGTGGCCTACGGGCGCCGCAAGCGCTACGTCGCCCTGGCCGCCTCCGCGGCCCGCGCCGGCAAGCACGACGTGCTCCAGGACCGCGCGGTCACGGCCCGCAACTGGCGCCGCGCCCACCGCTGGTGGCTCCTGCTCACCTTCCTCGCCGCCCTGGGCAGCGCCTTCGCCGTGCCCGCCGCGGCGGGTCTGCTCCTGGCCGGCTGCGGCGCGGGCCTGTGGCTGAAGGCCGCATGGCTCGGCCGACGCGAGCGCGCGGACGAGGTGCTGCTGTGGGTGCGGGTGGACTGGCTGCGCGGCGGTGCGGGCGGCCCCGCGGGCGAGCGGGTCAAGAGCTACCGCAGCACGGGCATCGCGGCCGGTGACGCGGCACCGGGCGGGGCGAGGAAGAAGACGCCGGCGCTCGTCTGACCGGACCGGGGGAGGCCGGGTCCAGGGGCGCGGTGCCGCATGCGAGGTGCGGCTGCCGCCGCGTGGGCGCGACCCGCCACGACGAACCCGCGGCCGGGTGCTACGGAAGCCCCCACGGCACCCGGCCGCCCACCAGCGCGTCGACCTGCGCCCCACCGGACTCCGCCACCACCTCCTCGACCGTCTGCGCCCGGCGTACCACCGCGAAGGAGACCCGTCCCCGCCCACCCGGCGCGAATCCGTAAACGGCGGGCCGTACAAGCGAGTTGTAGGCGTAGTGGTGCGCGAAGTAGTACGCCCCCGTGTCCAGCGCCGCCGCGAAGTCCCCCTGCTCCAGCAGCGGCAGCGCGCACCCCTCGGCCAGCAGGTCGCCCGAGAAGCACGCCGGTCCGGCCACGTCCTGCACCACGGCCGGACCCTCCTTCGGACGCCCCTCGGCGTCGTACCCGGCGATCCTCAGCGGCCAGGCCCCCGGCGCGTACACCGTCCGCGTCGCCACCTGCACGCCCGCGTGCGTGACCGCCACCGGCCTGCCGCCCGCGCGCTTGGTGTATTCGACCCGCGCCACGACCGTCCCGTGCTTCGCCAGCAGTGACCGCCCGAACTCCGTCACCAGTCCGTACCGCCCGTCGAACAGACCGGGCACCTCCTCGGCCAGCATCCGCGCGTACTGCGCGTACGTCGGCGTCGTCGCGTCCGACGCGAAGTTCACCGGCAGCCCGCCGCCGATGTCGAGCGTGTCGATCTGCCGCCGCCCGGCCCGCCGGTTGATCTCCTCCGCCAGCTCGTACGTCTCCGCCACGCCCCGCGCCATCAGGGACAGCGGGACCCCCTGGGACCCCGTGTGCGCGTGCAGCCGGGTCAGCCACGGCCGGTCCAGATACGCCCCTACGACCCACTCCCGGGCACCCTCGTCGCGCAGCGCCACCCCGAACTTCGACGTCGCCGTGGCCGTCGACGTCGCCTCGATGGAACCGCCGCCGATCTGCGGGTTCACCCGGATCCCGAGCGGGGAGCGGCTGGCGGCGGACCTCATCAGGGCGTCGATGCGCTCCAGCTCCTGCGGATTGTCCGCGTTGACGGCGATGCCCAGCGCCAGCGCCTCGCGCAGCTCCGCGGGCGTCTTGGCCGGCGAGTCCAGCACCGTCATCTCCGGGCCCAGCCCCGCCGCCCGCGCCAGTGCCAGCTCGCCCGGGCTCGCCACCTCCGCGCCGACGCCCTCCTCGCGCAGCAGCCGCAGCACCGGCACCAGCGGGGTCGCCTTCACCGCGAAGGCGTGCAGCACGGGCGTGCCCGGCGCGACGACCGCGTCGAACGCGGCCCGCAGCTCCGCCGCCGACTCCCGGATGCCGGTGACGTCCAGCAGCCCGACGAGGGGGCTGCCGGGCCCGAGCAGCCCCTGCTCCACGGCGGCCCGCACCGCCTCGTGCCGCCGCGCCGCGCGCCTGGCCCCGGTGTGGTCCGTCTCTTCCGCCTCGATGTGTGCGCCCATGCATCCAGCCAAACATCCACGACAGCGCCGCGCCGACGCCTCGACGTATTGACTAGCTCTATTCAGATGGCCAGGATGTGAATAGTCGCAGCAACAATGACCCGCGGCAACACCCGCCGGGAGCACCACGCACCCACCAGGAGGCCGACCATGTCAGGACCCCGCCCCGTCCGAGCACCGCGCGGCACGGAACGAAGCGCCCTGGGATGGCAGCAGGAAGCCGCCCTGCGCATGCTCCAGAACAACCTCGACCCGGAGGTCGCCGAGCACCCCGACAAGCTCGTCGTCTACGGCGGCACCGGCAAGGCGGCCCGCGACTGGCGCTCCTTCGACGCGATGGTGCGCACGCTCAAGGGGCTGAAGCAGGACGAGACCATGCTGGTCCAGTCCGGCCGGCCCGTCGGCGTCATGCAGACCCACGAGTGGGCCCCGCGCGTCCTCATCGCCAACTCCAACCTCGTCGGCGACTGGGCGAACTGGGAGGAGTTCCGCCGCCTGGAGGCCCTCGGCCTGACCATGTACGGGCAGATGACGGCCGGCTCCTGGATCTACATCGGCACCCAGGGCATCCTCCAGGGCACCTACGAGACCTTCTCCGCCGTCGCCGCGAAGAAGTTCGGCGGCAGCCTGGCCGGGACGATCACACTGACCGCCGGCCTCGGCGGGATGGGCGGCGCCCAGCCGCTCGCCGTGACGATGAACGACGGTGTGGCGATCTGTGTCGACTGCGACCCGCGTGCGATCGAACGGCGCATCGAACACCGCTATCTGGATGTGCGAGCCGACTCCCTGGACCACGCGCTGCGGCTCGCCGTGGAGGCTCGTGACGCCCGCCGCCCGCTGTCCATCGGCGTCCTCGGCAACGCCGCCGAGCTGGTGCCGCAACTGCTCGCCATGGGCGCTCCGGTCGACATCGTCACCGACCAGACCTCGGCCCACGACCCGCTGGCCTATCTGCCCCTCGGCACCGCCTTCGAGGACATGGCCGACGCCGCCGCCAAGGACCCGGCCGGCTTCACCGCCCGGGCCCGCGAGTCCATGGCCCGGCACGTCGAGTCCATGGTCGGCTTCATGGACGCGGGCGCGGAGGTCTTCGACTACGGCAACTCCATCCGCGGCGAGGCGCAACTCGCCGGATACGAGCGGGCCTTCGCCTTCCCCGGCTTCGTCCCCGCCTACATCCGCCCGCTGTTCTGCGAAGGCAAGGGACCCTTCCGCTGGGCCGCCCTGTCCGGCGAGGCCTCCGACATCGCCAAGACCGACAAGGCGATCCTCGACCTCTTCCCGGAGAACGAGTCCCTGGCCCGCTGGATCCGCATGGCCGGTGAACGCGTCCACTTCCAGGGCCTGCCCGCCCGCATCTGCTGGCTCGGCTACGGCGAGCGGGACAAGGCCGGTGAGCGGTTCAACGAGATGGTCGCGAGCGGGGAGCTGGCCGCGCCGGTCGTCATCGGCCGCGACCATCTCGACTGCGGCTCCGTCGCCTCCCCCTACCGGGAGACCGAGGCCATGCTCGACGGGTCCGACGCGATCGCCGACTGGCCGCTGCTGAACGCGATGGTGAACGTGGCGTCCGGGGCGTCCTGGGTGTCCCTGCACCACGGGGGCGGGGTCGGTATGGGGCGCTCGATCCACGCGGGACAGGTCACGGTGGCCGACGGTACGAAGCTTGCCGGCGAGAAGATCCGGCGGGTGCTGACGAACGACCCGGGCATGGGGGTCATCCGGCATGTGGACGCCGGGTACGACATCGCGGAGACGGTGGCTGAGGAGAAGGGCGTCCGTGTTCCGATGCGTGAAGGTGACTCGGCGTGACTCGTGACGGCAACCCTCCGGTAGGGGCTGGTGCATCGTCGCCGTCCGCGGATTCGGCTGTGCCCACCCTCCCCCAAGCTCTCGGCTCCGCTCGAACAGGGGGGACCCCCATCGCCCCGCGGAACGACGGCCCACAGCCTGTACCGCCTGGCGGCTCGCAGCCTGGTGCTGCCGGCGCCTCCTTCCACCAGATGTGGCGCGAGCTGCTGCCCATCGGCCGCCACCCCGCCTCCAACGGCTACCGCCGATTCGCCTGGACCGGTGCCGACGGCGACTGCCGGGCCTGGTTCGAAGAGCAAGCCGCTGCCCGAGGACTGCGCTACGAGGCCGACCGCAACGGGAACCAGTGGGCCTGGCTCGGTGACCCCGCCGCCGGGGACGCCGTCGTCACCGGGTCGCATCTGGACTCCGTGCCGGACGGCGGCGCCTTCGACGGGCCCCTCGGCGTCGTGTCCGCCTTCGCCGCGCTGGACGAACTGCGCGGCCGGGACGCGCGGTTCACCCGGCCCCTCGGCATCGTGAACTTCGGTGACGAGGAAGGCGCCCGGTTCGGGCTCGCCTGTGTCGGGTCCCGGCTCACCGCCGGGCAGCTCACCCGCGAGCAGGCGCACCGGCTCACCGACGGCGAGGGCGTGACGCTGCCCCGGGCCATGGAGGCCGCCGGACACGACCCGGACGCCATCGGACCCGACCCCGAGCGGCTCGCCCGCATCGGTGCCTTCGTCGAACTGCACGTCGAGCAGGGCCGGGCCCTCGACCTGTCCGGCGACCGGGTCGGCATCGCCAGCGCGATCTGGCCGCACGGCCGCTGGCGGTTCGACTTCGCCGGCGAGGCCAACCACGCCGGCACCACCCGGCTCGCCGACCGGCGCGACCCCATGCTGTCCTACGCCCAGACCGTCATCGCGGCCCGCCGCGAGGCCGAACTCGCCGGAGCCGTCGCCACCTTCGGCAAGATCGCCGTCGAGCCGAACGGCGTCAACGCCATCCCCTCCCTGGTGCGCGGCTGGCTCGACTCGCGCGCCGCCGACCAGGACAGCCTGGACGCCGTGGTCGCCGGCGTCGAGAAGGCGGCCGCGGAGTACGCCGCCGCCCACGGTGTCGACCTCGCCGTCGTGCGCGAGTCGTTCACCCCCGTCGTCGAGTTCGACCACGCCCTGCGCGACGAACTCGCCAGCATCCTCGGCAAGGACACCGGCCTCACCGTCCCCGTCCTCGGCACCGGCGCCGGACACGACGCCGGGATCCTGTCCGGGAGCATCCCGACCGCCATGCTGTTCGTGCGCAACCCCACCGGTGTCTCCCACTCACCGGCCGAATCCGCCACCGAGGACGACTGCGTGGCCGGGGTACTCGCCCTCGCCGACGTACTGGAAGGACTGGCGTGCAGGTGACCACCGCAGCCACGCGCACGTACTGGCTGGAGCACGCCTGGCTCGGCACCCACGTCGAGCCGGGCGTGACCCTGGACGTCCGGGACGGCCGCATCGCCGCCGTCCGCCCGGGCACCCCCGCCCCGCCCCCCGGCGCCGAGGTCCTGCGCGGCCTCACCCTCCCCGGCCTCGCCAACGCCCACAGCCACGCCTTCCACCGCGCCCTGCGCGGCACCGCCCAGGTCGGCTCCGGCACCTTCTGGACCTGGCGCGAGGTCATGTACGCCACGGCCGCCGGGCTCACCCCGGACAGCTACCACGCCCTCGCCCGCGCCGTGTACGCCGAGATGGCCCTGGCCGGCATCACGGCCGTCGGCGAGTTCCACTACGTCCACCACGCCGTCGGCGGCACCCCCTACGCCGACCCCAACGCGATGGGCGAGGCCCTCATCGCGGCCGCCGCCGAAGCCGGGATCCGCATCACCCTCCTCGACACCGCCTACCTCTCCTCCGGCTTCGGACAGCCGCCCACCACCCCCCAGCTCCGCTTCTCCGACGGCACGGCGGACGCCTGGGCCGAACGCTGTTCAGTTCTCAAGGAACGAGATCACGCGCGGATCGGAGCGGCCATCCACTCCGTGCGGGCCGTGCCCGCCGACCAGCTGGCGACCGTCGCGCGGTGGGCCGAGGAGCGGCGGGCCCCGCTCCATGTGCACCTGTCGGAACAGACGGCCGAGAACGACGCCTGCCGGGAGGCCCACGGTCGCACCCCCACCCGGCTCCTGGCGGACCACGGCGTCCTCGGCCCGCGCACCACCGGCGTCCACAACACCCACCTGACCGCCGACGACATCTGCCTCATCGGCGGCAGCGGCACCGGCACCTGCATGTGCCCCACCACCGAGCGGGACCTCGCCGACGGCATCGGACCCGCCGCCGCCCTTCAGCAGGCGGGCTCGCCGCTCTCGCTCGGCTCCGACAGCCACGCCGTGATCGACCTGCTCGAAGAGGCGCGCGCCATGGAGCTGAACGAGCGCCTGCGCACCCGAACCCGAGGCCACTGGACGGCGGCAGCCCTCCTGCGGGCCGCCTCGCCGGACGGGCACGCGGCGCTCGGCTGGGAGGACGCGGGCGCCCTGGAGCCCGGCGCGCTCGCCGACTTCACGACGATCGCGCTCGACTCGGTCAGGACGGCAGGGCCGCTTCCGCGGCTCGGGGCCGAGACGGCCGTATTCGCCGCGTCGGCAGCGGACGTGTCGCATACGGTCGTGGGAGGCCGGCACGTCGTACGGGACGGGGTGCACTCGCTCGTACCGGATGTGCCGCGAGCCCTCGCGGACGCCGTCGAAGCCCTGCGCGGATGACCCCGAGCCGCCCCTTCGAGCGGTCGGCCCCCGCACCCGACCCCACCGCCGACCAGGCCACCGAGGACGCCATGAGCAACGCGACGACCGTCAGCCCCGCCCACTCCGCGAGCACCGCGAGCACACTCATCACCAACATCGCAGCCCTGGTCACCAACGACCCCTCCCTCGGTGACAATTCCCCCCTCGGACTGGTCCAGGACGCGGCCGTCGTCATCGAAGGCGACCGCATCGCGTGGACCGGTGATCAAAGCAAAGCACCCGCCACTGACAATCGGGTCGACGCCGGCGGCCGGGCGGTCCTCCCCGGCTTCGTCGACTCCCACTCCCACCTCGTCTTCGCGGGCGACCGGACGCAGGAGTTCAACGCCCGCATGTCGGGGCGGCCGTACAGCGCGGGCGGCATCCGCACGACCGTCGCGGCCACCCGAGCCGCGACGGACGGGGAACTGGAAGCCAACGTCACCCGTTACCTCGCCGAGGCCCTCCGCCAGGGCACGACCACCTTCGAGACGAAGTCCGGCTACGGCCTCACGGTCGAGGACGAGGCCCGGGCCCTGCGCGTCGCCGCCGCCCACACCGACGAGGTCACCTACCTCGGCGCCCACATCGTCGCCCCCGAGTTCGCCGAGGACCCGGCCGCCTACGTCGCCCTGGTCACGGGCGAGATGCTCGACGCCTGCGCGCCGCACGCCCGCTGGATCGACGTCTTCTGCGAGCAGGGCGCCTTCGACGGCGACCAGGCCCGCGCGATCCTCACCGCCGGCCAGGCCCGCGGCCTGCACCCCCGTATCCACGCCAACCAGCTCTCCTACGGCCCGGGCGTGCGGCTGGCGGTCGAACTCGACGCGGCCAGCGCCGACCACTGCACGCACCTGACGGACGATGACGTCGACGCCCTGGCGAACAGCAGCACGGTCGCCACCCTCCTGCCCGGCGCCGAGTTCTCCACCCGCGCCGCGTGGCCGGATGCCCGCCGTCTCCTCGACGCGGGTGTCACCGTGGCCCTGTCCACCGACTGCAACCCGGGCTCGTCCTTCACCTCGTCCGTCCCGTTCTGCGTCGCGCTCGCCGTACGGGACATGGGCATGACCCCGGACGAGGCCGTCTGGTCGGCCACCGCGGGCGGCGCCGCGGCCCTGCGGCGCACCGACATCGGCCGCCTCACCCCGGGCGCGTACGCCGACCTGACGCTTCTCGACGCCCCGAGCCACGTCCACCTGGCCTACCGGCCCGGCGTCCCGCTGGTCACCGGAGTCTGGCGGCGCGGCGAGCGGGTGCTCTGACCGAGGAAGGCGCACCAAAGCGAAGTTGACGATCCGCCACATCAACCTGCTTCGCACATGACATCCCGGCGCGACCGCGCGAAGCGGCTGGTGAGGGAGCAGCGGACGCACTGAGGCCCGCAGGAAACGCACTCGGGGGCGGACCGTTCGGTCCGCCCCCGAAAGACAGCGTCACCGGGCACAGCGTCGTGCGGCGAGGATCACTCCGCGGAGGATCTCCTCGGGATCACTCCTCGACGGTCAGCCCCTTGCGCAGCCGTACCAGCGTGCGCGAGAGCAGCCGCGAGACGTGCATCTGGGAGATGCCCAGTTCCTCGCCGATCTCCGACTGGGTCATGCCCGCGACGAAGCGCAGCGAAAGGATCTTCCGGTCACGCGGCGGAAGTTCGGCTATCAGCGGCTTCAAGGACTCGACGTACTCGATGCCTTCGAGCCCGTGGTCCTCGTAGCCGATGCGGTCCGCGAGCGCGCCCTCGGAGTCGTCCTCCTCCGGCTGGGCGTCCAGCGAGGAGGCGGTGTAGGCGTTCGACGCGGCCATGCCCTCGACGACCTCGTCGTTGGAGATGCCGAGGCGCTCGGCCAGTTCGGTCACCGTCGGGGCGCGGTCCAGCTTCTGGGCCAGCTCGTCACCGGCCTTGGCCAGGTCGAGCCGCAGCTCCTGGAGCCGCCGCGGAACGCGCACCGACCACGAGGTGTCGCGGAAGAAGCGCTTGATCTCGCCGACGATGGTCGGCATCGCGAATGTGGGGAACTCGACACCCCGAGACAGCTCGAAGCGGTCGATCGCCTTGATCAGGCCGATGGTGCCGACCTGGATGATGTCCTCCATCGGCTCGCTGCGGGAGCGGAACCGGGAGGCGGCGAACTTGACCAGTGCGAGGTTCAGTTCGACGAGCGTGTTGCGGACGTACGAGTACTCGTGGGTGCCTTCCTCCAGCGACTCGAGGCGCTCGAAGAGGGTCTTGGACAGGGCCCGTGCGTCGACCGCGTCGACTTCCTCGTACGGGGGGATGTCCGGAAGTCCGGCGAGAAGGTCGTCCTGTGTGACGAGCATCTCGTCCTGCTCGATGGGATCCAGATGTTCCGGAGGGGGTGTCGACGTCGCTTTCTGGGTACGCGATGCGTCGAGCCGGGGTGACATGATGTCCTCCATCGTTCTCGGCATAAGGCTGCCGGAGCCGTAAGGTGCACTGCGGTGTGCGGCGCCTCCAAAGCCGGCCGTGTCGGGTACGTGTCCTTACTAGGCCTACCCGCTTTCCCGAGCCCACCGCAAGTGCGTTCTGTGGGCATATGTCCGTTTGTGTGTAGTTGTTCGGGTGTCGAAGCGTGGCGGGAAGGCGTAGTGTTCGAGGGCGTCAGCAGCAGTCACGACGTCGGGAGAGAGAGACGGCATGGACCGCGGGACAGTCGGCAGCGCACAGTCTGGCCGGCTTCTGGTGGAGGTGCGGGAAGAGGGCTCTAGTGCCGTCGTGACCCCGGCGGGTGAGCTGGATCACCACACCGCCGATCTGTTGCGTGAGCCACTCGAGGACTGCCTCGCCAAGGGATTCAAGCGCCTGGTCATCGACTGCGCGCGGCTCGAGTTCTGCGACTCCACGGGGCTCAACGTGCTCCTGGGCGCCCGGCTGAAGGCCGAGGCCGCGGGCGGTGGCGTGACACTCGCCGGGATGCAGCCGGTAGTGGCACGCGTGTTCGAGATTACTGGTGCGGATGCGGTCTTCAGCGTCCATGACACCCTTGAGGCGGCCTTGGCCGACGAGTCGGGCTGACCGGCGTTGCGTGGGCGCGCCGAGCCTCGGTCATCCTCTTGTGACTCCTCCTGTGACCGGTGTCCTGTCCCCGTCATGCCTTTCGCGCCGAATACGGGGGTGTTCCCCCGGTCCGCCCGGGCAGGAGACATCCTGGAACGGTCGGCCGCCAGGGCGGCTGGGGCGTCGCGAAACCGTCGTGCCGCGCACTGCGTGACTGACTGTGGAATGAATTTTTTGAATCGTGAACTGGTGAATCGGTGAGGTGAAGCGCTGATGAGCACCACCCGGCCCTACTCGCCGGGCGACCGCGGGCCGGAGCCCAGCGGCGCTTCCGGGGCGTCCGAGGGTGGCGTGCCGGCGGGCGGTGCGTCCGGCGAGGGCGTGGCCGCGCCGTCCGGAGCCGCGGCACCGCCGGGGGGCCGGCAGGTGCGCCGGCTGAGCTTCGACGGGGCGAGCGGTGTCGTCCCGCTCGCCCGCGACTTCGCCCGCCAGGCGCTGTACGCGTGGGGCTGGCTGCCGGCCGCGTCCGCGGACCGGCGGGCCGCCGCCGAGGACGTCCTGCTCGTCGTCTCCGAGCTGGTCACCAATGCCTGTCTGCACGCCGAGGGGCCGGACCAGCTGTGGATCACCTGCGACAACAAGGTGATCCGCATCGAGGTCGCCGACCGGGGCACCGGCCAGCCGTCGCCCCGCACCCCGCACCGGGCCGGCCGCCCGGGCGGTCACGGCATGTTCATCGTCCAGCGGCTGTGCCTGGACTGGGGCGTCGTCCGCTCACCGGGAGTCGCCGGCAAGACGGTGTGGGCCGAACTGGGGGCTCCTGCCTGATCCGGGGCGCTGAGAGCGCGCCCGGTGGCGGCTTCGGCTGTTTCCTGAGTGCCCGTCCGGGGGCGGGCTCGGGCTGTTTCTTGGGTGCCCGTCCGGGGGCGGGCTCGGGCTGTTTCTTGGGTGCTCGTGCGGGTGGTGGGTTTCGGCGGTTTTCGGGTGCCTGTCCACGTGGGGCTTCGGCTGTTTCGCGGGTGGCCGTGCGGCTGCGGCTACTTCTCGGACGATTGGCCGGGCGCGGGCTCCGCGCGCTCCCCGAGGGCGATCGGCCGGGCGTGACTTCGGCTGTTTCCCGGGTGATCGTGCGGGGGCGGACTCCGGACCCTTTCCGCACGGCCGTTCGGGTGAAGGGGCGTGATCGGGCAGTTCGCGGGGCGACTGCGCGGCTTGCTCGGTTGCCTGACTGCCCGTTGCCCGGCTGGCCGCGCTGCCCGGCCGCTCCGCTCGTCGGCTGCCCGGCTGCCCGGCTGCCCGGCTGCCCCGTGGCCCGCTGCCTCGTTGCCCGGCCGCCGCGCTGGCCTCCGCCCGGCCGCCCCGTTGCCCCGCTGCCCGCTGGCCTCCGCCCGGCCGCTCCGCTCATCGGCTGCCCGACCGCCCCGTTACCCCGCTGCCCGTTACCCCGCTGCCCGCTGCCTCGTTGCCCGGCCGCCTCGCTGGCCCCGCTGCCCGGCCGCCCGGCCGCCCCGCTCGTCGGCTGCCCGACCGCCCAAGCGCCCAAGCGCCCGACCGCCTCGCTGGCCCCGTGACCGGCTGCCCCGCTCGCTGGCCGCCCGCCCGGCCGCCCCGCTGGCCCATGCCCGGCCGCCCAATCGCCCAGCCGCCCCCCTGTCCGGCTGCCCCGCTCGCAGGCCCACCGCCCGACCGCCCCTGGTCCCCACGGAACTCCCCGCCCCCCGATCCCCACGCAACCCCCGCCGCACATCCCCCCGCCCCTCACCCACCACACCCCGGATCGCCACAGATCCGGCCCGCACTGTCTCTTCCTTCCTCAACGCCCCGGGCGTACCTTGACGGCCCGATCTGATGCGCCGTCAGGAAACAGGAAGGGGAGCGGCTCCGTGTCGTACCGGAATCGAACCGCCGCACTCGCGTCCGCCGCGGCCCTGGCCGGCTCGGCGGTGTTGATGGCCGCCCCCATGGCCCGGGCCGAGGTCGTCGACGTCAACTACCAGTGCAAGACGCCGATCGGCGACAAGAGCGCCGTCTCGCCCATCGACATCAAGGGCGTCAAGAGCGGCACCGGCTACCGGATCACCATGTCGTGGCAGAAGGGCGTCTCCTCCAGCCCGGTCGAACTGGGCAAGGGCGCGATGACCCCGAGCGCCACCATCGCCCTGGGCGGCGCGGACAGCGGCACCCTGACGGTGACGGGCCCCGCCAACGACGCCGCGATCCCCGCCAACACGCCGATCAAGATCAACGACCTGAGCGGCACGTACACGCCGAAGAAGAGCGGCGAGGTCACCTTCACGGCCGGTGTGCTCACCATCAAGGCGCTCGGCACGACGACCACCTGCACGCCGACGAACGACCCGGGCCCGTCCCTGACCCTCGACGTCACGGCTGCGAGCGGCGGCGGCGCCACCGGCTCCACCCAGGGCGGCGGCTCGGGCGCGGGCTCCGGCTCCGGCGACGAGCTCCCGCAGACCGGCCCGGAGGACTCGGCCGTCGCCCTCGGCACCCTCGGCGGAACCGTCCTGCTCGCCGGTGCGGCGGGCGCGCTGTGGCTGACACGACGCCACCAGGGGGCGGGTGTACGGGCTTCACGGACCCACTGAGCCACTGAGCGCCCGCCCGCACGCCCCCAGGCCCGCCCGCACGTACGACCGCTGGAGCCGCCGATGCCGTACGTCGCCCGTGTTCCGTACCTGCCACTGCGTCTCCTGCTGCCCCTCCTGCTGGTTCTCCTGCCGGGCGTGGCGGGCGCCGGGCCCGCCGGGGCGGCGGAGCGGCCGGTCGTCGAGCTGTCCAGGGCCCAGGCCGGGACGGGCGGCTCGGTCACCGTCACCGGCAGCGGCTGGCGTCCGCGTGCCCTGCTGACGCTGCTGGTCTGCGGGCAGGCGGAGCCGTCCCGGGGCGTGAGGGGCGGCACCAACTCCTGCGCCAACGCAGACGGCCGGGCCGTCACCACCGGCGCCGACGGGCGCTTCCGCCGCGAACTGCCCGTCGTGGAACCGCCCGTGCCGTGCCCCTGCGTGGTGCACGTGGCGACGGTGACGGGGGCCGGGGCCGAGGCCGACGCGGCCCTCCGGGTCGCCGGGCACGCGGTCGAGCCGCTGCCCGCCGACCGGGCCGGCGGACGGCTGTCCCTGCTCGCGGACACCCGCCTGCGGGGCTCCAGCGGGCTGCTGACCTGGTTCGGCTCCCCGCCCGCCCGGACCCTCGTGGTCACCGTCGGGAACGTCGGGACGTCCCCCGTGAAGGACCCCGTCTTCCAGGTCGGCACCTCCCACGGCGTGTTCGCCCCGCAGTGGCAGGACCAGCGCTGGCGCGGCACGATCCGGCCCGGTGGCAAGGCGCGCGTCGAACTCCCGGTGGAGCTCGCGGGCGGGGCGCACGGCGACTACACGGTGTCCCTGAAGTACGGCGGCAAGGTCCTCGCGGAACAGCCCTGGGGCGTGGGCCGCCCGTGGGGCGTGACCCTGTTCTGGGTCCTGGTCTGCCTGGTCGTCCCGGCGGCGGTGTTCCGCGCCGGCCTGGCCGTCGTGGACCACGTCCGCCCCCGCCACCCCGTCCACGCGGCCCGCCCGCCCCGCCGCCGCCCGCGCAGGCGCCCGCGCCTGCCCGCCGCACGCCGGTCCCCGGCCCTGCCGTGGGTCTCCCCGGACGCCGAACCGCCGAGTTCGACGAGGACGTGAGGCGACGACCTGGGACAAGAAGGGCCGCCGCACCCCGAAAGGTGCGGCGGCCCGTTCGTCAGGGTCCGGTGCGACGGCTCAGTGGACGTCGCCCATCAGCGCCTTGACCTTCCTGCGGTACATGTACACCGCGCCGCCCGCCAGCGCGGCGAGGACCGCCTCCGCCGCGACCGCGCCCGTGCCGCTCAGGTCGACGCCGCCGACGGCCGGGTTGGACAGCAGACCCGTCACCGAGTCGCCCGCCGTGACCGCGAGGAACCAGACGCCCATCATCTGGCTGGCGTACTTGGCCGGGGCCATCTTCGTCGTCACCGACAGGCCGACCGGCGAAAGGCACAGCTCACCGACCGTCTGGATCAGGTAGATGCCCACCAGCCACATCGGGCTGACCAGCGTGTCACCGCCGGCCGTGCCCAGCGGCAGCAGGAAGAAGAAGAACGAGACCCCGATGAAGAACAGCGCCGCGGCGAACTTGGCGACCGTGCTCGGCTCCTTGCCCTTGCGGTTCAGCCACAGCCAGAACCAGGCGAAGACCGGGGCCAGGGCCATGATGAACACCGGGTTCAGCGACTGGTACCAGGACGACGGGAAGTCGAAGCCGAGCAGCGAGCCGGAGGCCTTCGTCTCACCGAACGCCTGGACCGTGGAGCCACCCTGGTCGTAGATCATCCAGAAGGCGGCCGCCGCGACGAAGAACCAGATGTAGCCGGTCATCTTCGACTGCTCGACCCCGCTGAGCTCCTTGTCCCGCTTGATCCGGATCAGCACGCCGGCCGGGATGACCAGGCCGATCACCGTGAGCGGGATCATCGCCCAGTTGAGCGTGAAGTGGCCGGTGAGGCCGACGACGCCGTAGAAGACGACCGCGACGGCCAGCCAGAGCAGGCCCTTGCGCAGCCAGGACGAGCGCTCCTCGGCCGCCAGCGGCTTGGGCACGACGTTGCTTCGCGGGCTCAGGTTCCGGGTGCCGACGAGGAAGGCGACGAGGCCGATGCCCATACCGACCGCGGCCAGACCGAAGCCGAGGTGCCAGCTCACCTGCTGGCCGACCGTGCCGATGATCAGCGGCGCGAAGAAGGCACCCATGTTGATGCCCATGTAGAAGATCGTGAAGCCGCCGTCACGGCGCGGGTCGTCCGGGCCGTCGTAGAGGTGGCCGACCATGGTGGAGATGTTGGCCTTGAGCAGGCCGGAGCCCAGTGCCACCAGGGCCAGGCCGGCGAAGAAGGGCGCCTGGCCGCCGGGCAGGGCCAGCACCAGGTGACCGGCCATGATCGTGACGGCCGCGATCGCCACGGTCTTGCGCGGACCCCAGACCCGGTCGCCGAGCCAGCCGCCGGGCATGGCGAGCAGGTACACCATCGACAGGTAGACCGAGTAGATCGCCGTCGTCGTGGCGAGGTCCATGCCGAGACCGCCGCCCATGCTGCCCTTCTTGGCGTCGGGCCCGCCGGAGAGCAGGTACACGACGAGCAGGGCTCGCATGCCGTAGAAGCTGAACCGCTCCCACATCTCGGTCATGAACAAAGTGGCCAGTCCGCGGGGGTGGCCGAAGAAGGTCCTCTCGGAGCCGGGGATGCCCGGGCGGGCCGGGTCCTTCGTCAGGCTGGACGCCATGGTCGTTCCTTGCTGGTCGGGACGCGCTCCGCTGACAGCGGTCGGTGCGCCCGGGGGGAGCTGCCGGCACCGGTTCGTACGGCCGTCCGCCCGACGCCTACGGGGGTCCGCTCCGGGTGACGGAGCGGTGGGCGGTCGCCACCGGGATCCACGCCTCTACGCGCGTATCCGCACGACGAGGCCCGGCCACAGGTCGTTTGGGGTCGGGGGGCCGCTGAGGCGGCCCGCGCACGACCCCGCACACAAAAGAGACCTCCAGGGGCAAACAGCCTCCGAAGGTCGCCATGGTGCTACAGGCGTTGATTCACCATACGGCAGGACACCGCCGTATATGGAAGGACTTGAGACACGGATCACAGGTGTCGGGGGAACTGTAAGCACTATTTCCAAGGTCTTTACCAGGATCACACCCCACAGGCAGAGGTCTGGGCGTCTACCCGCACACCGTAAGAACCGGATGTGCCACGGGTAAGAATCAAGGCTTCCGGTCACACCCCAGCTCAGGGGCCCGCAGGTCTACCATCACCTCATGACCCGTGTACTGCTCGCCGAGGACGACGCGTCCATCTCGGAGCCTCTCGCCCGTGCTCTGCGCCGGGAGGGCTACGAGGTCGAGGTGCGTGAGGACGGACCCACCGCGCTCGACGCCGGAATGCAGGGTGGCGTCGACCTGGTCGTGCTCGACCTGGGCCTGCCCGGCATGGACGGTCTGGAGGTGGCCCGCCGCCTGCGTGGCGAAGGCCACAGCATCCCGATCCTCATCCTGACCGCGCGCGCCGACGAGGTGGACACCGTCGTCGGGCTCGACGCGGGCGCCGACGACTACGTCACCAAGCCCTTCCGGCTCGCCGAGCTGCTCGCCCGCGTCCGCGCGCTGCTGCGCCGCGGCGCAGCCGAGCCGCAGCAGCCGCCCGCCACCCACGGCGTGCGGATCGACGTCGAGTCGCACCGCGCCTGGATGGGCGAGGAGGAGCTCCAGCTCACCGCCAAGGAGTTCGACCTGCTGCGGGTGCTGGTGCGCGACGCGGGCCGGGTCGTCACCCGCGACCAGCTGATGCGCGAGGTCTGGGACACCACCTGGTGGTCCTCGACCAAGACCCTCGACATGCACATCTCCTGGCTGCGCAAGAAGCTCGGCGACGACGCGGCCAACCCCCGGTACATCGCCACGGTGCGCGGTGTGGGCTTCCGTTTCGAGAAGAGCTGAGCCGCGGGACAGGCACGGGTAGGTACGGGTAACGGGACATGCGCCGTCGACTGATCCAGTCCACGCTCGCCGTGGTGCTCGTCGTGATCGCCGTCTTCGGCGTCTCCCTCGTCATCGTCGAGACCAGGACGATCAGCAACAGCGCCCAGGAGCGGGTGGAGTCCGAGGCGGTCCGGCTGGCCAGCATCGTCGACAGCCGGCTCTTCGGGGCGCAGCAGGTCGACGCGGAGGTGCTGCGCGACCAGATCACGCAGAACCGCTACTACGCGGTGATCCGGATCCCCGGGGAGGCGCCCATCGAGGTCGGCTCCCAGCCGTCCGGTGAGGTGATCAGCGCGAGCGCGCCCGGCGAGGAGGGCGAGACGGTCACCGTCCAGGAGCCGCGCTCCTCGGTGACCCGCGAGGTCGGCCGCACCCTGCTGATCATCGCGCTCGTGGCGCTGCTCGCGGTGGTGGCCGCGGTGCTGCTGGCCGTCCGCCAGGCGAACCGGCTGGCGTCGCCGCTGACCGACCTCGCGGAGACGGCCGAGCGGCTCGGCTCGGGCGATCCGCGCCCGCGCCACAAGCGGTACGGCGTGCCCGAGCTGGACCGGGTCGCGGACGTGCTGGACGGTTCGGCCGAGCGCATCGCGCGCATGCTCACCGCCGAGCGGCGGCTGGCCGCGGACGCCTCCCACCAGCTGCGGACGCCGCTCACCGCGCTGTCCATGCGGCTGGAGGAGATCACCCTCACCGACGACCCGGACACGGTGAAGGAAGAGGCGACGATCGCGCTGACCCAGGTCGAGCGGCTCACGGACGTCGTCGAGCGGCTGCTGACGAACTCCCGCGACCCGCGCACCGGTTCCGCCGTCACCTTCGACCTCGACGAGGTCATCCAGCAGCAGCTGGCCGAGTGGCGCCCCGCCTACCGCAGCGCGGGCCGGGCGATCGTCAGCTCCGGCAAGCGGCACCTGGAGGCCGTCGGCACACCGGGAGCGGTCGCGCAGGTGCTGGCCGCGCTGATCGAGAACTCCCTGATGCACGGCGGCGGCACGGTGGCGCTGCGCACCCGCGTCACCGGCAACCAGGCCGTCATCGAGGTCACGGACGAGGGCCCCGGGGTCCCCGCCGATCTCGGCGCCCGGATCTTCGAGCGGGCCATCAGCGGCCGCAACTCCACGGGCATCGGCCTGGCCGTGGCCCGCGACCTGGCGGAAGCGGACGGCGGGCGTCTGGAGATGCTCCAGACCAAGCCCCCGGTGTTCGGCCTGTTCCTGTCCCGCACGCCCGTCCGCAAGTCCCTCGGCGACGAGGACGAGCCGATGATCCGCTGACGCGCGCGGCCGGAAAGCGCGGAAGGGGCCTACGGCACCCGCTGCCCCGCCGCCCGCCGCTCCCCGGCCGGTTCGCCCGTCAGGATCGATTCGGCGTCCGCCACCGCCTCACGGGCCGGAAGGGCGCGGAACACCCAGCTGCGGTACGACCAGAAGCGGAACAGCGTGGCGACGCCGATGCCGACGAACTTGAAGATGTTGTTCTGCAGCGGGGTGTCCCAGCCGAAGCCGTAGGTGGCCGCGTACAGGATGCCGTTCTCGATGACCAGCCCGATCGCGCTGAACAGCAGGAACAGCGTCATCTCCCGCGTACGGCGGCTCTTGTCGCGGTCGCGGTAGGTGAAGTAGCGGAAGCCGACGTAGTTGAAGACGATCGCCACGACGGTCGCGATGACGCTCGCGCGCACCACCTGGAGGTCGGTGACATGCCGTACCAGGTTGAACACGAGGAGGTTGACGAGCACCCCGGCACCGCCCACCGCGCCGAACTTGGCGACTTCGTGGACGACCCGTCGGAGCCGCGAGGCACCATGTCCCATGGTCGTGCAGGCCCCCGTCCGTGGTTGGCGTCAACCCAGCCATGCTAACCACCCTCCAGCGCGATCTTCCTGTGGGCGGCGGTGGACGGCCGGAGATGGTCCGGTCCGGGCGGGGGTGGGGCAGGAAACCGGCCACCTTGGCGCGGCCGATACCCTGGGGGCGTGACGTTTCCGGTAGTCGGCATGGTCGGCGGGGGCCAGCTCGCTCGTATGACACACGAGGCAGGCATCCCGCTGGGCATCAGGTTCAAGCTCCTCAGTGACACCCCGCAGGACTCAGCTGCGCAGGTCGTGAGCGATGTCGTCGTCGGCGACTATCGCGACCTGGAGACGCTGCGAGCCTTCGCACGCGGGTGCGATGTGATCACCTTCGATCACGAACACGTACCCACCGAGCACCTCAGGGCCCTGGAGGCGGACGGCATCCCCGTGCGCCCCGGCCCCGACGCGCTTCAGCACGCCCAGGACAAGGGCGTGATGCGCGCGAGGCTCGACGCGATCGGCGTGCCCTGCCCCAGACACAGAATCGTTTCCGATCCGCAGGACGTGGCCGCCTTCGCGGCGGAGGGCGAAGGCTTCCCCGTCGTCCTCAAGACCGTCCGCGGCGGTTACGACGGCAAAGGCGTGTGGGTCGTCGACTCCGTCGAGGAGGCCGCCGACCCGTTCAAGGCCGGTGTCCCGGTGCTCGCCGAGGAGAAGGTCGACTTCGTCCGCGAGCTCGCCGCCAACGTCGTACGCTCCCCGCACGGCCAGGCCGTCGCCTACCCGGTCGTGGAGTCCCGCCAGGTCAACGGCGTCTGCGACACCGTCATCGCCCCGGCCCCGGACCTCGACGAGGGCCTGGCCCTGCGGGCCGAGGAGATGGCGCTGAACATCGCCAAGGAGCTCGGCGTCGTCGGGCACCTCGCCGTCGAGCTGTTCCAGACCCGCGACGGCCGCATCCTCGTCAACGAGCTGGCGATGCGCCCGCACAACTCCGGCCACTGGTCGATGGACGGCGCCGTCACCAGCCAGTTCGCCAACCACGTCCGGGCGGTCCTGGACCTGCCCCTGGGCGACCCGCGCCCGCGCGCGAAGTGGACGGTCATGGTCAACGTCCTCGGCGGCGACTACCCGGACATGTACTCCGCGTACCTGCACTGCATGGCCCGCGACCCCCAGCTCAAGATCCACATGTACGGCAAGGACGTGAAGCCCGGCCGCAAGGTCGGTCACGTCAACACCTACGGCGACGACCTGGACGACGTGCTGGAGCGCGCCCGTCACGCAGCCGGCTACCTGAGAGGCACCATCACCGAATGAGCCCTGTTGTTGGCATCGTCATGGGGTCGGACAGCGACTGGCCCGTCATGGAGGCCGCCGCCAAGGCCCTCGACGAGTTCGAGATCGCCTACGAGGTCGACGTCGTCTCCGCGCACCGCATGCCGCGCGAGATGGTCGCGTACGGCGAGCAGGCCGACGAGCGCGGGCTCAAGGTGATCATCGCCGGGGCCGGCGGCGCCGCCCACCTGCCCGGCATGCTCGCCTCCGTGACACCGCTGCCGGTCATCGGCGTGCCCGTGCCGCTGAAGTACCTCGACGGCATGGACTCCCTGCTGTCGATCGTGCAGATGCCGGCCGGTGTCCCGGTCGCCACGGTCTCCGTCGCCGGCGCCCGCAACGCCGGTCTGCTCGCGGCCCGCATCCTCGCCGCGCACGACGACGAGCTGCGCGCCCGCATGCGCGAGTTCCAGCAGGAGCTCAACGACCAGGCCACCGAGAAGGGCAAGCGCCTGCGCTCCAAGGTCGAGGGCTCGGGCGGTTTCGGCTTCGGCGCGGGGAAGTGACGCCGATGACCTCCGTGGCGGCGGTCCGGGAACTCCTCGGCGAGTTCCCGGTCGTCGACGGGCACAACGACCTGCCCTGGGCGCTGCGCGAGCAGGTCCGCTACGACCTCGACGCCCGCGATGTCGCCGCCGACCAGAGCGCCCACCTGCACACCGACATCCCGCGGCTGCGCGCGGGCGGGGTCGGCGCGCAGTACTGGTCGGTGTACGTCCGCACGGACCTGCCCGACCCGGTCGCCGCCACGCTCGAACAGATCGACTGTGTACGGCAGTTGATCGACCGCCACCCGGAGGACCTGCGGCCCGCGCTGACGGCCGCCGACATGGAGGCCGCGCGCCGGGAGGGCCGGATCGCCTCCCTCATGGGCGCGGAGGGCGGCCACTCCATCGCCAACTCCCTGGGCACCCTGCGGGGTCTGTACGGGCTGGGCGTGCGCTATCTGACGCTCACCCACAACGACAACGTGGACTGGGCGGACTCCGCGACCGACGAGCCCAGGGCCGGCGGCCTCACCGCGTTCGGCCGGGAGGTCGTGCGGGAGATGAACCGGCTCGGCATGCTCGTCGACCTCTCGCACGTGGCCGCGACGACCATGCGTGACGCGCTCGACACCAGCTCCGCCCCGGTGATCTTCTCCCACTCCTCGGCGCGGGCCGTGTGCGACCACCCGCGCAACGTCCCGGACGACGTCCTGGAGCGGCTGCCCGGAAACGGCGGCATGGCCATGGTGACGTTCGTGCCGAAGTTCGTGCTCCAGGCCGCCGTCGACTGGACGGCCGCAGCCGACGACAACATGCGCGCCCACGGCTTCCACCACCTCGACACCACGGCACAGGCCATGAAGGTCCACCGCGCCTTCGAGGAGCGGCACCCGCGCCCGGTCGCCACCGTCTCCACGGTCGCCGACCACCTGGACCACATGCGCGAGGCGGCCGGCATCGACCACCTCGGCATCGGCGGCGACTACGACGGCACGGCCTTCACCCCCGACGGCCTGGACGACGTCTCCGGCTACCCGAACCTGATCGCGGAGCTCCTGGACCGCGGCTGGTCCAAGGCCGACCTGGCGAAGCTGACCTGGAAGAACGCGGTCCGGGTGCTGGACGCGGCGGAGGAGGTGGCACGCGGGCTTCAGGCCACGCGGTCGCCGTCCAACGCGACGATCGAGTCGCTCGACGGCTGAGCGTCGAGGGCGGGGTAGTCGGTGTAGCCGGTCGCCCCGCCCACGTACATGAAGTACCGGTCGCGCATCGCGTTCAGGGGCGCCCCGAGCCGCAGCCGCGTCACCAGGTCCGGGTTGGCGAGGAAGGGCCGGCCGAGGGCGATCAGATCGGCACCGGCGGCCAGCAGCTCCTCGGACGCCCGGAGCACACCGTCCGTGGAGATCTCCTTCAGCACCGGGTTGGCCACGATCACCCCGGGCCAGCCGGCGCGGACCGCGCGGTACACCGCCGTGTCCGGGTCGGCGTACCCCAGGTGCAGATAGGCGAGCCCCAGCCCGCCGAGCCGCTCGGCGAGCGCCGGGTAGATCTCCTCCGTCTCGCCCTCCTCGATGCCGTTGACGGTGTTGCCGGGGGAGACCCTCAGACCCACCCGCTGCGCGCCGATCTCGGCGGCCACGGCCTCGGTCACCTCGGCGGTGAACCGGATCCGGGCGGCGACCGGTCCGCCGTAGCCGTCGGTGCGGAGGTTGGTGTTGCGGGCGAGGAACTGGTGCAGCAGATGGCCGTTGGCGGAGTGCACCTCCACGCCCTCGAACCCGGCGTCCAGCGCGTTGCGGGCGGCCTTCGCGAAGTCCGCGACGGTGGTGCGGATGTCCTCGGCGGTCATCTCCCGCGGCACCGGGGCCGGCCGGTGCCCCTCCGGCGTGAAGATCGTCTCGGGGAGCGGGACGGGCGAGGGGGCGACCGGGGTGAGCCCGCTGGTCGCCGGGTGGCCGACCCGGCCGCCGTGCTGGAGCTGGAGGAACATCCGTCCGCCCGCCTCCCGCACGGCGTCCGTGACCCGCCGCCAGCCGGCCACGTGCGCCGGGCTGTGGGCGGCGGTGATGTTCGGGTACGTCTGCCCGACCGCGTTCGGTGTCGCGGCCTCGGCGATGATCAGCCCGGCGGAGGCGCGCTGGGCGTAGTACGTGGCCATGAGCGGGGTCGGGGTTCCGTCGGTCTCGGCCCGGTTGCGGGTCAGGGGTGCCATCACGAGGCGGTTGGGCAGGTCCAGCCCGGGGAGACGAGCCGGGGCGAAGAGTGCTGTCGTGTGCTGCGTCATGCCCGTACGCTAAAACCTGACACCCATGTCAGAATCAAGCCCGGGAGTGGCACGTGCGGATCGGTGAACTGGCGCGGCGCACCCATGTCAGCGAGCGGTCGCTGCGCTACTACGAGAAGCAGGGGATGCTCACGGCCGAGCGGACGCCCGGCGGGCACCGGGAGTACCCGGAGGCGGCCGTGGACCGGGTCATCCGGATCCAGGAGCTGTTCGCGGCGGGGCTGTGCAGCGAGAAGATCGTCCAGCTGCTGCCGTGCATGCGGGACTCGGACGGCGGGCCCTCCCTCCGCGCCACGCCCCGCCTGGTCGCCGAGCTCACGGCCGAGCGCGCCCGCATCGACCGGATGATCGCCGACCTGATCCGCTCCCGGGACACCCTGGACCAGGTGATCGAGGCGGCCCGGCTGCCCTGAGGGGGAGCGCCGATACGAGCCGGGGCCCGTACTCCGAACGCCCCGCCCACCAGGAACGCCCCGGCGCTCCGTGCGACGGTGACCGTACCTCACGAACGACCGTACGGAGCCGCTATGGCAGACCTCCAGGACGACCTGCGCCCCACCGCCGCGGCCGGTGAGTTCGACGACCTGTCCGAGCCGTACCCCGACGAGGCCGTCATCAGGGCGGACCCTGCGGAGCCCTATGAGCCCGTCTCCGACCCGGACGACGCGCCGATGACCCGGGCCCACGCCATCCTCGCCGCCTACCCCGTCGCCGATGGCTTCAACGGACTGCCCTGGGAGCTCAAGCGCCTGCCCTACTACGACCTGGAGGAGGGCGAGAGCACTGTCGGCACGGACGTGCCGCGCCTGCGCCGCGGGCATGTGGGCGCGCTGTTCTGGTCGCTGCACCTGCCCGAGGGCCTGGACGGCGATCGGGCCGTCGGCGCCACCCTGGAGCAGCTGGACCTGGCCAGGACCATCGCCCGGAGCTGCGAGGAGGGACTGCGGCCGGCCTGTTCGGCGGGGCAGGTCGCGGACGCCCGCAACTGCGGTCGCGTCGCCGTGCTCCTCGGTCCCGCCGGGGCCCCGGCCGTGGGCGACTCGCTGGGCATCCTGCGCCAGCTGCACCTCCTCGGCCTGCGCGTGCTGACCCTGACCGGGGTGTCCTGGGCGAGCGACGCGGGGCTGACGCGGTTCGGCGAGGAGGTCGTGCGCGAGATGAACCGGATCGGCGTGATCGCGGACCTCTCCGGTGCCTCCGAGCCGACCGTCCGCCGGGTGCTGAGCCTCTCCCGGGCACCCGTGCTGTTCAGCCGCTCCGCCGCCCGGGCGCTGCGCCCCCACCCGGTCAACCTCCCCGACGACCTGCTGGCGGAGCTGGGCGCGGCCAAGGGGCTGTGCATGGTGCCGCTGACCGCCGAGCAGACCGGCCCGAGCGTCCGCGACGTCGCCGACCACCTCGACCACATCCGGGGCGTGGCCGGGGCGCAGTGCGTCGGGCTGTCCGGAACGTACGACTCGGGCTCCGCCCACCCGCAGGGGCTCGGGGACGTCTCCTGCTATCCGCGGCTGATCGCCGAGCTGCTGCGACGCGGCTGGGCCGAGGCCGATGTGGCCCTGCTGGCCTGGGGCAACGTCCAGCGGGTGCTGCGCGGGGCCGACTTCACCGCCCGGGCCGCCCAGCAGCGACGCGAGCCGTCGAGGGCGACCATCTCCGAGCTGGACGGGTGACCCGGCGGGTGACTCAGGCGGTGTGCTCGATCCGGCACAGGCAGAAGGGATGCCCGACCGGGTCGGCGTACACCCGGAATTCCTTCTTCTCGTAGTCCTCCCGGTCCAGCACCCGCGCCCCCAGCGCCAGCACCCGCTCCTCGGCCGCGTCGATCTCCTCCCAGGTCGACCCGCCGTCGAAGTCCAGGTGGAACTGCTGGGCGTTGCGGTCGGACCGGGGCCACTCCGGCGGGGTGTACCCGGGCGAGCGCTGGAAGGCGAGCCGCGGCCCGTCGGGGATCCGCAGCACCACCCAGTCGGGGTCGTCGTCCTCGGGCGTGCCGCCCCCGACCTGCGCGTAGAAACGGGCCAGCGCGCGTGGGTCGGGGCAGTCGACGACGACCGAACGGAAACGTGCCACTGCGGGCATGGGGCCTCCCGGTGTCAGCTGGCGCAGAGGCAGAACGGGTGCCCGGCCGGGTCGGCGTAAACCCGGAACGTCCGCGTCCGGTCCTCGGCGTCGAGCGGCTTCGCGCCGAGCGCCAGCACGCCCTTCTCGGCGGTGTCCAGGTCCTCCACGACCAGGTCGAGATGGAACTGCTGCGAGCCGTCGGGCGACGGCCACGTCGGCGGCACGTACCCGGGGGACTCCTGGAAGGCCAGGGCCGCTCCGCCCGGCACCTTCAGGTCGACCCACTCGCCCGAGTCGTCGGCCTCCACCGTGGGAGTGCCGCCGAGCACCTCGGCGTAGAAACCGGCCAGTGCGCGCGGGTCGGGACAGTCCAGGACGACGACACCCAGCTTGGCCAGAGCCATGACTTCCTCCTTGAAGCGGCTGGTACCTTCACGGCTGTTACCTTCATGGACCGGGTAACCGGTAACCGTTACTGCATGCTCCCGCATTGGCGGTAACCTCGCAAGGGGAAACGCGAGAGGTACGGTCCAGCCATGACGGAGAGAGCGCCCGCGCCCGGCGGCCTGGCCCTGGTCGAGGCCCTGGTGAACACGCTGGACATCGAGTCGGGCGCCGACTCGCTGGACACGGCGCAGGGCCGGGCCCGCTTCGGGATCACCCGGGACGAGGTGGAGGAGGCCCGGGCCCTGCGTGAGTCCCTGCGCGTGGTCCTGCTCGCCCACGCGGGCCACCCGCCGCACCGCGAGGTGACCCCGCTGGGCGACCTGCTGGCCGGGGCGCCGCTGCTGGTGGAGGTCGACGGGCGGGACGGCTCGGCGGCCCTCGCCCCGGCCGACGAGGGCCCCCTGCTCTCCCGTGTCGCGGCCGCCGTCGCCGAGGCGCTCGTCGCCGGCACCTGGAGCAGACTCAAGGCCTGCGAGGCCGCCGACTGCCTCTGGGCGTACTACGACCGCAGCCCGGCCGGCCGGGGCCGCTGGTGCTCGATGCAGGTCTGCGGGGCCCGGGCGAAGATGCGCCGCTACCGGGCGAAGGGCTGATTACGCTTCCTCCTCCCGAGGCGGCCGGGGCGCCGACGCCCGGGAGCCGACCAGGAGCAGGCACAGCACCGCCACACCGGCCACGATCCCGGTCAGTACGAGCAGCGGGTCGAGGGGGCGGGTGGACGAGGCGGCCGTCTGGGTCTGCGGCTGCTGCGCGGCCTGTGCGGCCGGGGACGGGGGTGCCGGCGGTGACTGGCCCGCGGCCGCCGGGGAGGTGGTGGAAGACGGCGACGAGGACGGCATGCGCGTCGTCGGCGTGCCGCCGCCCGGCGTGGTGCGGCTCGGCGCGGTCGGCCGGTGTCCCGAGGAGGAGCCGGTGTGCTCGTGCGCCGTCGGTGCCGCCGCCGTGGTCGCCGGTGCCGCCGCACGGACCGTGATCCCGGCCGTCATGTTCGGGTGGACGGTGCAGACGTAGCCGTACGACCCGGCCGTGGTGAACGTGAAGCTCCAGCTCTGCCCCTTGTCGAGCATCGGGGAGTGGATCGAGACCGGGCCCGAGGTGGTCTTCACGTCGTGCGGCGCCGTGTCCTGGTTGGTCCAGGTCACGGTGGACCCGGCCGGGACGCTCAGGCTCGCGGGCGAGAAGGCGTACCCCTTCATCGTCACGCTGTACGAGGCCGCCGACGCCTGCCCGGCCGGCAGCAGCAAAAGTGCGAGGAGCGTGAGGACGGCGGACACGGCGGCACCCCGGGCCGTCCGCCGGGCCGCCCTCACGCGAACTCCGCCCCGACCAGCAGCCGCAGCCGGGTGGCCGGCCGGTGCCACGGCAGCCGGAACCCCGTGGCGCGGCGCAGCAGCCGGTACGGCAGCCGGGCGTGGCCCACGACGAGCAGCCGGTCGTCGGCCCGCTCGACCACCCGCAGCCGCATCAGGACGGGGAAGCCGGCGCCGTCCAGGTCGAGGTCGCCGGTGAGCTGGAGACGGCCGTGGACCTCGTCGACCTGCTCCGAGGTGAGCACGGCGGAGAGCCGGCGGTCGTCGAACACGTAGCGGAACGAGGGGTGTTCGGCGTCCTCCGGCACGGTGAGGGACGCCTCGCCGAGTGTGATGCGGCGGCGCAGCACCGGCAGCGGTCCGCACCAGGCGGTGAGTTCGGTGAGCGAGCGGCCGGGGGACACGGTGTACCGGCCGGGCAGCGGCAGCCGGCGGCGGGCGCCGTCGAGCGACAGTGGCGGGGGAGGGACGGTGGGCAGGGTGACGGTCGTCATCCCGGTCTCCTTGGAAGGCGGTTCCCGAAGCATGGTGAGGGCGTGGAGAATGGAGCGGGCGCCGCTCCGGCCGGCTGAGCCCCGGCCGGAGCGGCGTCCTCCTGCTGTCGCGGACGGCGTCAGCAGTTGCTGGTGAGGAAGTCCGTCGTGGGCTTGAGCAGCTGCCCGGCCCAGACCGTGTGCGTCTTCACGTAAGCGTCCGGGTTCAGCAGATCGGTGACCTGCTGTCCGGGCGACTCCTCCAGGTGCGCCTTGTTGATGTGGTTCAGCAGCACACCGAGCGTGTCGTCGAGCACCGAACCGCCGTCCGCGACAGCGGGCTTGAGGATGCTCTCGACCCACACCGTGTGCGTCTTGAGGTACGAGTCGAGCGCCAGCGCATCCTGCACCTGCTGCCCCGGCGACCGCTCCAGGTGCGCCGTGTAGAGGTGCTGGAGGATCGGAAGCAGCTCGTTCTGCACGCTGGCGCACTGCTTGTCGCCGCCGCCCGAGCCACCTGAGCCGCCCGAGCCGGTGCCGCCCGTGGGGGCCGGGCCGGCGGTGGGTGCGGTGGTCGGTGCGTGCGTGGGGGCGGGACCGGCCGTGGGCGTGCCCGTGGGAGCCGTCGTCGGGGCGGGCGTCGACCCGCCACCGCCGCCGGCTTCGACGACCTTCACCGAGCTGGTCATGTCCGGGTGCACCGCGCAGTAGTACTCGTAGGTCCCGGCCTTTTTGAAGGTGTACGACCAGGAGTCGCCCTGCTCCAGCGTCCCCGAGTCGAACTTCACCGGGGCCTTGGTGGTGGTGACCGTGTGCGGCACGCTGTCGTGGTTGGTCCACCGCACGGTCTGGCCGACCTCGACGACGAGCTGCTTCCCGTCGCCGAACTTGTTGCCCATGATGTCGACCTGGTGGTCGGCCTTGGCGGCGGCGGGCCGTGCCTCGGCGGCGGCCACGGGCGCCTGAGCCGCGCCCGTGACCTGCTCCGAGTCGGCCGAGGAACCGGAGACCGCGCTCAACAGCCCGAGGCTGAGCACGGCGGCCAGCGCCGCACCGAGCCCGGCGACCAGCAGACCCCGGTTCCCGGCGGGCGGCCTGCGCCGCTCCTGACCGGTCTCGTCGCTCTCGTTCTTTCGTTTCACTTCTGCTCCTTGTGCTTTTTGGGGGAGTTCAGCGGCCGGGGTCGGCCGTGACCAGCAGACTCGTCACGGCGAGCACGACGAGGACCAGCCCCGTCTCGGCCGCGACCGAGTAACCGAAGGGCCGCACGGTGGCGGCGTCGCCGCGCAGCAGCACGGCGAGATCGAGGCGGGTGCGCACCCACTGGCGGCTCGCGAACGCGGCGAGCAGGACGGCCGCGAGCACGCCCGTCTTCAGCAGGAGGAGATGCCCGTACGAGGTGTGCAGCAGGGCGTCGTACGACCCCACCACCTGCCAGGCGAGGACCAGCCCGGCACCGACGATCCCGGCGACACTCACCGCCGCGAGCCGTGAGTAACCCGGCACCACCACCGCCAGCTCCCGGGCTCGCCGGCGCGGCAGCACGGCCAGCGCGAGCACGGCCAGCCCGCCGATCCACAGCGAGGCGCCGAGCAGGTGGACGAAGTCGGCGACGGCACCCCACGCGGGCTCGGTGCCCTCGGAGCTGTGGCCCGTCATGCCGGTCGTCCGCAGCAGACCGAACGTCACCGCGAGGGCGCCCACCCGCCAGCCCGGGGAGCGGGAGGTGCCGGCCCCGCCCTGGAGCAGGGCGCCGAGCACCACGGCCGCCAGTACCCACACCAGAGCGCGGGCGGCGAGCACGACCCCGGGCTCGGTGGTCAGCAGATCGGCGTAGGTCGCCGGGCGCAGCGCGTCCCGCAGTCCGCCGAGCGTGCCGTAGGCGCCCTGGAGGCCGATGCTCGCGACGGTGGCGAGCAGTCCGACCGTCCAGGCGAGCACGAGCAGCGCCCGGGACCGCGGCTCCTGCGCGCCGCGCGGCCACAGCAGCACGACGAAGGCGAGACCGCCGACGAACAGGGCCAGCGCGAGATAGCCCGCCCAGCGGGCGGCGACGAGGGCCTTGCGCAGCGAGGGGGCGGGAGTGGGGGCGGCTGCCTCGTCGCCGCCCGGCTTGGCGGCCGGTGTGCCGACGGTGAAGCCGATCCGGCCGGACGAGGCGTGCCCGTCCTCCGCGTCGACGACGGACCACATGACGGCGAGTTCACCGTGCTCCTTGGCGGGAAGCGCGACCCGCACGGCCGCGGCCCCGCCGCCCGGCGTACGGGACACCGGCAGCCGGTCGCCGCCCACCGTCAGCACACGGACGTCGTCGAGGTCGACGGCCTCGTCGAAGGTGAGGGCGAGGTGCCCGGGGTTCTTCTTCAGGTCCGCCCCGTCCTTCGGGGAGGAGGAGACGAGTTCGGTGTGGGCGAAGGCGGCCTGGGGCGCTCCGGCCAGGACGTAGAGGAGCGGGGTGAGCAGGAGCAGCAGCAGGGCGCGTCGGACGGTCGTGGTCACGGGGTCGCCTCCGGCCGGGGGGACGCGATACCGCCGAGGAGAGAGCCGGCCGGGGCCAGGCCGACACAGGGGGAGGGCTGTGGCGCGGGCGTCTCGCCTCCGCCGTCGAGCAGCCCGAACGCGGGCTCGGTGAGCCCGCCGAGGAGCGGTTGGACGAGGGTGACCTCGCCGTCCTCGCAGGTGTCGCCGTCGGCCGGGGCGGACCCCGACGGGGTGGGCGTGGGTGTGGGGGAGGGGGAACCGGTGCCGGGGCTCGTGCCGGGGCTCGTGCCGGAGGGCGGGGAGGGCGTGTGGCCGGTGTGGCCAAAACCGCCCGCGCCGCCGGTGCCGTATCCGGGGCCCGCGCCGATTCCGCCGTATCCGGGCATCGGGGCGTCACCAAGGGGGACTTGGCCCGCACCGGTACCCGGATCCGCTGCGCCGGGGCCGCCCGGCGCGGCCGGCGCGGTGGCCGCGGGCGGTGCTGCGGGGGGAGCGGCGGTCTGGGTGCTGCCGGCGGCGAAGGGGGTACCGATGCCCGACGCGTAACCCAGCACGATGACCACGGCGCCGACGAGCGCGCCGGCCACCAACTCGTCGCGGTGATCCCGCGGCCACTCCGCCCGGGAGAACAAGGGCATGGGGCACTCCTGGCATGGTCAGGTCAACCAAATGGAAGGTGTGGCGAATGACGACCAGTGGAGTGGAAGGGGGATTCCGCGCAACTACGCGTCGGTTAATCGATTGTTGCCTGCCCCTCTCTCCCGATGGAGCGGTCAGTGAGAACGGTCGATTCCGCGTACTGCTCGAATAAAATTCGAACTCATATGGGGGATATGGAGGATGACGGCGTATGCCGAGGCAGGAAGGGACTTCCGGCCCTCCGGAGGCCCGCCCTGGGCACAGCCTCGGCGCGGTCCTTCACCGATTCCGCGAGAATTCCCGAATCCCCCGCAAAGCCGTCAGGAATTCACAGAACCCCGACCGAATTCGAGAGACCGACCGCACCCGGGTCATCGGCTCAGGCGGTCGGCCGCCCCATCGCCCGGTACGTCCACCCGGCCTTGCGCCAGAGCTCCGGGTCGAGGGCGTTGCGGCCGTCGAGGATGACCCGGGCCGCCGCGACCTCGCCGAGGGCCTCCGCGTCCAGCTCGCGGAACTCCCGCCACTCCGTCAGGTGCAGCACGATGTCGGCGCCCCGCACCGCCTCCAGCGCCGAGTCGGCGTAGCCGAGGGTCGGGAAGACGCGGCGGGCGTTGTCCATGCCCTTGGGGTCGAAGACCGTGACCTGGCCGCCCTGGAGGTGGATCTGCCCGGCGACGTTCAGCGCGGGGGAGTCCCGGACGTCGTCCGAGTCGGGCTTGAAGGTCGCGCCCAGGACCGCGACGCGCTTGCCGAGGAACGGCCCGCCGCCCAGCGCCTGCCGGGTCAGCTCGACCATCTGCCCGCGCTGGCGCATGTTGATGGAGTCGATCTCCCGCAGGAAGGTCAGCGCCTGGTCCGCGCCCAGCTCACCGGCCCGCGCCATGAACGCCCGGATGTCCTTCGGCAGACAGCCGCCGCCGAAGCCGATCCCGGCCCGCAGGAACTTCTTGCCGATCCGGTCGTCGTAGCCGATGGCCTCCGCCAGCTTGGCCACGTCACCGCCCGCGGCCTCGCACACCTCGGCCATGGCGTTGATGAAGGAGATCTTGGTGGCGAGGAAGGAGTTCGCGGAGGTCTTCACCAGCTCGGCGGTCGGGAAGTCCGTCACCACGAACGGCGAACTCTCGGCGATCGGCGTGGCGTACACCTCGCGCAGCACCTTCTCGGCCCGCTCGCTGCGCACCCCCACCACGATCCGGTCGGGGTGCAGCGTGTCGTTGACGGCGAAGCCCTCGCGCAGGAACTCCGGGTTCCACGCCAGCTCGGCGTCCTCGCCGGCCGGCGCGTGCGCGGACAGGTAGGCCGCCAGCCGGTCGGCGGTGCCGACGGGCACGGTCGACTTGCCGACGACCAGGGCGGGACCGTGCAGATGCGGCGCGAGCGAGGCGAACGCGGAGTCGACGTAACTCATGTCGGAGGCGTACTCGCCGTGCCGCTGCGGCGTGTTCACGCAGACGAAGTGCACATCGCCGAACGCGCCGACCTCGGCCCAGTCCTGAGTGAAGCGCAGCCGCCCGCTGGCGCCCTCGAAACCGGCGACATGCCTGCGCAGCAACTCGTCGAGCCCCGGCTCGTACATCGGGGCCTCTCCGCGCTCCAGCTTCTCGATCTTCTCGGGCACGACGTCGAGGGCGAGCACCTCGAAGCCGAGCTCGGCCATGGCCGCGGCGTGTGTCGCGCCGAGATAACCGGTGCCGATCACGGTGATCTTCAGGGCCATGGGGTGCTCCAGGGGTCTACGGCAGGTGCGCGCCCGAGCATATCCGGGGCATGGCAGCGCGCTTCACTGGGCAACTTTCCCGCTGTCGTCCAGGTCACGTATCCCTCCCGTGGGTGACCCCATAAACTTTGATTACTTAACGGTAGTTAGCGCCACCATCGCAGCGTTTTGGAGCGTGAGAGACCTTGGCCGGATCGGCTGACTTCGACCTGTACCGCCCGTCCGAGGAGCACGACATGCTCCGCGACGCCGTCCGCTCACTGGCCGAGGCGAAGATCGCGCCGTACGCCGCCGCGGTGGACGAGGAGGCCCGCTTCCCGCAGGAGGCGCTCCAGGCGCTGGTCGCGAACGACCTGCACGCCGTGCACGTACCCGAGGAGTACGGCGGCTCGGGCGCCGACGCCCTGGCGACCGTCATAGTGATCGAGGAAGTCGCGCGTGTCTGCGCCTCCTCCTCCCTCATCCCCGCGGTGAACAAGCTGGGCTCGCTCCCGGTGATCCTCTCCGGCTCCGAGGAGCTGAAGAAGAAGTACATGGCCCCGCTCGCCAAGGGCGACGGCATGTTCTCGTACTGCCTGTCCGAGCCGGACGCCGGCTCGGATGCCGCCGGCATGAAGACGAAGGCCGTCCGCGACGGCGACCACTGGATCCTCAACGGCGTGAAGCGCTGGATCACCAACGCGGGCGAGTCCGAGTACTACACGGTCATGGCGGTGACGGACCCGGCCAAGCGCTCCAAGGGCATCTCCGCCTTCGTCGTCGAGAAGTCGGACCAGGGCGTCTCCTTCGGCGCCCCGGAGAAGAAGCTCGGCATCAAGGGCTCCCCGACCCGCGAGGTCTACCTCGACAACGTCCGCATCCCCGCCGACCGCATGATCGGCGAGGAGGGCACCGGCTTCGCCACGGCGATGAAGACCCTCGACCACACCCGCATCACCATCGCCGCCCAGGCCCTCGGCATCGCCCAGGGCGCCCTCGACTACGCCAAGGGCTACGTCAAGGAGCGCAAGCAGTTCGGCAAGCCGATCGCCGACTTCCAGGGCATCCAGTTCATGCTCGCCGACATGGCCATGAAGATCTCGGCCGCCCGCGCCCTGACCTACCAGGCCGCAGCCGCCTCCGAGCGCGGCGACGCCGACCTCACCTACCTGGGCGCCGCCGCCAAGTGCTTCGCCTCGGACACGGCGATGGAGGTCACCACGGACGCGGTCCAGCTCCTCGGCGGGTACGGCTACACCCGCGACTACCCGGTGGAGCGCATGATGCGCGACGCCAAGATCACGCAAATATACGAAGGTACGAACCAGGTCCAGCGCATCGTGATGGCCCGCAACCTTCCGTGACAGACCAGGGGACGAGCGAGTGGGCCTCCCGCCCCGGCCGGAGGCTCGCTCAGTCCTCGAACCCCTCCGCCGCCCTCTTCTCCCGCAGCTCCATGATCGCCCGGCGGCGGGCCAGGCGGTGGGTGCGGCGGATCTGGGCTTCCTGGTAGCGGCGCTTGTCGCGTTCGGTCTCCGGGAGGACCGGGGGGACCCGGCGCGGCTTGCCGTCGGAGTCGACGGCCGCGAAGACGAGGTAGGCGGAGCCGACCTGCGTGGGCGGGGTGGACTCGTTCCAGCGTTCGGCCAGGACGCGGACGCCGACCTCCATGGACGTGCGGCCGGTCCAGTTGACCTGTGCCTTGACGTGGACCAGGTCACCGACGCGGACCGGCTCCAGGAACGCCATCTCGTCCATGGACGCCGTCACCGCCGGCCCGCCGGAGTGCCGCCCGGCCACCGCGCCCGCCGCGTCGTCCACCAGCTTCATGATGACCCCGCCGTGCACCGTCCCCAGAAGGTTCGTGTCGTTGTGGGTCATGATGTGGCTGAGGGTGGTGCGGGACGCCGAAGTCGGCTTGCCCGGGATATCCGCAGTGCCGGAATCCGCAGCCGGGGCCTGGTCTGTCATGGCCCCTACCTTATGCCGAGGCGGTATGAGGGGGTTTTGTGTCAGCTTCGCCACAGCCGTGCTCTGATTTTCCGACGACTCTTGTATGGCTCACTACGGGGACCTGCACACTGGGGCGCATGAATGACTGGCCCGAGGGATTCTCCGGTGACAACCGCGGCAACCGTTACGGACGCGGCAGCTCGAGCGCACAGCCCGAGAGCGCCCGTGTCATGCGGCAGGTCCGCCGCGGTCCGGCGGCATCGCCCGGGCAGGCCGGCTACGGCGGCGCCCCGCAGTACCAGGGCGGAGTGCCGCAGCAGCCGTCATACGTCGACGGCGGCGGCTACGGCCCCGGCGACGGCTACGACAGCGGCTACAACACCGGCCAGGTCTACGGCTCACCCGGCGGCAGAGGCCCCGGCGGTCCGGGCGACGGCATGTACGAGCCGCGCCCCGCGCCGAACTGGCGCCGCCGCATCAAGGTGACGGCCATCACGCTCGTGACGCTGCTGGTCGTGACGAGCGTCGGCACCTACTTCTGGGCCGACTCCAAGCTCAACCGCGACGTCGACCTGTCGAAGGTCATCGACCGGCCGGAGGCGGGCGAGGGCACGAACTACCTGATCGTCGGCTCCGACAGCCGTGAGGGCATGTCGGCCGAGGAGAAGAAGAAGCTGCACACCGGCTCCGCCGAGGGCAAGCGCACGGACTCGATGATGATCCTGCACACCGGCGGCAACGGCCCGACGCTGGTCTCGCTGCCGCGTGACTCGAACGTCACCATCCCGTCGTACAAGGGCTCCGACTCCGGCAAGCTCTACCCGGCCACCGGCCGCCAGACCAAGCTGAACGCGGCGTACGCGGAGGACGGCCCCGAGCTGCTGGTCCGTACCGTCGAGGCCAACACGGGCCTGCACATCGACCACTACGTGGAGATCGGCTTCGCCGGCTTCGCGAACATCGTGGACGCGGTCGGCGGCGTCGAGATGGACATCCCGCAGGACATCAAGGACACCAAGTCCGGCGCGGACTTCAAGAAGGGCAAGCAGACCCTCAACGGCGACCAGGCCCTGGCCTTCGTCCGCACCCGGTACGCGCTCGCCGGCTCCGACCTGGACCGCACGAAGAACCAGCAGAAGTTCCTCTCCGCGCTGGCCAACCAGGTCGCCACCCCGAGCACGGTCCTCAACCCGTTCAAGCTGTACCCCACCATGGGCGCGGGCCTGGACTCCCTCGTGGTCGACAAGGACATGGGCCTGTTCGACCTGGCGTCGATGTTCTGGGCGATGAAGGGCGTCAGCGGCGGCGAGGGCAAGTCGATGAACATGCCGATCGCGGGCAACTCCGCCAACGGCAACCTCCAGTGGGACACCGCGAAGGTGAAGACGCTGGTCAGCCAGTTGAAGAACGACGAGACGGTCACCGTCTCGGGCAACTGAGCACCCGCATGCGTCGGGGGCACCCACGGGGGTGCCCCCGACTGCTGTGAGGCGGTCCTCACATCGCGGCGGCCGACATCGACCGGCACGTCTCGGCACAGCGGCGACACGCCTCGGCGCAGCGCATCATCTGGGCGTCGTCCGGCATGGACATACACGCCTCGGCGCACATGTCACAGGCCCGGGCACACATCGCGCACATCTCGGGCGACAGCGGCGAGCGGCGCATCATCATGTCGGCGCACAGACGCGTCATCTCGGCGCAGTCCATGACCGCGCGCATGATCTGCATCTGGGCCTGGCCGCCCATCTGCAGGCAGGAGCTCATGGTCTCCTCGCACACGCTGTGGCAGGTCATGCACGCCTGGACGCACTCCTGCATCTCCTTGCTCAGCGGTGTCATGGTGGCGGGCTGCTGGGTCATGATTCCTCCCGGGGGACGGCGAGAGCCGGGAATCGGCCCTCGTGCTCTTCCGTCCTACGCCTGCCGGGGTCCCACCGCCACGGGGCGGAAGGAACCAATCCGCCATGTGCGCGTCGCGGCCCCTACCGGCACGCCACCTCGTCTCCGCGTACCACCCCGAACTCGCCCTGCCCCGGGTCCTCGGCCCGGACCTTGCGCACGCGTTCGAAATCCGTGCCCGCGATGACCTTCAGGGTCGGGCCCAGGCCCTTGACCGGGCGGAGTTCGCTGCCCGGCAGGGCCATGGCGAGGGACTTGGCCGAGCGGTCCCAGCGCGGGTCGTGGGCGACGATCGTGCGCCTGACGTCGCGGACGGCGGCGTTCACCGGGGCCCGGGTCGTTCTGAAGCCCGTGGAGGCCAGGGCCGCGTCCACTCGGCGGCCCAGCCCGGGCGTGCGCGTGCCGTTTTCCACCTGGACGCGGATCTGCTGCGGGGCGACCGAGACGATCCGGGCCGCGTCGCGCGCCCGGTGCACGGACAGCGGATGGTCCTCGCGCAGGGCGCGGAAGAGCCGCTCCGCCTTCACGGGGTCCCACTTCAGCGTCGAGCCGACGCCCTTCACGGCGAATCCCATCCGCCCGATCGGGACGGTCGTGAACTCGGAGGAGGAGGGGGAGAAGTTCCGCATGGCCCGGCCCAGGTCCAGCATCTGGTCCGTGCCGAAGCCCTTGTCGGCCCGCACCGAGCCGAGCACGGCCCGCGTCACGTCCCGGAACTTCATCGGGTTCAGGAGGATCCCCGAGGAGGTGATCCGTTCCACGAGCGCCGCCATGAAGTGCTGCTGGCGTTTCATCCGGCCCAGGTCCGAGGCCCCGTCGACGTGCCGGGCGCGTACGTACTGCAGCGCCTGCCCGCCGGCCAGTGTGTGCCGCCCGGCCGGGAGGTTCAGGCCGGTGTAGCTGTCCTTCAGTGGGTCGGGGGTGCAGATCCGGACGCCCCCGACCACGTCCACCGTCCTCATGAAGCTGGTGAAGTCGACCTCCAGATAGTGGTCGATCTTCACCTTCGTCATGCTCTCGACCGTCCGCACGGTCAGCTGCGGCCCGCCCTCGGCGTACGCCGCGTTCAGCTTGACCGGGTGCCCCCGGTGCCGCTTGCCCGTCGTACGGTCGACGTGCGCGGGCGTCACGGCGTACGAGTCGCGCGGCAGGCTCACCACACTCGCCCGCTCCCGGTCCGCCGAGATGTGCACGATCATGATCGTGTCGGTGCAGTGGCAGGGTGTCCCGCCCAGCCTGTACCTCCGCCGGTCCTCCTTGCTGATCTTCTCGCGGCCGTCGGTGCCGACCAGCAGTACGTTCATGCCGTGGCCCGCCCGCGGCCGGTTCTTCATGTCCTTGAAGGGGTCGACCCGGGTGATGTCCGCGTCGAGGCTGGTCATCACGGCGTGCCCGATACCGGCGGACGCGAGGACCACCACGGACAGGGTGGTGACCACCCGCATGCCCCAGCGCGGCTTCCGGCGCCGTGCGGGCGGCGTGGGCCTGCGCGGGGCGCGCCCGGGGGAGGGCCGCGGGCGGCGCTGCGGGGCGGCGGTGGACCGAGGGGACCGCGGCGTGGGCAAGGGGACACCTCCGGACGACGGCCGTGCGTGGGATCCGTGAAACCGTAGGCCGATACGATCTGCGGCCCGCGGTACCGCCCCTGCGGCGCGCACCGGTGTCCCCCGTTCGCGGTAACGTGAGGCCCCTATGAACGCCAATCCCGACGTGCGGCTCCCCGCCGTTTCCGTGATCATGCCCGTCCTCGACGAGGAACGGCATCTGCGGGGAGCAGTCCAAGCGATCCTCGCGCAGGAGTACGCCGGCGAGATGGAGGTCGTGATCGCCCTCGGTCCGTCCACGGACCGCACGGACGAGATCGCCGCCGAACTCGTGGCCGAAGACCCGCGCGTGCATACCGTTCCCAACCCGACCGGCCGTACGCCCGCGGCGCTGAACGCGGCGATCAACGCCTCCCGCCACCCGATCGTCGTCCGCGTCGACGGACACGGCATGCTCTCGCCCGACTACATCGCCACCGCCGTACGGCTCCTGGAGGAGACCGGCGCGCAGAACGTCGGCGGCATCATGCACGCCGAGGGCGAGAACGACTGGGAGCGCGCCGTCGCCGCCGCGATGACCTCGAAGATAGGTGTCGGCAACGCCTCCTTCCACACGGGCGGCGAGGCGGGCCCGGCCGAGACCGTCTACCTCGGGGTCTTCCGGCGCGAGGCGCTGGAACAGCAGGGCGGCTACAACGTGGAGTTCATCCGCGCCCAGGACTGGGAGCTGAACTTCCGGATCAGGGAGGCCGGGGGCCTCATCTGGTTCTCGCCGGAGCTGAGGGTGTCGTACCGGCCGCGGCCGAGCGTGAAGGCGCTCGCCAAGCAGTACAAGGACTACGGCCGATGGCGGCATGTCGTCGCCCGCTTCCACGAGGGCTCGATCAACCTGCGCTACCTCGCCCCGCCGACCGCCGTGTGCGCGATCGCGGCCGGCACCCTGGTGGGCGCGCTGCTGACGCCGTGGGGCTTCGTCGTGCCCGGCGGCTATCTCGCGGCGATCCTGCTCGGCTCCGTCCCGGCGGGCCGGGGGCTGCCGCTGAAGGCGCGGCTCCAGATCCCCGTGGCGCTGGCCACCATGCACATGTCGTGGGGCTGGGGCTTTTTGACCAGCCCGCGGTCTCTGGCGAAGAAGGTCATCGCGTCCCGGCGTCCGGCGGTCCGGGCGGACGCGGACGCGACCACGAGCTGACCGGGCGCGCTCACGGGCCCCTTCCTCCGCGGGAGGGGCCCGTTTGCCGTCACCAGGTGAAGTTCGGGTTCACGTGCATACAGGCCTTGTCGTCCGCGCCGTTGAGCGCGTCGGCCGACTTCGGGGTCCGGTCGTCCCGCTTCGGCGCCTTGTAGTCCGCGCCCTCCCGCCAGTCGGCGCCCACGACGAGCGTGACACCTGAGACGCCGGTCGACCGTTTGACCGAACTCAGGGGAATTCCCAGGGCCTTGGCGACGCGCTGCGCGTCGCCCTCCAGGTCGGCGTTCGGGTAGCGGACGACGGTCCGCTCCTCGCTCCAGGAGTCGTTCGTGTCGGCGACGGCCTGGGCGAAGCCCTGCTCCGTCAGCAGCCCGGCCACCGTGCTCGCGCGCCCGCGCGCCGCGGCCAGGGTGTCGGTCCGGGTGCCGTTGCGGACCTGGACGGGAATCTCGTCGTCGGCCGCGGCCGGGTCGGTGGAGGCCTTCACCTCCGCCTTCTTCTTGTCCTTGTCCTTGCCGTCCAGCGCGATGTCGTCCCGCACCAGCCGGAACAACTGCTCGGCGTCCTGTGTGGGTTCCACGCGGGCGCCCACGTACCGGTTGGGCATCGTGGTCATGGTGATGCGCGCCGGCTCGACCTTGCGCAGCTCGTCGCTGAGGTCGTAGAGCTTCTTGACGGTGTCGAGGCCCGGGTCGACCGTCAGCGCCCGGGTGGCCTCCTCGGCCAGTCTGCGGAGCTTGTTCGGGCTGCTGAAGGTGGCGTTCTCGCGCAGCCGGCGGACCAGCGCGTTCATGTACATGTGCTGGGCCTTGGCGCGGGCGAGGTCGCTGCCGTCCTCGAAGCCGTAGCGGGTGCGCAGCCACTGCAGGGCCTGCTCGCCCTGGATGTACGAGGTGCCCTTCTCCAGCTTCAGGCCCGAGCCCTTGCCGTCGGAGGTGCGGGAGTGGATGTTGGCGTCGACGCACACGGGGACCCCGCCGACGGCGTCGGCCATCGCCACCACGCCCGCGAAGTCCACCATGACGAAGTGGTCGATGTGGATGCCGGTGAGCTCCTGCCAGGTGGCCACCGTGCAGCCCGGGCCGCCGTGTCCGAGGCTCTGGTTGGTCATCCTCCGCCCCTGGGACTCCGGGTACACCTCCCCGTCGTCCGGGTCGGTGCACTTCGGGATCTTCACGAGCGTGTCGCGGGGCATGCTGATGACCGACATGTTGGTGCGGTCGGCGGACAGGTGCAGCAGCATCTGCACGTCCGCCAGCGGCGCGGCGCCGAACGTCTCACGGGCGCCGCCGAGTTTCTGGTTCTCCTTGCTGTCCCGCGCGTCCGAGCCGATGAGCAGGATGTTCAGCGGGGTCTGCCCGGCGGCGTTCGGCGTCGGCGCGGCGACCTTGTGGTCGCCGAGGTTCAGGGCGTCCTTCTTGATGTTGCCGTTCAGGTGCCGGTAGTAGAGGTATCCGGCGCCGGCCGTCCCTGCTATGAGGACGGCGAGCACGGCCGCGGACCACCTCAGCAGCCGCCTCGGACGCCGGCGCGTCCCCTCGCCGCCGGGCCTGCCGCCCGTCGCCGACGGGGTGTCACCCGGGCCCGGTTCCCGGCGGACGCCCTGCCGCGACTCGTTCTCCCGCACACCGCTCCGCGTCACTTCCCGGTCCTTCCCGCCCCCCGCGCACGCGACAGGCCCGTCCTGCCTCCTGTTAGACGCATGACGGGCCTGTCAGTTGCCCTCAGCGGGTCAACTCGCGCAGTTCACCTTGTCGGCGGTTGACTTGTCCACGTCCGCCGTCTCGACCGGGGCGTCGAGCTTCACGCCGGCGCCCTTGAAGTCCTTGCCGAGGGTCAGGGTCATGGCGGGCAGCCCCTGGGCGTTGCGCACGCTCTCACCGGGCTTCATCGCCGAACCGGACAGGCCCATGATGTCGGCCAGGCGGCGGGCCTGGTCGGCCTGGCCGGGGGCGTACTCCAGCGTGGTCCTCGCCAGTTCGGCGGGCGCGTTGCCGTCGTTCTCGGACTTGGTCACGCCCTCCTCGACCTGGAGGTACTGGAGGGTCTTCTGCGCGCTGCCGGGGTCGGCACCGCCGTTGAGGATCCGCACCCGGACCTCGGAGGCCGGGGCCTTGCTGCCCTTCAGCCGGGCTGCCTCGGCGTCCTTCTCCTTCTTCTTGCGCTGCTTGACCTCGGTGAGCGAGACATCGTTCTTGATCATGTCGAACAGCTGGGGAGCCTTCGACTGGTTGAGGATGACCGTCGCCTTCACCGTTTCCGCCGGGTTGTCCACCACCGGCACCGTCGTGAAGGCGATGTTCTTCGTCGGCACCTTCTTCAGCTCCAGGGCGATGTCCTTGAGCGTGCCGACGTTGCCGATGGCCTGGTCCACGGTCAGCGCCTTGGTCGCGGCCTCGGCCAGCTTCAGCAGCTTCGAGGGGCTGGTGAGGGTGTCACTGGAGGACATCTTGCGTATGAGCGAGCCCAGGAACTGCTGCTGCACCTTGATCCGGTCCAGGTCACCGCTGTTGCCGAAGCTCTTGCGCGTACGGACGAACGCGAGGGCCTGCTCGCCCTCGACCTTCGACTCGCCCGCGGGCAGGACGAGTTTGGAGTCCTTGTCGTTGACCGGTTTCTCCACACAGACGTCGACCCCGTCCACCGCCGTCGTCAGTGTCTTCACCGCGTTGAAGTCGGCCATCATGAAGTGGTCGACCTGGATGCCGGTGTTCTCCTTCACCGTGCGCATGGTGCAGCCCGGGTCCCGGCCGTTCTCCCCGAGGCTCCTGTTGAAGCGGACGCCCCGCTGGCCCGGGACGACCTTCTCCGAGCCGTCCTCCAGTTTCGTCGGGCAGTCGGGGATGGTCACGATCAGGTCCCGGGGGATGCTGAGCGCGGTCGCGTTGGAGCGGTCTTTCGAGACATGCAGCAGGATCGTGGTGTCGGCGTGCCCGGAGCTGCCCTTGTCGCCGTAGCCCTCGTTGCCCTCACCGGTGCGTTTGTCCGTGCCGATGATGAGGATGCTGAAGGCCTCGTCCTTGCTGAAGTTGCTGGCGCCCGCGCTGCCGATGTCGGTCGTCGTGACGTTGCCCTCCAGGTGCCGGAGGTACAAGTAGCCGGCCCCGCCGGCCCCGACCAGCACGAACGCCATCGTGCCGCCGGTCCACATCAGCACCTTCTTGCCCTTCTTGGGCTTTGGCCGCACCGGCCGGCGGCCACCGCGCCGCCCGGGCGGCGGCTCCTCGGGCGCACCGCGCCGCCGGCGCTGAGGCGGAACGTCGGTGCGGGTGCCGCTCGCTTTCGCCGGGGGAGCGGATCCGCCCGCTTTCCCCGGGGGAGTGGAGCCGCGTGTTCCGGACTCCGGCGACTGCGTTCCGGAGGGATTCAGTCGCAGTTCGTATTCGCCGGTGTTCGGATTGAGTACCCATTGGTCTGCGGGGTCGATCTGGTCCCCCCGGCCACGGCGTTGCGCGTCCACGGTTGTCTGTTTCCTCCGTCGGGGCACGCGGCGCCTTCTCCCCCCGGAAGGCGCACGGGTACTGGTCATCACAGAAGCACTGGATCGCTCACACTATCCGCCCAGTTGAACGCCCGTGTGCGCTGAATGACAAATTCAACGTCCATACATATGGGCAATCCCGCCCAATTTCGCTACCAGCGGTAGGGCGCGTACACGTCCATGCACGTGCCGGTGTCCGAGCCGTTGAGGGCGTCCACGTCGCCGGGCAGGTCCCCGGCCTTCGGAGCCGGCTGCTTCGGATAGGCCGTACCCGTACGCCAGTCGGCGCCCACGACGACCGTGACGCCGGAGACGTCCGTCGACCGCCGTACCGAACTCGCCGGGAGCCCCAGCGACTTGGCGACCCGCGCGGCGTCGCCCGCCAGTTCGGCGCTCGGGTAGCGCACCAGGGTCCGCTCCTCGGACAGTGCGCCCGAGGTGTCCGCGGCGGCCTTCGTGAAGCCCTTCGCCACGAGTGCCCGCGCGATGGCGCCCGCGCGGCCGGTCACCGGGCCGAGGGTGGCCGAACGCGTGGCGTTCTGCACCAGGACACCGATCGCGTCGTCCGCCGCGGCGGGATCCTTGGACGTCTCGGCCGCCTTGGCCGCCTTGGACGTCTTGGCGGTCTTGGCCGTCTTCCCGCCCTTGCCGTCGAAGGGCACGTCGTCGCGGATCATGTCCCACACCCGGTCGGCGTCGGCGCCGGCCGGGACCAGGTGGTTGGGGTCCTTCGGGTCCTCGACCGTGGGCAGTGTCGTCATGGTGATGCGGTCCGTCGGGACCGTCTTCAGCTGCATCCCCAGGTCGTACAGCTTCTTCACCGTGCCGAGCTCCTCGGACACGTGCAGCGACTTGGTCGCCGCCTCGGCCAGGTCCGTCAGCCGGCCGGTGTCGGTGAAGACGTTCTGCGCCTTGAGCGTGCGGATCATCGAGTTCATGTACATGTGCTGCGCCCTGGCCCGCAGCGGGTCGCTGCCCCAGGCATGCCGGGTCCGCAGCCACTGCAGGGCCTGCTCGCCCTGGACCTTCTTCCGGCCGGCCGTCAGCTTCAGACCCGAGCCGCCGGGCACGCCGGGCAGCGGGCGGTCCCACACGTTCTGCCGCACGCACACCTCGACCCCGCCGATGGCGTCGGCCATCTTCACCACGCCCGCGAAGTCGATCGTCATCCAGTGGTCGACGTAGACCCCGGTGAGGTTCTCCCAGGTCGCCAGCGTGCAGCCCGCTCCGCCCCGGGCCAGCGAGGTGTTGATGATCGTGTTGACCGGCGGGTAGGTCCGTCCGGTCTTCGGGTCGGTGCACTTGGGTATGTCGACCCGGGTGTCGCGTGGAATGCTCACCACGGCGGCGCTCTTGCGGTCCGCGGCCAGGTGGATGAGCATCTGCACGTCGGCCAGCGGCGGATTGCCGCGGTCCTTGCGCGCGCCGCCCAGCTTCACGTTCTCGTCGGAGGCACGGCTGTCGGAGCCGATCAGCAGGATGTTCAGGGGCGTCTGCCCGGCCGCGTTCGGAGCGGCCTTCGTCGCCTTGGAGTCGCCGCTGCTGCGCCGGCCCTTCTCGATGTTGCCGTTGAGGTGCTCGTAGTAGAGGTAGCCGGCGCCGGCGGTCGCGAGGATCAGCACGGAGAGGGACGCCGCCGACCAGCGCAGGACGCGGCCCCCGCGACCGGGGCCGGACCGCCGGCCTCCCCGGCGATGCCCGTCGCCCCGCCCGGCCGGACCGCCCGGGTCACCAGGGCCGCCCGGGACCGGACCGCCCGGGACGGCCCCAGGCTTCGTCCCCTCCCCGTACACACTGCTGCTCTGTGCCATCTGCTCTTCCCCACCCCCGTGTCACCCGACAAGGCCTGCCGTACGCCCTGTGAGACGTACGGCAGGCCCGTCAGGTCACTCGGCGCACTCGACCTTGTCCGCCGTTGACTTCTGAACACCCTCCGGCGCCTTCGACGGAGCGGTGAGGGAAGCGCCCGCACCCTTGAAGTCCTTGCCCAGGGTCAGCGTCATCGCCGGCAGCCCCTGGGCGTTCTCCACGCTCTCGCCCGGCTTCATCGCCGACCCGGACAGACCCATGATGTCGGCCAGGCGGCGTGCCTGGTCGGCCTGGTCGGGGGCGTACTCCAGCGTGGTCTTCGCCAGTTCGGCGGGCGCGTTGCCGGCGTTCTCCGACTTGGTCACGCCCTCCTCGACCTGGAGCCAGCTGAGCGTCTCCTGGGCGCTGCCGGGATCGGCACCGCCGTTGAGGATCCGCACCCGGACCTCGGAGGCCGGGGCCTTGCTGCCCTTCAGGCGGGCGGCCACCGCGGCCGCCTCCTTCTTCTTCTTGTCCTTGACCGCGGTGAAGGAGACGTCGTTCTTGATCATGTCGAAGACCTGCGGGGCCGTCGACTCGTTCAGCACGACCGTGCTCTTGACCTTCTCCGCCGGGTTGTCGATCACCGGGGTCGTGGTGAACGTCAGGTTCTTGGTGTTGAGCTTGCCCAGCTCCAGACCGAGGTCCTTCAGCTTGCCGATGCTGTCCAGCTGCGAGTCGACGGTCAGGGCCTTCGTGCCCGCCTCGGCCAGGTCGAGCATCTTGGAGGGGCTGGTGAGCGTGTCGTTGGACTTCAGCTTGCGCATCAGCGCGCTCAGGAACTGCTGCTGGAGCCCGATCCGGCTCAGGTCGCCGCCGAAGCCGACGGCATGCCGGGTCCGCACGAACGCCAGTGCCTGCTCGCCCTCGATGGTGTGCGTGCCCTTCGACAGCTTCAGATGTGAGTCCGGGTCGTCGATGTCCTTGCCCAGACAGACCTCGACCCCGCCGACCGCGCTGGTCAGCGTCTTGACGGCGTTGAAGTCGGCCACCATGAAGTTGTCCGGCTTGACCCCGGTCAGCTCGGTCACGGTCCGCATGGTGCAACTGGGCGTACGGCCGTCCTGGCCGAGGCTGGTGTTGAAGCGGACCTTCTGTGTGCCGGGGATGATCTTCTGCGAGCCGTCCTCCTGCGTGGTCGGGCAGTCCGGCACGTCGACGATCAGGTCACGCGGGATGCTGAGCGCGGTCGCGTTCGAACGGTCCTTGGAGACGTGCAGCAGGATCGTGGTGTCGGCGTGCCCGACACTGCCCGCGTCGCCGTAGTTCTCGTTGCCCTTGCCGGTGCGCTTGTCCGTGCCGATCAGCAGGATGTTGATGGCCTTGTCCTTCTGGAAGCCACCGGTGCTCGCGCCGTCGTCGGAGACGGACGCGATGTTGTTGTTCAGGTGCTCGATGTAGAAGTACGCGGCGCCCGCACCGGCGACCAGCACGAACGCCATCGCGCCGCCGGTCCACAGCAGGACCTTCTTGCCCTTCGCGGCCTTCTTGGCGGGCCGCCGCCCGCGCCGGCCCGGCAGCGGCTCCTCGGGCGCCCCGCGGCGCCTGCGCGGCGGGGCACCGCGGCCGGGCGTCTCGGGCCGCGGGCGGCCGGGTGCGTCCGTGCGACTGCCGGCGTCCCTACGGCCGCCGGCATCCCTACGGCCGCGCGCCGGGGGGGCGCCGGCGGGGGCCGGTGGCCTGCGAGGGCTGGGGACACCCGACTGCGGTGCGGAAGGGGGCAGTCGCAGTTCGTAATCGCCGGTGTTCGGATTGAGTACCCACTGGTCTGCGGGATCGATATCGTCCGCCCGCCCACGGCCTTGCGCGTCCACGGTCGTCTGTTTCCTCCGTCGGGGCACGCGGCGCCTCCCCCTCCAAGGCACCCGGGTCTCGGTCACACAGTGCGCGACCTCAGGACCGTCCTCAGAGCCGGGCGCACCGGACCGCTCACATTAACGGCCCAGTTCAGTGCCGAGCGACGACGGTGACGCATTGCACGTCCCTACACCTGGGCAATTCGCCCATTTCCTGGGTGAAGAGTCCGTTGCTTTGGAGTGGCCTTGGTGCCCGCTTTACTCACAGGTGTCCTCGGCTGCCGTGTTCCCCCGGAACGTCGGTGGCGGAGAAACGGTGACGGCAGGCCCGGTGAACGGCCCCGGATGCGAATCCCCGTACGACCCGTCACGCGCATCGGTAGGCCTCAGCGGGGCGGAACCACGCGGAACCTTCCCGGCCACCACCACGGGTGTGTCCGTACGCAACCGCTCGAACAACCTCTCCGCCTCGGGCTCCACGAGTTGGTCGCGATTGGCGTCGTACGCGTACGACTCCCGGGGAACGGTCAGGAATTGCACACGTTTCATGGGGATGTCGCGCAGCCCGCGCACGAGTTCGTACAAACCGCGAAGGCTGGCCAGATCCGGATCGGTTGTGAGAGAGGACGTGGCGGCGTCCAGCACCGGATACAGCTTCACCGGATTCAGCAGGACGTCATTGCTGCGTACTTTGTTGACGAGTGCCCCGAGGAATCGTTGCTGCCGTTCCATCCGCTCCGTGTCACTGCCGTCACCGAGCGTCTTGCGGGCGCGGACATAGCCCAGCGCCTGCTCGCCGTCGAGGGTCACCCGCCCGGCGGGGAGCCGCAGCTTGGCGGCCCGGTCGTCGATCGGCTCCCGCAGGCACACCTCCACCCCGTCGACCGCGTCGACCATCTCCTTGAAGCCGTGGAAGTCGACGACGACGTGGTTGTCGACGCGGATGTCGGTGAGCTTCTCGACGGTCCGGATGGTGCAGGCCGAGCCGCCCACCTGGAACGCCTGGTTGAACATGGTGAACCGGGGCGCGCTGCGCGACCCGTCCGGGCGCCGGCAGCCCGGCACGTTCACCATCAGGTCCCGGGGCAGGGAGACCGCGGTGGCGCTGCCCCGGCCCGCGGACAGGTGCAGCAGGATCGTGGTGTCCGACCGCTCGGTCCCGGAGTCACGCCCGTAGCGCGCGTTGTCCCCTTGGCGTGAGTCGGATCCGATCAGCAGGATGTTCCGCGCGCCCTTGACCAGCGAGGTGGGCCGCTCCTTCTCGTACCGCGCGAGCTCCGCGGCGGCGGCCTCGTCGGGCGTGATGTTCCCGCTGAGCTTCGCGTACACGGCCCAGCCTGCCCCGGCGGCCGCGACGACGACACCGGCGACGCCGAACGCCCCGATCCGCATCCACCGCCGCCGACGCCGCCGCACCAGCCCCGGCCCACTGGCGGAGGCTCCCGCCCCCGGCCCAAGCCTCCCGCTGTCGCCCACGACAGAGACCACCCCTCACGACGTACGAACGTGCGCGCGCACTGCTCCTACGACTGTGGCGTGGATGAGGGGTGGGGGTGGGGTGGGGATGGGCTGAACGGGGCAACGGGCCCAGCCGCGGGCAGTCGTGCCTCCCCCCCCCGGTGCCTCGGGCACAGGCCCTACCGGGCGATAGCCGTAACCCGCTCACTCTCCACCCGCTTGTCCAGCACGCCCTCCCCGGCCTGCTCAAGATGCCGGCACAGCACCACAGAACCCCCCGTGGCCAACGGCGCGTACAACCCCGCGTTCAGCCCCTCCCACGTGTCATACGGCAACCCCGACAAAATCCGGGACCCCGGCCCCGTCAGCCCCAGCCCCGCCGCCTCCGCCCGAGCCCGCTCGACCACCTCGGCCCCGCTGAACTCCCGCCCCGCCACGATCAGCGCGGGCTCGTCCGGATCCACCGGCGCGTACGGCGCGAACCGGTCCCCCTGCCCCGGCACCTCCACCGCGTAGTCGGCAAACCCCTCGGGTGCCTGCGGAAACCGCCCCCCGAGCGGCCGCAGCGCCATCGCGATCCGCGCCCCGGAACACGCCCGCGCCGCCTGAAGCCCGTCCGGCCCGCTCACCACGACATCGGCCGCCCGCGCGTCCCCCGACACGTCCGCGACGACTCCCACCGACGAACACGCCAGCAGCCACACCGCCGTCTGCCAGTGCGCGGGCAGCAACAGCGCCACCCGGTCCCCGGGCTCGACGGACAACTCGTCCTGGAGGAGGTTGGCGGTCTTGGCCACCCAATTGGAGAAGGTGGCCACGGACAGTTCGACACGTTCGCCCGTGGCGTCGTCGTAGAAGGTCACCAGGGGGCGTCCCGGATCCGCGGCGAGTGCGGAATTCAGCAGGTCGGCAGGGGTGCGATCGGTGGCGTTCACCCGCGCAAGCGTACGCGGCGCCCCAGCCTCCGCCCAACGCTTCCGGCCCCCGCCCCGACGCGATTCCGCCACCGGTTCGGCCGAACCGGACCGACGGCCCGTCAAATCCCAAATGGACAGGCTTATAGGACTATGTCCAAGATCAGGGGCATGCACGGATTTCTTGCTTCTTCGATCGGTGTCACCTGTGCGGCCGCTCTGGCCCTTCCGCTCACTCCGCCCGCCGTCGCGGCGACGGCGAGACCGGCGCCGACCACGGAAGCCGCCACGGCAGCGAGACCCGCGCCCCACGCGGGGACACCGGACAAGAGCCTCACCAGCCGGCGCGCGGCCGAACCGTACGCCCCTGGCAGCACCCAGTCCCTCCCCCTCGAACACCTCACCCGCGACCGCGCCACCCCCACCGCCCCCGAGCAGGGTCTGACGCCCCGGGCCGTACGCCACTTCTCCCTCGTCGGCGTCGTCTGGGACGACCCGGCGGCCGAACTGCACGGCCGCGTCCAGGTCCGCACCCGCGCCGCCGGCACCGGCACCTGGTCGGGCTGGCAGGACGTCGAGACGCACAACGGCGACCACGCGGCCGATCCGGACACCCCCGAGAGGGCCTTCGGCGTTCGCGGCGCCACGGCACCGCTGTGGGTCGGCGACTCCGACGGCGTGGAACTCCGCGTCCGCTCCGCACCCGAGAGCGCGGCAGACGACTCCGCGGACCACGCCACGGGCACCCGCAACCTGCCCGCCGCGCCCCCGCTCCCCTCCGGCCTCCGCCTCGAACTCGTCGACCCGGGCGACGACGCCCCACCGCCCGACGCCTCCGCCGCCGGCCTTCGCGCCGACGGCCTTCGCGCGGCCGGCCTCGCCGGCGGGAACTCCGTGGCCACCGAAGCCTCCGCCGTCAACGCCCGCCTGGCGCCCCTCGGGGCTTTCGCGATCCGGGCACTGAACCGCACGGAGACCGAGCGGGCGTCCCTCGCCCTCGACGCCGGCGAGCTGACGGAGCAGCAGCGGGCGAAACCGTACGCCGGCCCGCGCCCGAGCATCGTCACGCGGCGCGGCTGGGGCGCGGACGAGGGGCTGCGCGAGCGGGGTTTCCGGTACACGAAGAAGGTCAAGGCGGCCTTCGTGCACCACACGGCCAGCGGCAACAACTACCGCTGCTCGCAGTCCCCGTCACTCATCCGCAGTATCTACCGCTACCACGTCAAGAGCATGGGCTGGCGGGACATCGGCTACAACTTCCTCATCGACAAGTGCGGAAAGATCTACGAGGGCCGGGCCGGTGGCGTGGCCAGGCCGGTCCTCGGCGCGCACACCCTTGGTTTCAACAGCAACAGCATGGGGATCGCCGTCCTCGGGTCGTACGGCTCCAAGAAGCCGTCGTCCGCCTCCATCCGGGCCGTCGCCCGGCTCACCGCGTGGAAGCTGGGCCTGTACGGCGTCAACCCGCGGGGTAAGACCTACCTGACGTCGGGGGGGAGCAATCTCTACCGAAAAGGCAAGAAGGTGCGACTGAACGTGATCTCCGGGCACCGGGACGGCTTCATCACGGAGTGCCCGGGGCGGAAGCTCTACAGCAAGCTCGGCTCGGTCCGCTCGAAGGCGGCTCAGTACCAGGGCCGCTGAGACACACACGTTCACCGCCCTCGGGGGCAGCGGGCGGAAATGCCGCACGGCCGGCGAAGGCGCCACGGAACGGTCTGCATACACTGACCGGCCGAAAGACAGTTCGACCGGTCCCGGCAGGAAGCAGAGACGACACGTGACAGAAGCGATCCTCCTGGTCGGCGGCAAGGGCACCCGGCTGCGCCCGCTCACGGTGCACACGCCCAAGCCCATGGTGCCGGCGGCCGGGGTGCCCTTCCTCACGCACCAACTGGCGAGGGCGAGAGCGGCGGGCGTCGAGCACATCGTCCTCGCCACGTCCTATCTGGCCGAGGTCTTCGAGCCGTACTTCGGCGACGGTTCCGCGCTGGGGCTGCACCTGGAGTACGTGACGGAGGAGGAGCCCCTGGGCACGGGCGGCGCCATCCGCAACGTGGCCTCCCGGCTGCACTCCGGCCCCGACGACCCGGTGCTGATCTTCAACGGCGACATCCTGACGGGCCTCGACATCCGGGCCCTGGTCGGCACCCACGAGTCGACGGGCGCGGACATCTCCCTGCACCTCACCAAGGTCACGGACCCGCGCGCCTACGGTCTCGTCCCCACGGACGACACGGGCAGGGTCCTGGCGTTCCTGGAGAAGCCGCAGACGCCCGAGGAGATCGTCACCGACCAGATCAACGCGGGGGCGTACGTCTTCCGCCGCTCGGTCATCGACACGATCCCGCAGGGCCGGCCGGTGTCTGTGGAACGCGAGACGTTTCCGGACCTGTTGAGCGCCGGGGCGCACCTCCAGGGCATGGTCGACTCGACGTACTGGCTGGACCTGGGCACACCGGCGGCGTTCGTCCGGGGCTCGGCGGACCTGGTCCTGGGCCGGGCTCCGTCCCCGGCGGTCCCCGGCCGCTGCGGCGACCGCCTGGTCCTGCCGACGGCGACGGTCGCGGCCGACGCGAAGCTGTCCGGCGGCACGGTGGTCGGCGAGGGCGCGTTCGTCGCGGAGGGCGCCCGCGTCTTCGGCAGTACGATCCTGTCGGGCGCCGTGATCGAGCCCGGTGCGGTCATCACCGACTCCCTCGTAGGCACCCGGGCCCGCGTCGGCGAACGCTCCGTCCTCACCGGCACGGTCATAGGCGACGGCGCGGTCATCGGCCCCGACAACGAACTCCGCGACGGCGCCCGCATCTGGTGCGACGCCCAAATCCCCGCAGGAGCGGTCCGCTTCTCATCGGACCAGTAGGCACGTGCGCGAGCGGGCCCTGGCTGCGGGCATGCGTGCCGCCAGGGGCGGCACGGGTGGGCGCGGCGGCACCCCGCTCCGCCGGGGTGCGGACCCACCCGACCCCGGCCCTCACGCCGCAGCACCAGAGACCGGGCAGCACCAGAACCGGGCAGCACATCACAAAGCCCCGATATCCCAATGCGGCATCTTCGGCGCCCTCCGCCCCGGCACCACCCCGCTCAGCAAAATCAACCGAGCCGCCCGATGCCGCTGCCCCGCATACGGCCGAAGCAACTCCAGCATCACCGAGTCGTCCGCATCCCGGTCCCCGGCCAGCGCCCACCCCACGATCCGGGGCAGATGCAGATCCCCCACGGTCACCTCGTCCGGCGCCCCATGACTGCGCTGCACCGTCTCCGCCGACGTCCACGGCCCCACCCCCGGCACCAGCTCCAACCGCGCCCGAGCCGCCCCCGGCTCCATCCCGGCCGCCTCCTCCAGCCGCCCGGCCACCCGAACCGCACGCAGAATCGTCGACGCCCGCTTGTTGTCGACCCCGGCCCGATGCCACTCCCACGACGGGATCAACGCCCACTCCCGAGGCGCCGGCATCACACACATCCGCCCGGGCGCGGGCCCGGGCGCCGGCTCCCCGAACTTCCGCACCAGCAACCGCCACGCCCGATACGCCTCATCGGTCGTGACCTTCTGCTCCAGAATCGACGGGATCAGCGACTCCAGCACCAGCCCGCTCCGCGTCAGCCTGAGCCCCGGCCGCCGATGCCGGGCCAGCGCCACCAGCCGGTGCCGGGGCACGAACACGGACGGGTCGTCGGCGGCCCCGAGCAACTCCGGCAACCGGTCCAGCAACCACTGCGCCCCGGGCCCCCAGGCCTGGCCGCGCACCCCGCCGCCGTACGCGCACACCCGTAGCGTCCCGGGCCCGGCGGGTGTACGGCAGGCCCGCCACACGGACCCGTCCGGCATCGCCCGGAACGTCGGATCACCCGGCCCGCGCCGCAGCGGCCCGAGCACCAGCCCGAGATCCAGCGGCCCGTCCGGCGCCCAGTCGCGCACCCGCCCCGGCCCCGAGGCCTGCGCCGGCCTGGCCGTCTGCCGCGGCACGCCCCCGGCCACGCCGGCATGCCCGCCGCGCACCGTCGTACGCGTAGGGGGCCGGGGAGCGAACCGTCCTGCCATGAGTGAAGTCCCTGGGAAGCGATGCGAAGCGAGAGGAGCCCTACGAGCGTAGGCGCCGGCCGGCGCCGGTCACCGCACCTCGATGAAGGCCCCCGCATCCCGCTCCGGCCGTGGACGCGGTTCCTGCGCCGGATGCCCGACCGCCACCGCGCCCATCGGATCCCAGTCGTCCGGCAGTCCCAGCACCTCGCGCACCACGTCCCGGCAGAACATCGTCGAGGACACCCACGCCGAGCCCAGCCGCTCCCCGGCCAGCGCGACCAGGAAGTTCTGCACGCCGGCACCGGCGGCGACCACGAACATCTCCCGCTCGGCCCCGTCGCGCCGCGCGTCGCCGTAGGTGTGCGAGCCGTCCATGACCAGACAGGGGACGACGAGGTACGGCGCGTTGCGCAGGACGTCCCCGCGGCGCACCCGCTTGGCGATGGACTCCTCCGTCTTGCCGTCCCGCCGCAGATCGGCGATCCACGCGTCGCGCATGGCGTCGAGCAGCCGCGTCCGCGACTCCTCGGACTCCAGCAGCACGAAGCGCCAGGGGGTGGTGTGGTGCGGCGCCGGCGCCGTCACGGCCGCGGCCACCGCCCGCCGTACCGCGCCGGGGTCGACGGGCTCGTCCGTGAAGGCCCGGACCGTGCGCCGCTGGGTCACGGCCAGCCGTACCGCCTCCGACGTGCCGAGCCGGAACATGTCGTCGCGCGCGCCGCGGACCATGGCCCGCGCTCCCTCTCCGTCGCCCGGCGCGAGCACGTGCGGCAGGCCGCGCACCACGGCGACGGGCAGCCCGGCCGCCTTGCCCTTGACCAGGTCGCCGGCCGCGGCGAGTTCGTCGGCGGTGGCGACGACGGTGGCGCTGAGCGGGTTGCCGTGCGCGTCCGTGCCCCCGCGCAGATCGTCCAGTACGCGCACCCCGGCGGCGCCGATCGCGACGTCCGTGAGCCCCGCGCGCCAGGGCCGCCCGAACGTGTCGGTGACGACGACACCGACGTCGACGCCGAGGATGTCCCGCAGCCCGTCGCGGATCGCGCGGGCGGAGGCGTCCGGATCCTCGGGCAGCAACAGCACCGTCCCGGCAGGGGTGTTGGACGCGTCCACGCCGGCCGCGGCCATGACGAGGCCCTGCCGGTTCTCGACGATCCGGAGGCTGCCGCGCCGGGCGACCACGCGGACCGTCTCGGCGTCGATGACCGCCTCCCGGTCGGCCGCCCGGACCGCCCGGCCCTCCGCCTTGGACACGATCTTCGACGTGACCAGCAGGACGTCCCCGTCGGCCAGACCGGGCTCGGCGGCCGCGATCAGCTTGGCCAGGTCGTCCCCGGCCGTGACCTCGGGCATCCCGCCCAGGGCCCACACCCGGTACCCGTCGGCACCCTGCCGGTTCTCCGGGACCTCGCCGCTCACGCTCCCCGCACCTCCTCCGCCAGTGCCAGGGCCTCCCGCGCCATCCGCGCGGTCGCTTCGGCGTCGGTCATCATCAGCGGCACGGCCCGGCAGCGGATCCCGGCGGCCTCGACCCGCTCCACCACGCCGGCGTCCACCGTGTCGACCAGCCAGCCGTCCAGCAGGCCCGAGCCGTAGTGCTCGGCCACCGCCGGCGCGGTCGACTCGACGCCCACGGCGGCGAGCACCTTGTCGGCCATGCCCCGCACGGGCGCGTCACCGACGATGGGGGACAGGCCGACCACCGGCACCCCGGCGTCGGCGATGGACTCCCGGATACCGGGCACGGCGAGGATCGTGCCGATCGACACGACCGGGTTGGACGGCGGGAAGAGGATCACGTCCGCCTCGGCGATCGCCTCCAGCACACCCGGCGCGGGCTTCGCCTGGTCGGCACCGACCGGCACGATCGCCTCCGCGGGCACCGAGGCGCGCAGCCGCACCCAGTACTCCTGGAAGTGGACGGCCTTGCGCTCACCGTCGACCTCGACGGCCACGTGGGTCTCGACGCGGTCGTCGGACATCGGGATCAGCCGCACGCCCGGCTGCCACCGGTCGCACAGCGCCTGGGTCACCGCGCTCAGCGGGTACCCGGCGCCGATCATCTGCGTCCGCACGATGTGCGTGGCGAAGTCCCGGTCGCCGAGGCCGAACCACTCGGGCCCGACGCCGTACGCCGCGAGTTCCTCCTTGAGGTGGAAGGTCTCGTCGGCGCGCCCCCAGCCCTGCTCCTCGTTGATGCCGCCGCCGAGCGTGTACATCACCGTGTCCAGGTCCGGGCAGACCTTCAGCCCGAAGAGGTGGATGTCGTCCCCGGTGTTGCCGATGACCGTGATGTCCGCGTCCGGCACGGCACGCTTCAGACCACGCAGGAACCGGGCACCACCGATGCCGCCTGCCAGAACCACAATGCGCATGGAAGCCAGTCTTGCAGGCGCCGGTGACAACCGGTCGGCGGCTGCGGCAACCGGTCAGGCCCTCACGCCGACCGGTCAGGCATGTCGCGGCAACCGGTCAGCTATGTCGCACCAACCGTCAGGCGTTCACGGCACCCGGCAGGGTCCGGGCCTCGCAGTGCTGGGCCGTGTGCATCGGCATCTCCGTCAGGCCCGGGTAGTAGACGTGCAGGCTGACCGCCGGCTCCAGTGCGTCGTTGACGACTTCGTGCACGTACCCCGGCGCGAAAACGCGCTGCGCGCCTGCCCGCAACGCGCGCGTGCCCCGCTCCGTGCGCTCGGTCAGGGTGCCGTCCAGCACGGTCAGCACACCGGAGGAGCGGCCGTGGTCGTGCAGCCCCCCGCTGCCCTGCCCGGGCACCCAGGACAGCAGCCACACCTCGTAGCCCGGGCCGGTGCGCAGCCGGTGGTACCAGCGGCTGGTCGCGTCGTACCGGACGAGGTGCTCCCACTGGGAGCGGTCGGCGGCGATGGAGCGGGCGAGTCCGACGAACTCGGCGACGGTCGCCGGGTGCTCGCGCGGGGCCTGGAGCAGATGCGGGACTTCGAGGATGTCGCCGGCGATCTGGAGGTCGCTGTCGCTGTTCATGGGTGGTGGTGGTTCCTCAGTGAAAGAAGGTCAGAGGGAACAGGGACCGAGAGCGGGCGGCTCGGCCCTCAGCTGGAGCAGATGGAGCTCAACAGCCGGAACAGCAACAGCTACAGCGAGCGCGGGCAGCACCGTGGGACCCGGCGGTGCGGGTCGAGGTGAGTGCCGAGTTCGCGAGCATGCCCACAAGGACACCGGTTCACACCGTCACTGTCAACTCGGCACCCACCCTGTGGGATGTGGTTCACCTCATCCGGTCGTTCACTCAGATGAAAGGTTTGTCCATGGCCCGCCCGGGACACATGGCGTCCAACCGGGCGCACGAAACCCCGTTGCGTAGTTGTGATCCGAATGTGATCCGCTTCGCTTCGTGGTGCGTGCCGGAACGAGATCGAACCTCTGGGCGTCCTTCTTCGTAAGGGTCTGCAAGGGGTCCGGCGGACGACGCGAGCTCCTGCGGGCTCCGTTGGTGTGTCAGGTTTTATGGTGATTTGAACACTTTCCGCTTGGGCTTGGTTCCGCAGAGTGAATAAGGGGCTCAATAGCAGATCTCGGCTTGACTCGCCCGGAGCAGCACACTTGTAATTTCACTCGTGTCGTTCAGCCGGAATCGGTAACGGCTAGATCACGGGGACGCGAAAGACAGACGAGGGGCGCACATGACCGAGACGGTGCAGCAACTGCTGGTCGACGACGCGGACGAGGAACTCGGCTGGCAGGAGCGCGCACTGTGCGCCCAGACCGACCCCGAGTCCTTCTTCCCCGAGAAGGGCGGCTCGACCCGGGAGGCCAAGAAGGTCTGCCTCGCCTGTGAGGTCCGCTCCGAGTGCCTCGAGTACGCCCTCGCCAACGACGAGCGATTCGGCATCTGGGGCGGCCTGTCCGAGCGGGAGCGCCGCCGGCTGAAGAAGGCCGCCGTCTGACCGGCACCCCGAATCCGAAAACCGTACGCACGCACGGTTCTCACGGCCCGTCGCAGGTGGTTGTCCACAGGCGGCGGGCCCCCTTGTTGCACAGCCGATAGTGTGGTCGCTCGTCCGAGACGCCCCGCTGCCCCCACCGGTCGCAGGCGTCCACCGCAGTCCACCGAACCGGGGCCCGTACCTCGATGTCCGTGCACAGCCACCCGGCAGCTCATCACGACAGCGCTGCCACACCTGAGTTCCCGCGCCATGTGGTGACCGCGGTCCTCGTCTCCCACGACGGCGCCCGCTGGCTGCCCGACGCGCTCGCCGGGCTGCTCGGCCAGGAGCGACCCGTCCAGTACGCGATGGGCGCCGACACCGGCAGCGCGGACGACTCCGCCCAGCTGGTCACCGACGCCCTCGGCGCCGACCGCGTGCTGCACCTCGCCCGCCGCACCGGCTTCGGCCAGGCCGTCGAGGAGTGCGGCCGCACCGCCCCCGTCCTCACCCCCGAGCAGCTCCCCTACCTGAAGCGGCCCAGCGGCTGGGACCCGGTCACCCGCTCCTGGCGGGACGACGCGTACGACCTGCCCGAGCTCCCGCACGGAGAGCCGGTCCACTGGCTGTGGCTGCTGCACGACGACTGCGCGCCGGAGCCCGACGCCCTGGCCCAGCTGCTGCGCGTCGTGGACAACGAGTACGAGCTGGGCCGCGAGGACGTGGCAGTCGTCGGCCCCAAGCTCCGCGGCTGGTACGACCGGCGGCAGCTGCTGGAGGTCGGCGTCAGCATCGCCAACTCCGGCCGCCGCTGGACCGGCCTGGACCGCCGCGAGCAGGACCAGGGCCAGCACGACCACGTGCGGCCCGTCCTGTCGGTGTCCACCGCCGGCATGCTGATCCGCCGCGACGTCTTCGAACAGCTCGGCGGCTTCGACCGCCACCTGCCCCTCATGCGTGACGACGTCGACCTGTGCTGGCGCGCGCACGCGGCGGGCTACCGTGTCCTGGTCGCACCCGAGGCCGTCGTCCGGCACGCCGAGGCGGCCTCCCGCGAACGCCGTACGGTCGACTGCGTGGGCCGCACGGCCGCCTCCCCGCACAAGGTCGACAAGGCCGGCGCCGTCTACACCCTGCTCGTCAACGCGCGTACGGCCGTGCTGCCCTGGGTGCTGCTGCGGATCGTGCTCGGCACACTGCTGCGGACCGTCGCCTACCTCGTCGGCAAGGTCCCCGGACAGGCTGTCGACGAGATCCGCGGCCTCATGGGCACGCTGCTCAGGCCCGAGCGGATCCTCGCCGGGCGGCGCGGCAGAGGCGCCCCCCGGGCCGACAAGGACGAGCTGCGGGCGCTGTTCCCGCCGCCGGGCGCGACCGTCCGCATGACCGTCGAGCAGCTCGCGAGCAACCTCGTGGGCCGCTCCGACCCCGAGGTCGCCTCCGGCGCCGGACGGCACGGCGGTGCGGTCGAGTCGGGCCCCGGCGGTGACGACGCCGACTTCCTGGAGATCGAGCAGTTCGCCCGGCTCAAGCGCATCGCGCGCAAGCCCGGCCCGGTGCTCTTCCTGGTGCTGCTGGTGGTCTCGCTGGTCGCCTGCCGCGAACTGCTCGGCGGCGGCGCGCTCACGGGCGGCGCCCTGCTGCCCGCCCCGGCCGACTCCTCCGAGCTGTGGGCGCGCTACCTGGACGCCTGGCACCCGGTCGCCGCCGGCGGCACCTCCTCCGCGCCGCCCTACCTCGCGCTCGTGGCGATGCTGGCGTCCCTGCTGTTCGGCTCGACCGGTCTCGCCGTCACATTGCTGCTGGTCTGTTCGGTGCCGCTCGCCGGTGTCACCGCCTACTTCGCCTCCCGCCCGCTGGTCGAGTCCCGGCTGCTGCGCGCGTGGGCGGCCGTCGTCTACGCCTTCCTGCCCGCCGCCACCGGCGCCCTCGCCGGCGGCCGGATCGGCACCGCAGTCCTGGCCGTGCTGCTGCCGCTCATCGCCCGCGCGGGCATCGCCGCCAGCGGCCTGGCCAACCCCTCGGGGGCGCGCGGCAGTTGGCGCGCCACCTGGGCGTACGCGCTGCTGCTGACCATCACCACCGCGTTCACCCCGATCGTGTGGCCCATCGCGCTGCTCCTCGGCGCCGGGCTGCTGGTCCTGCGCCGGACCGACATCACGGCGTACGGGCTGCGTTTCCTCGCCCAGCTCGGCACGCCCCTGCTGGTCCTCGCGCCCTGGTCGCTGTCACTGCTCCCGTTCGGCTTCTTCAAGGAAGCCGGCCTGGAGTACGGCCCGTCGGCCGCCTCCGCCCTGGACCTGCTCGGCGCCAGCCCGGGCGGCCCCGGCACCGTCAGCGGCCTCATGCTGATCGGCATCGTCCTGGCCGCGCTCGCCGCCCTGCTCCGCTCGGAACGCCGGCTGGGCATCTGGACGGCCTGGACGGCCGCCCTGACCGGCTTCGTCTTCGCGGTCCTGGCCAACAGCTCCACCTGGTCCGGCCCCGCGACCCTCGTCTACGGCATCGCCCTCCTGGCGGCCGCCGCGCTCGGCGCCGACGGGGCCCGCTCGCGCGTGGCCGAGCAGAGCTTCGGCTGGCGTCAGCCGGTCGCCGTGCTGATCGCCTTCGCCTCGGCCGCGGGCCCGCTGCTCGTCGCCGCGGGCTGGATGATCCGCGGCGCCGACGGCCCACTGGAGCGGCGAGACCCCACGCAGGTCCCCGCGTTCGTCGCCGAGGAGAGCGGCAGCAGCGACCAGGCCCGCACCCTCGTCCTCGACAGCGACTCCGCCTCCCACGTCGGATACATGCTGGTCCGCGGCTCCGGCGCCCGCCTCGGCGACGGCGAGATCGCCGCGGCCGACGGCGAGAACAGCAGGCTCGACAAGGTCGTCGCCAACCTCGTCGCCGGCTCCGGCGCCGACCAGGCCGATCAGCTCGGCGGCTTCGCCGTGCGCTACGTCCTCGTCCACCGGGGCGCTCCCCGCGATGTCACCCGCGTCCTGGACGCCACGCCCGGCCTCACCCGGCTCAGCCAGCAGAACGGCGGCGCGCTGTGGCAGATCGACCAGGAGGTCGCGCGCGCCACCATCGTCCCCGCCTCCGACTCCGGCAGCCCGCAGACCGTCGCCGCCGGGCCCGTCGACATCCACACCACGATCCCGGCCGGCCCCGACGGACGCGTGCTGCGCCTGGCCGACACCGCCTCCGACGGCTGGACCGCCACGCTCGACGGCAAGCCGCTCACCGGCACCACGGTCGACGGCTGGGCCCAGGGCTTCGAACTCCCGGCCACCGGCGGCAGGCTGGACGTCACCTACGACGACCCCGTCGGCCACACCGCGTGGCTCTGGGCGCAGGGCCTCCTCGCCGTCGTCCTCGTCGTGCTCGCCCTGCCCGGCCGGCGCCGCGACGTCGACGACGACCTGCCCGAGGAGCCGGCCGTCCCGGCCCAGCCGGTCGCGGGCGAGGGCCGCCGGGCCCGCCGCCTGCGCGCCCAGGCGGAGGCCGAGGCCGAAGGCGCGGCCCAGCCCGGGGAGTTCCCGCCCCCGCAGCCCGAGCAGCCCCCGCAGCCCCCGGCGCCCGTGCCCCAGCAGAACCAGGGGCAGTGGGACAACGCCGGCTACCAGAGCGGCGAGTACGCGAACTACGGTGACCAGTACCAGGGCGCCCAGTACCCGGCGGACGCGTACGGACAGCAGTACCAGGCGGACCCCTACCAGGGCGGCCAGTACGACCCGTACGCCTACGGCGGCCAGCCCCAGAACCCGTCGTACGACCAACAGGCCTACGACCAGACGGGCTACGACCAGGCCTACCCCCAGGGCTACGGCCCGCCGTACGACCCGGCGCAGCAGCACGACCCCCACGGCACGGGCAGTGAGCGTCCCGACGGGAGCCAGCAGTGAACCGCACCACCCTGTCCCTGATCGCCGGCGTGAGCGCGCTCGCCGCCGTCACCGGCTTCGCCGCGCTGTCCGCCCCGGGCACCCCGGGCGCGGACACCACCGCCAAGGCGGCGGCCCAACGGCCCGTGGAGCGCACGAGTCTGGTGTGCCCCGCGCCGAGCCTGTCCGACATCGCGGAGACGTCCTACACCTCCTTCACCCCCGTCACGAAGGGCACCGGGAGCGGCGGCAAGGCCGAACTCCAGGCGGCCCCACAGGAGTCGAAGGGCGGCGCGGGCGGCGACAAGGGCAAGGGCAAGGACGGAGGGAAGTCCGGCGGGACGTCCGGCGAGCGGAAGACCGGCAAGCCCGTGCTGACACCCAAGGAGCCCGGCAAGCCGGTCACCGGGGACAGCTCGGGCGCCGAGTCGCCTGCGCTGGTCGGGACCGCGGACGGCAGGTTCGCGCCCGGCTGGACGATCCAGGAGACGACCGAGGTCGCCGCCGGGACCGGGCGCGGCCTTCAGGGCGTCAACTGCACGGCCCCGGACACGAGTTTCTGGTTCCCCGGCGCCAGCACCGCGGCCGACCGCACCGACTACGTCCATCTGACGAACCCCGACGACTCGGCCGCCGTGGTCGACATCGAGCTCTACGGCAAGGACGGCACCCTCCAGTCCACGGTGGGGGAGGGCATCACGGTCCAGCCGCACTCCAGCGACCCGGTCCTGCTGTCCACCCTCACCGACGAGCGGCAGGCCAACCTCACCGTGCACGTCAACGTCCGCAGCGGGCGGGTCGGCGCCGCCGTGCAGGCCCTGGACGACAAGCTCGGCGGCGACTGGCTGACCGCGTCCACGGACCCGTCGGGCAGCCTGGTCCTGCCCGGTATCCCCAAGGACGCGACCTCCGTGCGCCTGGTCGCCTTCACCCCGGGCGACGCCGACGCGGACCTCAAGGTGCGCCTCGCCTCCCCCTCCGGGCTGATCACCCCGGCCGGACACGAGACGGTGCACGTCAAGGGCGGCATGACCACCGCCGTCGACCTCGGTGACGTGACGCGCGGCGAGCCGGGCTCGCTGGTGCTGACGCCGACGGACCGGTCCGTGCCCGTCGTGGCGGCCCTGCGGGTCGTACGCGGCAAGGGCGACAAGCAGGAGACGGCCTTCATCCCGGCCACCCGCCCCGTCGGCACGCGCGCGACCTCCGCGGACAACAGTGCCAAGGGCAGCACGCTCTCGCTGACCGCCCCCGGCCGCGCGGCCACGGTCGAGGTCACGGCTTCGGCGGGCAGCGAGGGCGGCACACCGGTGTCGAAGACGTACACGATCAAGGCCGGCACCACCCAGGACATCGAGCCCCCGGTCCCCAGCGGCCTGAAGGGCACGTACGCGCTCACGGTCGAGCCGAAGTCCGGCGGCCCGGTCTACGGCGCCCGCACCCTGGCGGCCACGGAGGGCGGCGTCCCCGGCTTCACCGTGCAGACGCTCCCCGACGACCGGGGGACGGTCGCGGTGCCGGAGGCGGACGAGGACCTGTCGGTGGTGCAGAAGTAGTCCGGCCGTCCGCCGGCCGTCTCAGCCCTGGTCCTCGCCGTACCGCGGGTCCACCGTCTCCGGTGTCAGCCCCAGCAGCTCGGCGACCTGCTCGACGACGACCTCGTGCACCAGCGCCGCCCGCTCGTCGCGGCCCTTGGTGCGGATTTCGACCGGCCGCCGGTAGACCACCACGCGCGCGGGGCGGCCGTCGCGGGCGCTGATCGTGCCGCCGAGGGGGACCGCCTCGTCGTTCCAGGCCTGGCCGGGGCCGTCGAGCCGCGGCACCTCCAGCACCAGGAAATCGATATCGGCGAGCTGCGGCCAGCGCCGCTCCAGGCGCTCCACGGAGTCCTGCACCAGATCGGCGAACGCCTCCGCGCGGCTGGCGGCGAGCGGCACCTGCGGCGGTGCGATCGGGCCGCGCATGCCCCGGCCGTGGCGATCACGGCGGCGGGGCCCGGGGGCGGCGGCTCGGGGCGTTACGGGCTTGTCCATCACTGCTGAAGGGTAGTCCCCGCCGCGTCCCCGCGCCCGGCACCGCACGGCGGTACGGACGGCTTCCGGCCGACCGATACGGCATGTCGTTACATGACCATTCCAGCCAAGGTTGGGCTCGATTCCATATCCCGCCGAGACCGGCAACCTCACGGCAATTGGGCGCTTTATGGCGACTCTTGACCACTTGAGGGACCGTTCGACAGCCCGGACGACGCTGTCCGGGCAGGTCAGCGGGGTGCGCCCGAAGGGGGGTGTGGGGCGTTTCACAGCACGACACGGGGGAGTGACCTGGTGGAGAGTCGTCGCGGCCCGCTCAAGAGTGCGGTACCGTCCAACGTCGTGAGCCCTGTACGTCGCTGTTCGCGCACCGCCTGCGGCCGTCCCGCCGTCGCGACGCTGACGTACGTCTACGCCGACTCGACCGCGGTCCTCGGCCCGCTCGCCACCTACGCCGAACCCCACTGCTACGACCTGTGCGCCGAGCACTCCGAGCGTCTCACCGCCCCGCGCGGCTGGGAGGTCGTCCGGCTCCTCGACGGCTCGGCCCCGGCGCGCCCCAGCGGCGACGACCTGGAAGCGCTTGCCAACGCCGTGCGCGAGGCCGCCCGTCCTCAGGAGCGGGCAGCCGGAGCCGGTGGCGGCGGCCGCTCGGCCGACCCGATGGAGGTCGCCCGGCGAGGACACCTGCGGGTCCTGCGGTCACCCGACAGCTGACGCCGGCTCCTCGGTTTCTCCCCACGCGCACCCATTGACGGCTCCTTGGCGTGGACATGACCATTCCGTCAGGTCGCGAGAAATCGCTTTCGCATGACGGAAGCCGGGGAGGCGCCCGTGTACGTCCAGGAACTGGAACCCGTCGCCGGCTCACTCGGCCTGTCCGCCCTCGTGGCGGCGCTGCCTCTCCTGATCGTCCTGGTCCTGCTCGGCGGCGTCCGCATGAAGGCACACCTGGCGGGCCTGACCGGCCTCCTCGCCGCCGTCCTCGTCGCCCGGCTCGCCTACGGCATGCCCCTGGGGCAGACGCTCTCCAGCGCCGCCCAGGGCGCCGTCTTCGGCCTCTTCCCCATCCTGTGGATCGTCGTCAACGCCCTGTGGGTGTACCGGATGACCGTCCGCACCCGGCACTTCGACATCCTGCGCCGGTCCTTCGGACGGCTCTCCGACGACCCCCGCATCCAGGCGCTCGTCATCGCCTTCTGCTTCGGGGCGCTGCTGGAAGCCCTCGCGGGCTTCGGAGCGCCCGTCGCGATCAGCGCGGTCATGCTGGTCGCCCTCGGCTTCGAACCGGTGCGCGCCGCCGTGGTCGCCCTGGTCGCCAACACCGCGCCCGTGGCCTTCGGCGCGATGGGCACACCGGTCGTCACGCTCGCCCAGGTCACCGGGCTGCCGCTGGACTCCGTGGCGTCCGTGGTGGGCCGTCAGACGCCGCTGCTGGCCCTCGTGGTGCCCCTCGTGCTGGTCTGGCTCGTGGACGGCCGGCGCGGGCTGCGCGAGACCTGGGTGCCCGCCCTCGCCTGCGGAGTCGCCTTCGCCGTCGCCCAGTTCGCCGCCTCCAACTACGTCTCCGCCCAACTCGCCGACATCGGCGTCGCCCTGGCGGGCGCGGGCGCCTTGGTCGCCGTACCGCACGCGCGCGTGCCCGCCGCCGAGTCCGTCCGCGCCTCCGTGCTGACCGGCGTACGCAGCGAGGAACTTGACGAGGAGGACCCGCCCCGCGAGGTCCTGCGCGCGTACGCCCCCTACGCGTTGATCGTTCTGATCTTCTCCGCCGCCCAGATCCCGGCGGTCAAGGCCTGGCTGGACCAGGCCACCCAGACCTACGACTGGCCCTTCCTCGACGTGCTCGGCCCCGACGGCGAACCGGTCGGCGGCAACGTCTTCACCTGGCCGATCGTGTCGACCGGCGGCACGCTCGTGCTGCTCGCCGGGATCTGCACGGCGGCCGTCATCGGGGTGCACGCGCGCGTGGCGCTGAAGGAATGGCTCGCGACCGTCCACGAGTTGCGCTTCGCGATCCTGACGGTGACGTCCGTACTGGCGCTGGCGTACGTCATGAACCTCTCCGGGCAGGCGGCGACCATCGGCCACGTCGTGGCGGCGGCCGGAGCCGGGCTCGCCTTCCTGTCGCCCGTCCTCGGCTGGTTCGGAGTCGCCGTGTCCGGCTCGGACACCTCGGCCAACGCCCTCTTCGGCGCCCTCCAGGTGACCGCCGCCCGTGAGTCCGGACTGTCGCCCGACCTCCTGGCCGCCGCCAACAGTTCCGGCGGTGTCCTCGGCAAGATGATCTCCCCGCAGAACCTCACCATCGCCTGCGCGGCCGTCGGACTCGCGGGCCGTGAGGGCGACGTGCTGCGCAAGGTACTGCCGTGGAGCCTGGGCCTGCTGCTGGTGATGTGCCTGATCGTGGTAGGCCAGAGCACGCCCGTCCTGGACTGGATGCTGCCGTGACCTGAGACGACGTGCGGACGACGACCCGGCGTCCGCACGGAGCGCTGTCAGTGGGCGAGGGTAGTTTGGGCGGACCGACAGTACTTTTCCAGGAAGGTTGGCCGTGGCTGCTGATCTGTCGCAGGTCGTCAAGGCGTACGACGTACGCGGGGTCGTCCCCGACCAGTGGGACGAGTCCCTGGCCGAGCTCTTCGGAGCGGCCTTCGTGCGGGTCACCGGCGCGAGCGCCATCGCGACCGGGCACGACATGCGGCCCTCCTCACCGGGTCTGTCGCGGGCCTTCGCGCGCGGCGCGGCGGCGCTGGGCGCCGACGTGACGGAGATCGGCCTGTGCTCGACGGACCAGCTCTACTACGCCTCGGGCGCACTGAACCTGCCGGGCGCCATGTTCACCGCCTCCCACAACCCGGCGCGGTACAACGGCATCAAGATGTGCCGCATGGGCGCCGCCCCGGTCGGCCAGGACACCGGCCTCGCCGAGATCCGCGAACTCGTCGAGCGCTGGAGCGAGTCGGGCGCCCCCGAGCCCGCCGCGACGCCGGGAACCATCACCGGCCGCGACACGTTGTCGGACTACGCGGCGCACCTGCGCTCCCTGGTCGACCTGACCTCCGTCCGCCCCCTGAAGGTCGTGGTCGACGCGGGCAACGGCATGGGCGGCCACACGGTCCCCGAGGTCTTCACCGGCCTGCCCCTGACGCTGGTCCCGATGTACTTCGAACTCGACGGCACCTTCCCCAACCACGAGGCCAACCCCCTCGACCCGGCCAACCTCGTCGACCTCCAGCAGCGGGTCCGAGAAGAGGGCGCCGACCTCGGCCTCGCCTTCGACGGGGACGCCGACCGCTGCTTCGTCGTCGACGAGCGCGGCGAGCCGGTCTCCCCGTCGGCGATCACAGCCCTGGTGGCCTCCCGCGAACTGGCCAGGCACGGCGGCAAGGGCACGATCATCCACAATCTGATCACGTCCTGGTCGGTCCCCGAGGTCGTCGCGGAGCAGGGCGGCACCCCGGTCCGCACCCGCGTCGGCCACTCCTTCATCAAGGCGGAGATGGCGCGTTCGGGCGCGATCTTCGGCGGCGAACACTCCGCGCACTACTACTTCCGCGACTTCTGGAACGCCGACACGGGCATGCTGGCCGCCCTGCACGTCCTGGCGGCCCTCGGCGGCCAGTCGGGCCCGCTGTCCGCCCTCGTCGCCCAGTACGACCGCTACGCCGGCTCCGGCGAGATCAACTCCACGGTCACCGACCAGGCGGCCCGCCTCGCCGCGATCCGCTCCGCGTACGAGAACCGTGAGGGCGTCACCCTCGACGAACTCGACGGCCTGACCGTCTCCGCCGCCGACTGGTGGTTCAACGTCCGCCCCTCCAACACGGAGCCACTGCTCCGCCTGAACGCGGAGGCGAGGGACCAGGAGACGATGGCCAAGGTGAGGGACGAGGCACTGGCGATCATCAGGGGGTGACGGGCGGGGGGGCGGGCATAGGCCCGGGGGTCCAGAGGGCGAAGCCCTGGCGGGGTCGAAGGGGCGCAGCCCTTCACCACCCCACCCAACAACCACCCCCGTCGGCGGTACCCTGACCAGGCACATCCACACCACCCAAGCACCAACGCCCCACCCCGCCCCATCCCCGAAGGGACCCCGCATGGCCCTCGAAGCCGGCCTCCTCGAAATCCTCGCCTGCCCCGCCTGCCACGCCCCCCTCAAGGAGCAGGACACCGAGCTGCTCTGCACGGCCGACAACTGCGGCCTGGCCTACCCCGTCCGTGACGGCATCCCCGTCCTCCTGGTCGACGAGGCCCGCCGCCCCGCGTAGGCCCGCCCGGACAGACACACCCGCGTAACCCGGTGCACATAACCCCCGGGCACAACGGGCACGACGTAGGACATCGCAAAAACGGACCCGGACCGGACTCCGGCGATCGGAGGCTGCCGCCCATGCTCGACGAATCGCTGCTCGACTCCCCGGAGGGCCTCTCCGAGGCAGACCACCGCGGGCTGCTCCGCGGCGCCGCAGAAGCCGGCGCCCGCGTCCGCACGGCCGCCCGCCACTCCGCCGAGGCCGGCATCAACGACCTCAAACCCGACGGCCGCCCCCGCGCCGTCCTCATCGCCGGCCCCGGCGCCGCCGCCACGCACGCCGCCGACCTCCTCGGCACCCTCGCCGGCGCCGGCAGCCCGGTCACGCGGCTGGCCCCCACCGGCGTCGCCCCCGCCGCGGGCGCCCTGCGCTGGGAACTGCCCGGCTGGGTCGGCTCCGTCGACCTCCTCCTGATCACCACCCCGGACGGCAGCGAACCGGGCCTGTCCCTCCTCGCCGAGCAGGCCTACCGCCGCGGCTGCAACGTCGTCGCCGTAGCCCCCAGCCGCTCCCCGCTCGCCGACGCGGTGAACGGCTCGCACGGCCTGTTCGTCCCCATGGCCACCGCCCCGTACGACCAGGAAGAGCCCCTCGCCGCATCCGCCCCCGGCGTCCTGTGGGCGCTGCTCACCCCGCTGCTCGCGCTGCTGGACCGCACCGGCGTGCTGGCCGCCCCGCCGGACGCCCTCGGCAAGGTCGCCGACCGCCTCGACCGCATCGCCGAACGCTGCGGCCCCGCCATCGCGACCTACAGCAACCCCGCCAAGACCCTCGCCGCCGAACTCGCCGACGCCCTCCCGATCGTCTGGACCGAGGGCACCTCGGCCGGCCCGGCAGGCCGCCGATTCGCCGCCGCGCTCGCCGAACTGTCCGGTACCCCCGCGGTCGTCGCCGAGCTCCCCGAAGCACTCGCCGCACACAGCGCCCTGCTCGCCGGCCCCCTGGCCGCCAGCGCCGACCCCGACGACTTCTTCCGCGACCGCGTCGAGGAACCACCCGCCCTGCACGCGCGCGTGGTGCTCCTCCGCGACCGCCCCATCGGCGGCCTCACCGCCGCCCCCGGCGCCCGCGACCTGGTCCTCAGCCACGACACCCCGATCAGCGAACTGGAACCGGAGCCGGGCGGCGAACTGGAGACCCTCGCGGAACTGATCGCCGTCACGGATTTCGCCGCCGTTTACCTGGCGCTCGCTTCCAGGGCCTGATCATGCCCAGGACACCCTGACGCGTCCGCCCGCCCGAACCCCCAGAGAGACCCCATGGACCGCCTCGACAACACCATCCGCCCCTACGCCTGGGGTTCCCCCACCGCCATCCCGCACCTGCTCGGCACGGAACCGACCGGCGAGCCGCAGGCGGAGATGTGGATGGGCGCCCACCCGGGCGCACCCTCGCGCACCGGCCGGGGCACGCTCGTCGAGGTCATCGACGCCGACCCGGAGAAGGAACTCGGCCCGGCCGCGGTCGCCAAGTTCGGCCCCCGCCTGCCCTTCCTCCTCAAGATCCTCGCCGCCGGCGCCCCGCTCTCCCTCCAGGTCCACCCCGACCTGGAGCAGGCCAAGGAGGGTTACGCGGACGAGGAGCGCCGCGGCATCCCCGTGGACGCCCCGCACCGCAACTACAAGGACGCCAACCACAAGCCCGAACTGATCTGCGCCCTCACCGAGTTCGACGGCCTGTGCGGCTTCCGCGCCCCGCTCGCCGCCGCCGGCCTGCTCGACGACCTCGGCATCGACTCCCTCAAGCCGTACGTCGACCTGCTGCACGCCCACCCCGAGGACGCCGCCCTGCGCGAGGTCCTCACGGCGATCCTCACCGCCGACCCGGAGGAGATGTCCCGCACGGTCGCGGAGGCGGCCACCGCCTGCACCCGCCTCGGCGGCGCCTACGCCCCCTACGCCGACATCGCCCACCACTACCCGGGCGACCCCGGCGTCATCGCCGCGATGCTGCTGAACCACGTCCGGCTCCAGCCCGGCGAGGCCCTCTACCTCGGCGCCGGCGTCCCGCACGCCTACCTGAACGGCCTCGGCGTCGAGATCATGGCCAACTCCGACAACGTCCTGCGCTGCGGCCTGACCCCCAAGCACGTCGACGTCCCCGAACTCCTGCGCATCGTCCGCTTCCGGCCCAGCGACCCCGGCGTGCTGCGCCCCGAGGCCTCCCCGGACGGCGAGGAGCTGTACGAGACCCCCATCGACGAGTTCCGCCTCTCCCGCTACGTCCTCCCCGAGGCGGGCGGCGCCCACGACCTCACCCGCGCGACCCCGCAGATCCTGCTCTGCACGGCCGGCACCGTCCGGGCCGGCGAGCACGACCTGACCCCGGGCCGATCCGTCTTCGTCCCGGCCGGCGAAAAGGCCGAAGTGTCCGGAACAGGAACGCTTTTCCGGGCCACCGTCGTCGCCTGACCGTTTCGACGACCCCGTGCTGGTGACCTGAAGCACCGCGGCCTGAGCGGGCTGCAACAATGGCCCACCGTCAAGCACGGGCAAAGTGCGGGCGGCTCAGCAAGGCGAGCGTCCGGGCCCTGGAACGGCGTACGAAGGGACAACGCGAACACATGAGCGCGTCAGGCGGCACCAAGGCGATCGTGGCGGCACTGGGCGCCAACCTCGCCATCGCGGTAGCGAAGTTCGTGGCGTTCCTCTTCAGCGGCTCCTCGTCGATGCTCGCCGAGTCCGTGCACTCGGTCGCCGACTCCGGCAACCAGGCACTGCTCCTCGTCGGCGGCAAGAAGGCCAAGCGCGAGGCCACCCCGGAGCACCCCTTCGGCTACGGCCGCGAGCGCTACATCTACGCCTTCCTCGTCTCCATCGTCCTGTTCTCGGTCGGCGGCATGTTCGCCCTCTACGAGGGCTACGAGAAGATCAAGCACCCGCACGAGCTGGAGCACTGGTACTGGCCGGTCGGTGTGCTGGTCTTCGCGATCATCGCCGAGGGCTTCTCCTTCCGCACGGCCATCAAGGAGTCCAACACCCTGCGCGGCCGCCGCTCCTGGAGGCAGTTCGTCCGCCACGCCAAGGCCCCCGAGCTCCCGGTCGTCCTCCTGGAGGACCTCGGCGCCCTCGTCGGTCTGGTCCTCGCCCTCGGCGGCGTCGGCCTCGCCCTGCTCACCGGCGACAGCGTCTGGGACGGCATCGGCACCCTCTGCATCGGCGTCCTGCTCATCCTGATCGCCCTCGTCCTCGCCGCCGAGACCAAGTCGCTGCTTCTCGGCGAGTCCGCAGGCGCCGAGGAGAGGCAGAAGATCGAGGCCGCCGTAGTCGACGGCGACACCGTCACCCGCATCATCCACATGCGCACCCTCCACCTCGGCCCCGAGGAACTCCTCGTCGCTGCCAAGATCGCCGTCCAGCACGACGACACGGCCACCGAGATCGCCGCCGCCATCGACGCCGCCGAGTCCCGCATCCGCGAGGCCGTCCCGATCGCCCGCGTGATCTACCTCGAGCCGGACATCTACAGCGAGGCCGAAGCCGCCAAGGGCCCCGACCCCGAGGCGAGCCCCGGCGGCCCCACCCCGCACCCCGCCGACCACTGACACCCCCTCCACGACCCCTCCGGCCACGGGGCCCACCGAACCACTCGGCGGGCCTGGCCGCCTTTCACTGCCCCCGCCCGTCACGGGATCGGCTTGATGTGTTTCCCTGCGGGCTGGGGATCGCAGGCGCCCCCGGTGTAGCTTGGGACGGAGCCAGACGTCGCTGCTGATGGCGGTCGGGCGGTCCCAGTGCGGACCGGCCGAGGGAGAGAGGGCCTCCGACGGACTGCGCTGCGCACACGCGGGCATGCCTGTGTCCTCTTTCGGGCACCCCTGTGTCCGCCGCCGCGCAGACCAGCCGTACCCACCTCGACCCAACCCCGAGGAGCAGCTCGCAATGACGACTGTCGAAAACCGACAGGACTTCAAGGTCGCCGACCTCTCCCTGGCCGAGTTCGGCCGCAAGGAGATCACCCTCGCCGAGCACGAGATGCCCGGCCTGATGGCGATCCGCAAGGAGTACGCCGAAGCGCAGCCCCTGGCCGGCGCCCGCGTCACCGGCTCCCTGCACATGACCGTGCAGACCGCCGTCCTCATCGAGACCCTGGTCGCCCTCGGCGCGCGCGTCCGCTGGGCCTCCTGCAACATCTTCTCCACCCAGGACCACGCCGCCGCCGCCATCGCCGTCGGCCCGAACGGCACGCCCGACAACCCGCAGGGCGTCCCGGTCTTCGCCTGGAAGGGCGAGACCCTGGAGGAGTACTGGTGGTGCACGGAGCAGGCGCTGACCTGGCCGGACAGCCCCACCGGCGGCCCGAACATGATCCTCGACGACGGCGGTGACGCCACCCTCCTCGTCCACAAGGGCGTCGAGTACGAGAAGGACGGCAAGGTCCCGTCCGTCGACACGGCCGAGTCCGACGAGCACCGCGTCATCCTCGAACTCCTGCACCGCACCATCACGGACGGCTCGCAGAAGTGGACCCAGCTGGCCTCCGAGATCCGCGGCGTGACCGAGGAGACCACGACCGGTGTCCACCGCCTGTACGAGATGCAGCGCGACGGCATCCTCCTGTTCCCGGCGATCAACGTCAACGACGCCGTCACCAAGTCGAAGTTCGACAACAAGTACGGCTGCCGCCACTCCCTCGTCGACGGCATCAACCGCGCCACCGACACCCTCATCGGCGGTAAGACCGCGGTCGTCTGCGGCTACGGCGACGTGGGCAAGGGCTGCGCGGAGTCCCTGCGCGGACAGGGCGCCCGCGTGATCATCACCGAGATCGACCCGATCTGTGCCCTCCAGGCCGCGATGGACGGCTACCAGGTCACGACCCTCGACGAGGTCGTCGACAAGGCCGACATCTTCATCACCACGACCGGCAACAAGGACATCATCATGGCCTCGGACATGGCCAAGATGAAGCACCAGGCCATCGTCGGCAACATCGGCCACTTCGACAACGAGATCGACATGGCCGGGCTCGCCAGGATCCCCGGCATCGTCAAGGACGAGATCAAGCCGCAGGTCCACACCTGGACCTTCCCCGACGGCAAGGTGATCATCCTGCTCTCCGAGGGCCGCCTGCTGAACCTGGGCAACGCCACCGGCCACCCGTCGTTCGTGATGTCCAACTCCTTCGCGGACCAGACCCTGGCCCAGATCGAGCTGTTCACCAAGCCCGACGAGTACCCGACCGGTGTCTACGTGCTGCCCAAGCACCTCGACGAGAAGGTCGCCCGCCTCCACCTGGACGCGCTCGGCGTGAAGCTGACCACGCTCCGCCCCGAGCAGGCCGAGTACATCGGCGTGCAGGTCGAGGGCCCGTACAAGCCGGACCACTACCGCTACTGAGCCGAGCAGCACCGCTGCCGGCCAGTTCGCCGCCGGTCAGATCTGAGAGGCAGGCCCCCGCACCCCCGTGCCGGGGGCCTGCCCCGTTCACCGGACCAGCGACCCGGCCCAGCCCGTCAAGACCCAGGACCCCCATGCCCCGCGGCCGCTATTCGCTCCACGATCCGCACGATCACACTCCCCTCGCAGAAGAACACTTCCAGTGCGCCCCCGGCCCCTCCGGCTGGCGCTACGTCTCCCAGCTGACCACCCCCTCGGGCGATCACCACGGCTCCGTCGACATCACCCTCGACGAACTCGGCCGCCCCATCCGCCTCGAACTCCACGCCGCCGCCTGGCAGGTCCGCGGCGCCGCCCTCGACGGCGTCACCTGGGTCCGCACCGACCCCACCGGAACCGACGCCACCGAAGGCAATGTGCGCGCCCACGCCTTCACCGGCACCTCCCCGGCGTTCCTCGTCGCCACCACCCGTCTGCTGCGCCTCACCCCCTCCTCAGCAGGCACCCGCGTACGCCTCGTCGCCTTCACGGACCCGGTCCTCGCCCCGCGCACCGTCGACCAGTCGTGGACCTTGCTGAAAAGAGAAGCACACGCCACTGACAACGGCCCCCTGACCGTGGACGAATACCAGGTCACAGCCCTGGACACGGGCGAGCAGCACTCCGTGCACATCGCCGGGGACGTGGTGCTCGCGGCCCCCGGCATCGAGCTCGAAGACCTCGAATCACCGCCGTCGGTGTTCACCTGAGGCCGACCCCGCTGATCGCGCAGCCAGCCAGCCAGCCAGCCCTGCGCTACGCCGGCGGCACGAACCCGGTCCCGGGACGCTCGCCCGCAGGCACCTCGTGCGACGCCGCGGGCCGAGCACTGCCCGACGACTCGACAGCCCCGCTGGACGATGCGACAGCCGCAGCGGACGGCTGAGACCCGGCACCAGGCGGCACAACCGGCGATCGTCCGTGCGCATCGGACGCCGCGCCCGCAGCCGAAGCCGTCCCAGCAGCCGGAGCCGCATCGACGGCCGGAGCGGCCGCAGCAGCCGGACCGGCTGACGAGGACGCCCCGCTCCCGAAAGCCCGCCGAGCCTCCCGCGCCTGCCGTTCGTGCACGACCGCCGCCAGATACGCCGCCGGCGGAACACCCTGCGGCACCGGAGCCCCCGTCCGTTCCGCGAGATCCGACGCCAGCCGCTCCGCCATGGACCACCCCACCTGCGGATCCAACTGCTGCATACGCGTCAGATACTGACGCACGGCGAGCCACAACCCGTCGGGCACCGCGGACAGATCGAGCCCCGAGAACCGCCCCGCCAGCCAGGGCGGAGGAGGCGGCACGAATCCGGTCCGCGCCACCGGAATCCGCTCCCGAACGACGAGGGTCCCCGCGAACACATCCCCCAGCCGTCGCCCACGCGCCGACACGAAGGAGGCGATACAGGCGACGACACCGAAGGTCATGAGGATCTCGATCACCCCGATCAAGCCCCTCACCAGCGCATGCCGGAACCGGATCGGCCCCCCGTCGTCCCGCACCACACGCAGCCCGCAGGCCATCTTCCCGAGCGAGCGCCCATGACTGAGCGTCTCCACCGCGATCGGCCCACCCACCAGCACGAGAACGAACGTCGCGATCGACAACGCCGTCTGGGCCGCCTCGTCCAGCGAGGCAGTGGAAACCACGACCGCGATGGTCACTACGACGTAGACGGTCACGGCCGCCACAAGATCCAGCAACACGGCCAGTGCCCTGCTGGGCAACCTCGCGGGGCGCAGCTCCAACGCCACCGCCTCGCCCGTCACCAGCTCACTCACGCCCGCCGTCCTTCCCCTGCCCTGCCCCCGACAGGGCCAGTCTGCCAAGCTGAGGGCGCATCGCGCCGCAGTACGACAAGCTGATCCACGACGAGCCGCCGACGAACAGCCGAGGAGCAGGCAGACCGATGGACCTCGACGTCTTCGTCTCCGCCCACCGAGCGGAGTGGGACCGCCTCGAAGCCCTGCTCCGCCGCCAGCGCCGCCTCAGTGGTGCCGAAGCCGACGAACTCGTCACCCTGTACCAACGCGTAGCCACGCACCTCTCCCTGATCCAGTCGAGCGCCCCCGACCCCCAGCTGACCGGCAGGCTCAGCCAACTCGTGGCACGCGCGCGTAGTGCCGTGACAGGCACCCGCCGTGCCTCCTGGCGGGACGTCACCCGTTTCCTCGCCCACGGCTTCCCGGCCGCCGTCTACACGTCGCGCCAATGGTGGGTACCCACCGCGCTGCTGTCCACGGCGGTCGCGGCCCTCCTGGGCTGGTGGATCGGCACCCATCCCGAGGTACAGGCCTCCATCGCGGCCCCCAGCGAACTGCGCGACCTCACCCGCCCCGGCGGCCAGTACGAGACGTACTACTCCAGCCACCCGGCCGCCAGCTTCGCTGCCCAGGTCTGGACGAACAACGCCTGGGCCGCGGCCCTGTGCCTGATCCTGGGCGTCTTCCTGGGGCTTCCGGTCATCTGGATCCTCTTCCAGAACATGCTCAACCTGGGCATCGGCTGCGGCCTGATGTCCTCGGCCGGCCGCCTCGACACGTTCCTCGGTCTGGTCCTGCCGCACGGCCTGCTCGAACTGACCGCCGTCTTCGTGGCCGCCGGAACCGGCCTGCGCCTCGGCTGGACCCTGATCGACCCAGGCCCCCGCACGCGACGCACAGCGCTCGCGGAAGAGGGCCGCGCCGCCATCGGCATGGCCATAGGCCTGGCGCTGGTCCTCTTCGTCTCCGGCGCCATCGAAGGCTTCGTCACCCCGTCCGGCCTCCCCACCTGGGCCCGCATCACCATCGGAGTCGTCGCCGAACTGGCCTTCTTCGCCTACGTCTACGTCCTGGGCGGCCGCGCGGCCCGCGCCGGCGACACCGGTGACGTCGAGGCAGCGGAACGCAGCGCCACCGTTCCGACAGCTGCCTGAACGGCGCTACGGCCACCGGATGTGCGACCACGTCCGTTCAACTGCTAGTGTCCTCTTCGCCCCACAGGAGTCGTTGACACGGCTCATGCGGGGAGGTAGATTTGAACAGTTGCCTGGAAGTGGGGTACAGCCCCCAAATCGGCGACAGTGAACATCTATCTGCTTCATGAAACGTTGATTTCATTGAAGCCCCTCCCGATGAATCGGAAACGAGTGGCCGGTCAGTCCGGCTCAAAACTTCTGATAAAGTCGGAACCGCTGGAAAGGGAAACGCGGAAGCGGGAACCTGGAAAGCACCGAGGAAATCGGATCGAGAAAAGATCTGATAGAGTCGGAAACGCAAGACCGAAGGGAAGCGCCCGGAGGAAAGCCCGAGAGGGTGAGTACAAAGGAAGCGACCGTTCCTTGAGAACTCAACAGCGTGCCAAAAGTCAACGCCAGATATGTTGATACCCCGTCCATCGGATTCTCTGATGGTCGAGGTTCCTTTGAAAAAACACAGCGAGGACGCTGTGAACAGCCCGGGCTTATTCCGCCTGGCTGTTCCGCTCTCGTGGTGTTCATCCCGATTACGGGAAAACATTCACGGAGAGTTTGATCCTGGCTCAGGACGAAC